>CAZLDV010000048.1:0-23857 GCA_964558425.1 uncultured Rhodoferax sp. | reverse complement strand
AGCCCGACTTGAACGAGCCACTGCCCGGTCCGGAGAAGTTGCGGTTGCCCTGCCCGTCAAGTGGGCGCGCGCGGCCGGCCACGAAACGCGTCGCAAAGCTCGCACCGACGGTGAACGCGGCAGCCTTGATCGCAGTCTGCGCGGTATCGGATGCAGGCTCACCCGCGATACCTGTGAACATCAGCCCCGCACCCAGCGCCAGCGCATACGGCACTGCATTGGCCGCATCACCAAGCCGTTTGGAGTTGCCTCCCTGGTGGTTGACAGCCCATCGGTCAATCCGCTTGTCGAGCAAGCTGCTGGCCAGCACCGCACCGCCGGCCCACAACCAGGTCGATGCGGGAACATCGGCGATCTGATGGCGCAACAACTCCGCTGACGGGCCAACCGAATCGAGCAGGTCTGCATCGGGTTCGTACAACACGTAGCTGTGGTCTTCTGCAGAGCCGCGCGTCGCCTTGCCGGCAGGGCCCCATTGCAGCGCACGCCGGTCACGCTGGCGCGTCAGTTCGTAGAGCGGGAACTGCCGTGCCAGACGTGCGCCACCGTCTCGTGTCAGCGGGTTCCACACCACCGCCCCAGCCCCGGGACTGGATTTGGGCAACATGGCATCGAACGGCACGGTGACGTAAATGCCCTTGTCAAAGCTGCCTTCGCCAAACTGGGCCGCCGAGACGTTGGTCTTGGTGGCCCATGCGCCGACGGCCACGCCATTCGAAAACGTCCGCTTGACCTCCACGGTGGCACCAACATCTCCGGCCAGGTATCGACCGACGCTCAGGTTCACCTGCACGTCGTGCCACCCCGAGTCCCAGTACATCGTGGCGTGCCCGGTATTGACCGAATAGCTGCGAAAGCGCAGGTTCTGACCGAAATCGCGCTGGCGCACATGGTTGATGTCGACGCCCCAGGCAAAGCGCCCCTGCCAGGGTCGGTACAACCATTCCGCGCCAACACCGCCGTACATCGACTCCAGCATGCCGCCGTAGACGCTGGCGTAATGGCCGCCACCGAGCGCGCTGACATGGGTCAGTTGCAGCACCGGCATCGTCAATCTGGACGATGTCGTAAATTCCCGCGCGAAGGTGCGCACCCGCGGCAAATTGCTCGGTGCGGTGTATGTGAACTTGTCGTAGTTGTCGAGCAGGCGCAGATTGAATCCACTGCTGATCCAGGTGCTGTCGGAAAACCGCTGTTCCAGCCAGGCCTGCACGCCAATCTGGTAGAGCAGGAAGCCGTCCGGCCCACCCAGTATCTGCGAATAGCTCGGACCCCAGTTGACATGCAGTCCTGGTGCCCTGCCCTGCCAGTATTCGGCGCTCGGAGCATCCGCCTGCGGCATGCCAATCGCCCATGACTGGCCCGGCACGGTCTGCTGCGCCGGCAGTCGCAATGCCGGCGGCTCGCTGCGCGTATGCAGCGCAACCCATTCGGCGCGATCCACCTCGACCTGCGACATCGGCAAACCATGGTCCTGCAGTTGCAACACGAATCGCGTGGTCGACGCCGGTGCATCGCGGTGCAGCACTTTCAGTGCGCGATCGATACGCTCTTGCAGATAGATCGCACCGTCGGTCTCGGCCCGAACCACGGTGGTGACTTGCTGGTGTGTGATGTCGCGCACCGACCAGCCGGTGTACAGCTCGATCGACTCGGCCGTACCGCGCCAGCCCGACGCCGCCAATTGTTGTGGCGCCTGCGCCCGCACCACTGGCAACTCGGGGTCGAGCAATTTAGGGGAATCGAGCTTGTCCAAGGCGCCATGCAGCGTCAGTCCCAAGGCCAGGCGATTGCCGCGCTCCAACGCCAGGCTGAAGTCGATGTTCGGGGAGTACCGATAGACTGCGCCGATATTGAACGGGCTCTTGGCGCCCGGATTGTTGCCCAGCGGCTCGCGCTGGTAGTCGTTGCCATCGAGTTCCAGCTTCAATATCAACGGGTTGTACGGGGAATGCCACTGCAATCCGCCAAACAAGGCCGTGGGGCCGCGAAACATCGATTGCAGATTGGTCGTCCCGCCGGTGGCGGTGGTGTTGCCTGGTCGAGTGTTGAACTTGTCACCAAACATCGACAACGGGTTCTTGATGTTTCCGCGTGCACCCAGGTAGCCCCAACCCAGCCCGACACTGGCATCCCAGTTGCCCCAGCGTTTGCTGGCAACGACATACTCGCCAGAGAACAGCCCGGTTCCGCCGAGGTCGCGCACGCCAATCGCCACCTGCGGCCAGAGGGCAGTTTCCTCACGCAGTCGCAGCTTGAAGTCGATCGACTTGTCCTTGTACGACTGGGATCCAGCGATTACCGGCCCGTAAAGGCGGTTGGAGATGTCGGTGTACCGGAACCCGCCTTCGAGCCAGGGTAGCGGCTGGAGCATCACCGTTCCACGGGTGTAGGGCTTCACCTGATTGAGTTGGAGCCGCATGTCTCCGGTTGCTGCCATGCGTGCGCTGGGCGTCTGCAGCACGCCGATCTCACCCCAGTCGCTGGCGGTCAGCTGTGCCGACCGCGGCAGCGCCTCGTCGTCGCGCGGCGCCGCGCTCCTCACCGGCTGGCCGGCAGGTGCCAGCGTCTCGCCGGGCAATTGGGTTGCCAGGAAGCGCACCAGGTTGTCGGATACGCTGGCGGGGACCGTGTCACGAGGCGGCGCCCAGATCCAGGCGCCGGGCCCGGGTTCGTCCTGCGCTTCCAGCGTCCACGGTGCGATTCCATAGCTGGCGGTGCGACCATCGGGTTGGGCCACCCAGACCCGATCCACCTGGGCCGCGGACGCACCACCGACGCAGGCCTGCAGATAATCGCGTGCCAAGGCAGCGGAGCGATGGGCCACCAGGCAAGGGCGTGCGTCCGGCGTCAAGACCGTCACAGCCTGCGGGCGCGGCAGCAGCAGCATCGCCTGCCCCTGCCCGAGCACCGGGTCCTGGCTGGGCACGGCCTGCAACCAGCGCGCATCGCCGATCGCCAGCGTCAAGCGGCCGGTCAGTGGCAGGCTGCGCAGCCAGTCGGCCAACTGCGCGCGCGCTTCGGTCGAAAGGCCGACCTGCGGATCGCTGTACAAGCTTTGCAGCACCGCCTCGCGCAATCGCCCTTGCGACAGCCGCTCGGCCGGGACCCGCCAGTGCAGCGCGGTGACGTCGGCATCCGGCGCGGCGTTGCGCAACAACCAGTCGCTGACACGCTCGCCAGGGATGACGGCGGACGATACGACCGCCGGCTGGGCCAACACGGCTGGTGTCAGCGCGGCCATGCAGGCCAGTTGCAGCAGCGTTGCGCGGGCCATGCAGGCAAACCGGTGTTTCATCCAGCCCCGTCCTGCAAGGGCCAGCGGATCAGGCGCAGACAAAACACGGGCGACAGGCATTGCTCGGAATAGACCACCGTGTCCCGCCCGCCCGACGGACCGAGCGCGAACCAGGCCGGCGGCATGGGACTGCGCCCGGTATTGCCGAGCGCGACTTCCCGATACCAATGAAGGCCTTTTGCCGCCGTGTTGGCGAATACGGCAGACACACCCTGGGGCGGCGGGCCCGGCCATGGCCGGCCTTCGACCTGCTCGGTGATCGCATACCGATAACCGGGCATTTCATCGCGCAAGCGCGCGAAACGCATGCCATTGGATGGGTCCGCGGCCCATGGCGGCAGCGCCGGCTGCAGGCGCACCGCACGCCAATCGGTTTCCAGGCCAAAGGTGGCGATGATGCGGCCGTTTTGCGTCTTGATGACCTCCTGTTTGGCGGAGTACCAGACTTCGATCTCTCCATCCGGATGGGGGTCGACGTAACCCAGGACCAGCAGCGCCGGCGGCCGGCCAGCCACTTCCACCCTCAGATAACGGTAGTCCGGATTGAGCTTCACACCGGCGATCGGATCGGGCGCGTCGCCAAACCGCTCTGCGACCACGCCCCGCACCACATCGGAAAGCAGGTTGTTGCCCGACGCACATCCGGCCAGACCGACCGTCAACACGGCCAGCGCAACCCGCGACCCGCGCCGATCAACAAAGCGACGCACCAAAAAGAAAAGCGCCCGAAGGCGCCATTTCCAGGCCATGGAAGGGTCAGGGAGTTGTGCCCGTGGTACCGGTGGTGCCGGTTGTCGGATTGCTGCTGCCGCTGGAACCGGCTGCCACTACAACACCAGCGATGATCGTACCAATGACAACCGTCGTGGCAGCAACGCCGCCTGCGGCCGCTGTCGTTGCGCCTGTCGCGCCGGCGCCGGTTGTGGTGGTCTGCGCAAACGAGGCTGAACTCAGCAGTGCCAAAGCCGCAGCAACTGCAACTGCCGATTGATTGATCTTCATTGGAAATTCCTTACGGGTGTTATTGGACGCTTGCCCCGAATTTAACAGATCAAGCCGGTCAACGCAAAGCAATCCAGCCTCCCCGGCCACGCGTCGCTCGGTCATTTTGCCATTTGGCGCAAATACAACACCAACGGCCGAATCCGGGCGTCATGCGCGCGACATGCCAAGCTGTGGCTAAAGGTCGGGATCTGCTCCGTGTCGGCCGGCGCCGGATGGACTTGCAGCCGGTCCATCGTGTTTCAGTCCACGTCCAGCGTTTCGGGCACCACCTCGCGGTCGTTACCCAGTTCGAAGCGGACCACGTCCAGTTGACCCGTGAACGGAAAAGCGCCCTCGTACGTGGATACCACCGCGGGCAGACCGCTGCGTCCCACCAGCATGGGCTGCAGCGAAATACGCAACAGCGTGCGCGGCATTTCGACTGCCGCGGACCGGTGGCCATCGATCTCCAACCATGCGCGACCCGCCAGCGGACCGGTCTTCTCAAACGCGAAGGCCAGCAACGACTTGCCCGCGGGAACGTGGATGTCCGACGCAATGATGGTCTCGTCACCGCAGTGGTTGTAGCCGTAGTACAGGCGATCATTGCGCACGTACAGCACGTAACCGGAGTTTGCGTTGCCAAAACCCAGCAGTACGCCTTCATCGCCCGGCTTGCGCCGCACTTGCACCTCGATGCGATGCGACACATCCTGCGTCAACGGGGCGGCTTCCGCGGGAATCGGCGAGATTGGCGGATAGTACACAAAGTGACTGGGCGCACGGACCGAGTCTGGCTTGGGCTTGGCCTTGAACAGTATGTCGCGGCGGTCGTCCAGTGGCTGCACATCGTAGCGACCGGCTTCGGCCCACCACCGCTCGACCATCTCGCGCAGCTTGTCCGGTTGCTCGGCCGCCAGATCGCGCGCTTCGGCGAAGTCGCAGTCCAGGTGATAGAGCTCCCAGCTTTCGGTGTCGAAAGACGCGCCAGTGGGGTGGTTCGTGACCGCCTTCCAGCCGCCATGCCAGATTGCGCGGTGCCCATACATTTCGAAATACTGCACGCACTTGCGGGTCGGCGCATCAGGCGCGTCGAACGTATAGGCCCAGCTCGTTCCATGCACGGGCATCTGGGGAACGCCCTTGAAGCTTTCCGGCGATTCGATGCCACACACCTCCAGCACGGTCGGTACGAGGTCCACCGCGTGGTGAAACTGGTGCCGGATATCGCCGCGCGCGCGCACGCGCTGCGGCCAATGCACGATGAGCGGGTCACGCACGCCGCCGCCATGCGTATAGGTCTTGTACAGCTTGAGTGGCGTGTTGCTGGCCTGTGCCCAGCCCCACGGGTAGTTCGTGAAACTGTCCGGGCCGCCGATGCGTTCCAGGTCGGCCAGATTGCGCGCCAGTGAATCGGGCATGTGGTTGAACCAGCGCAGCACGTTGCTGGTGCCCTGCGGGCCGCAATCGACCGACGCTCCGTTGTCGGACAGCAGCACGATCATGGTGTTGGCGAGCCGGCCGGTGCGCTCCAGGAAGGACACGAGGCGCCCGATCTGCGCGTCCGCATGTTCCATGAAGCCGGCATAGGCCTGCTGCAGACGCAACGCCACACGCTTTGCATCGGCACTGAGGCTGGCCCACGGCTCGACGCCAGGGTTCGAGGGCGGCAGCACGGTGTCGGACGGGATCAGCCCCATCGCCTTTTGCCGCTCGAAGCGGCGCTGGCGAATCACGTCCCAGCCGTCGTCGAAGACGCCGTCGTAGCCATCCAGATAGCTGCGCGGCGCCTGGTGCGGAAAGTGGCCGGCGCCCAGACCCATCCAGAGGAAGAACGGCTTGGCCGGCCGCAGCGATATCTGGTCAGACAGGAAGCCGATGGCGTGGTCGACCAGGTCTTCGGTGAGGTGGTAGCCCTGCGCGGGCAGCGCAGGCGCCTGGACGAAGTGGTTGTCGTGCACCAGCTCGGGATGGAACTGGTCGGTGCTGCCATTCATGAATCCATAGAAGCGCTCGAACCCACGACCCAGGGGCCACTGGTCGAAAGGTCCGGCCGCGCTGGTATCGTCAGTGGGCGTGAGGTGCCACTTGCCAACAGCGTAGGTGCCAAAGCCCGCCTCGCGCATCAGTTCGGCCAGCGTCGCGGCGCGCCGTGTGATGGCACCGCGCCCGCTGGGCCAGCCCATGTCCACGTTGGCCAGAAAGCGCATGCCCACCGCGTGGTGGTTGCGTCCCGTGAGCAGGCAGGCGCGCGTGGGCGAACACAGCGTCGTCGTGTGAAAGTTGCTGTAGCGCAACCCCCCCGCCGCAAGCCGGTCGGCCACGGGGGTGCGGATCTCGGAACCGTAACATCCGAGGTCGGCATAGCCCACGTCATCGAGTACCACAACGACCACGTTGGGAGCGCCCTCGACCGGCTTTCTCTGGGCGTCGTACCAGGGCCGGGATTCCGCATGGGTTCGTCTCAGGTAGCCCGATTGCGCGTTGCAGTCCTTTTGCATGGGTATGTCGCTCAAGTCGCCATCAGTAGTTCAGGGCATCGCGCAGATAGCGTCGTGCGGCGAAGCCACCCAGCCATTTCCACAACCGGTCCGTCCCCAGACCCAGCAGCCCCAGTGTGACGATTCCGGCGAACATCCAGTCGATGCGAAAGTACAGGCGCGACGTCCAGATCAGTGCGCCCAGGCCCGAGTCCGCCGCCAGCATCTCGGTTGCCACGATGACGAGGAACGATCCCGCCAGTGCCAGCCGCATGCCGACGTACATGGCTGGCACACTGGCCGGGATGATCACGTACAAGAAGACCTGAACCGGACTCGCTCCGAGACAACGCGCGGCGTCCAGCTTGTCCTTCGGCAAGCTACCCACGCCGGTGGCCGTGCTGATGACCACCAGGAACGCCGTGGAATAGGCGATCAGCAGCACCTTGGATGCCTCGCCAATGCCGAACCACACGATGAACAGCGTGACCAGCGCGATCGCCGGGATGAAGCGAAAGAAGTGGACAAACGGGTCCACCACGCTTTGCAGGATGCGCGAGGCGCCGATGGACAGGCCAAGCGGGATGGCCAGCGCACTGCCGAGCAACCAGCCCGCCAGGATGCGGGCCATGCTGGCACCGATCGACTTGGCAAGTGTTCCGTCCGCCACCAGTTCGCCCGCGCCCTTGAGCACGGCCAGCGGGCTGGGCAGGAAGAATGGATCGATGAAGCGCGAGGCCACCAGCTGCCACAAGGCCAGGAAGGCCAGCACGCTGGCCGCCGGATAGATGAGTTTCAGTCGCCAGTCCATTGCCGTGTCGCCTCCGCTTCAATTTGTGATTCCAGCGTGCCGGCCAATTGCGCAAAGCGCGGGTCCAGCTCGTCGCGTGGGTAGGGCAAGGGAATGTCGTACAAGTGCTTGATGGTCGCGCGCGGGCCGCTGCTCAGCACCGCGATGCGTTGACCCAGCAGCACGGCCTCGCGTATGTCGTGGGTGACGTAGACGAAGGTCTTGCCCGTCTCGCGCCAGATGCGCGCGATCTCGCGCTGCAGGACGCGGCGCGTCAAGGCATCCAGCGCGGCGAAGGGCTCGTCCATCAGAACGATGTCAGGGCCGGCCGCCAAGGTGCGCGCGATCTGAACCCGCTGCTTCATGCCGCCCGAGAGTTCGCACGGGTATTTGGCCTCATGGCCCTTGAGGCCTACGAGATCGACATAGGACTGTGCGAGCACCCGGCGCTGTGCGCGCCGCACGCCGGCCATGCGTGGGCCGAAGGCCACGTTGTCGATCACACTGAGCCAGTCGAACAGCGGGCCGTCGACCGACTGGAACACCATGCCGCGGCTGCGGTCCGGCCCGGTGATGGTGCGCTGCGTCTGGCCGCCGGCATACACCTTGCCCTCGGACGGAAACGCGGTGCCGGCCAACAACTTGAGCAGCGTGGACTTGCCCGATCCGCTGGGCCCCACCAGCACGAAGAATTCGCCCTTTGCGATGGTGAGGCTGACGTCGGCCAGCACCAGTTCGCCGCCGTGTGCACCGGGATAGGTCAGGCCGACCCGCTCCAGCACAACGGCCGATGCGGCGCCGTCCATGACTTTCGTCAAAGCACCATCGTCACGCGGGCTGGCGCGACGCGACGAAGGAAGGACGCGTCGAACTGGGCCTTGGGATCCACGGCCGTCTTGGTGATGCCCTGCTCGGCCGCGAAGGCCGCGATGCTCTGCAGACCCATCAGATGCTCCTGCTTGAGCGCCACGATGTAGTTCTGCGGCGGGATCAACCGCTTGACGTTTTCCACCGGCGCACGCGACTTGGCGGCGACGATGCTGGCAGCCTCATCGGGGTTGGCCGCCATCCAGTCGGTGGCCTCGATCAGCGACTGGAGGGTCGCTTCAATGGCCGGGCCCTGCGTTTGGGCAAAGCGCTTGCGCGTCGTCAGGAAGGCGAACTGGCGCATGTTGGCGGGCGTGTCGTCGCCAAGAATCGTCACCTCGGGGATTTGCGTGACCTGGTTGGTGCCGTCGCCCCAGACGAATGCCGCATCGATGCGGTCGGCGCGAAGTGCGGCGACAAGTTCCAGCAAACTGCCCAGCGGCACCAGGGTCACCGCGGACAGCGGCAGTTTGGCGGCGTTCTGGATGTACTTGAGGGTCACCAGGTTCTGCGCCGTGCCGCGCGCGAAGCCGATGCGCTTGCCGGCCAGATCCTCGGCGCGCGCGATCGGCTTGCGCACCGCCAGCTTGTGGAAGCCCGGGAACGGCTCGGCGATGGTGGCGATCAGCTTGAGCTGGCCGGTCTGCAGGCGCGGCACGGTACCGAAGTCCAGACCCAGGCCGATATCCAGCCGCTCGGTCAATACGGCATCGAGCGTATCGACGCCGGTGGCAAAGGGCGTGATTTCGGGGTCGACCTGATTGCGCCCGAAGAAGCCTTTTTCACGCGCGATCCATACCTGCGAGCCCAGGATGAATTGGTCGACGCCGAAGCGGACCTTCCTCGGCTGCTGCGCATGAAGCGCGCCCCATGGCGCCGCCATCGACAGCGCGCCCAAACCCACTACATGTCTGCGTTGCATGGTCTACCTGACTTTCTTTCACGTTGAGGAACGGTGGAAAAGGTGCCCGGTTCGGATTGCGGGCGAAGCGATCGTCTCTACGAGGCCAGGCGCCGCTTCCTGGGAGTGGGCTTGGCTTCAGACGAGGAACGGGTGCTCGCTGCCACGGGCCAGATATCCCCGGCCACGGCCAGCGAAGGACTGGTCAACGTCACGGTGCGGCTGGCCTTGACTTCCACCAGCCGCGGGTTGAGCCACGCCCAGGCGATAGCGATCACGGCGCCCAGTTCGGAGCGCATGATCGAGTAGGTATGCAATGCGGGCGATTTCGCGGGCAGGCCGAGCAGCGCGGCCTTGTCCGCCGGCAGGGCGACGGCAGTGGTCGAGAGGTCCACGCGGGCACCGACCATGTTCACCTGCGTGTTCAGGCCGGCGATCATGTCCAGCGCATACCGGTCCAGTTCGATCTTTCGGACGTCGATCTGCGGTGCAAAATGGTCTTCGATGAGAACGGCCGGCGTGCCCGTCGCGCGAAAGACGCGCACCAGCCGCGACACCTCGGTGCCCTTGACGCAGCCGAATTCGTGCGCCAGCGCCGCGTCCAGCCGCACGCGCTCGGATGCCATCACGTCCACCGTGGGCTGGAAACCCGCGGCGCCGATGCGGCCGGCGAATCCGTCATGCACGACGTTGCCGTCCTTGATGGGTGCCTGGCCGACGAAGGTACCCATGCCGTGCTGCCGCACGATCAGGCCCTGGCCCATCATGCGCACGTACACCTCGCGCAGCGTCGAACGGTTGATGCCCAGCTCGCCGGCCATGTCGGCCTCCGCCGGCAGCTGGTCGCCGACCTTGAGTCCCTTGTGCCGGATGTACTGCAGCACCTGACTGCTGATGGTGCGTGCCCGAATTTCGGATTTGTCCATGGTGCCCTTCATGCAGACTTCGGATAGGTTGGATGTTGGAGGTCCGACCTCTCGACGCGATCATACGTGCGGAACTTCGATGCCGTCAAGCACTACGTGAGGCCCTGCCCTGTCGCACCCGGATTGCCGGCCGCGTCCTGGAACGGCGACGGCGGCGCGCGGTTGCCATGGCAGAAGCGCAGCTTGTGGCCACTGCCGCAGGCGCATGGCTGGTACGGCCCGCCGTCGGCATCTTGCCGCGCCTTCCATGCCATCACGTCGGCGGGCGGGCGGCCCTGTTGCAGCCGTTCGACCATGTGCCGCAGGGCCGGCTGGATATGCGAAAAGAACAGGCGGTATCCGTCGCACAGGTAGTTCGTGGCCTGGTCTGTGTCGGCCGAGCGGACGAAACGGTCCTTCGGGCAACCACCGTGGCACCATGGGCGTACCGCGCATTTCAGGCACGATGCGGGCAGGGTGCTGCGCTTGTGCTGCACGAACGCGCGTTGCCGGCTGCCAAAGACGAGCGTGCGCAAGGGCGTCTCGTGGATATTGCCCAGACGGTACCCGGGCTCGACGTAGTGGTCACAGCAATACAGGTCGCCGTTGTGTTCCAGCGCCGGCCCGTAACCGCATTCGGGCGCATGCACGCACAAGCCGTGTCGGCCAAAGCATGCTTCCAGCGCCACATCGAAATCACGCACGAACACCCGCCCCACGTCGTGGCGCACCCACTCTTCGAACACATCGACAAGAAAGCGTCCGTATGGCGCGGCCCCGACCGAGCGTTGCGTGACAAGCTCGCCCGATTGGGTGTACAGCGGACGCTTGCTGCCGCCTGGCCGCGTACGCCAGCCCTGGTTGGCCAGCTCGATGGTCTGCGCCGTGGCCCGTTCGACGATCGGTATGAATTGCAGCCACTCGGCTTGCATCTCGTCGCGCAGGAATCGGTAGACCGTGCGACCGTGGTCCTGGTTCGCCGCGTTGACCGTGCACAGGATATTGCACGCGACGCCGTGGCGGCGCAGCAGCCGCCAGCCCCGCATCACCGGCTCGAACGTGCCCTGACCCAGACGGTCGACCCGATAGCGGTCGTGCAACGCGCGCGGGCCGTCGACGCTCAGGCCAACCAGAAATTGGTGCTGCTTCAGAAACCGGCACCAATCCTCGTCGATCAGCGTGCCATTGGTCTGGATGCTGTGCTCGACGACCTGGTCTGGCCGGCGGTATTTCTCCACCAGCTCGACCGCGCGTGCGAAGAACGGCAACTGCATCAGCGTTGGCTCGCCACCCTGCCAGGCCACCTGCACCTGCGCCGATGTGTGCGCTTCGAGCAGCTGGCGGATGTAGGTCTCCAGCGTCTGGTCCGACATGTGCTGGCGCCGGTCCGGATACAAGGCCTCCTTGGACAGGAAGAAGCAGTAGCTGCAGTCGATATTGCAGCGCGAGCCGCCGGGCTTTGCCAGCATGTGAAAGCCCGGCACCGGGTCGCCACCGGCGTCTGACGGATCGGCATGTTGCGGATCGGGAGTCAGGGGGGTGTGCATCGGGGGCCAGGCGTGTGGTGGGCGCGGCCGGCCACCCTTGCGACCAGACTCGGTGGCCGGATTGTCTGTCGCAGCTCAGGCCGGCACTCTGACCCAGGTCAATGCGCCGGCCTTGCTCCGGGCTCCCGGCGCCCCGCGAGACAACCGGGGTTGCGGTGCGCCGCAACCTACTGCTGGTCCTCAGATCGGCACGGTGAAGACCACGCCACAGACGTTCCAGGTGACGTTGCGGGCGGTCGGCCACGCGGCCGGCAGCTTGTCCTTCTCCCAATCCTTGATCCGGGCGCGCAGTTCGTTGACCTTGGCGGCGTTCTGCGTGGCGACATTGGTGGTTTCGTTTTCGTCGTCCTTGAGATTGAAGAGCAGCGTGTAGTTGCCGTAGGGCGATTGACCGGCCACGTGCGTCTTGTCGGCAACCTCCCAGAGTTTCCAGTCGCCGGCGCGGATGGAGACCAGCGGCGCGCGCCGCCAGACCAGGACATCATGGGGCTGTCCGCTCGCCGTGCCCGCGACGAATGGCAGGACATTGACACCATCGTAGCTGCGATCCGCGGGCAGCTGTCCGCCGGCGGCGGCCACGGCGGTTGGCAGCAGATCCATCAATGAGGTGGTGCCGCTGTAGAGGGTGCCCGGCTGGAGCTTGCCGGGCCAGCGCATGATCATGGGCACCCGGGCTCCGCCCTCATAGTGGGTCAGCTTGCCGCCGCGCATCGGCTCGCAGGAGCACAGGCCGCTGTAATAGTCCTCGCAGCCGTTGTCGGACGTGAACACGACGATGGTATTGTCGGCTTCGCCCGACGCCTGCACCGCAGCCATGATCCGGCCGACCCCGTCGTCGAGCGATGCGATCATGGCCGCATTGATGCGCTGCTGCTCGTCTTTGATCTCGGGGAAGCGGTCGTAGTATTTCTGTACGACCATGTGCGGACTATGCGGCGCCGTGTAGGCCGCATACAGGAAATAGGGCTTGTCCGACTTCGCGTTGCGCTCGATGAATTCAACGCTGCGGTCCGTCAGATAGTCGGTCAGGTACTCTTTTCCGGCGGCGACCGGCGTCCGGCTCGGTCCATCGAGGATCTTGGCGTGGGGCCAGCGATGGAACACGCCATCCTTCGTGGCGGCGGCCGCGGCGACGCGATCCTGGGGCCAAACCCGTACGCCGGGCTGCGCCGGATCCGCATAGGATGTCTCGGCGGTGAGCAGTCCGACGAATTCGTCGAATCCGCGATTTGTCGGGTAGAACTTGTCGGCGATTCCCAAGTGCCACTTGCCGACGAGCCCGGTCTTGTAACCGGCGCTCTGCAGCACGTTTCCCAGCGTCAGTTCCTTGGCGTCGATTCCGTAGCCCTGCCGAAATTCCCGCTCGCCGGGTCCCTGGTTGAACTCGAATCCGAACCGTTGTGGATAACGCCCGGTGAGCAAGCCGGCACGCGAAGGGGCGCAGACAGGTGCTGCGGCATAGGCGGCGCTGAAGCGCACACCCTGCTTGGCAAGCTTGTCGATGTTGGGGGTCTGATAGCGGTCGGCCTTGTACGCGCCGACGTCTGCGTAGCCCAGGTCATCGGCCAGGATCAGGACAATGTTGGGCTGCCTGACGACTTTGGCCGATATCGCGGCGATTGGCGCCACCGTGGCCGGTCCCTGGGCCGGGGCGCTGACGACAAGGCCGAAAGCGGCGAGCATCGCCATGCCTGCCCGAGCCTTTTGGAAAATACGCATCGCATACCTTTGGCCGTGCGGAACCGCCGTCGCGATTTCCATTGAAATGGCTGCTGGGCGTCCGGTCAGATTGAAGATCACAAACCCATTGAATCGAGGCGCTTGATTTCTCGTTGCGTCGCCCGGCATTGTGCATTCAATTGGGCAGCACGCAAACAGCAGCGTCAACCTTCGAAGGCAAGACTCTGCGGTCGTTCCCATAACCGAACCAAGGCGCGATGCCTGCAACGGCATTGCCCCGGTGTGGCCAAGCGTGACATGGCGAGCCCGACCGACCGACCGACTGGCGGCGCCGCTACACTGATGGCTCTGTTTGAAGCACAGTCGTGACCACCCCCACCCGCGCGGATAGTCCGCCACCGGCGCCCGCTGGCGCAAGACGCACCAAGCTTCACCCCGACGTCATCAAACTGGGCTTGGTCAGCCTGTTGACGGACCTGAGTTCCGAGATGATATTTTCGGTATTCGCGATTTTCTTTACCACCGTTGCCGGCGCGTCGGCGTCGCTGCTGGGCCTGATCGAGGGCCTGGCGGATTTTTCGGCTTCGTCACTCAACTACCTGGCCGGTTGGCTGTCGGACCGCAGCGGCAAGCGCAAGTCGCTTGCCATCGCGGGCTATGGCTTTTCGACGCTGGCAAAGGTCATCCTGCTGGTCAGCAATTCCATTCTCGGGCTGAGTCTGTTTCGCGTGATCGAACGCCTGGGCAAGGGCTTTCGCGGACCGCCGCGTGACGCGTGGCTATCCAGCGTGGCCGCAGAGAAGTCGCGCGGCTATTCCTTTGGCGTTCACAAGGCACTGGACAAATCCGGGGCGGTGCTGGGCCCGCTGGTCGCCTTTGGCTTGCTGCGGTGGCTGGGCGAGTCGGCAAGCAGCTACCGCACGCTGTTCTTTGTCGCTTTCGTGCCGGCCCTGCTGGGCGTCATCGTGCTGGCGCTGGTCAAGGAGCCCGCCGGTGTTCCCCATGCACGTGAAAGCCTGAGCCGGAACTGGCAGGCCCTCAGCCCGGGTTTCAAGCGCTTTCTGGTCCCCGCGGGTGTGTTCTCGCTGGCCTATTTCAGCCTGGGTTTCCTGCTTCTGAAGGCGCACCTGGTGGGCTTCGACGCGGCCGATATCGTGCTGCTCTACGCCCTCTTCAACGCCTGCTGCGTCATGGCCGCACCGCTGGTGGGTCTGTTGGGCGACGCGATAGGCCGCAGCCGCATCGTGCTGCTGGGCTACGCGATCTACGCGCTGATCAACCTCGGCCTGATGGTTGCCAGCCGGCCGTCGGAACTGGTGGTGCTGTTCGTCGGCTACGGTTTCTTCTATGCCATTGACGAAGCGCAAGGCAAGGCCTTCATTGCCGACATCGAGCCCGAGCGTCGTGCCACGGCGATGGGCGCCTACAACTTTGTCACCGGCCTGCTCTACCTTCCGGCCTCGCTGATTGCCGGCGCGCTGTGGACAGCGTCGCCAAACCTGGCCTTCGGCCTGTCAGCGCTGCTGTCGCTGGCCGCCATCGCCTGCTTCGTCGCGCTGAAGCCGGCGGCACATTGAAGGGCCGGCATTGACAGGCCCGTTTTCATGCTTGTTGCAAGCCGCAAGCAAGAACAGCACCCGAAGGTGCTGCACGTGCTTGATTTCCTTGGTAGGCGCGATTGGACTCGAACCAACGACCCCCACCATGTCAAGGTGGTGCTCTAACCAGCTGAGCTACGCGCCTAAGGATGTTCGAGAGGGCGAAGTATAGCAGCAGAATTTTCGACTCTCGCAGCGCCTGGGCCATAATCATCGGCAGGGCCGAACCGGCCTGTTTCTCCACATCGCAACAGGAAGCAGCAACATGGACATCCAGGGAAAAGTATTCATCGTGACCGGCGCGGCGTCGGGTCTGGGCGAAGGCACGGCGCGCATGCTGGCGGCCAATGGCGCCAAGGTCGTGATAGCCGACATGCAGGTGGAAAAAGGCGAGGCGATTGCCAAGGACATCGGCGGCGCGTTCGTCAAGTGTGACGTGACCCAGGAAGCCGATGGCCAGGCTGTCGTGGCCAAGGCGGTGTCGATGGGCAAGCTGATGGGGCTGGTCAATTGCGCCGGCATCGCCACCGCGGAAAAGACGGTCGGCAAGAACGGGCCGCACGGCCTGGCCGGCTTTGCCCGCACGGTCACCATCAACCTGATCGGCAGCTTCAACATGATCCGGCTGGCCGCCGATGCGATGTGCAAGAACGATCCCGAACCCACCGGCGAACGCGGCGTGCTGATCTCCACCGCGTCGGTGGCTGCGTATGACGGCCAGATCGGCCAGGCCGCCTACAGTGCGTCCAAGGGCGGCATCGTCGGCATGACCTTGCCGATTGCCCGAGACCTGGCGCGCAATGGCGTGCGCAACATGACCATTGCACCGGGCATCTTCGGCACGCCGATGATGTTCGGGATGCCCCAGGAGGTGCAGGACTCGCTCGCCGCCAGCGTGCCTTTCCCTTCGCGACTGGGTACGCCGCAGGATTACGCCAAGCTGGCCAAGCACATCATCGAAAACGAGATGCTCAATGGCGAGGTGATCCGTCTGGACGGCGCCATCCGCCTGGCGCCGCGCTGACCCGGTCACCGCAACCACCCGCCAGCCAGGTGCTGTCCGTCCGACCCGATGGCGCAGCAACTGGCTGAATCCATGCAGCAACCCGAGCGATCGGAAACACCATGACGCACCGCCTGTCCCTGCCCTTTTCTGCCCTGGCACTGGCTGCCTTGCTCGCCGGTTGTGCATCCGGCCCGGCAAACTTCAGCTACGCCGTGCCAGACCAGCCCGAGTCGGCATCCGGGTATACCGAGAAGCCGGGCTGGGCCACCCACACGTTCGCGGTGGCCGCGGCCAACCCGCTGGCCACCGATGCCGGCTTCCAGGTGCTCAAGGCGGGCGGCAATGCGATCGACGCGGCCATCGCGGTACAGATGGTGCTCGCGCTGGTTGAACCGCAATCGAGCGGCATCGGCGGCGGCGCCTTCCTGCTGCATTTCGACGGAAAGAACGTGGAAGCCTTCGACGGTCGCGAAACCGCGCCGTCCGCGGCGAACGAGCGCCTGTTCATCGGAGCCGACGGCAAGCCGATGGGGTTCTACCAGGCGGTCGTCGGTGGCCGCTCGGTCGGCGTGCCGGGCACCGTGCGCATGCTGGAGATGGCGCATCAGCAGCATGGTCGATTGCCCTGGGCCAAGCTGTTCGAACCGGCGATCACGCTGGCAGAGCGTGGATTCAAGGTCAGCGCGCGCCTGAACAGCCTGCTGAGCAGCGAAAAGTACCTGAAGGGCGATCCGGTTGCCGCAGCCTTTTTCTACCACGCGGACGGAACACCGCTGGCGGTCGGCGAAACACTGCGCAACCCCGAACTGGCGCAGGTGCTGCGCAGGATCGCCCGCGAAGGCTCCAAGGCCTTGCTCGAAGGCGACGTGGCACAGGCGATCGTCGACAAGGTGCGGCACCATCCCACCAACCCGGGCCAGCTCAGCCTGGCCGACCTGGCGCAATACCGGCCAGTCAAGCGCGCGCCGATCTGCAGTGACTACCGCGCCAATGCGTACGATTTCAGGATCTGTGGGTTTCCGCCACCGAGTTCCGGCGCCATCGCGGTGGGCCAGATCCTGGGCATGCTGGCCAACACCCAGGCGGCGACACTGCCGCTGCAGGACGGCATTCCGTCGGCCGAGTGGTTGCATCTGTACACCGAGGCGTCCAGGCTGGCTTTTGCCGATCGGGGCCTGTACCTTGCTGACCCGGCATTTGTTGCGCCACCGGCCGGCAACTGGATGAGCCTGCTCGATCCTGGCTATCTGGCTGAACGGGCCAGGCTGATCGGGCAAGCACCGGATGCGCCCAGCATGAAGACCGCGCAGCCGGGCACGCCGGGCGGCGCCAGGAGCGCGTTCGCGCCGATGCCCGAACAGATCGAATACGGCACCTCGCATATTTCCATCGTCGATGGCCATGGCAATGCCTTGGCGATGACCACCACCATCGAGGACGGCTTTGGTGCGCGCCAGATGGTGCGCGGTTTCCTGCTCAACAACGAGCTGACCGATTTCAGTTTCGCGCCCACCGACGCCAGCGGTGCGCCGATCGCCAATCGGGTCGAGCCCGGCAAGCGCCCGCGCTCGTCGATGGCGCCCACGCTGGTGTTCGACAAGGCCACCGGCGCCTTGCTCATGAGCGCCGGCAGCCCGGGCGGCGCCTTGATCATCCACTACACGGCCAAGACGCTGTACGGGGTGCTCAATTGGGGCCTGTTGCCGCAGCAGGCGATCAATCTGCCCAATTTCGCCTCGCTCAACGGGCCGACGGTGCTGGAAGAAAAGCGCTTCCCGCCGGCCACGGTCGATGCGCTCAACGCACGCGGCCATGCGGTGCGCCAGGCCGAGATGACCAGCGGGCTGCAGGCCATCACGCTCGGCCGGGCGCACGGCCTGCGCATGTGGCTCGGCGGCGCCGATCCGCGCCGCGAAGGCATCGTGATGGGGGACTGAACCCCGCTAGCCTGTCGGACTTGGAGCGTCGAAAGCGAAAATGGGCCCCAGCGAGGACAGTTTTTGCCGGATTTGCAGCCCCATAGCCCAGCTATGGGGCAAAAAGACGGTGAAAAATGGACCGCTGCGGCACATTTGCAGCCGACGATTTCCAAGTCCGACAGGCTAGACGTCGATGGCCTTGGCCGAGCCCGCGCGCTGGCGCAGCTCGAACTTCTGGATCTTGCCGGTCGAGGTCTTGGGCAACTCGCAGAACTCCACCGCGCGCGGTACCTTGAAGCCGGCCAGGTGTTGCTTGCAATGCGCCACGATGTCCGCCGCCGTGACGCTGGCGCCCGGCTTGATCTCGACGAAGGCAACCGGCGTCTCGCCCCAGCGCGCATCGGCCTTGGCCACCACGGCCGCCGCGAGTACCGCCGGATGCCGGTACAACACATCCTCGACCTCGATCGACGAGATGTTCTCGCCGCCGGAGATGATGATGTCCTTGCTGCGGTCCTTGATCTTCATGTACCCGTCCGGGTAGACCACCGCCAGATCGCCGCTGTGAAACCACCCGCCGGCAAAGGCTTCCTGCGTTGCCTGCGGATTCTTCAGGTAGCCCTTCATCGCGATGTTGCCGCGAAACATGATCTCGCCCATGGTTTCGCCATCGAGCGGCACCGGTTCGAGCGTGGCGGGATCGAGCACCCGCACATCGCGCTCGAGGTGGTAGTGCACACCCTGACGCGCGTTGAGGCGAGCGCGCTCGCCGATGTCCAGCGCGTCCCACTGCGGGTGCTTCGCGCACACCGTCGCCGGGCCGTACACCTCGGTCAGGCCGTACACATGGGTCAGATCGAAGCCCAGTTGCTCCATGCCTTCGATCATCGAAGCCGGAGGCGCTGCACCGGCCACCATCGCCTTGATGCCCGAGGGCACACCACTCTTCATGGCGGCGGGTGCATGCACCAGCATGCCATGCACGATCGGCGCACTGCAATAGTGAGTCACGCCGTGGTCGCGCATCGCATCGAAGATGGCCTGCGCCTCGATCTTGCGCAGGCACACGTTGACACCCGCACGCGCGGCGACGGTCCAGGGGAAACACCAGCCGTTGCAATGGAACATCGGCAAGGTCCACAGATACACCGGATGCTTGGCCATGTCCCATTCGAGGATGTTGGACAGCGCGTTGAGCGCAGCGCCCCGATGGTGGTAGACAACGCCCTTGGGATTGCCGGTGGTGCCACTGGTGTAGTTCAGCGCGATCGCGTCCCACTCGTCGTCCGGCAGCGCCCAGTGGTAGTGCGGATCACCCTGCGCCAGCAGTTGCTCATAGGTCAGGCTGCCGATCGGCGCCCCGTGGCCGAACAGCGCGTCCTCGACATCGACCACCAAGAGCGGCGTGGTGCTGGTGCGCAGTGCCAGCGCCTCTTGCATCGCCGGTGCAAACTCGGCATCGACCAATACGATCTTCGCCTCGCCATGGTCGAGCATGAAGGCGATGGTGGCGGGATCGAGCCGCGTATTGAGTGCATTGAGCACCGCTCCACACATCGGCACGCCAAAATGCGCCTCCACCATCGGTGGGGTGTTGGGCAACATCACCGCCACCGTATCGCCACGGCGAACGCCGTGCTGCGCCAGCGCGCTGGCCAGCTGCCGGCAACGCTGGTAGACCTCGTCCCAGTTGCGCCGGAGTTCGCCATGGACCACGGCCAGCCGGTCCGGATAGACACGGGCGGTGCGCTCGATGAAGGACAACGGCGTGATCGCTGCAAAATTGGCCTCGTTGCGCGGCAGATCGCGCTCGAAAATTCCTGGCATGGTGGGGCTCCTGGTCTTGGGGATACTGTTGAACTGCAAAAGTCTCTGGCCGCATTAAAGCAAATCGCGATCCGTCCCTGACGCGAGCCCGATCACAATACGATAGACGCCGGGCGCGTGCAACCGATGGCGCAGGGTCGTTGCACGACCGTGATGGCTGCGGCGGCTGCGCAGCCCTTCCTGCCATCACCGACGCGCGCGCGACAATCACACCGTGGCCATACCCCAGTCGTTCATCCAGGAACTCGTCGCGCGCGCCGATGTGGTGGACATCGTCGGCCGTTATGTGCAGCTCAAGAAAACCGGGGCGAATTTCTCCGGCCTGTGCCCGTTCCACGCCGAAAAGTCACCGTCGTTCACCGTCAGCCCGGCCAAGCAGTTCTACCACTGCTTCGGTTGCGGCAAGAACGGCAATGCGATCGGATTCCTGATGGACCACACCGGCATGGGTTTCATCGACGCGGTGAAGGAACTGGCGGGTCAATATGGCCTGCAGGTGCCGCAGGAAGACCTCTCGCCCGAGCAGCGCGCGCGCGCCACCGAACAACGCCAGAAGCAGGCCACGTTGAGCGACGTGCTCGAAAAGGCTGCCGGAGCCTTCCGCCAACACCTCAAGGACAGTCCGCAGGCGGTCGAGTATTGCAAGCGGCGCGGGCTGAGCGGCGACATTGCCCGGCGCTTCGGGCTGGGTTACGCGCCCCAGGGATGGCGCAGCCTGGCCGGCGTGTTCCCGCACTACGACGATCCGCTGCTGGTCGAAAGCGGCCTGGTGATCGTGGCGCAGGACGATGCAAGCGGCGCCGAGGACAAGCGCTACGACCGCTTTCGCGACCGGCTGATGTTTCCGATCCGCAACGTCAAGGGCGAATGCATCGGCTTTGGCGGACGCGTGTTGGGCGACGAAAAGCCCAAATACCTCAACTCGCCGGAAACGCCGGTGTTCCACAAGGGTCGCGAGCTGTACGGCCTGTTCGAGGCGCGCACCGCGCTGCGCGAGCAGGGGTTCGTGCTGGTGACCGAAGGCTACATGGACGTGGTGGCGCTGGCCCAGCTGGGTTTCCCCAACGCGGTGGCCACCCTGGGCACGGCATGCACCGCTGACCACGTGCAGAAGATGTTCCGCTTCACCGACGCCGTGGTGTTCAGCTTCGACGGCGACGCGGCCGGCCGGCGGGCAGCGCGCAAGGCGCTGGAAGCCGCGTTGCCGCATGCCAACGACGTGCGCAACGTGAAGTTCCTGTTTCTGCCCCCGGAACACGACCCCGACAGCTTCATCCGGGCGAACGGCAAGCAAGCCTTCGCGCGTTGCATTGCCGAGGCCGTCCCGCTGAGCCAGTTCCTGATCGACGCGGCACGCGAGGGTTGTGACCTGCTGACCGCGGAGGGCCGCGCCCGGTTGGCCAACCATGCCCGCCCGTTGTGGAGCGAGCTGCCCGATGGCGCACTCAAGCGCCAGCTGCTGGGCGAGATCGCGACACTGGTGCAGCTGCCCGCGCGCGAGTTGACCCAATTGTGGACGCCGGCACACCCTGCGACCACGCGGGACAGGCAAGAGCCATCGGCCCAGCGCCCGACACCGCAGCAGGGCCGGTCGCGGGGGCAATGGAGCCCGCCGTCTGGATCGTCGAGGCTGGGCGGCCGGGTATTGCCCGCCAGCCGGGCCGACCATGCCGCGCGGATCCTGCTCGCCAATCTGGCGGCCTGGGATCTGCTCTCGGCCGAGGACCATGCGATGTTGTGCCAATTGCCGGCACCCCATGGACCGATGTTTGTGTGGCTCGAACACGAACTGCATGAACGCGGCGCGCAACCGTGGGGTGCGCTGCGGGAAGGATTGCGCACCCATGCCAGCGAGGAACTCGCCCTGCGGGTCATGGCCGATCCGCAGCTGACAACGGTCGAAAATGAAAAGGCAACGATCGAGGAACTGCGCCACCTGGTGATACGCATGCATATCGAGGTACTCGAAACGCTGAAGGACCAGGCCAGCGCCGCGGTCGGCCACGATCCGGGCGCATTGCAACGGTTTCAGGAGCTGCATGCGCGTTGGCTGACGCTCAAGACCGGGCTCGCACAACGCTTGGCGGATTGACAACAACCGTGCCGCTCAGCGGGTCATCGGCGTTGCCGCGATGCGTTTTTCAGACGTGCGACGGTATAATCCACCGTTTTTCCGCGCAAGCGCGACAGCAGCACCTCCGGGCCCGGCCAACCGATGACAACGTTCACGACCGGCCAACCTACCGCAAGGACTGCATCCCAAATGTTCGCCCATCCAGCTTGCCGGTCTCGTACCTGTCTGTTTCTCCACCGTCTGCGCGCCATGCCCTGGCGCGGGTTTTCTTTGTTTTCTTGATGCATCGAGGTTGAACCATGCCTGCACAAAAGTTGCCAAAGTCTGAATCGCCCACCGACAAGCGCGCGACCCCTGCCAAGACCAAGGTGAGTGCCAGACCGGCCGCCAAGGAAGCGGCCAAGACCGCCACACCGCCCAACAAGAAAGCCCCTTCAGTGCCCGCTTCGAAATCCGCACCCCCGACCACCGCCAAGGAAAAGAAAACCGCGGTGCTGGCAGCCACCGCCAGCAAAGCCACGGCGACCGATGCGTCGGTCGGCAAGAAGAAGCCGGGGCGCCCGCCCAAGGCCGCCCCCGCGAAGCCGGCCGTGCCGGTGCGCATCGGCGCCAAACGCGGGCCCAAACCCAAAGGCAGCCTGATCGAAGACGACGGCGATACCGATGACCTGATCGAAGACGAACCTGAAGTGCAGGAAGAAACCTCCGGCAGCTCCGAGAAGGTCAAGCCCCTGCGCATGAAGATCAGCAAGGCCAAGGAACGCGCCTTGATGAAGGAGTTCGGTCTCGACGAGACCGTGCTCTCCGAGGAAGACCTGGTCAAGCGCCGGCTGCAGCTCAAGGCCTTGCTCAAGCTGGGCAAGACGCGGGGCTACCTGACGCATGGTGAGATCTCCGACCACCTGCCCGACAAGCTGGTCGACGCCGAAACCATGGAGGTCGTGATCTCCATGCTCAACGACATGGGTGTCGCCGTCTACGAACAGACACCGGACGCCGAGACGCTGCTGCTCAACAACACCAGCGGCTCGACCACCGAGGAAGAAGCCGAAGAGGAAGCCGAGGCCGCCCTGTCCACCGTGGACAGCGAGTTCGGCCGCACCACCGACCCGGTGCGCATGTACATGCGCGAAATGGGAACCGTCGAGCTGCTCACGCGCGAGGGCGAGATCGAAATCGCCAAGCGCATCGAAGGCGGCCTGATGGACATGATGGAGGCGATCTCCGCCTCGCCGGCAACGATTGCCGAAATCCTGCGCCTGGGCGAGGAGATCCGCGAAGGCAAGGTCGTCATCACCACCGTTGTCGACGGCTTCACCGACCCCAACGAGGCCGACGACTACGTGGCCGAAGAGGACTTCGACGAATTCGACGAGGAAGACGACGACGACGGCAAGGGCGGCTCCAAGGCGCTGACCAAGAAGCTCGAGGAGCTCAAGCGCGAGGCGCTGAGCCGATTCGACCGTCTGCGCGCATTGTTCGAGAAAATCCACCGCACCTACGACAAGGAAGGTTACGGTACCCCGACCTACATGAAGTCGCAGAAGCTGCTCAGCGAAGAGCTGATGTCGATCCGCTTCACCGCCAAGGCGATCGAAAAGCTGTGCGACATGGTGCGTGGCCAGGTCGATGACGTGCGCAAGAAGGAACGCGAATTGCGCCGCATCATCGTCGACAAATGCGGCTACCCGCAGGAGCAGTTCATCGCCGAGTTCAGCGGCAAGGACAAGCACGGCAACAGCGTGCCAAGCAACCTGCTGAACCTCAAATGGATCGAGAAGCAGGCCGCCGCCGGCAAACCCTGGTCCTCGATCATGGAGCGCAACATCCCGCCGGTGCAGGATCTGCAGCAAAAGCTGATGGACATCCAGTCGCAGGTCGTGGTGCCGCTGTGGCAGCTCAAGGGCATCAACAAGCGCATGAACGAAGGTGAGTCCAATTCGCGCAGCGCCAAGAAGGAGATGATCGAGGCCAACCTGCG
>CAZLDV010000047.1:0-24647 GCA_964558425.1 uncultured Rhodoferax sp. | reverse complement strand
CTAGCGTGACCGATGGAGCCCGGCGCTGCCCGGCGGATGCAGCGCACGGGCGATCTTTGATAGCAGCGCCGCTGGTTCCACCGGTTTCACGATGAAGTCGTTCGCGCCGGCCTTCAGGCTGTCACGCACGACGGTGCCGTCGCTCCAGCCCGAGACCATGATGACCGGGATCCGCGCGTAGCGGGGCACGGCGCGCAGTTGCAGCGTGGTTTGCAACCCATCCACCTCGGGCATCATCACATCCATCAGGATCAGGTCGGGCGGGGTGTTCGCCAGCGCCTTGAGGGCCTCGCGGCTGCTGGCTGCGAAGACCACCCGGTATTGGCTGGACTGCAGGATGCCACCGACAATATCGCGCTGGATCTCGTCGTCATCGACCACCAGCACCAGCGGCCGCAGCTGCTCCGCCATTGCCACCAGCGAGTGCGCGGAGTCCAGGTGCGGTTGCATGGCCAGGTGCAATTCCTGGGCCCACTGCGCCAGTGGCGCAAGCGACTGCTGCACCTGGCTCAGAGGCTGCTGCAGTCCCTGGGTTTTCATCTGGGCGATTTCGCGTCCGAGGCCCGCCGCATTTCTGACTTCCAGCATGTCGGACAACTCGCCTTGGGCCAGCCGGCGCGAGAACCCGTCGATCGCCGCGCCCATGCTGGCCTGTGCCTGCGCCACGATGCGCCCGGTGGTCGCGATGTGCTGGTCCCCCTGCGCCATCGTGCGTTCGAGCACCGCCTCCATGCCCGCCAGATTGCGCGCCCGCGCCGCAAAATCGGCGGCGCTCGGTGTGGCATCGCGCTGCGCGGCAAGTTCGCGCAGCGCGATGCGCAAGGACATCGGCAGGCGTCCGCTGTCATGGGTCAATGGCCAGAACAGCACATAGTCGTCGAAATGTCCGCTGCGGCACATGTCGTACGCCTCTTTGACGTCGTTGATCGTGCACAGGGTGATGGTGCGGATTGGCTGCAGGTGGATTTTCGTGCTGTGGCGGTATACGCCCAACAAGTAGCGCTCCGCCTTTTGCAGGGTGTCGAACGCCAACACCAGAACCTGCGGGTGATGCTGCTCGAAGTCGGCAACCGCCGTCTCCCCACCACCGGAGGTGTGGACACCGTCGAACTCGTCGGACAGCAGCCGCTTGACCAGCGCGGCATCGCCGCTGCGGTCGGACACCACGAGGATGGAAGCGTTTCGGACTGCAGCGTCGAGCATGTCGGTCTACCTCTGCGGCTTGCGCGGCGTCAGGCCGGGTCGGCCGGCCCCTGATCGGTCTGGCGCAGCGTCTGCAGGCTCGCACGCGCCGCAGCGAACGAGAACCCGCGCAGCTGCCGTTGCAGCACATCGCAGCGCGGCCCGAAGGCAGCCTGCAGCGACTGGGCATTGTGCTCGTACAGCGAAATCGCTTCGGTGTCGCTGCTCGCCAACAATGCGTCGAGCTGGTCAAGCAGCGCCGAGAGGGCCGGCGGCGGCAACCGTGCACCGCGTGCGACCGGCGCTGCGCTGCGCGACGGCAGAGCGGCGGTCAGTGCAGCGATCTCGGCCTGGACCGCCCCGGTTTGCGCGTCGAGGTCATCGCTGTGAACGCCCGCCTGTCCCCGCGATCGCAGTACGTCTTCCAATTCCCGCGCCAGGCCGGCAAGCTTGTCGGCGCCCAGCGTTGCGGCGGTGCCCTTGAGCGTATGCGCCAGCCGGGTGGCTGTGGCCAGATCGTCCTGCGCAAGGCAGACATCGATCTGATGCATGTCATTGGCGTGCGATTGCACGAAGCGCTGCAGCAGGTCCAGATAGCGGTCGGCGTTGCCCATCAGGCTGTTCAGGCCGCGTGCCAGGTTCAGCCCTGGGACTGCCTGCAGCTTTGCCAGCGCCGTGGATGCATCGATCGCTGCGGCCGGTGGCGAGGCAGCGCCGGATATCGACACACGGCCACCAGCGCGATCAGGGCCCGGTTGCCTGGTGTCCGCGGCCTGCTGCCCTGAACCCGGTCGCAGCCATTTCAGCAAAGCGGCATAGAGCAGGTCCGGCTCGATCGGTTTGGTCAGGTAATCGTTCATGCCCGCTTGTTTCCAGGCTTGCCGTTCGGCATCGAAGGCGTCGGCGGTGAGCGCCAGGATCGGTCGATGGGCCCATCCCGGCAAAGCCCGGATCGAACGGGTGGCCTCCAGGCCACCCATCAGTGGCATCTGAAGGTCCATCAGCACCAGGTCGTAGGCGTGCTCCCCGGCCTTGGCCACGGCTTCAAGGCCATTGGTCGCGGTATCCACGGCCAGGCCGACGCAGTGCAGCAACTCCAGCGCCACCTCGCGATTGATGGCATTGTCGTCGGCCAGCAGCAGATACGCTCCGGCGTGATGTCGTCGCAACTGTGTCTCGGCGTCGGTGGCGTCGCGGCCGGGCCGCGGAGTCGGCATGACGCCGTGGCCGCGTCGCAGCCACGCGGTGAACCAGAAGGTGCTGCCTACGCCCAGCGTGCTGTCGACGCCCGCCTCGCCACCCATCAGCTTTGCCAGCTTGGAGCTGATGGCCAGACCCAGGCCGGTGCCACCAAAGATGCGCGCGGTCGAACTGTCGGCCTGTTCGAAGGGTTGGAACAGCCGGCCCAGCGTATCGGGCGCGATGCCGATGCCGGTGTCCTGAACCTCGAAACGCACCAGCAAGGCATCGGTGTTGTCCTGCAACAGCTTGGCACGCAGGTCGACCGAACCACGGGTGGTGAACTTGACCGCGTTGCCGGCATAGTTGAGCAAGGCCTGGCGCAACCGCGTCGGATCGCCGCTCAGCCACATCGGCACGGAATTGGTATCCACGTGGACCCGCAGCCCCTTGGCCTGCGCAGCGGCGGAGATCAGGGACGCGACGTTGTCGAGCACCGCGCTCAGGTGAAAGTCGGTGCTCTCGATCTGCAGGCGGTTGGCTTCGATCTTGGACAGGTCGAGGATGTCGTTGATGATCGACAGCAGATGGCGTCCCGCGCTGTCGATCTGGTCGAGCCGCGTGGTCTGCTGCGCCGTGGCACCCGAGCGGCGCAGCAGGTGGCTCAGGCCGATGATGGCGTTCATGGGCGTGCGGATCTCGTGGCTCATGTTTGCCAGGAAGGCGCTCTTGGCCAGGTTGGCGCTCTCCGCCTGCTGGCGCGCGGCGGTCAGTTCCGCCGTGCGCGTGGTAACCAAGTCTTCCAGATGGTACCGATGCCGGTCGAGCTCCTTGCCCATCTGCTTTTTCTTGGTGATGTCTTCCTTCACCGCCACATAGTGGGTCACCGTTCCGTCGGGATCGCGCAGCGGTGCGGTGATCGAAAATTCGAAATACTCGCTGCCGTCCTTGCGGCGATTGTGGAACTCGCCCTTCCATGGCAAGCCCTGTGCCAGGGTCTGCCACATGTCTGCATAGGTCGCCGCGGGGGTCTTGCCCGATTGCAGCATGCGCGGGTTGTTCCCGAGGAGTTCTTCGCGGGTGTATCCGCTGGCCCTCAGGAACGCTTCATTGACGTATTCGATGGCGCCCCGCGTGTTGGTGATGACGATGCTCTCCGGGCTCTGTTCCACTGCCTGTGAGAGCTTGCGCAACTGCTGCGCCGCCGCCTTGCGTTCGGTGACGTCGATCGCGGCACGCAGCACGAGGTGCCGTCCGCTGCTGCTCCGGCCCAGATCGGTCGACATGAATTCCCAGCAGCGCTTTGCGCCGGTCCGGGTGCGCACCGTGACTTCGCCCTCGTTGAGCTTGTGGTCCCGGGCGTGTGGCGTGTCGACTTCCGGCTCGACCGGCCCTCCGCCGACGCCCAAGGCCTGGCGCGTCCAGTCCGACAAGGTCGGGATGTCGGCCAGCACATACCCGCTGAGTTCCGTCCACGAGTAGCTGATCATCAAGACTTCGCCATCCTCGGTGTGCACCATCAGAGGGAAGGGGGCGTTCAGGACCACACGTTCCATTTGTGATCGACTCTCGCTCAGTTCTTGTTGCGCTGCGTCACGCGCAGCCACGCGTGCAAAGTTGTCGAGCGCGTAACTGATGCTCTGCGCCACGTCCACCAGCAGGCCGGATCGGTCGGCGTCGAACGCGTTCGCTTCACCGCTGTACACACTGAGTACCGCGACCACCTCCCCGTTGCATCGCAACGGCAGCGCGGCCGAGGCGCCCCAGCCCGCTTGCGCGCCCTGGTCATGCCAGGGCGCGGTCAGCGGATCGTTGCAGAAATCCTGGCTCCACACTGGCTGCCTGTCACGCAGGGCGGTGGAGGTAGGGCCCGCGCCCAGGGGGTCGTGGGCGTCGATCACGATCCGGATATCGGACAGGTATCGCGTGTGGTCGCCGAACGAGGCCAGGGCAATGATGTCCCGGCCTTGCGCGGCGCGTTGGCCGATCCACGCCATTTTCATGCCACCGCTGGTCACAAGGAGCTGGCAAATGGCCTGGAACAACTCCTGTCTGCTGGTGCTGCGCACCATGGCCTCGTTGCATTGGCTCTGTGCGGCGTACAGTTGGTTGACCCGCAAGACCCTTTGCTCGGCTTGCTTGTGCGCGTCGATGTCCATGTGGGTGCCGATCATCCGCAGGGGCAGTCCCGCCGCATCATGCTGCACCACGGAACCGATCGACAAGATCCACTTCCAGTCGCCGGTGCGCGTGCGTTGCCGGAACTCCACGCGGTAGTCAGGGATCTTGCCGTCGATATAGCGGCGGTAGGTCTGGCCTGCACGCTCCCGATCGTCGGGATGCAGGCGCGCGATCCAAGCTGCATGGGTCTCGTGGAATGCGTCTGGCTCATGGCCCAGCATCAAGGCATATTCGGCGTTCACCTGTGCCTCGCCGGTCTGGACGTTGAGGTCGTAGATCCCCTGTTTGCCCGCATCAAGTGCCAGCCGCAGACGCTCCTCGCTCAGCGCCAGCGCGGCGCGCGCATCCAAAGCCTGGTTGCGCGCGGCAACGGCGTCCGCCATCAGGTTCAGCGCAGCCAGCCGGGCCTTGCGCTGGGTCTCGAGCGCGGCGATCTGCTCGATCTGCTGCCTCGCGGCGCTGGCCTTGCACTGTTCAAGCGTCTCGTTGACGCTGCGCAGCTCATTCTCCAGCCGCTTGCGCTCGACTGCATGGCGCAGCGTGCGGGCGATGG
Source organism: uncultured Rhodoferax sp. (assembly GCA_964558425.1). Taxonomy (GTDB): domain Bacteria; phylum Pseudomonadota; class Gammaproteobacteria; order Burkholderiales; family Burkholderiaceae_C; genus CAISIP01. The sequence goes on along the minus strand of CAZLDV010000047.1, from coordinate 19,552 downwards.
ACGACGGATTCGCCTCGTCCTTGGTCAGGTACTCCTGTGCACCCGCTCGGATCGCCGCGCGACCGTGTTCTCCCTGTCCCGACCCCGTCAAGACGATCAGCGGCAAGGCGGGCGCTGCGGCGGCGAGGGCCTGCGCGGTCGCCAGACCGGCGTTGGCAGGCAAGTCCAGGTCGCATAGCACGGCGTCGAAGGGCGCTCCCTGGATAAAGGCCAGCGCATCCGCCAGATGTTTGACCGCGGTGATGGTGAACTGGCCTGGGGCCAGCGCAGCCAGGGCCGCCTGCAACCGCAGTGCATCGCCGGGGCTCTGCACAACCAGCAGGACGGCGATCGGCCGATCTTGACCCATGGCGTGGCACCCTCCGTTAACGCGAACAGTCGCGGCGCGTGTGCAGGCATTTGCGCACGACGGAGAGCTTAACGCGGATTCAGCCGCAATGCCGATGCCACCGATACCCTTGTCGGCGACGGTGACACACCGCCAGCGGGCATCGAGCGCCTCGGCGCCATTCACTGTCGCAAGGCCATGGCCTGTTGTGCCGACGCGTGCACAGGCCAGGCGCTCACGGATCAAGACCGCTGCATGTGCAGCGCACCCTCCAGCGCAAAGACGCCTTGCAGCGTTCACCGTTGCGGGCGACCCTGCGGCACGATGGCCTTTTGCTGCGCAGGGGCCGCGCCCAGCCCGCCGTCAGCGTGCCCCTCGTCGGCCATGCTGGGATACCGGGCTTCGAACGCATCCGGGTCATCGACAAAGTCCAGGTCGAACGGCGCAGCCTGCCCGAGTTGCCGTGACAACGCATTCACCTGCCGCTTGAGTTGGATCATTGCCAGTTCGCGGTCAACCGCCAAGCTGTTGAAGCGCTCCAGGGTGTCGCGCTGCTGGCGCAGCGCAGCGACTGCACGTTCGCGTTCCGTGACGTCGTAGGCCAACACCAGTCTCGACGGCCGATGGTCGAAAACCAGGTCGTGCGATGTGATCTCGACCAGCATCAGGCTGCCGTCCTTGCGCTGGTGATGCCACTGTCCCGTGTGGTGGATGCCTCCCACCCCGAGCTGCCCAAGCGTGCCTGACAGCCGGGTCAGGTCTTCGGTCGGACGGATGTCCCTGATCGTCATGCGCAGGAATTCCTCACGGCGGTACCCGTAATGCGCGACTGCGGCGTCGTTGACCGCCAGGAACACCAGGCTGTCCAGCGCGTAGACCCACATTGGCTGCGGGTTGGCTTCGAACATGGCGCGGTAAGCCGCCTCGCTGGCCTCGAGCGCCGCCTGCGACTGGCGCCGTTGGCCATCGTCGTCGTGGTCGGTCGCGTTCATGGTGCGTCCTGGGCTGCAATGGCGATGGGCGGTGGCAGGATCATGTTGACGGGCCCGGTGCAGGCCGGCCGCCAGTGTCGGCGTAACGTCGGGCGATGGCGACGAATTCGTCGAAACCGGCGACAAAGGCGTCGCACATGTCCGGATCGAAATGCGTGCCGCGCCCGGCGGCAATGATGTCACGGGCTGCAGCATAGGGAAGCACCGGCTTGTATACGCGCACCGAGACCAGTGCATCGAACACGTCGGCGATTGCCATCAGGCGCGCAGAAACCGGGATGGCTTCGCCTGCAAGGCCATCGGGATACCCGCTGCCATCCCAGCGTTCATGGTGCCAGTGTGCAATTTCCTTTCCGACGGTGAGGAACGCCGGCGGGACATCGATACCGCGTTCGGCGAGTTCCAGGGCCGCGCTGCCGCGCGCGGCATGGGTTCGCATGATGGCCCATTCGTCGGCGCTGAGCTTGCCCGGCTTGAGCAGGATATGGTCGGGAATGCCGACCTTGCCGATGTCGTGCAACGGCGCGGAGCGGGCCAGCAGATCGATGTAGGTCGGGCTCAGGATGGCGCGAAAGCGCGGATGCTCCGACAAGCGGGTGGCGAGTTGGCGTACGTGGCCCTGCGTGCGCAGAATATGGTTGCCGGTATCGGTGTCACGCAATTCGGCCAGATGCGCCAGCGCGCGGATGCCGACCTGCTGCGTCAGGTCGTTCTCGGACATGCGGCGCTTCACTTCAGCCTCCAGCGCCGCGTTCTGGTCTTTCATCCAGTCGCGGGCCTTCTTGGCATCGAGTTGTGTGCGCACCCGGGCCAGGACCACGGTCGGCTGGATCGGCTTGCTGATGTAGTCGGCGGCACCCAGGCGCAGTCCATGCTCCTCGTCGTTCATGCCGGCCAGCGCGGTGATGAACACCACCGGGATGTCGCGCGTGGCCGGATCGGCCAGCAGACGCGCCAGCACGGCGTAGCCGTCCATGCCCGGCATCATGACGTCCAGCAGGATCAGGTCGGCCTGCGGCTGGCTGCTGGCGATGCGCAGACAGTCCTCCCCCGAGGTGGCCGCGAGAACCCGGTATTGCGGCCGCAACAACCCGCTCAGGACGCTCAGGTTCTCGGCCGCGTCGTCAACGATCAGGATGGTGGTTGCAGTTTGAAGGCTCATGCACAGTCAATGATGGTCAAGCGCCCAGTTGAGCATACATCAGCGTGTGAGTCGTCGCGCCCGCGCGAAGGTGGTGCGTAGGAGATCGACTACCCGTGCAGGCGTTGGTGTCCGCTGGTCGCCAACGGGATGCCTGCAGATACTGCGGCATCTCTGCTCCACTTCCGCAGCCGATGCCATTCAACCTTGCGCAACGACAGCCCAGTCGTACGCCCGGTGACCATCGGGCACATCCCGAATCCCTCCAATGCGCAGGTCGTTCGACGCTGCAAGTGGGCATGCGGGCGGTGGACCCCCCAGCCTACCAGGACACCCCATGCCGCTGACAGTTGCCGGCCCGCCTGCGCCAAGCCGCGCAGCCGCGGTTGCACAACCGACTGCGGGCCATGTGCTGCTGTCCGGAAATTGGACGGCCGTGGGTGTCGGTGACCTGGACGCGCAGCTGCGGGCACTGCGGCCGTCTGCCGCCATACCGGCAGTTGCCGACGCCCAGCGCGTCGACGCGATGGATACGGCCGGGGCCTGGTTGCTGCATGCTGTGATGCGGCGCTTCGAGGACCAGGGAGCGTGCATCGCATTGCAGGGTCTGCGCCCGGAGTTCCTGCCGTTGTACGCACTGGTGGGCAAGCAGGTCGAAAGCCAGCGCAGCGCGAAGGCCGCTGCGCTGCCCACTTCGCAAACCGGTCCCGGCGTGTTGCACCGCATAGGGCAACGCGGCTGGCGCGCTGGAGAACAGCTGCTGGCCAGTCTTTCCTTCGTCGGTGAAACGGTGCTGGCCTTGTTGTCGTGGATCGCGCACCCGTCGCGCATTCGCTGGCGCCCGGTGTTGTTCCATATCCGCAGCGCCGGTGTCGACGCCTTGCCCATCGTCGCGATCCTGTCCTTCTTGCTCGGCGTGGTCGTCGCGTACCAGGCTGCCGATCAGCTGCGCCGCTTTGGCGCCAACATCTTCGTCGCCGATCTGGTGGGGGTGTCGATGCTGCGCGAATTCGCGCCGCTGATCACTGCCATCATCCTGGCAGGCAGATCCGGATCGGCCTATGCGGCGCAGATCGGCACGATGGCGGTAACCGAGGAGATCGACGCCATGCGCACCATCGGACTGTCACCGATCGAGATCCTGGTGCTGCCCAAGCTGCTCGCGCTGCTGATCGTCGTGCCGCTGCTGACGGTCTTCGCCGATGTGCTGGGCGTGGCCGGCGGCATGGTCATGGCACAGGCCCGACTGGGTGTCGGCCATGCAGATTTTCTGGACCGCTTCGTCAACGCCATCAGCGTCACGACCTACCTCGTCGGAGTCGGCAAGGCGCCGGTGTTTGCCGCCATCATCGCGCTGGTCGGATGTTTCCAGGGGCTGCGCACGCGCGGCGCGGCCGACAGTGTCGGACGCCAGACCACACGCAGTGTGGTGCAGGCCATCTTCCTGGTCATCGTCGCCGACGCGGTGTTCTCCGTCATGTTCAGCATCGTCGGGCTCTGATATGCAGCAAGTCGAAGAACTGGCCATCGACGTGCGCGGATTGTGCACCCGCTTCGGCACGCAACGGGTGCATGACGGCGTTGACCTGCAGGTGCGGCGCAACGAGATCCTTGCCATCATCGGCGGCAGTGGTTCGGGCAAGTCGACGCTGTTGCGCGAGATGGTCCTGCTGCACCGTCCGGACGCGGGTTCGATCCGGGTGTTCGGCCAGGACCTGCAGACACTGGACCGCAAGCAGGCGAACGCCTTGCGCCGGCGCTGGGGTGTGATGTTCCAGAAGGGCGGGTTGTTCGGCTCGCTGACGGTCGCCGAGAACGTCGCCTGGCCGTTGCGCGAACACACCGAACTCGATGACACGGTGATCGAGGGCATTGCCGCATGGAAGATCGCGCTGGCCGGGCTCGAAGCGCAGGCCGGCGCGCGCTATCCGTCCGAGCTCAGCGGCGGCATGGTCAAGCGCGCAGCGCTGGCGCGTGCAATGGCGCTCGATCCGCAACTGCTGTTCCTGGACGAGCCTACGGCCGGACTCGACCCGCAAAGTGCCGCCGGTGTGGATACGCTGGTACGCGAATTGCGCAGTCTGTTCGGACTGACGATCGTCATCGTCACGCACGATCTGGACCTGTTGTGGCAGGTGGCAGACCGGGTGGCCGTGCTCGGCGCCGGGCGCGTGCAGGCGGTGGGCGCGATGGCCGAACTGGCGGAACTCGACAACGCGGCGGTGCGGCCGTATTTTGCAGGCGCACGCGGGCGTTCGGCACGTGCCGCCGTCACACCCGGCGATGGCGATGGCACCGGGGACAAATCATTGCCCGCAGGGCCGGAGGTGGCATGGAAAGCAAAGTGAATTTCGCGCTGGTCGGCGCCTTCGTGTTGCTGCTGGCAGCGGCGCTGGTCGGTGTGGTGTTGTGGCTGGCCTCCGGCGGCGCCTACCAGACCCAGTACGATCGCTACGATGCATCGGTCGAGGAATCGGTGTCGGGTCTGAACCTCAAGGCGCCGGTGAAGTACAACGGCGTCGACGTCGGGCAGGTCGAGCGCATCTGGCTCGACGCGGCAAATCCGCAGCGCGTCAATCTGCGCTTCCAGATCGAACGCGGCACACCGGTCAAGGAAGACACCGTGGCCACACTCAAGACCCAGGGCCTGACCGGCATCGCCTATGTCGAACTCAGTGGCGGAACGGCCGGCTCGCCGCCGCTCATGCGCCGCGAGGGACAGCAGCATCCGGTGATACAGACCAAACCGTCGCTCAGTACACGGCTCGAGACCGTGCTGACCGACGTGTTGACCCGGCTCGACAGCACCTCGACCACGATCAACGAGGTACTGAGCCCGGCCAACCGGCAGGCGTTCTCGAGCGCGCTGGCCGACATTGCCAGTGTCTCGCGCACCATCGCGGCACGCCGCACCACCTTGGACACGGCGATCACGAGCGCCGGTCAGACGCTGAAAAACACCTCCCAGGCCAGCGCCCAGATCGGCCCTGTGCTCGAGCGCATCGGGCGCAGCGCGCAGGCAATCGAGGCCATGGGCCAATCGGTGGTCGCAACCAGCAACGGCACCGGCAAGACCGTCGATGCGATCGGCGCCGACATGCAGCGCATCAGCGCACAGACCTTGCCCGAACTCGAACGCCTGATGGGCGAACTGACGGCGCTGACCAGGTCGTTGCGCCGCCTGAGCGACCAGACCGAGCGCGATCCGCGCGGGCTGTTGTTTGGCCGCCAACCGGTGCAAGCGGGCCCCGGAGAAACAGGAACCCAACCATGACCAGTCAAACGCACCGCACGGTGCTTCAACCGCTCGTTGCATGTTTCCTGCTGCTGGCAGCAGCGCTGCTCGGTGGCTGCAGCGTACTGAAACCATCGGGCACTGCACCGCCGCGCTTCTACACGCTCGGGCCAACGCCCGGCCGATCGGCTCCCGATGCGCCACGGCCGGCACCATCCCATGCAACGGCGCCGACGCTGTTGGTGCTCGCGCCTGGGGCTGCAGCGGGCTTCGACAGCCAACGCATCATCTATATCCGTCAAGAGCATCAGATCGAATATTTCGCGCACAACGAATGGGTCGACACGCCGTCGCGCATGTTGCAGGGTTTGCTGGTCGAGGCGATGGCACGCAGCGGCGTGTTCTCGGCGGTATCGCCGGCCTCCGGCGCGGCAGGCGGCGACATCCGGCTCGATACCGAAATCGTGCGCCTGCAGCACGAGTTCCAGACGCGGCCGAGCCAGGTACGCTTTACCCTGCGTGCAACGCTGGTCGAAGACCGTTCGCGCCGCGTGCTGGCATGGCGCGAGTTCGACACCGTCGTGCCTGCCGCCAGCGACGACCCTTACGGCGGCGTCACGGCCGCCAGCACCGCGGTGCAGCAAACCATGCAACAGCTGACAGTGTTCAGTCGCCAGGCGATCGCCAGCTGGACGCCCAGGCAGTGACAGTTGCGCCGTCTCCAGGCCATTCAATCGGCCGCAGTGCGCAGTCGTGCACCGGCATTGACTGGGATATGATCCGCGCAGTCATTGGGGAGTAGCCGCTCTTGCGAACAAGAGGCGTGCGTCAACATGCTTGACCCGTCGGTCATGGCGTACGCGGTTCCTGAACTTGGCAAGACCTTTGACCACTTCGCCTTCGCATAGGCCGGGGAGGCGTCGTGGTCATTCGTCTTTTGTCCGGCCCTGGAATCTGCATGGAAGCGTTACTGGTCTCTACCGGGGTTGTTGCACTGGCCGAAATCGGCGACAAGACCCAATTGCTCGCCTTCATTCTGGCGGCGCGATTCAAAAGGCCCTTGCCCATCATCGCGGGCATTCTTTGCGCAACCCTCATCAACCATGGTTTGGCCGGAGCCCTTGGCGCCTGGATAACCGACATGGTTTCCCCGACAACGCTGCGCTGGATACTGGCTGCATCCTTTGTGGGCATGGCCATCTGGACCATGATTCCAGACCGGATCGAGGACGAAGAAACCCAGGTGGCCAGGAAGCTGGGGGTGTTTGGCGCAACCTTCGTCACGTTCTTTCTGGCCGAAATGGGTGACAAGACCCAGATCGCAACGGTCGCGCTGGCTGCGCACTACGCAAGCCCCATGCTGGTCGTCGCCGGAACGACGCTGGGTATGCTGCTGGCCGATGTTCCTGCCGTGTTCGCTGGCGACCGGCTGGCGGCGAAGATTCCGATGACCCTGGTGCATGCGGTTGCCGCCGGCGTCTTTGCCTTGCTGGGCGTCGCAACGCTGCTTGGCGCTGGCGCCAGCATGGGCTTTTAGGGCGATCGGCACTGCAGCCGGCTCGCTGCCCGCAATCGGACCCGGTGGTGCGCGAGGGTCAATGCATGGGCGTGCTTCTGCGCTGTGCGCAGCTCGCCCTTGGATAGGGACTATTTCGGGTAGCTTGCAAAGACGCTTGCGCGGCCGGCGCGGTCCACCAGCAAGACCTTGTATCGGTCCCGACGGGCACCCATTTCCATACCCGGAGAACCGACGGGCATGCCGGGCACGGCCAGGCCCAGCGCCAGGGGTCGGCTGGCCAGCAACTTCCTGACCTCGAGCGCAGGCACGTGGCCTTCAATCACGTAACCATCCATCACAGCCGTGTGGCAACTGGCGTATGTATCGGGCAGCCCCAGGCGCTGTCGGACCGATGCGGTGTCGGCGACTTCCGTCACCGTGACAGAGAAACCTTCTGCCTTGAGGTGGTCGACCCACCCGGTGCAGCAGCCGCAGTCGGGATTCTTGTAGACCTGGATCTGGACCGCCGCAGCGGCGGGAATCACCTGCAGCAGCGGGAACCAGGCGGCACTGGCCAGCCATGCGCGGCGCTTCACTGCACGAGCGCCTGTTCAATCGTGCCGGCCTCGGGATAGCCTGGCAGCACGCTCGCAAAACGGTATCTTCCCGCCTTGGTGCATGGCCAGGCGATCGCGTCGCCGCTCGCCGGCCTGACGTGGACCCTGTGGGAGTCCGTGAGCGCCAATCGAGCGCAGGCGAAGAAGGACCGGGTCAATGTCGCGGTATTCACCACGTGGGTCATGGTCATGGGTTCACTCTTGTTCGTGTCGCGTATGGACCCCGAGGATACAAGGTCGGTGCGTTTAAGTCCTGAATAAGCTGGTTGCGTCAGACTGTGGCCACTTCGTCAACGGGCCAAAGGAGCGATGCATGATTATCTGGGCCACTTTGCGAATCTATCCTTCTTGTTGTTCGGGCAGGGCAGGGCGGAACCGATCGACTCACCCTGCGCCAACAAGCGGGCAGCGCCCATCGCAGCGCGCTGCATCCATTCGCTGCGTATCAAATCCATAGGAGTTGTCATGAAGATACTTGCACACAAGCTGGCCCTGATTTCAACGGCAGGCGCGTTGATGGTGGCTGCATCCATGGCCTGCGCAGCCAGCACCGGCCTGCCGCCCGTCCAGCGAATGGGGAGCATCGACTATGTGACCGGCGGCATAGGGCAAGCCGAGTCCTCTTCGTTCGAGCGAGCCAGCCACGACTGGCCGCTGACCCTGGAATTCGCGGTCAAGGACAAACAGCGAGCCGACTTCGCCGCCGGTGTGGCGGTGGAGGTCCGCGATGCCCGGCAGCAGGTCAAACTCAAAGTCAAGTCGGATGGTCCGTTCTTGTTGGCCAAACTGGCACCTGGTCACTATCAGGTTGATGCGACCTTTGACGGCAGGAGCCTGCATGAAAAGATCGTCGTGGCAGCCGGGCATCCAGCGAAGGCGGTCTTCGTGTGGCCCTCTGAGAAGGCCGTGGCAGGTTCTTGAGTCGAACCTGCAAATGGCCAGCCGGTCATCAACACCGGGATGCGGATCGCGCGCCGTGCAGCCTGGCCAGACTGGAGTGTCGTCATTGCCCGTGGACTGCATGGCCGACCGGCGCCGCAGGCTTGCAGTTTCCCTCCATGGCACCACTCCAGTTACCTTGTGTGTGCTGCACTGGAATCTGATGCACTCCCGAGAGCAACCGGAACCCGGCAGATTTTCCTCAAGCGCAGCGCACGACACTTCGACAATCTGAAAGTCAACATCGAAACAAGCCCGAAGGCCTTGGCCCGTTCCGGTTTCGAAGGTGGCCCGCCAGCAGGACATCGATCCCGTGATCAAGCGATACGCAGAAAACAACGGTGCCTCATACCGATGGGCGATGACGATAGGCAGGAAGAAGCAAGGCCAGCCCCAGCGGATGCAGCCAACTGGATTCCCATAGTCGTCCCCTGACTTGCGGCCGGTGCGATCTATCCAATTGTCGAAGGCACAGGGCGTCAACAGTTTCATCAGGATAGGACTGACCACTGACCACTGACCACTGACCACTGTCGTTGACCATGAACCATGCGCCACAGCGTCGAGGCTGAACCCCTCCCCGAAAGGTGGGGTCGAGGTGTTGGTCAAAATCGTCAGACGGGCGTCTTCAGTGCATACACTCCCTACCGGCGCAAGGCGAAAATCGTGTCGCCTTGCGACAACACAGCCAAAAGCGAAAGCCAAAGTCTTGTCTGAACCCAACGCCCCCAGACGCCGTCAGAACAGGAAGCTTTCGGTAGCTTTTGTCTTGTCGCCCAAGTTCACCCTGCTGGCACTTTCTGCGTTCGTGGATACGCTTCGCCTGGCGGCAGACGATGGAGACCGAAGCCGGCCCATTCAATGTGACTGGGCAATCCTGAGTCACGACATGTTGCCGATTCGATCCAGCTGCGGGCTGGCGGTGTTGCCTACTTCGGAGCTTCAAGATCCGACTCAATTTGACTACGTGGCCATTGTGGGAGGGTTGCTTGATGGCCCGCAGCTGGCTCCGGCGCTGGCAGACTATTTGCGACTTGCCGCGAAGCGCGAAGTGCCGTTGATCGGTGTGTGCACCGGATCGTTCGTGCTCGCCCGTCTCGGGCTCATGGCGGGGCGTCGTTGCTGTGTCAGCTGGTTTCACTACGCGCAGTTCGTCGACGCTTATCCAGAATTGGTCTCGAATTCAAACTCCTTGTTTGAGGTGGACGAAGATCGCCTTACATGCCCAGGAGGCACCAGTGTCGTGCATCTCGCCTCATGGTTGATCTCGAAGCACTGCGGCCCCTTGCTGGCTGCCAAGGCGCTTCGCATCATGATCGAGCGCGCGCCGCTTTCGGCTGATTCTCCCCAGCCGCAGCCACCGATAGGCGTGCCGACCGAGGAACCCCGCGTGCGCAAGGCAATGCTGCTGATCGAGCGCAACATGGCCAGCCCGTTGTCGGCATCATTTGTGGCACGGCACGCCGGCATGAGCCTGCGTCAAATGGAACGACTGTTCAAGGCCGAGGTCGGCATGACTCCAACTGCTTGGGCGCTCAAGTTGCGCTTGACCCACGCGCGCTTCGTGCTGATCAATGGCCGAGACTCGGTACGTGATGTGGCGCTGCAATGCGGATTTGTCAGTAGCTCGCATTTCGCACGTTCCTTCCGCGCCTTGTTCGGCGTAGGGCCGCAGCAAGCGCGTGACGCGAACAGTCGGGTGCCAATAGGCTTGACGTGAAGTCGTTGCATTGCTTCGTGATACTGGCCGAAGAATTGCACTGCGGTCGCGCAGGGCGTTCAATGACAATTCTTGCCATCTATAACAATTTTTGAATTGATACCAAAATAACAAGTATTGGACCTGCCAGAATTCGCAAATAACATCTGTCCATCGAATGAATCAATGACGATGCATGCAACCGATTCTGGGCAAATGCAAGGACTTTCCCAATTTCATCTACGGCATCGCCCGGCAGATTGCGGACGAACGTGGCATCGACGGCAAGCTTCACAGGTACTGGGCCAAAGACATTTGCCTGCGCTCAGCTACTGACTTTACGCAAAGCAACGCCAGCGCGACAGCCCAGCAACCGTGGCCGCCTTGCCCTGCGGCTTGCGCCGCGATTGGCAGGACAAGGAAGCCGCAGCTACGCTCGCTTTCCAGGAATCCCAACGATCTCCTTTCCCCTGCCCATCCCCATAGCCATCCAACACCATGACCGTCGCCGAACAACTTTTCGATCTCTCTCCGGCCGCCTACGCTCCATATCGCGACCCGCGCGATTACATTTTGAGCTGGACCGATGCCATCTGGGTTGACCGAGGGCTTGGGCGCTTGCGCGATCACTATGCGCTTGACGTCAAGGTGCACACTGCATACGGAGAGACTTACGACTACGACTACGTCATGCAGAATTCGCTTCAAAAATTTGCGGCATTTCCCAATGGGGGCGGTGGTACCGCGGAGGATGTCGTCTGGGAGCAACGTGGCGTGAACGGTTTTGTCAGTTCCCACCGGGTTTTCAAGAGCGGCACCCATACGGGCTACTGGACCTACGGCCCGCCCACCGGACGCGACTGGATGTCGCGAACAGTTGCACATTGCCTGGTGCAAGACAACAAGGTCGTTGAAGAGTGGATAGTGCGCGACGAGATGGCGGTGCTCGAACATCTTGGCCTCGATCCCTACAAGATTGCCGCCGACCTCGCGGGTTCCAGCCCGGTACTGGGACGGGCCATGGAGCTCGACGCGGCGACTGGCGCGTTCGCTGGCCGCATAACGGATCCTTTTGCGGTGGGCGTGTCCGGGTCGCGCCCTGCGCGTCATGCGAAAGAGTGTGCGCTGGTGCACGCCATCTTTGAAGAAGTCTGGAACCGGCGGATGTTCAACCTGGTCCGCAAGTACTACAGCACGCAGGTCGTGTGCCATTACAACCGGATGAAGCGATTGCAGGGAATCGACCCGTATCAGATCGAGTTGGTGAATTTATTGGCCAGCTTCCCGGATGGACAGGTGGAGGTACGCGATATCGCGGTGCTCGACGGACCGGAAAACGGCCTGCGCGTCGCCGTGATATGGCTATTGCGCGGCACGTACAGCGGTGTGCCGACTTACGGCCCCTTGACCGGAACACCAGTGAATGTACTGGGCGCGAGTCACTTCGAATTGCGCGACAACCAGGTGCTCCGCGAGTGGCGTGTCATCGATGAGATCGCGATCCTTGCCCAGATACAAGCTGGGCGGAAATGGGCGGCACTCCGTTGATCGGGCGTGCCCCCACGTCGAGCGATTCCAACTTCGGCAACCAGGCTCTGATGACGGTGGGCGCAACGATATCGCGTGCCCCGAGTGCGGCCCGAAACCCGTCGATGACCTCGGCGACGGTGGGGGTCGTCGTACGGCGTGGCGGTCCGGCCGGTAACAGTGAGTTGGCAGCCATGCATTCGGGTCTTCAGGCCGACGGCCTGGCAGTGTCCTTGGCGATCTTCACCCGCGTGGCGATGCATCCGCTCACATCCGACTCGAGCCAGCCGACCGCGCGCGGCCCGAGCGGAACGGGCTTGGGGAAGACGCCATCCTTGACGTGCTGGTAGATCGTGCTGGTAGATCTTGCTGCGTGAAAGGCCTGTGCGCAACTCGACTTGTTTGCGGCGAAGGAATGCAGGCTCCCGGTGGATCGTCTGTGCCATGGTAGTGACGGGCATCAGCCGGGCTGACTCAGCCAGTGGGGAATTGAACAGGCCGATGCTGCGCCAACTTCATGTGGTTTGCCTGACCGGTGAATGCAGAATATGCCCCCTCGATTCCCTGATTTTGCCCCTGATGTGCCCCCATTTGCACCCGGAACATGGCATACATTGCCGGACCCCAGCGCACGACATTTCAATATTCCGAGAGCGAAAAACGGGAAAAGCCGGAAGGCTTCGGACCGTTGCGGCTACGAAGCTGGTCCCGCCAGCAGGAATCGAACCTGCATCTGCCCCTTAGGAGGGGGCCGTTCTATCCATTGAACTATGGCGAGGGACGAAAGATTGTAGGTCGCGCGAGGACCATGTCGGGTGTGGCGGGCTGATTCGGGGTGAGTCTTGGCGGGTCGGGGAAATCAGCTCGATCTCTCTCATTCTTGTGAAAGCGGCTGTGTCCCACCACGAACGAGAAGTGGAGGAACCACGCGCCGACCGGGAACTCGCAGTCGAGTATCTGAAAGCTGCAATGGAATCCGTCGACAACCCCGATGACCGTGCGGGTGCACTATTGGCACTTCGCACTGTGGCGCGAGCCTATGGCGGATTGGGCGCGGTGGGAACCTGGTTTCAGCGGCACCGGCATTCACGACACTCAAGCGCTGGGGCTATCCATCAGCCGCGACGATCTCGGCATCGGGTCAGGGCGGCAAGTGATCGAGATGCGGTTACCGGCCTGTCTGCCGGCTCTGGCCGAGTGGGCAGGGTGCCGCAAACTCAGTCGTAGCTGTACTTGAAGATCAGATCGATGGCGCTTTTCTCGCCGGTGCTTGCGCGCAGCGTGAAGCGTCTGGACAGGTCATAGAAGATCGAGAACGTGCCCAGCGTGCCAGCCAGGCTGCGTTCGTAGGCGACATAGAAATTGCGCGAGATGCGCTTGCCCAGGGTGACCGTTGCCGAGCTGGTGCCGCCCGAGCCGGTGTCGGCGCCACCCGAGAACGACAGCTCATCGAGCCCAAACCGACTGGCGATGCCCCCGGATGCAGCCTGCCCGCCCAGCAAGGCCAATGCGGCCTGCTGCAGTACGGCGGCCTCCGCGCCACCGTTGGCGCCGGATCGACCGAGCACCAGCCAGGCCAGTTTTTCCGCCTCCGGCAGGTCAGGTTCCGCATACAGGCGCACCCGTGGCAACAATGCGGTGCCGGTGATCTGCACGCCGACCCGTTGGGCCAGTTGGGGACGGATCGCAAGGATGTCGAGCGACGGGTTGTCATAGGCGCCGCCAAATCGCATTTGTCCGCGCTCGATATCGAGCTTTTGCCCGTAAGCGCGGTATTGGCCACCGACCGTGCGCAAGGCGCCGGTCACCATTGGCGATTCGCCCGGCTTGAGCGTGCTGCTCACCGCCAATACACCCGCCACCCGGGTGTCGATGCCGTGACCCCGCACCCGAAAATCCTTGCCCAGGTCCAGCGTGACCTGGAGGTCGGCCTGCAGCGATGTTTTACCGGGCGTACTGGCTGCGGTGGTGCGTCGTGACGGCGCCGTGTCGCCGGCCACCGGGTCTTTGGCCGGGCGCAGCACAATCACGTCGTCGCCCAGGGTCGGCGCGGTTTCGTCCGGCAAGATGAACAGCGCCTGGTCCACCGTCAACGCACCGCGGATACGCAGCTTGGCCTGTTCGAGCATGGCCTGCAGATTGCCCGAGACGGTGAGTCGGCGGTCGGCGCGGGCCGATACCCGCAGCGCGTCGGCCTTCGCGTCGATCTGCAGCGCGATCGCCTGCAGCGGCGATGCATCGGCACCTTCCGACGCTGCCCAGGTCGCGAAGCCGGTGGCAGTCAATGCTCCGCCGCTGGCGCCTCCTGCGCCCTGCAGGCTGAACCGGTCGATGTTCAACCGCTGGCCTTTGAGTGAGACACGCAGTTCGCCGTTGCCGAACTCGATGCCGTCCACGACCGATCGCACCGCCATCTCGCTGGCCTGCAGTTCGCCGCTCCATTGGGGTGCTTTGCGGGTGCCCCCCAGCCCCAGGTTGGCGTCGACCGTGCCGCGCACGCGCCAGCCCGGGGGCGCCAGCAGGGACCAGACGCCGACCTGCGGCATGCGGGCGCGCACGCTGGCTGCCAGCGGGCTGTCGGGTGTCCATGACCAGCCGTCAGGGCCGCGTTGGAGCCGGGTTGCAAAAGTCGCCTGCGCGTTGCCGGCGCGTTCGCTGTCCCAGTGAAACTGCGCCGCGACACGATCGCCGTCCGCCTGTACCTGCAACAGCAGTTCGCGGATGCCGGCGTCCACCGCCGGGGCGGCTCCGTTGGGCTTGTCGCTGGCGGAAAAGCCGTCCGGGTGGATACGCAGATCGCCGCTGCGCCGGCCGAGGCTGGCGCGGACCACGATCTGCTCGGCCACGGTGATGTCCCACTGGCCATCGAACACCAGGTCGCCGCTCAGTCCGGCTGCATTCAGGTCGGTCTTCGCCAGCAAGGTCATCCAGGCCATCGGCAGTCCGCGCAAAGTGCCCTTGCTGCGCAACCGGGCTGCCGGCCCGCTGCGCATGGTCAATGGCTCCCATGCCAGTTCGGCAATCCCGGGCTGCGGGCCGCTCAGGCGGGCCTGGCCCGCGGCGACCGCCCACTGGCTCGATGGGGACGAAAAGTCGGCCCGCACCGGCTGCACCAATACCAGCTTCCAGGGTCCTGGAAGCTGCGGGTCCTGCAGTTGCAGTTGCAGGGTGCGCAGCGTGGCTGTCCAGTTGCTGCCCGGTTCGCGGCCACCGATGGCCGATGCCACGATCTGCGCTTGCTGGCCTGCGCGTGATGCCGTGCCGCGCAGGTCGACGTGCAACGCGTCCAGTCGGCCTTGCGCGCGCAGGTCGAGGTCGCGCAGCTGCAGCGCCTGGTCCGGCAACTGCGCGGCCGAACGGATCACCCAGCGCGATGCATGCAGGCTGGCCGTCAGCTCGAGCGGCGTGCCGCGGTTGTGCAGCACGGATTCCCAGCCACCGGTCCAGCGTGCGGCAAGTTCGCCGCCGCCTTGCACATCGAAGGCATCGATGGAAGTGGGCACCATGGGCAAGCGAGCGATCCAGGCGCGGCTGCGTGCCGCATCGGTCACCGTGAGGCTGGCATTGCCATTGCCGTCCAGCGCCCCGAACTGGCCCGACACCCTGGCCTGCATGCCCGGCGCCTGCAGTTGCAATTGCCCGCGCGCGGTCCGGCTGGCCAGCGCGATGTCGATCGTGCCCTCGACCGTGGCCTGTGCGGTACGGATGCGCAGCTTGTCCAGCCGCAACCAGCCGTCGGCCCAGCGTCCGTGCGCCACCGCATCGCGCACATGCAGGCCACGCAATCCGGGCGGGGTTTTCTGGCCCGCTGCCGGTTGCAGGTTGGCATCGAACTCCACCGCCTGTCCCGCGGCGCGGGCCTTGAGCGTGCCGTCGAGTCGCACCGGTTCCGCCGCGCTGTAGATCAGCGCCGGGTTGACGCCTTGTATCTGCAGCTGGCCCTCCCAACCCGTGGTTGCGCTGACGGTGGACGGATCAGCCAGCGTACCTTGCAGCCGGATGCGACCACCACCGACTTCGGCGTTGAGCGACTGCACGCTCCACTGGCGCTCGACCAGTTCGATCAAGCCCTTGGCACTTTCCAGCGGCAACTGGCCCTTGTCCCAGGGGCCGGCCAACCGGTTGATCAGGTTGAAGTCGATCAGCCAGCCGGCGCCCACGGGTCGAACCCAGGCATTGCCGGTGAGCTGGGTTCGCGGGCCGACTGGCCACAAGGCGGCCAGGTCGAGATGGTTGAACGAGGACTGTGCCCGTAGCACCGGCTGCGCGGCCCAGGGGCTGATCTGCGCAGTCACCGTGGCACGCATCGCACGTGCCGTGGACTGGGCGCCGGTGTTGCCGGCTTCAGGTTGCAGCTGGGCCAGCAGGTCCAGATGCGGGTTGCTGCCTGCGAGGGGCCCGCGCACGGTGGCTGAGGCATCCAGCGCGATGCTGCGGCCCTCGGCCACCGGCGCGCTGACCTTTCCCTGCAGTTGCAGGTCCAGCGTCATCGGAATGCGCGCTTGCAGGTTCAGTCGCCCGGTGTAGTGACCCTGCGCAACCGCGATCGATGTCACGTCCAGCTGATGCTGGTTGTCATTGAAACGGTAACGCCCGCTCAGCTCCGATACCACGATCGGGGTTGCCCCGATCAGACGAACCTCGCCGATCGCAAACGGCACGTCGAGCTCCAGTGGCAGCACCACCTCGGGTGGCGGCTGGGGTGCCGATGGCGGTCGCTGGTCATCCAGCTGCAACTGCGCGATCGCCATCTGCGTCACGGTGATGCGGCGCTTGAGCAGGTCCAATGGCTGCCAGGCAAAACGCAGGTCGGTTGCCTGCACGCCCAGGCCACCGGATTGCCAGTGCAGGGTTCCGATCCGGCCGGTGCCGCGGATGGCCCCCTGCACGTCGGTCACGACCAGGGTCTGACCCGCGGGCAGGTAGGGTTGCACCTGCCGCAGCAGGGTTGCCAATGAACCGTCGGTGCCGCTCCAGATCCATCCCGAGAGCAGCAATGCGGCGCCCGCAACCAGCACCAGTTCGACCACCCACACCAGAACAAAGCCCAGCCGGCGCATCAGAAGGTGAACCCCACGCTCAGATGCAGGCGCAGCTTGTGCGCGTCCAGGCCATATGCCAGGTCCAGCTGCAAGGGACCGACCGGGCTGCGGTACCGTACGCCGGCGCCGATGCCGACCTTGGCCTTGAGTTGCGAAGCCTTGTCGGCCACGGCGCCGGTGTCGATGAAGACCGTGCTTTCCCATTCACTGGGGCGGCCATCGACAAGGATCGGGCGTTGCCATTCGACGCTCGCGCCTGCCAGCAAGCGCCCCGGCGTGACGATGCCGTTGGCTTGCGCGGCGCCGATGCTGTTGTATGCGTATCCGCGCACAGTGGCGTCGCCGCCGGTCAGGAACAGCTGGGTGCTGGGCAATTGCGCGCCATCACGCGCCAGCACCGCGCCGGCCTGGACACGCAGCGCGATGCGTCCGGCGCTGGCGCGTGTCTGGCGATCAGCTTGGGGCGCCAGCGACCACACACCGAGCCAGTTCAGGCGGCTGCGCAGGTACGGATCGCGTTGGCTGCCCAGCGTGTAACCACCGCCGAGTTCGACGCCCAGGCCGTAACCGTCGGAGGGATACGGCAGGCTGTCGAAATGGCGTTGTGTCCATGCGTAGTTGGCGCTGATGGACCGTGCACTTTCGTTGATGCCGGTGCCGCTGGTGTGGGCGCGGTCGTATTGCAGGTAGTAGTTGCGGTCGATCTTGTCGCCCCGCTGCAACCGGCCGGCGCGCAACTGCTGGCTGCGCACCTTGACGTTGGCCGCATCCTCATTCTTCAACTGGCCGAAGACTTGCCATTGCCACAGCTGGACATCGGGCCGGCCGGTGAGTTCGGTTTGCAGCGACTGGGTGTCCCGGTCCAGTTGCAGCTTGGAGACCGCACGCCATCCGATCAACGGCATCTGGTGGTTGGTATGTTCCACCGACAGGCGTGGTCCGCTGTCGGTACTGACACCCACACCGAGCTGGACGTTGCTGCGCTTGGCCTCGCGCACCGTGGCAATCACCGGCACTGCCTGCGGGTCTCCCTGCGCGTCGATCTCCAGCACGACCGAATTGAAAAATCCGCTGTCCTGCAGCCGTTGCTGCGCTTCCAGCAACGCGCCCTGGTCGTATTCGCTGCCCGGCTTCAGGCGCGCGATGCGCTCGACCAGTTCGGGCTGGTAACGCTCGAGCCCATGCACCTGCATCGGACCGAATCGAAACGGTGCCCCGGAGTCGAGCGTCACGTCAAGCCGTGCGGACTGTTGTGGCGGATCGATTTCGGCGCGGCTGCTGGCGATGCGGCCGAGCGGATACCGGTTGGCCGACAACAATCGCAGGCTTTGGCGCTTGGCATCGTCCCAGGCTTCCTGGGTGAACGTCTTGCCGGGCGGCAAGGTCCAGCCGTCTCGGATGCGCATGCGCTGTCCGGCTGCCTGCGGCTTCTCGGCGATGTCACCCTGGAACGACAGCGTCACCGACTGCACGCTTGTTGCGGGCCCCTCCTGCACCACGATGTGCACGACGGGTACCGCTCCACCACCGGCGACCCGGGCCGTGCGCGTGATCGTGACCACCGGCGAAAAATGGCCCAGGGTGGCGAGCAGTTCGCGCACATTCGTGTCGGCGGCGATGGCGAGGCGTTCGAGTTCGGTATCGTCCAGGTCCGCCAGTGTCCGGTACCGCATCAAGTCCAGATGGCGCTCGAGATACGCCTTGACGTCGTCGCTGGCGCTGACGTCGACCTCGAAGGCATGGGGGGTGTTGTCAGTCCTGTCGGACTGCGACACGCCGTCCGGGTCTGCACCCTCCTGTGTCTGCGGCCGCGTGGCGCATCCGGTAGACAACGCACAACCGACGACCAGAATGGCAAGCGCCCATGGGCGGAACCATGACCTGGTCATGCGGTTACTTGGATAGCAGGCGCATCGCGTCTTCCAGACCCTTGATGGTGAGGGGATACATGCGCTGGTTCATCAGTTGCCCGATGACACTGATGCTCTGGCGGTATTGCCAAACGCCTTGCGGCTCCGGGTTGATCCAGACGAATTTGGGAAACGCATGCGTGAGCCGCTGCAGCCATTCGGCGCCGGCCTCTTCGTTGTTGTATTCGACACTGCCGCCGGGCTGCAGGATCTCGTAGGGGCTCATCGTCGCATCGCCGATGAAGATCAGCTTGTAGTCCTTGTTGTACTTGCGGATGATGTCCCAGGTCGCGAATTTCTCGGAAAAGCGGCGCCGGTTGTTCTTCCACATGAAGTCATAGACACAGTTGTGGAAGTAATAGAACTCCATGTGCTTGAACTCGGTCTTGGTGGCCGAGAACATCTCCTCCACCCGCGCGATGTGTTCGTCCATCGTGCCGCCGACGTCCATCAGCAGCAGCACCTTCACGTTGTTGTGGCGCTCGGGCACCATCTTGATGTCGAGCAGGCCGGCGTTGGCGGCGGTGGAGCGGATGGTGTCGTCCAGGTCGAGCTCTTCCTCGTGGCCTTCGCGCGCGAACTTGCGCAGGCGCCGCAGCGCCACCTTGATGTTGCGCGTGCCCA
>CAZLDV010000046.1:0-24725 GCA_964558425.1 uncultured Rhodoferax sp. | reverse complement strand
TGGGCCCGGGGTCAGGTCTCCCATTTCCCATGCCCCTTCGTCTCTACTTGAAGGGCATGCGCATGCCGCCAAAGGGCGGATCCGTCGCCATTTCCGAACTGAACATGGACGCAATTTGATGGCAGCGCCGGATAGGCTCGACGCTATTTGATAATTCTCGCTCCGATCGGTCAAAGTCACGGATTCATGCATCGAAGGGGCAGGACTGCGGCAGCTCGTATGCGATACTTTTTGCGCACTGCCGCGCCGCTTGGGCGCGGCGCGCCTGATCTGGCCCTCCATGAGCGAATCCTTCCTGTTACCGCAACTGATCGCCGTGTCCGCCGCAAGGCGTTCGCAGGCCACGGCGCTGACCCTGGGCGGCGACAGCCTGTCCTATGCACAGCTGGATGCCGCGGTGACCCGTTTCGCCAGCGGTCTGATCGGCCTGGGCCTGGCCCGCGGCGAACGGGTGGCCATCTACCTGGAGAAGCGGTTCGAGACTGTGATCGCCAGCTTCGGCGCGCCGGCCGCTGGCGGCGTGTTCGTGCCAGTCAACCCGCTGCTCAAGCCCGAGCAGGTGGCTTTCATCCTGCAGGACTGCAATGTGCGGGTGCTGCTGACCTCGCCCGATCGCCTGGCGCTGCTGCGCGACACCTTGGGCCATTGCCCGGATCTGCGCCATGTCGTGGTCACTGAACCCTCCAGCGGCCAGCCGCCAGACCTGCCGACCTTGCCCCATGCGCTCCCGGTGCTGCGTTGGTCGGAGCTGCTGGGCAGCGCGCCGGCGCCGGGCCACCGTGTCATCGACACCGACATGGCCGCGATTCTCTACACCTCGGGCAGTACCGGCAAGCCCAAGGGTGTCGTGTTGTCGCACCGGAACATGGTGGCCGGCGCCAAGAGCGTGGCGTCCTATCTGGCGAACAACGAGGACGACACCTTGCTGGCTGCGCTGCCGCTGTCGTTCGACGCCGGCTTCAGCCAGCTCACCACCGCTTTTCACGCCGGCGCGCGCGTCGTGCTGCTCAACTACCTGATGCCGCGCGACGTGCTCAAGGCACTGGAGCGGGAAAAGGTCACCGGCCTGACCGCCGTGCCGCCGCTGTATATACAGTTGACGCAGCTGCAGTGGCCGGCGGCGATCGACACGCATTTGCGCTACTTCGCCAACACCGGCGGGCGCATGCCGCGCGAGACCTTGCATGCGCTGCGCGAGCGGGTGCCCAAGGCCAAGCCGTTCCTGATGTACGGCCTGACCGAGGCCTTCCGTTCCACCTACCTGCCACCCGACGAGGTCGACCGCCGCCCAGACTCCATCGGCAAGGCGATTCCCAACGCCGAAATCCTGGTGCTGCGCGAAGACGGCTCGCCGTGCGGACCGAACGAGCCCGGCGAGCTGGTGCACCGCGGCGCGCTGGTCGGCCAGGGCTACTGGAACGACGCCGCCAAGACCGCCGAGCGCTACAAGCTGCTGGCCGCTGGCACGCCGGGGCGCGAGGCCGGTCTGCAATTGCCGGAATATGCGGTGTTCTCGGGCGACACGGTGCGTATGGACGAAGACGGTTTCCTGTATTTCATCGGCCGGCGCGACGAGATGATGAAGACATCCGGCTACCGGGTCAGCCCGACCGAGGTGGAAGAGATCCTGTACGCTACCAAGCTGGTCGGCGAGTGTGTCGCCTTCGGTGTGGATCACCCCACGTTGGGACAGGCGATCCAGGTCATCGCGACACAACCTGAAGCCCATTCGGACCGCGCACAGCAAGGCGCAACCGATGCCGACCCGGTCGCAGTACTGCTGGCGCAATGCAAGGCCCGCATGCCGGCCTACATGGTGCCCGCCGGCATCGTGTTTGTCGCCGGTCCCTTGCCGCGCAACCCGAACGGCAAGATCGACCGCAAGACGCTGTCGACCGAATGGATCGCCCGCCATGGTGGTTGACGCCGCCGCCACCGGGAACGATGCCGGGCATTCCGGTTCGCCGTACGGCGCAGACGGCTGCATGAACCGACAGACCAGCACGGATGCAATCCAGATGAAGACGCAACCCATTGCCTGACCGCATGACCCAGCCGCCCCTCCGAACCCTGCCTGTCCACGCCCCACTGGACCAATTCCCGGTGGAATCAGGCCAGTTGCGCGTCGGCGGCCAGCCGCTGAGTCTGCTCGCCGAGCGGGTCGGGCAGACGCCGTTCTACGCCTACGACCGCGGCGCGCTGCGCGCCCGTGTGGCGCATCTGCGCGATGCGCTGCCACCGGCCATCAAGCTGCACTATGCGATGAAGGCCAACCCGATGCCGGCCGTGGTCGGATTCATGGCCGGCCTGGTCGACGGCATCGATGTCGCCTCAGGGGGTGAACTCAAGGTGGCGCTGGATGCCGGCGCCGACCCGCGCGAGGTCAGCTTCGCCGGGCCCGGAAAGCGCGTGCCCGAACTGCGCCAGGCGGTGGCCGCCCGGGTGCTGGTCAATGTCGAGTCGGCGCGCGAAGTGGTGGAACTCGAAAAGATTTCCCAACAGCTGGGCCTGCCAGCCCGGGTTGCGGTGCGCGTGAACCCCGATTTCGAGCTCAAGGGTTCGGGCATGAAGATGGGCGGCGGCCCGAAGCAGTTCGGCATCGACGTCGAGCAGCTGCCGCAGTTGCTGGCCGATATCGGCCGTGCCGGCCTGGATTTCGAGGGTTTTCACCTGTTCGCCGGTTCGCAGAACCTGCGCCCGGAGTCGATCTGCGAAGCGCAGCAGAAGTCGTACGAACTGGCCTTGCGTCTGGCCGACGATGCACCTGCGCCGATCCGGTTCCTGAATCTGGGCGGTGGCTTCGGCGTGCCGTATTTTCCCGGCGAGCAGCGGCTCGATCTGGCGCCGATCGGCGCCAACCTGGCGCAGTTGCTCGAACGGGCGACCAGCGAGATGCCGCAGGCCAGTTTCGTCATCGAGCTGGGCCGCTACCTGGTCGCCGAAGCCGGCATCTACGTGACCCGCATCCTCGACCGCAAGGTATCGCGCGGCCATGTGTTCCTGGTCACCGATGGCGGGTTGAACCACCATCTGTCGGCGTCCGGCAATTTCGGCCAGGTGGTGCGCAAGAACTACCCGGTCACGATCGGCAACCGGGCCGACGCCGGCCCGACCGAGGTGGTGTCGGTGGTCGGGCCGCTGTGCACGCCGCTCGATCTGCTGGCCGACCGCATGGCGCTGCCGCCCGCGCGCGAGGGTGATCTGGTGGTGGTCTACCAGTCCGGCGCCTACGGTGCCAGCGCCAGTCCGCAGGCGTTTCTGGGACATGCGCCTTGCGTCGAGGTACTGGTATAGCCCGCGCAGCATCCACATGCACGCCAGCGGGTACGACGCTGCGCGGCCCTGGCGGTTGCCGCAAGTCATGGCCGGGTCGTGCGCCGGGTCGGCGGCCCTTCGAAGGGAAGAAATGGGTGTCGGTTTGCCGTGTAGTATCGGCATTCGGTGAGAAGGTGTTGGCAACGGCGACAGCCCCGGTCGTTGCCTGGAGGAGGCGCAAAGCACATCAGCCGGAGGGGGCCCAAGCATGATCAAGATATTCAACCACTACATCCACAAGCGCACCGTTCTGCAGCTGCTGCTCGATTTCGGGTTGATCCTGGGTACCGTCCTGATTGCGACGGGTTGGCACATGCCGGATCTGTCGCATGCCGCCTCCATCGCCTTGCCGTCCGCCGTATTGCTGGCCATTGGCGCCCTCACCATCAACGCGGCACTGGGCTTTTATCAGCGGGTGCACAACCGTTCGGTGGCCCAGTCCCGGGCGCGCGCGGTGTTGTCCCTGTGCCTGATCCTGCCACTGGCCTACATCATCCTGCGGGTGCTGCCATTGGGGCTGCACGATGGCGACTTCGTCTCGCTGGCCGTGGCCGGCGGTGTGCTGCTGATGCTGATCCACCGCGTGCACGTGGGGCACTCCACTGCGCAATCGATGATGCGCCAGCGGGTGCTGGTGTTCGGCACCGGTACCCGGGCCAAACTGGTGGGTCGCACGCTGCAGAAGTCCGACCCGCATGTCGATCTGGTCGGCTATTACGCCAGTCCGAACGAAGCGGTGGCCGAGGTGTCGGCCTGGGGCATCCTGTCGCCCAACACGTCCTTGACCGACATCGTCATGGAGCAGCAGGTCGACGAGATCGTGGTCGCGCTGGCCGAACGCCGCGGCGGCAGCATGCCGTTGCGCGAACTGCTCGATTGCAAGCTGCAGGGCGTGCGGGTGGTCGACATGGCGACCCATTTCGAGAAGACCCTGGGCCAGATCAGGCTGGATTCGGTGTCGGCCGGCTGGCTGATCTTTGGTGACGGCTTCAGCCAGGGCTGGGTCCGCACCGTGGTCAAGCGGCTGTTCGACATCGTCTTTGCGCTCATCCTGATCGTGCTGGCCTCGCCGATCATGCTGATCGCCGCCGTGCTGATCGTGCTCGAGAGTGGATGGCCGATCCTGTACATGCAGGAGCGTGTCGGCCTCAACGGGCGATTGTTCAACGTCATCAAGTTCCGCAGCATGCGCACCGACGCCGAGATCGACGGCCAGCCGCGCTGGGCCAGCAAGCAGGACGACCGCGTCACCAAGGTCGGGCGCGTGCTGCGCAAGCTGCGCATCGACGAACTGCCCCAGTTGTTCAGTGTGCTCAATGGCGACATGAGCCTGGTCGGGCCGCGGCCCGAGCGCCCGTATTTCGTCGACAAGCTCACGCAGGAATTGCCGTATTTCGCGGTGCGGCAAAGCGTCAAGCCCGGCGTCACCGGTTGGGCGCAGGTGCGCTACCACTATGGCGCGTCGGTGGAAGATTCCGCCGAGAAACTGCAATACGACCTGTACTACGTGAAGAACCACACCTTGTTCCTGGATCTGGTGGTTCTGTTCGAAACCGTCGGCGTGGTGCTGACGGCCAAGGGCGCGCAGTAACGCGCAGGGCGCGCCGCCCCCGCTGCCCATCATGGATTCCGACAATCTGGTGCTCACCGGCTGGAGCTATGGCCTGGCCGGCCTGGCCTATGCGGTGTTGTCGATCGCCTTGTGGCAACGCGGTTACGGCAAGGCGCCGCGCGAACCGGCCCGGCTGGCCATGCTGGTTGCCGCGCTGGCCAGCGCCGCGTGGGGCAGCCTGTTGCTGGCCTTCCTGTTCACCGGCCAGGGCGTCTTGTTGCGCCTGTCCGACCTGGCCGATGTGCTGCGGTATGGCGGCTGGTTTGTGTTCCTGCTGGCGCTGCTGCGCCAGCGGCTGCCGGAGCCGTCGGTGTTGGGTTTGGGCTGGTTGAAACCGGCGGCGATCCTTGCCGTCGTGCTCGCCGCCGGCCTGCGTCTGGCGGGTCTGCTCGGCATCGGCGACCCGGCCGAGCTGCGCAAGCTGCTGCTGTTTGCGACGATGGCGCTGCCGGTGATCGCGATGGTGCTGCTCGAACAGCTGTTTCGCAATGTGCCGCAGGACGCCCGCTGGAACATCAAACCCCTGTGCCTGGGCCTGGCGGGGGCGTTCCTGTTCGACTTGTACCTGTATTCCCAGGCGGTGTTGTTCAACGCCGTCGATGGGGATGCCTTCAGCATCCGCGGCGCGATCCACGCCATGGTGGTGCCGTTCCTGCTGCTGTCGACCTCGCGTCAGAGTGACTGGCTGTCGAAAATCCAGATTTCGCGCAAGGCGGCGTTCCATTCGGCGACGCTGATGATCGCCGGGTTCTACCTGGTGTTCGTCTCCGGTGTCGGTTATTACGTGCGGTATTTCGGCGGCGATTGGGGCCGGGCGCTGCAACTGGGGCTGGTATTCCTGGCGCTGGTGGTGCTGATGGTGCTGGCCTTGTCCGGTTCGATGCGGGCGCGACTGCGCGTGTTTCTGGGCAAGCATTTCTTCCGCTACCGCTACGACTACCGTGAGGAATGGCTGCGTTTCACCCAGACCCTGTCGGCGCAGAACTCGCCCCAGGAGATGGGGCAGCAGGTGATTCGGGGCCTGGGTGACATGCTCGAGAGCCCCGGAGGCAGCTTGTGGTTGAAGAACCGCGGGGAAAAGTCCTTTCGGCAGAACGCGCGCTGGAACGCCCCGGCCTGCGCCGTGCCGGAAGACGAAACCTCGTCCCTGTGCATGTTCCTGCAAAGCAGCGGCTGGGTTGTCAACCTGGAAGAGTTTCGCTCCTTTCCGCGCCGATACGGCCAACTGGTGTTGCCGCAATGGCTGCAGGAAACGCCGCAGGCCTGGCTGGTGGTGCCGCTGTCCGTGGGCGAGAGCATGATCGGCTTTGTCGTGCTGTCCAGCGCCCGCGCCCGCATGGATGTGAACTGGGAGGTCAATGACCTGCTCAAGACCGCCGGTCGGCAGGCCGCCAGTTTTCTGGCCCAGATGCAGGCCACCGAGGCCTTGCTCGAAGTACGCAAGTTCGACGCCTTCAACCGCATGTCGGCATTCGTCGTGCATGACCTGAAGAACGTCGTGACCCAGCTCTCGCTGATGATGAAAAACGCCCGGCGCCTGGCGGACAACCCCGAATTTCGCGAAGACATGCTGATGACGGTCGACAACGCGCTGGACCGCATGCGCCAGCTGATGCTGCAGTTGCGCGAGGGCGCGACGCCGCCCGGCACCGCCTTTGGCGTCGAACTCCAGGCGATTGCGCGGCGCATCGCAGATGCTGCTGCTGCGCGGGGGCGCACGCTCGAACTCGACATTGCGATGCCGGTGGAGACCCGCGGCCACGCCGAACGGCTCGAGCGCATCGTCGGCCACATGGTGCAGAACGCGTTCGATGCGACGCAGCCACAGGGGCGCGTCTGGCTCAGGCTCGACCGCAGCAGCGGCCAGGCACTGATCGAGGTCGGCGATACCGGCCACGGCATGTCCGAGGAATTTCTTCGGGAACGCCTGTTCAAGCCCTTTCAGACGACAAAACAATCCGGAATGGGCATTGGTGCCTATGAAAGCTACCAGTACGTGCAAGAATTGGGTGGAAAAATCTCCGTGGAAAGCCGGGTAGGCCAAGGAACCATCGTCACCGTGCTGTTACCTTTGTTCGAATCGCAACGGCATTCCGACCTGCAACCGCTCGAGACCCCATGACAGCTGAAAAATCCCGCGCATTGCTGATCGTCGAAGACGATCTGGCGCTGCAAAAACAGATCAAATGGTCGCTGGACCGATTCGAGTCGGTCGCCGCCCACGACCGCGAGTCCGCGCTGGTGCAGGCGCGCCGCCACCAGCCCGCGGTCGTGACGATGGATCTGGGTTTGCCGCCGGACGCCGACTCCGTCTCCGAAGGCTTCAAGCTGCTCGAGCAACTGCTGGCGATCGACGCAGACATGAAGGTCATCGTGCTGACCGGGCAAAACGACCGCGCCAATGCCTTGCGTGCAGTGGCCATGGGCGCCTACGACTTCTTTGCCAAGCCATTCGAGCCCGAACTGCTCAACCTGACGGTGGAGCGCGCATTCAGACTGGCCGAATTGCAGGCCGAAAACAAGCGTCTGCAACTGATGCACCAGCCCGACGCGCTGGCCGGCCTGACCACGCGGGACCCGGGCATGCTGCGCGTCTGCCGCACGATCGAGAAAGTGGCCAACAGCAATGCCACCGTGTTGCTGCTCGGTGAGAGCGGCACCGGCAAGGAACTGCTGGCCCGTGGCCTGCACCAGGCATCGCCGCGCAAGGGCGGCAAGTTCGTTGCCATCAACTGCGCGGCCATTCCCGAGAATCTGCTCGAAAGCGAATTGTTCGGTTACGAAAAGGGTGCCTTCACCGGTGCCGCCAAGACCACGCTGGGCAAGATCGAGACCGCCAGCGGCGGCACGCTGATGCTCGACGAGATCGGGGATTTGCCGTTCTCGTTGCAAGCCAAGCTGCTGCGCTTTCTGCAGGAACGCACCATCGAGCGCATCGGCGGGCGCCAGGAGATCCCGGTCGATGTGCGCATCGTGTGCGCGACCCACCAGGATCTGAAGGCGCTGACGAAGGAAAGCCGGTTCCGCGAAGACCTCTACTACCGGCTGGCCGAGATCGTCGTCGACATTCCGCCGCTGCGCGACCGGGTCGGCGATGCGGCCCTGCTGGCCCATGCCTTTGCACGCCGGTTCGCCCAGGAGCAGAACCGGGGCTCGCTGACGCTGAGCGAGGATGCGATCAGGGCCATCGAGCTGCACCAGTGGCCCGGCAACATCCGCGAGCTGGAAAACTGCATCAAACGTGCCACCATCATGGCCGATGGCAACCAGATCACGCGCGCCGATGTCGGCCTGGATCTGCCGCAATCCGAACAGGTGTTCGACACGCTGGACTTGCGCACCATTCGCGACATCGCCGAGAAAAATGCCATCGTTGCGGCACTCGGCCGTGTCAACGGCAACATGGTCAAGGCAGCGGAGTTGCTGGGCATCAGCCGCCCGACGCTGTACGACCTGATGCACCGCCTCGGCCTCAAGTGAAGCGGACCACGGCCGCCCATTCTTCATAGGGTTCTCATGAAACAGTTCGCATCTTTCAAACTCCCCCGCAAGCACCTGATGCTGGCCTGCTTTCTGGCCGCGTTGTTGACCGCCTGCGGCGGCGAAAAGCCCGAGGCCATGCTGGCTTCGGCGCGCGACTACATGGCCAAGAACGACACCAAGTCGGCCGTCATCCAGGTCAAGAATGCGTTGCAGGCCAACCCGGACCTGCCCGAGGCGCGCTACATCCTGGGTAGCGCGCTGCTCAAGGAGGGCGATCCGGTCGGAGCCGAAACCGAGTTGCGCAAGGCCCGCTCGCTGGGTTACCCGGATGACAAGGTGGTGCCGCCGCTGGCGCAGGCCATGCTGATGCAGGGCAAGATGAAGAATGTCGTCGACGATTTTGCGGCCGTCCAGCTCACGACGCCCGCATCGGTGGCGCAATTCCAGACCGCGCTGGCAGCGGCCCATCGCCTGGAAGGCGCCAAGGAGCGCTCGGAAAAGGCATTGGCGGCTGCACTGGCCGCAGACCCCACCTATGGCCCCGCCGTGTTGCAAAAGGCATTCCTGCTGGCGGGCGAGAGCAAGTTCGATGAGGCGCTGGCGATGGTCGACGGCGTGCTCGCCAAGGACGGCAAGGATGCCGAGGCCTGGAAGCTCAAGGGCGACCTGCTGATGATCGGCAAGGAGCAGCCGACCGAAGCGCTGGCCGCGTACCACAAGGCAGTGGAGGCCAACCCGAAAGCCGTCCTCGCGCATGGCGCCATCCTGTCCTATTACTTCAAGCAGGGTGACCTCGACAATGCCGCCAAACAGTTGGCCGAGCTGAAGAAGGTCGCGCCGAATTACCCGCAGACGCAGTACTTCGATACCTTGCTGGCGTTCCAGAAGAAGGACATGAAGCTGGCGCGCGAGTTGTCGCAGCAGCTGATGCGAATGGCGCCCACCAATGTGCAGGCCCTGACCCTGTCCGGCGCGATCGAGCTGCAATTCAATGCAACACAGCAAGCCGAGACGATGTTGTCCAAGGCCGTGCAGAGCGCGCCCAACTTCGCGCTTGCGCGCCAGTTGCTCACCACCACCTACCTGCGCTCCGGCCAGCCTGAGAAGGCGCTGGCCACCTTGCAGCCGGCGCTCAAGGGCGACACGCAGGACGCCAAGACCAACGCCTTGGCCGGCGAGGTCTATCTGCAAAACGGTGACGTCAAGAAGGCCGAAGACTATTTTGCGAAGGCCGCCAAGCAGGATCCGAAAAATACCCGCTCGCGCACGGCGCTGGCACTGACCCACCTGGCCGATGGGAAGGATTCGGGCTTTGGCGAATTGCAATCGGTGGCGTCGTCGGACAGCGGAACGACCGCCGACCTGGCCTTGATCAGCGTGCATCTGCGGCGCGGTGAATTCGACAAGGCGTTGACCGCGATCGCGGGGCTGGAGAAAAAGCAGCCCGACAAGCCGCTGGCGTCCAACCTGCGCGGGCGCGTCCTGCTGGCCAAGAAGGACGTGGCGGGCGCGCGCAAGGCGTTCGAGCGTTCGCTCGAACTGGACCCCACCTTCTTTCCGTCTGTCGCCAGTCTGGCTTCGCTCGATGTCGACGACAAGAACATCGCGGCGGCGCGCAAACGCTTTGACGCCGTGCTGGCGAAAAACCCCAAGCATCCGCAGGCGCTGCTGGCGCTGGCTGAATTGCGTGCGCGCGAGGGTGGCTCGTCGGCGGACGTGGCCGAGCTGATCAACAAGGCCATCACCGCCAATCCAACCGAGAAGGTGCCGCGGCTGTTGTTGATCGACCTGTACCTGCGCACCAAGGACAACAAGCTGGCATTGTCGACGGCGCAAAATGCGGTGGCCGCCATCCCGGACAACCCTGACCTGCTGGACGCGTTGGGACGTGCGCAGCTGGCAACCGGCGATACCAACCAGGCCATGGCCAGCTACAACAAGGCGGCTGCGTTGGCGCCGAATTCGCCGGTGCCCTACATGCGGATGGCCGAGGCGAACATGGTGGCCAAGGACAAGAGCGCCGCTGCACAGAGCCTGCGCAAGGCGCTCGACGTCAAGCCGGACCAGCTCGATGCGCAGCGGGGCCTGATCCTGCTGGCCCTGGATGCGAAGAACTACACCGAAGCCACCAACCTGGCCCGGTCCATCCAGAAGCAGCGGCCGAACACGGCCATCGGCTACCAGTTCGAAGGCGATGTGGCGGTGGTGCAGAAAAAATGGGACGCGGCGGCCGACGCCTACCGCAATGGCCTCAAGCATGGCGCCTTTCCTGAACTTGCGTCCAAGCTGCATTCGGTGCTCAATGCCGGCGGCAAGGCGGCGGAGGCCGACAAGTTCGCCGCCAGCTGGTACAAGGACAATCCGAAGGACACGGTCTTCCCCCTGTACATGGCCGGTATCGCGCTGGCCAACAAGGATCTGGCTGGTGCGGAAAAGCTCTACCGCAACGTGATCGGGCTGCAGCCCAACAACGCCATTGCGTACAACAACCTGGCCTGGGTGACGGGCCAGCTCAACAAGGACGGCGCCATTGCGCTGGCGGAGAAAGCCGTTGCGCTGGTGCCGAACCAGCCGGCCTACATGGACACGCTGGCGATGCTGTTGTCCGACAAGAACGACTATGCCAAGGCGCTGGAGTGGCAGAACAAGGCGGTCGCATTGCAGCCCGATAACCCGGTCTACAAGCTCAACCTGGCCAAGATCCACATCAAGGGTGGCAAGAAGGACCTGGCACGCATTGAACTCGATGCGCTCGCCAAGCTGGGCGACAAGTTCCGCGGGCAAGCCGAAGTCAGTGCATTGATCAAGTCGCTGTGAGCGATGCAGCCGGGCACCGTCGCACTGCGAACGCATGGTCCCTGATGGGCGGCGCCGGCGGTTCGTTGGCGCGAAGACGCCTGCTGACCGTCTGCACGGTCTTGCTGGCCGGGTCGCTTGTGCCGGCCCATGCCGATCTGCCGGACACCGTGGCGCGCATCAAGCCCTCGGTGCTGGTGGTGGGCACCTATCGCGCCACCGACAGCCCGCGCTTTCGCATGCGGGGCACCGGTTTTGTCGTGGCCGACGGCAATTGGGCGATCACCAATGCCCATGTCCTGCCGGAGTCGACCGAGAACATGGCCACCATGTCCCTGGTGGTGCAGGTACGCAGGCCGGACGGCAGCTTGTCGATGCGCCAGGCCACGCTGCTGCAGGTCGATCGGGTGCATGACCTGGCGCTGATGCGCTTCGAGGGCGAGGCGGCGCCGGCCCTGCGCATCGGCGATTCGCAGGCCGTGCGGGAGGGTCAGGCAATCGCGTTCATCGGCTTTCCCATCGGTGGTGCGCTGGGGTTTTCGCCGGTCACCCACCATGGACTGATCTCCTCGATCACGCCTGCCGCCTTGCCCACGCCCAGCGCACGCGTTCTCAACGAGGCGACGATCCGCAGCGTGCGTGCCGGCCCGTTCGACATCTTCCAGCTGGACGGCACCGCCTATCCGGGCAACAGCGGCGGCCCCTTGTTCAACCCGGACACCGGCGAGGTGCTCGGTGTCGTCAACATGGTGTTCGTCAAGGGTTCGCGTGAATCGGCGCTGAGCC
The DNA here is from genome assembly GCA_964558425.1 of uncultured Rhodoferax sp. Lineage (GTDB taxonomy): Bacteria > Pseudomonadota > Gammaproteobacteria > Burkholderiales > Burkholderiaceae_C > CAISIP01. Next base: position 12,733 of record CAZLDV010000046.1, on the reverse strand, counting down.
AGCCTTCGGGCATCAGCTATGCCATTCCATCGCGGTTCGTTGCCGCGTTGATCGAAGGCGCGCCACGCAAATAGGATCGGACGGTCCCCCGCCGTCCTCCCGCATCAGCAGTCAACCGGCAGCGGCCAGCCAGCACCCGCTCAGTCTTCCAGGAACCGGGTGGCGTTGGACAGGTCTTCGTGCGTGATGCCGGTATTGAGCGCGCCGACGAATTTTCGCCAGGCCAGGTCGGGCTCGGCCAGCGTGAAACCGTAGAAAATCTTGCCGCCAGAGGGCTTGCCGCGCACGGCCATCGCGCGCACCGTCGATTGCTCGTTGTTGCCCAGCTGCACGGTCGCATCGCCCCAGACCCGGATCGGCAGTTCGCAGTCGGCATGCGCCAGAAAACCGAATACCGACAACTCCACCACCTGCAGACTGGTTGCCACTGACTTGCCTTCGACCTGCACCAGGAAGTTGCCCGGGCACTTGAGCGAATGGCGCTGGTGCTGGCGCAGATGTTTGCCGCTCTTGGGCGGTTCGGACATCGTGGGCAGCATCTTCTGGTGTTCCGGCAGGTCGTAGATCGCGTGCAGCAGCATCTTCTCGCGGTTGGTCAGGTTCTGGAAAACCTGGGTGCGCTGGTTGAAGAAATAGTCCAGCAACGCCGTCGTCATCACCGGGTCGTTGGTGGTGTGGTAGCGCCGCTGCGGCAGCCGGATGTTGGGCAACTCGGTGCGCACGAAGTAGTCGTACAGGTTCTTGCGCCGCGGCTTCTTGTCGTAGATGTCCTTGTACTTGCGTGGCGCGGAGCGCAGGTCCAGCGCCGCACCGACCGCCGGCGCGCCGTTGGCGAAATCGTAGTTGTCGACCTTGGCCTCCGCCAGCCGCTTGAAAAGCAGCAGCGACTCATACATTTCGATGCGGTTCGGATTCACGGCAATCACCAGATGCCGGGTATCGAAGAACGTCGTGCAGTATTCGTACATGAACTTCATCAGCGGGAACAGGATCGCGCCGCCGGTCTTGCGAAAGTCCGGGTGCACCGCCAGCGCCGACACTTCGGCGATCTTGCCGCCGCGCGCGCGTACCGCCTTCAGGTCGAAGATCGCCTGCAGCGGAAAGCCGAACACGCTCTCGCGGATCAACGACAGGGTGCCCACCACCTCGCCGTCGAACTTGGCGCACAAGGTGGTCGTCGTGGGCAGGGCGTGGTAGATCGTCGCGCGCAGCCCGGACGGCGCCGGCTTCATGAAGCCGCTGCTGACATAGGCGTCGTGGAGCAGCCGGAAACAGGCCTCCAGTTCTTCCTTGGTTTCGGCGATCTTGAGCACCAGGCGCTTGTCGGGCGCCGGATCGCATTCGACGAACGAACGAAAGATCGCAAACCGCAGCGACCGCGGGAACAACGAAAAAGCCTTGCGCAGCCCGTCGCGCCACGCCTTGCGGATGTTGGCCAGCAGCGACCGCCTTTTCACATCTCTCTCCTCGCCAAGTGCCGCAGGTGGCCAGCCGGTCTGCCCGGCCGGCGCTGCGGGCTTTCAGCGTCCGTACATATCCTCGAACCGCACGATGTCGTCCTCGCCCAGATAGGTGCCCGACTGCACCTCGATCATCTCGAGCTGCACCCGCCCCGGGTTTTCCAGCCGGTGGGTCGTGCCCAGTGGAATATAGGTCGACTCGTTCTCCGATACCAGAAAACTTTCGTCGCCGCGCGTCACCTTGGCCGTGCCGCTGACAACGATCCAGTGTTCGGCGCGGTGATGGTGCATCTGCAACGACAGGGTACCACCCGGCTTGACCACGATGCGCTTGACCTGGAAGCGCGCGCCTGCGTCGACGCTGTCGTACCAGCCCCAGGGCCGGAACACCTTGCGATGGGTCTGGCCCTCCGCGCGCCCCTTGTGCTTGAGCGCGTCGACAATCTTCTTGACGTCTTGCGTGCGGTCCTTGTGCGCCACCAGGATCGCATCGGGCGTCTCCACCACCACCAGATCGCGCACGCCCACACAGGCCACCAGGCGGCCGTCCGACAGCGCCAGCGTGTCGCTGCAGTCGTGCAGCATCACGTCGCCTTGCACCACGTTGCCCTGCGCGTCCTTGGGCAACACCTTCCACAGCGCGTCCCAGGCACCCACGTCGGACCAACCGGCCTGCAGCGGAATCACCACGCCCAGCGGCAGCCCCGCGATCGTGTCGGTGCCTGCGCGGCTGTTGCTGGTGATCCGCTCCATCACCGCATAGTCGATCGAGTCGGACGGGCAGGCCGCAAACGCCTGCTTGTCCACCCGCGCAAAATCGCCATCGCGCGCCACACCGCTCCAGGCTGCGGTGCAGGCGGCCAGGATGTCGGCGCGGCAGACGCCAATGGCCGCCAGCCAGACCGAGGCGCGCAGCATGAAGATGCCGCTGTTCCACAGATAGTCGCCCTGGGCCAGATACGCCCGCGCGGTTGCGAGATCGGGCTTTTCGACGAAGCGCGCAATCAGCCGCGCGGCATCGCCGTTGCTGGCCTCGGGCAGCGGCCCACCGCGCTGGATATAGCCGTAACCGGTCTCCGGCGCGTCGGGCGTGATGCCGAAGGTCACCACCTGGCCGCGCGCCGCCAGTTGCGCGCCGTGGCGCACCGCCGCGCAAAATGCCTGCGTGTCGACGATCACATGGTCGGCCGGCATGACCAGCAACACCGGGTCGCTGGCGTCGTCTGCCGCCGCCGCCAGTGCTGCCAGCGTCAATGCCGGTGCGGTGTTGCGACCCATGGGTTCGAGCACGATGGTGCCGGGTTTGCCCATCAGGCGCAGCTGTTCGGCGATCACGAAGCGGTATTCCTCGTTGCACACCACCATCGGCGCGGCCAGCGCGATGCCGATGCCGTCGGTGCGCCGCACCGTGGCCTGCAGCAGCGAGTCCTCGCCGATCAGCGGCAGCAACTGCTTGGGGTATTTCTCGCGTGACAGCGGCCACAACCGGGTGCCCGAGCCGCCCGACAACACGACTGGCTGCACCCGCAGGCCGGTGCTGTCCGCTTGTACTGTGGCCATGGTCTGGTTTCCTCGTGGTCGGGTCAGCCGCGGGCGTCGCCCCAGCGCAGTTCGGCCGATTCGTCACCCTGGTACAAGGTCTTGCCGAAGCGGTTCACGCAGTATTCGGGTGACACGATCATGTCCTCGAAACACATGCCGGCGCCGATGCGCGTGTATTCGAACAGGATGCTGCGCCGCACCGTGGATTTGGCGCGCAGCGTGCAGCCGTGTCCGATCCAGGCCGGACCGACGATGCTCACGCCCGGCTCGATCGACACGCTGGAGCCGATGCACACCGGCCCCTTGATATCCACCTGGTCCCAGGGAATGCGGGTATTGATGCCCACCCACACGCCGGGCCGCACTTCGCGCCCGGGCATCTTCATCTGCGCCACGTCGCCGCGCAAGACACGCTGCAGCACCGACCAGTAGTCGCTGACCCGGCCGATGTCGATCCAGTTGAAGGCACGGCTCTGTGCAAAAAACGGCAGGCCTTCCTTGACCAGGCTGGGGAACAGCTGCGAGCCGATGTCGTACACCTGGTCCGACGGAATACGCTCCAGCGCGGCCGGCTCGAAGATATAGATGCCGGTACTGGCCAGCGTCGAGCGTGCTTCGGCGGGCTCGGGCTTTTCCTGGAACGACTCGACCCGCCCATCCTCGCCGGCAACCACGATGCCGTAGTTCTTCACCTCCTGCAGCGGCACATTGAGCGTGACCACGCTGGCGATCGCGCCTTTTTCCTTGTGCTCCTGCAATGCGGCGCCGATGTCCAGATCGATCAGCGCATCGCCGCACAGCACGATCGTGGTCTCGTCGAAAAAGCCGCTGAAATCCTGGATCTTGCGCATGCCGCCGGCAGAACCCAGCGGCCTGGGCACGATGTCGCCGTGCGCGCGGGCACCTTCGTAGGAGTAGGCGATCTGCACGCCCCAGCGGTGCCCGTCGCCGAAGTATTGCTCGATCTTGTCGTTGTGGAATGCCACATTGACCATGATCTCGTTGACCCCATACTTTGCCAGGTGCTCGATCAGGTACTCCATCACCGGCTTGCCCAGAATCGGCACCATCGCCTTGGGCAGATCGTTGGTCAGCGGACGGACCCGCGTGCCTTGGCCTGCGGCCAGAATCATTCCTTTAGCCATGTGGCTACCCCCTGCCTTGTCTTGTCAGTCGCTTCATGCTGTCGCTCCGACGCTGTAACCGGTCGGATTGCCGCTTTGCCAGCGCCAGGCATCCTGGCACATGGTGTGCAGGTCACGTTCGGCGCGCCAGCCCAGCAGTTCCTGCGCCAGCGCCGGGTCGGCGTAACAGGCGGCGATGTCGCCGGCCCGCCGGTCGGCGATCTGGTAGGGCACCGGCCTGCCGCTGGCCTGCTCGAAGGCGCGCACCATGTCCAGCACGCTGTAGCCAACGCCGGTTCCCAGGTTGATCGCGCGGCATTCGGCATGCTGGCGCAGCCGCTCCAGCGCCAACAGGTGTCCCAGTGCCAGGTCGACCACATGGATGTAGTCGCGCACGCCGGTGCCGTCGGGGGTCGGGTAATCGTTGCCCCAGACATTCACGTGCGGGCGCCGCCCCACCGCCACCTGGGCCACGAACGGCAACAAGTTGTTGGGCGTGCCTTGCGGGTCTTCACCGATCAGGCCGCTGGCATGGGCGCCCACCGGGTTGAAATAACGCAGGATCGCGATGCGCCATTCGGGCGCGCTGCGGTGCAGGTCGCGCAGCATGTTCTCGATCACCAGCTTGGTCGTGCCATACGGGTTGGTGGCCGACAGCGGATGGTCTTCCTGCAGCGGCAGACGCTGCGGATCGCCGTACACCGTGGCCGACGAACTGAACACCAGCGTCTTCACGTTGCAGGCCTGCATCGCCTGCAACAGGCACAGGCTGCCCTGCACGTTGTTGTCGTAATACGCCAGCGGCTGCGCGACCGATTCGCCCACCGCCTTGAGGCCCGCGAAATGGATCACCGCGGTGGCGCCGCTGCTGCGCAGCGCCTGCTCCAGCGCCGCCCGATCGCGGATGTCGGCCTGCACGAGCGGCAGCTGCTTGCCGGTGATGCGCTCGACCCGATGCACAGACTCCGGCTGGCTGTTGCAGAAGTTGTCCAGCACCGTCACCGCATGGCCTGCCTGCAGCAATTCCACGCAGGTATGGCTGCCGATGTAGCCGGCCCCGCCGGTGACCAGAATCATGCCTTCACCGCGTCGGGCGTCTGGTTCAGGTAGCGCGCCAGTATCTCGACGATGCGGGTTGCCGCCTGCCCGTCCCACAGATGCGGGCGCCGCCCGGCCTTGCCTTGGCCGCGCAACACCTTGCGCGCCTCGGCCACGATCACCCGCGGATCGGTACCGGCCAGCACGTTGGAGCCTTCGTCCACCGTGACCGGCCGTTCGGTGTTTTCACGGATCGTGATGCAGGGCACCCCCAGCGCCGTCGTCTCCTCCTGCATGCCGCCGCTGTCGGTCAGCACCACCGCTGCGTCTTTCCACAGATGCAGGAACGCCATGTAAGCCTGTGGACCCACCAGCGTGATGTTCGGCCCCAGGTCGATGCCGAACCTGGTCAGATTGGCGCGGGTGCGTGGATGCACCGGAAAGATCAGCGGCAGCTCCAGTGCGATCTCCTTCAAGGCGCCGGCGATACTCGCCATCATGGCGGCATCGTCGACATTGCTGGGTCGGTGCAGCGTGATCACGCCATAACGCCCGCCGTTGGCCGTGTGCTGGCTCTTGAATGCGCTGGTCTCGAACCCGCTGGTGTCGGTGTGGGCGAGTTTCTCGGCCTGGTACAACACGTTGTCGACCATCACGTGGCCGACGTAATGGATGGCATCGCTGGGCTGGCCTTCGCGCTGCAGGTGGGCCACGCCACTGGGTTCGGTGACGAAAAACCAGTCCGAGATACTGTCGGTGACCAGCCGGTTGATTTCTTCGGGCATGCTGCGGTCGCCGCTGCGCAGGCCGGCCTCGACGTGGGCCACCGGCAGTTTGAGCTTCTTGGCCACGATCGAGCATGCCAGCGTGGAGTTGACATCGCCCACCACCAGCACTGCGTCTGGCGGCTGCTGCTGGCACAGCTCCTCGAACGCGACCATGATCTTGCCGGTCTGCTGCGCATGGCTGCCACCACCGGCGGCCATGAACACATCGGGCTGCGGGATGCCCAGCTCTTCGAAAAACACGTCGTTCATCTCCCGGTCGTAATGCTGGCCGGTATGGATGATCTTGAAGGCCAGGCCGCCATGCGCCTGGATCGCGCGCACGATGGGCGCGATCTTCATGAAATTGGGGCGCGCGCCGGCGACCAGGTAGATGGTTTTCATGGTGTCGATATTACCCGTGCCATTGGCGTGGTCGTTGACACGGACAGCCGGCAATCCGTGCGCGGGCGTCAATTCTGACCGTATGGCTGCTTTTCATGCTGCCGCAAGCGGCACGGCCGGTTCACGGCAAGCCTGGTTTGTCGCGGTAGATGCGTCCACCACGCCGCCCTGGCACCCCGGCAGCAGGCGCTTCATATGCTGATCTGCGTACCGTAGTGTTTGTCGAGCCACTGGCGGTAGCCGCCGCTTTGCACATTGCCCACCCAGTCCTGGTGCTCCAGGTACCACTGCACCGTCTTGCGGATGCCGCTGGCAAAGGTCTCCGCCGGCCTCCAGCCCAGTTCCTGTTCGATCTTGCGCGCATCGATTGCGTAGCGCCGGTCATGACCGGGACGGTCGGTCACGAAGCGGATCTGCGCACGGTACGGCTTGCCGTCGGCGCGCGGGCGCAAGTCGTCGAGCAAGGCGCACACCGTGTGCACGATGTCCAGGTTGGACATCTCGTTCCAGCCGCCCACGTTGTAGATCTCGCCCGGCCGGCCGGCTGCGAGCACCCGGCGGATCGCGGTGCAATGGTCGTTGACATGGAGCCAGTCGCGGATCTGCTGACCATCGCCGTAGATCGGCAGCGGCTCGCCAGCCAACGCCTTGACGATGACCAGCGGGATCAGCTTTTCCGGAAACTGGTAGGGACCATAGTTGTTCGAGCAGTTGGTGGTGAGCACCGGCAGACCGTAGGTGTGGTGATAGGCACGGATCAGGTGATCGCTGGCCGCCTTGGACGCCGAATACGGGCTGTTGGGCTCGACCCGATGCGTCTCGGTGAAGGCCAACGCCCCGGGCGCCAGCGAACCGTAGACCTCGTCGGTCGACACATGCAGCAACCGGAAACCCTCGCGGGTTGCTTCGTCCATGTGTCCCCAATACGCCCGCACCGATTCGAGCAGGTGAAAGGTGCCCACGATATTGGTCTGGATGAAGTCGCCCGGGCCGTGGATCGATCGGTCGACATGCGACTCGGCCGCGAAGTTGACGATGGCGCGGGGCTTGTGCAGCGCCAGCAGCGTGTCCACCATCGGGCCGTCCCCGATATCGCCTTGCACGAACACATGGCGCGGGTCGGTCTGCAATGCCGCCAGGTTCTGCAGGTTGCCGGCGTAGGTGAGTTTGTCGAGGTTGACAACCGGCTCGTCGCACTGGGCCAACCAGTCGAGCACGAAGTTGCTGCCGATGAATCCGGCGCCGCCGGTAACGAGAATGGTCATGGCCGGTGATGGTAATCGAAAATCGACTTGACCATGTACATGGTATCGTTAAACTATGTACAGATTGGCCGCATCCGGTCAACCCGTATCGACCTATTCATCAGGAGGGCCGCTCGATGATCGACTACCCGCCGCCGCAAGTACCGGTGGCGCAGCAATCCCAGCCGAGCGACCCGTTGCGTGACGCCATTGTCAGCATCGCGCAGCGCCTGGGCGTTGTGCGGCCGCAGCAGATCAGCGCCACGCCGGTCACCCGCTTTCGCGCCAGTTATGCGCAGGTGCTGAGGGAGGCCGACCAAGGCGCGCCGCAGGTGGTGGTGCAAGGCAGCAAGCGCTTTGTGGTGTTCAGCGAAGAACAGGTGGTGGCGTTCGCCGATCTGCACAACCGCGACCAGACCGTCGGTGACCTTCTGCAAGGCCTGCCGCTGCTCGATCCGCGCACACAGCCGCTGCGCAGCGACACCGCCGAACCGCCGCTGGACCAGTACCGCCTGGGCACCCCGGCCTGAGGCACGGGCGCATGCGCTACCTGCTGGGGGCCAATACCCTCAACGACATGCTGATCAAGGGTTCGGCCGCGGGGCGTTGGCTGGCCACGGTCAATCCGGCCGAATGCAGCCTGAGCGTGGTGGCGGTGGCCATTGCCCGTTCGACGGTGCGCAGCAGTGGCCTGTCCGAAATGCGCCGCCAGCGTGCGACCAGCACGCTGGAACAAAGCCTGCAGCGCATCATCAACCAGGCGGGCGACCCGCTGGCGGTGGACGACACGGTCGCGCAGGTGTGGAGCCAGCTGCGGCTGCAGCCCGGCTTGCTGTTCGAGCGCAAGGGCCGGCAGCTGCCGGTGGGTCAGGACACCCGCATGATCCTGGCCACCGCCAGCAGCTATGGCCTGACGCTGGTCGAGCCGCGCGAGCTCTACCACGCGGCGCTGGCGGCGCTGGGCATCACGGTGCTTTCGCTGTAATGCCGCCAAGGCGGGCGCCCCGATGGACGAGCAGCAGAGGCGACACATACCCCCAGAGACTGACACCAGCATCGTGAGCGCCCCAGTGGACGAGCAGCACAGCGGTGAACCGCAAGACCAGTACCAGCTGTCGGCGGGCGAACTCGATGGCGATGCCCCGCAGCAGGTGTTCATCCTCAGCCTGTCGGGAGGCGGCTATCGGGGTCTGTTCAGCGCGCGTTTGCTGGCGCGGATCGAATCAGAGTTGATCGGCGGTCAGCCGATTGGCGCCCGGTTCGACCTGATTGCCGGCACCTCGGTGGGCGGCATCATCGCCACCGCGCTGGCGCATGGCGTGTCGGCCAGCACGGTTTTCACGGTGCTCAAGACCCATGGCCCCGCCATCTTTCCGCCGCGCCGGTTCAAGGCCGCGCGCAAGTTGCTGGGGCCGGCGCTGTACCGCACCGAACCGCTGCGTGACGCCATCCATGCCTGCCTGACGCCGGCGCAGACGGCGTCGGCGTTGGCTGACGTGCCCGCTCCCTTGTTGCTCACCGCGGTCGATTGGGTCAGCGCCGAACTGCGTCTGCTCGGCAGCGCTGCCACGCCGGCACGCGACGGCCTGGGCTTGCGTGTGCTCGATGCGATGCTGGCCACCTCGGCTGCGCCAGCGCATTTCGCCCCGCATGTCGCCGCCGGCCACACCTTCGTCGATGGCGGCTTGGCGGCCAACAACCCCGACCTGCTCGCGCTGCAGGCCGCGCGCCAGATGTGGGCCGGCGCGGCGCCGCGCCTGCTCGGCATCGGCACCGCCAACCCGCTGGGCGGCGGCAACCCGCAGGCCATGCCGCAACGCGGATTCCGCTGGGCCGCGCCGGTCATCGAGCTGTGCATGCACGCGCAAGAGCGCCAGGCCAGCGCCGACTGCGCTGCCGCGCTGGGCAGCCACTACCTGCGACTCAACCGCCACCCTTCCAACGAGCAGGTCGCCGCCGCGCAGTTCGACACCGCCACGTCGGCCAGCACCGACATCCTGATCGGCCTGGCGGATCAGGAGTTCGATGCGATCCGCCATGACACGGCGCGGCTCGGGCGATTGTTGCGGATGCTGCGGCCGGAGGGGTGACGCGTCTGCGCGTCGGTGCGGGGCGCTGCAATCACGGTTGCGCGCGATGCAGACGGGAGTTTTGATGAACACCGTCAAGTCAAGGGCCCTTGACGTGGCCAATTACCTTCGACACTGTCGGTTGAGCCGGTGACGGGACCGTCCTGACCTGTTCCTCAGCGAACGAAGCCATGGACGCGTGCCCGTATCCCGTGGCAACATCCAGCCCCATGAAACCCCATCTGCGCAGCACCCAACGCTGGACCAGCCTGGCGCTGCTGGTGGCGGCCATCATCCTGCTGGTCATCCTCGTGTCCATTGCACTGGTGAGCCTGACCTACCACGACCTGGTGCTGGGCGGGCGATGGGCGTTGAACAGCGAATGGATGCGCGGTGCCGACCCGCAGGCGCGCGCCGCCGCGCTCGGCCAGCTGGGCGACTATTTTGGCGGCACGCTCAACCCGATCCTGAGCTTTTGCGGGTTTCTGGTGCTGCTGGTCACTGTGGTCCTGCAGCGCCGCCAGCTGGAGGAGGGCACCCGGCAGCTGGAGCAGTCCACCCGCGCGATCGACCTGGAGGCGTTCGTGCGCGTCAACGCCACATTGCATGCGCCCGATGGTGTCGCCGCCCGCGAACGCCTGCTGGCCATGGCCCGCAGCGGCCAGGCGCAGCAGCCGTTCGACCAGTGGACCGCGGCCGACCAGAGCGCCGCGCACACCGTATGCCGCCAGTTCGAACTCGTGGGCCAGCTGATCGACGGTCGGCTGTTCGACCCCGACCTGTTCCTGCGCAGCTGGCACCACAACATCGTGCGTTGCTGGCAGGCCTGCGAGCCGATGGTGCGCTACCAGCGCGGACCGTTGGAGGAGCCGGGCTTTGCCCGCCACTTCGAGGAATTGCAGGTGCTGGCAGGCGAGTGCGAGACGCTGGTGCGGCCGCGGTTGGGATTCGGCGCGCGTGCGCAAGCAGCGTCATCTGGTCGATCGACTATGAAATGATCTCGACGGATGCCAAGTTCGCGACGATCACGTAGCCATCGTCCTTGGCCTTTTGCCAGACTTCTGAATCAGACGCCGATTCCATGCCCAGCAGCACGACCTGATTGCTGCCAGGATAGTCGGGTTGCAAGAGCGGGACGAGGCGCCGCAGGCGGGGGGCGTAGGGGCGTAGGGGTCAGTTCCATACTTTGCACCTGAGAGTGGTACAAGGTATTTGTGGGCGTAGGGGTCCCATTTCCCATGCCCTTCGTCTCTTACAGTTCATCGGCAAAAGCGGGTGCATCACGCCAAAGTGCTGGCACGCCTGCGGATTCGTTCATCGTTAGATCGTCCCTGCACATAGGGGAAATGGGTGACCCCAATAGGTATGACCCCAATAGGCTGCCCAGCGGGGGAGCGCTAACACTTTCCCGAAGTTTGTGGCAAGCTTGAGATATCGTGCCAAATTGGAGGTTCCATGTCCATACCACTCGACACTCTCGAGGCGGAAGTACTGAAATTGCCAGCAGGTGCGCGCTCGCACCTTCTGGACCGCCTGATCGCGAGCTTGGGACATGATGCTGAGATCGAAGAAGCGTGGGCGCTCGAAGCCGAGCGCCGTGATGCCGAGGTCGATGAGGGCAAAGTTACCACCGTGCCCGGCACTGAACTTCTTGACCGTCTGCGTGCAGAGCTTCGGTGACTTACTCCCTTCATCCCGAAGCGACGAAGGAGCTTGAGGGAGCACTTGCGTTCTATCGGGAGCAAGGCGGTGTCGGCCTGGCTCGTGCATTCCTTGCGGAGTTTGAGCGCGTCGCTAGACTGCTGGCTTCGAATCATGGCTTTGGCACACCTACTACTGGGCGTAGGCGCAGGTTCCCACTCAGGCGTTTCCCGTATTCGTGGGTCTATAGCAGCAGCGGCGAAGAAATCCGCATTCTTGTTTTTGGCCATCAACACCGCCGCCCTGGCTATTGGTCTGCCCGGAAATAAGGAATGGTGAATTGGCCGTGAAGACGTATAACTGGTCTCTCGACACGGACTCGCAACATCACACTCCCGCTTCGCGGATCATGTTGCGCGCCGGTCAGCTTCGGCGATGGACTGCGATACCGGCTGCTGTAGCTGCATCGTCCTTTTCCAGTCGGCGCATTGCCTCGCCAATGATTTCAAAATTGCGTTCCACTGCTTGCCTGAGCAGCCGATCTTGCTTGAACAGTTCCGGCGTGACGCCATGCGTGACGGTGCTGACAAAGTCTGCTGCTTCGCGGATGTCTTCAAGCAGCTTGGGCGCGCGTGGACGCATAAGCCGTTTGACGAGATTCTTTCACTGCCGCGATCAAATACGGGTTTCTCAAAGCTGACGGTGTGAGAACCCAGAAGGGTCAGTCCCATACCTTGTCTCGCTTTCAGGTGCACGGTATAGGGCTGACCCCCTGCTCTGGAGCCCCTCCTCGCGATGCGCTAAATCTGACCTGACTCCTCGCGTTGATCGATGTCGGGAGAGTCTTCATCTTCACGCCGATTGCCGACGTCGGTGAGCCGGCCAGTGACGTACTTGTGCAGCACGCTGGCAATCAGCGTTTGATATGGCATCCCCTCTTCCATGGCTTTGACCTGGATATCTTGCAGGTCGCCCGAAGAAAGTCGAATATTCACGCGCCGGTCCTTGGTAGCTGTCGCGCGGGCAGCCGCCCGCAACCTGGCCAACTCCGCTTTTGTGGCAACAGACTTTAGCGCGCCCGCTTCGTACGCATCAAGAATCTCGCGTTCGTCTGGATCGAGTTCTGGCATGGGATTCACCTTATCTCAAATAGTCCCGCGTCGCCTTTCGGCTGGGGATGATGGTCTTGAGGAAGTAGTGGTCTGCTTCTTCGACAAACGGTACGAGATACACGTAGGAGTCGCACCGCACAACCAACACCTTCTGGCTCGGGTACTTTGCCGGGTTCGGATGGACCAGCATATCCAAAAGACCACCCGCTTCTATGGCAACGACCACCTTCTCGAAAGACACGCCTCGCTCGCGCTTCAACAGGTCATTTTTGTCCGCGGCCCATCGAAACGGCTTCATGCCGGCATCATAGTGTTCTGTGTGCCTTTTGTCACC
>CAZLDV010000045.1:0-26523 GCA_964558425.1 uncultured Rhodoferax sp. | reverse complement strand
CCTCCTGTGCTTCGGCACGGTATCGCCCACGGCCTTGAGCGACCCACGGGTCGGTGCGCCGATCGAGACGCTTGCCGTGGAGTGTTGCATCAAAGGCCGTGTCCATACTGATGCATACGGCCAAGTGGCCGGCGTCGGCCATGACAAGACTGACAGCACACGATGAGACCGCCCAGATGCGTGCTTGATCCATGTCAAGACGTTCAAACGATCGGCTTGGTATGTTCGGCACGGCGTCACCCAAACCCGGCCCATGTGACGTGAACCTGCAGGAAGGCAACACCATGCCCGAGACGAACCACCCCCGCGATACGGCCGGCGAACTGCCGATCCACAACTTTTCCCGCTGCCATGACGGCATCCGGGCGCAGCTGGAGTCCTTGGCCCGGTTGCCGCAGCAGCAGCCCGGTACGCCGCAACGCACGGATATCGCACGTCAGGCCTTGACGTCCTTTCGCACCGCCATGTTCGACCACCATGGTGAGGAGGAAAAGGAACTTTTCCCCGCAGTGCTCGCCGCGAGCAACACCGAAGAATATGGCCGGCTGCGTGCCATGGCCGAAGCGCTCACCGCCGAGCACCGCCAGATCGAAGCCCTGTGGCAGGCGCTTGAACCCGCGCTCGAACAGGTCGCACTCGGTAACCCGGTGACGCTGGACGAAGCCTTGTTGCAGGATATGGTGGCGCGCTATGGTGCGCACGCACGGCTCGAAGAAGACCAGTTTCTGCCGATGGCCGAAACCATCCTCGGGCGCAAGGACCCATCGATGGCCGCGCTGGGCCTGTCCTTGCACATGCGCCATCAACTGCGCGCGGCGAGCCGAAACGAAGCCATCACGACTGCTTCGACCGCCCGACGAACTGTGTGAATGCAAGCAGCAACGAGGTCGCCACCACGATGAGCGTGGAGATCGCCGCAATGGTGGGGTCGACCTGGTCGCGCAAGGCATTGAACATGTTGCGCGTCAGCGTGGAGTAGTCACCACCCGAAACGAACAAGGACACGATGATCTCGTCGAACGAGGTCAGGAACGCCATCACGGCTCCGGTGAGCACGGAGAATCTGATCTGCGGCAGCGTGACCAGCAGGAAAGCCCGTATCCGCGAGGCGCCCAGGCTGCGCGCCACCAGTTCCTGGTTCATGTCGAAGGTGCGCAGCCCCGAGCCGATCACCAGCATCGCGACGGGGATGGCCAGCATGCTGTGGGCCAGCACCAGGCCCAGCAAGGTGTTGACGAGCTTGAGCTTGACGTAGGCGTAGAACACGCCGATGCCGATCAGGATGACGGGCACCACCATCGGTGCGAGCAGCAACACCACCAGCCCGCTGGCGTAGCGAAAGCGCGACACATGCAGGCCGTAGGCGGCCATCGTGGCCAGCGGCGTCGCGACGAGCGTGGTCAACGCGGCTGCCTTGAGCGAAGTGGCCGTGGCCTGCATCCAGGACGTCGAATCGAAATAGCTCCGGTACCATCGCAAGGACCACTCCCGGGGCGGGAACTCCAGATACTGCGAAGCGGAAAACGACATCGGGATCACCAGCAGCGTCGGCAACACGAGCAACACCATCACGATCACTGCAATGGCGTACAGCCACAGCCGCGCCCCGTGCGTGATCTGGGTGTCTGTGGCGCCGCGGTGGAACCACCGCACGGGATTCATCTGCCGCTGCGGGCCGGCAGATCGCCGCGATCGCGGTCCGGCGCCGCGCATCAGGCATCCTCCATGCTGCGCATGGGCGCTCCGATGCCAAACAGCCGGCCGGCGATCCAGACGATGAACACCGTCATGACCAGCAGCACCACACCCAAGGCACTGGCCGCGCCCCAGTTGAAGAAGATCTCGATATCGTTCGCGATCCGGCTCGACACCATGATGACCTTGCCGCCGCCCAGCACGGCCGGCGTGACGTAAAAGCCCAGGCACAGGATGAACACGATCAGGGAACCGGTCAGCAAGCCTGGCATCGCCAGCGGGAAAAACACCAGCCAGAAGCTGCGGATCGGGCCTGCGCCCAGGTTGGCCGCCGCCCGAAGGTAGTTGCGGTCGATGGCGCGCATGGCCGAATACAAGGGCAGCACCATGAAGGGCAGCATCACGTGCACGGTACCGATCAAGGTGCCGGTGAGGTTGTGCACCAAGGCCAGCGGCTCATCCCACAGACCGAGTTCAATGCCCCAGTTGTTGACCAGCCCGCGCCGCTGCAGCAAGACCAGCCAGGCGTAGGTGCGCACCAACAGCGAGGTCCACAGCGGCAACAGGACCGCGATCATGCACAGGTTCGCGGCACGCCTGGGTAGCCCGGACAGGAAATACGCCAGCGGATAGCCCAGCACGATGCACAGGCCGGTCGTCAGAAAGCTGACCTCGAAAGTGGTGCGGAAGGTCCGGCCGTACGAGGGCTGCTCCCACATGCGCTGGTAGTGTTCCAGCGTCCAGGTTCCTTGATCGGAAAGCAGTGACAGGTAGAACAGCCAGCCGACCGGCACCAGCATGATGACCAGAACCAATGCCAAGGCCGGCGTCACCAGACCAAGCAGACCCAGCCGCTCGATCAACGCGCTGCGCCGCAAGGCGTGCTGATGGGGCAGCTGTTCGGTCATCCACCGGTCTCCGCCGGCAACAGGACCGTGTCCTTGGCGTCGACCTTCAGACGCACCCGGTCACCGGGCGTCACCCGTATCGCCGAAGTCTCGCGGACCCCGACAGGACTGCCATCGCCCAGGGTCACATGCAGCAGCGAGCTGTCTCCCTGGTAGACGACGGATGCCACCGTGGCATCGAACACATTGGCCGACGGTTCGGCAATGATTGCATCGCCCAACAAGCGCAGGCTTTCGGGCCGCAGCATCAGCATTTGCGGCCCGTCGTGCAAGGAAGGATGCGCCGTCTGGATCGGCTGACCCGCCAGCGTGACGCATCCGCCAGCGACCTGCACCGGCAAGAAGGTCGACTCGCCGATGAACTCCGCGACAAACCGGTTCATCGGACGTTCATAGAGCGCTCGCGGCGTGTCCAGCTGCATGATGCGTCCGGACCGGATGACGGCGATGCGATCCGACATCGTGAGGGCTTCGCGCTGGTCGTGGGTGACGTACACCGTCGTCATGCCCAGCTTGTCGTGCAGCTGGCGCAGTTCGATCTGCATGTGCTCGCGCAACTGCTTGTCCAGTGCAGACAGGGGTTCGTCCATCAGCATGATGCGTGGCTCGAACACCATGGCGCGCGCCAACGCAACACGCTGGCGTTGCCCACCGGACAGCGCGTCCACCGCCCTGCCGCCGAAACCTCCGAGGCGCACCATTTCGAGCGCGCGCTCGGCCCGCTGCGCTCTTTCGCCAGGCTTCACGCCGCGCAGCTTGAGCGGAAAGCCGACGTTGTCCAGCACGCTCATGTGCGGGAACAAGGCATAGTTCTGGAACACCATCCCCACGTCGCGCTTGTGCGGGGGCACGCAGACCATTTCGGTATCGCCGAATGTGAGGCTGCCACCGTCGGGCCGCGTGAAACCGGCCAGCACGGTGAGCAGCGTGGTCTTGCCCGAGCCGGACGGCCCGAGCAAGGTCAGGAATTCGCCGCTGTGGATCTCGAGGTCGACATGGTCCAGCGCATAGGTCTTTCCATAGCGCTTGGTGACCTGCGAAATGCTGATCGGCAGGGAGGCGTGCTGCACAGCGGCGAACCGGTCTCGATGGGGGCTTATTCGGTCAACATGTTCTGGTACAGCTCGGACGCGCGTGCCTCGTTCTTGATGTACCAGTCCAGATCGATCGGCAACTGCTTGGCCGCATTGGCCGGATACGATGGCAGGGTCTTGGCGTACTCGGCGCTGATCGCACCACCGTCATACGCCTTCTTGTTGGTCGGTCCGTAGGTGATGTATTTCGTGAACTCGGCCTGGTACTGGGGTTTGCTGATCTCGTTGAGGAATTTCATCGCCAGCGCCTTGTTCGGCGCGCCCTTGGGCACCGCGAAGCAGTCGTAGTCGAGCAAGGCCTGGTTGAAGGTATATGCCACCTTGGCACCATCCTTGGCTGCGACATCGAACCGGCCATTCCAGCCGGTGATCATGTCGACCTCACCGTCCTTCATCAGTTGCGCATGCTGCGCACCGGAGGACCACCACACGGCAATCTGCGGCTTGAGCTCCTTGATCTTCTTGATGGCCCGTTCGATGCCGCCAGGCGCCGACAGCACCTCATACACCTTGTTCGGCGGCACACCGTCGGCCATCAGCGCCGGCTCGAGTGCGCCAGCCACACCCTTGCGGTAGGAGCGCTTGCCCGGAAATTTCTTGACGTCCCAGAAATCGGCCCACGATTGCGGGCCCTTGTCGCCATAGGTCTTGGTGTTCCACGCCATCACGGTGGAAAACACGTCACCCCCGACGCAATAGGGCTGCGCCAGGCCGGGCGCGAAGTCGGCCACATTGATGACCTTGTAGTCCAGCGGTTCGAGCAGACCCTCCGCACCACCGCGCGCGGCACTGCCCGAGCCACTGGAGACGATATCCCAGGTGACAGCGCCGGCCTTGACCTTCAGGCGCAGGTCCGAGATGCTGGTATAGGTCTCTTCCTTGATGGTGATCCCCAATGCCTTGGCGGCGGGCTGGAACAAGGCCTTGCTCTGCCCTTCCTGGTAAGACCCGCCAAACGACACGACGGTCAACTGGGCGGCGGCCTGGCCGGAAAAGCCGACTGCCAGAACCAGTGACGCAACGGCTGCGGCCCGGTTCACGATGCGCTTGCTGATCATGAATATCTCCTGTTGTTGGTACATGGAGCGGACCTGCGGGGCCCGCTTCGGGTTGTCATCCCTGGTGCACTGTAGGAACCAGATGGTCGCACCAGTAGGGCCATTCTCGAATCATCGCCATACCATTTATCACGCGCCGGGCCATGCGCCGATGCGCGCAGCAACACTCTTGACCTTGCAATAGCTGCGCAGGGCCTCCAGCCCCTTTTCACGGCCGAAGCCGGACAACTTGTTGCCTCCAAAAGGCACCGAGATGCCACCGGCGAAATATTCGTTGAGGTAGACCTGCCCCGCATCGATATCGCGCGCCAACCGGTGCGCCACGGCGAAGTCACGGGTATAGATACCGGCCACCAGCCCGAAGCGCGTGCCGTTGGCCAGGGTCAGCGCCTCTTCCAGATCGTCGAAGACCTGCACTGCCAGTACCGGACCGAAGATCTCTTGCTGCACCACCTCGTCATCGGGTTGCAGATTGCCCAGCACGGTCGGCTCGAAAAACCAGCCCAGTCCTGTCTGGGGATCGGCGCTGATCGCGCCGCCGCACAGGATCGACACACCGCGTGCGCGGGCGCGATCCACATAACCAGCGATCCTGTGCAGGTGTGTCCGGCTGTTGACCGGCCCCATGCCCGGATTGCGCAACCCATGCCCCAGCGTGAGGGTGCGTGCTCGGTCGACCACGCGCTGGACGAAGCGGTCGTGGATGCTGCGCGCAATCACCAGACGCGAACCCGCCGAACAGATTTGCCCGGCGTTCTCGAAAATCCCGCCCAGCACGCCCTCCACCGCAGCGTCGATGTCGCAGTCAGCCAGCACGACCACCGGCGACTTGCCGCCCAGTTCCAGCACCAGGCGGGTGACGTTGGCGGCGGCCGACTGCATCACCTGCTGCCCGGTCGCAACCGATCCGGTGAAGGTGATGTGGTCGACGCCCGGGTGGCGCACCAGGGCGGCGCCAGCCGTTGCCCCGGTACCGGTGACCACGTTGCAAACGCCCGCCGGAAGACCCGCCTGCAGGCAGAGTCCGGCCAGCATCAGGCAGGTCAAGGGCGTTTGCTCGGCCGGCTTGGCGACCACGCTGCAGCCGGCCGCCAAGGCCGGCGCAATGCCGCGCGCAGCGGTCGAGAGCGGGTAGTTCCATGGAATGATGTGGGCCGTCACGCCGACCGGTTCATTCACGGTGTAGGCCAGATGGTCCGGACCAAGCGGGATGCTGCTGCCTTCGTGCTTGTCGCATGCGCCGGCGTAATACGCAAAGCAGCTTGCAGCGCCGCGCACATCGCCCAGCGCTTCGACCAGGCGCTTGCCGCAATCCAGCGATTCGACGACCGCCAGTCGGTCCGCATTGGCCTCGATCAGCTGCGCGATCGCCGCCAGAATCCGGCCACGCTGGCTCGGCGTGGTTGTGCGCCAAGGGCCCTGGAGCGCAGCACGGGCAGCTGCCACGGCCAGATCCACGTCGTCGCCATCACCGGCGGCAAAGCTGGCAAAGGCCTTGCCGGTGCCGGGATCGAAGGTCTGCATCTGCCCGCCCGCCACCGAGGGGCGCTGCTGGCCGTCGATCAGATGCTGGTCCGGAAGTCCGGTCAGGGTGCCGGTCGTCTGCGCCTGGTGCACGAGGCTTTTCAGATCATCTGTCCGTGTCGCGGTGTTCATGATCGTTCGCTGACCTGGTAGCTGGCCCCGGCCAGCCAGTCGGGATGCACATCCACTCCCCATCCCGGTGCGTCGGGCAACACCACCTTGCCATCGTGTACCTGGTAGGGCGACTGCACGAACAGGCCTTCCTGCCACGGGTAGTAATCCGGACCTTCGATCGAGAGCTCCAGGTACTTGCCTGCATTGGGAATGGCACACAACAGATGCATCGTGAACAAGGTGACCATGGACAGGTTGGCGCTGTGGGGGGTACAGGGCAAGCCTGCTGCATGGGCCATGCGGGCCACGCGCAGCGTGCGCGCCATGCCGCCAAGGTAACACACGTCGGGTTGGACGATGTCCACTGTCTGCATTGCGATCATGTGCTTCCACATCGGCAGATAGCAATCCTGCTCGCCACCGGTGACGTCCAGCGCCAGTGCCTCGCGCACGGCGCGGGTCTGCTCCAGCTCCCAGTACGGACAGGGCTCCTCGAAATGGCAGACCCCGTTGTCCTGCAGCATCTTGCCAACCTCGATCGCGCGCGGCGGCGAATAGCAGCTGTTGGCATCCACCAGCAATTCCACGTCGGGCCCCAAGGCCCGGCGCACCGCCGGCACGATGGCTTCGGTGCGGCCCGGCCATTCGTCGCCATCGTGCCCACACTCGGCGCCGATCCTGAACTTGAAGGCATCGAAGCCGCATGTGTCCCGCAGTGCCACCAGCCGCGCAGCCTCGTCGGCGGGCGTGATGTCACGCTTCATCGAGGATGCATAGGCGCGGATCGGCCGCGCGGTACCGCCAAGGAGTTCTGTCACGCGCTTGCCTTGTGCTTTGCCACGCAGGTCCCACAAGGCAGTGTCCAGGCCACCCATGGCGCGGTACAGGTACGAAGATGGGAACTTGTGCTCGCGCTCCGAGATGCGGTCCATCAAGGCATCGATGTCCAGGCTGCTCTGACCCATCGACCATGGCGCCACCTGGCGATGCAGCACCTGGACCGTGATGTCGGCGTTGTACGGAGAGACCTGACCCCAACCTTGTGCGCCGTCTTCGGTGGTGACCCGCACGAACCCGACGAACGTGTTGCAGAAAGTCTCGATGCGTTGAATGTTCATGGCCGTTCGCAGTCTGGGTTCGGATGAGGATGGCTTGGATGATCCCGCCAAACTGGTTTGCCCTATAGGTCCATTTTGAACAATGGGTGATACCATTATTTTTTCACTCCAGGGTCACAACAATGGTCAAGCGCGCCGGTGGTTCCTTGTTGCTGTCGATCCGAATCGACCGAAACGCGCCGCAACCGGTCAGTACCCAGCTGTGCGTGGCCCTGCGCGAGATGATCCTGGAAGGTGGCTTTCATGCCGGCGAGCGACTGCCGGCCAGCCGCACACTGGCGCGCGAACTCGGCCTCTCGCGCACCACCATCATCGAGGTGTTCGATCGTTTGGTGGCCGAAGGCCTGGTCGAGTCCCATACCGGCTCGGGCACCTTCGTCAGCAAGGTGCTGGGGTCCAGCCGACCCAAACCACCGCAGCCTGACGTGGCTTCGGTGGTACGCGTGGCGCCCCGACTCTCCAAGTTGATGGCGCAGGCCGTCACGCGATTCGGAGACCGGCAACGCCTGCCGCATCTGCCCCGTGCGTTCACCACCGCGCTGCCGGCATTCGATGTATTCCCGATGGCGCAATGGGCACGTCTGTCGGCCAAGTACCTGCGCGGCGCCCGCAATGACATCCTGGGTTATGGCGACCCAAACGGGTCGGCGCAGCTGCGACGGGCGCTGGCCAGCCATCTGCGTGCGAATCGGGGCATCGTCTGCGACCCGGACCAACTCTTCATCGTCGGTGGTGCGCAGCAGGCATTTCACCTGATCGGCTCCACCTTGCTCAATCCTGGAGAGAAGGTCTGGTTCGAGAACCCCGGGGCCATCGGCGCGCGCAACAGCCTGATCGCCTGCGGCGCCGACCTGGTGCCGGTCCCGGTCGATGCGCAGGGCCTGTGCGTCGACGAGGCCCTGCGCCTGAGTCCGCAGTTCCGCCTGGCGTTCGTCACGCCGTCGCACCAGCAACCGCTGGGATGCGTCATGAGTCTGGAGCGGCGGTTTGCCCTGTTGCATGCGGCCGAACAGGCCGGCGCCTGGATCATCGAGGACGACTACGACGGAGAATTCTTCTTTGGCGGGCGCCCGCCGCCGACGCTCAAGAGCGTGGATACGACCGGCCAGGTGATCTACGTCGGCACCTTCAGCAAGTCGCTGTTTCCGGCCTTGCGCCTGGGCTATCTGCTGGCGCCGCCCGCACTGGTGGACACCTTTGGCGCCATCATGAGCAAGTTCTTGCAGGGCGTGCCGTCGCAAACCCAGGGCGTGGTGGCCGAGTTCATCGACGAAGGCCATTTTTCGGCGCATGTGCGCCGCATGCGCCATGTCTATCTGGAACGGCACGAGGCATTGCTCACGGCGGCCCGGCGCAGACTGCCGGGTCTGCTCGACGTTCTGCCTGCGCGCAGCGGACTGCACACCGTCGGCTATCTGCCGGCCGCCGTCTCCGAAGCGGCGGTCGCCCGTGATGCCGATCAACGCCAGGTCACCGCCTCTCCGATTGGCCGGTTTGCACTTGCGCCGGTGTCGGTCAACGGCCTGGTGCTCGGATTCGGCGGCGTGTCGCCCGCCTTGATCGACGCCGGCACCGAGGTGCTGGCACAGGTACTCGAAAGCCGGCTGGCTTCGACCGCGCCGCGCAAACCCCGGTCCAGGCCCGTGGTGGTTTGACATTTCGTCCAGAGCGGATCTGTCGGCACACGCGTCGGGCGTGCGAAGCTCATTGGCATTGCAGCGAAGGGTTCAGGTGACGGAGTTCGATTTCATAGTGGTGGGAGCCGGATCCGCAGGGTGTGTACTGGCCAATCGCCTGTCGGCATCCGGCAAACACACGGTGCTGTTGCTCGAGGCCGGTGGCAGCGACCGGCGCTTCTGGCTGCGTACGCCGATCGGCTACGGCCTGTCGTTCTACAACCCGCGCGTGAACTGGATGTACCGCACCGAGCCCGAACCGAACCTCGCCGGCCGCCAGGGATACTGGCCGCGCGGCAAGGTCCTGGGTGGATCGAGCAGCATCAATGCGATGGTCTTCGTGCGCGGTCAGCCACACGATTTCGATGATTGGGCCGACCTGGGCTGTGTCGGATGGGGCTGGAGCGAGGTGCTGCCCTACTTTCGCCGCCTCGAAGACAGCCCGTTCGGACCCAGTGCCCTGCGTGGTGCGGGCGGACCGGTGCATGTCAGCGACGTACGCGCCGATGTGCATCCCTTGTGTGAACGGTATCTGCAGGCGGGTGAACAGCTGGGCCTGGCGCGCAACCCGGATATCAACGGCAGCTCCAGCGAGGGCGTGGCGATCAACCAGATCACCACCCGCCGGGGCTTGCGCGAGTCCGCCAGCACAGCCTACCTGCAGCCGGCACTGGCGCGCAGCAACCTGCAGCTGCAGACCGGCGCGCATGTCACGCGGATACTGTTCGATGGGCAGCGCGCGACCGGGGTGGCCTTCGTGCAGCACGGCAGCGCGCGCCGCTGCAACGCGCGCCACGAAGTCATCCTGGCGGGAGGCTCCATCAATTCCCCCCAATTGCTGCAACTCTCCGGTGTCGGGCCCGCCGCCGCGTTGCAGGCCTTGGGCATCGCGGTGGTTGCCGACAGTCCGGCGGTAGGCCAGCATCTGCAGGACCATCTGTGCATCGACCATGTCTACCGCTCGCGGGTTGCGACACTCAATGGCCAGCTCGGCACTGTGTCGGGGCGACTGTGGGCCGGCGCGCGCTATCTGCTGCAGCGGCGCGGTCCGCTGGCGCTGAGCATCAACCAGGGTGGTGGATTCTTCCGTTCGCGCAGTGACCTGGCCCATCCGGACATGCAGCTGTATTTCTCACCGCTGAGCTACCTGCGGGCGGTGCCGGGTCGCCGCGCGTTGACCGCACCGGACCGATTCGCCGGTTTTTCGCTCAGTGCGCAGCCGTGCCGCCCGAGCAGCCGCGGCTACCTCGCCTTGCGCAGCGCCGACCCGATGCAGGCGCCGCGCATCGTGCCCCGATCGCTGTCCACGCAGGGCGACCTTGACGCCATGCTCGCCGCCGCGGGGTTCCTGCGCAAGCTTGCCGCCGCGCCGGCGCTGCGCGAGATCATCGACCATGAGCTGCTGCCGGGCCCGGCGGTGCGGACGGACGCGCAACTGATGGACGACGTCGCGCAGCGGGCATCCACGGTATTCCATCCAGTGAGCACCTGCCGCATGGGTGTGGATCCGCAACAGGCGGTGGTCGATCCGCAATTGCGCGTGTTCGGAGTCACTGGCCTGCGCGTGATCGACGCATCGGTGTTTCCGACACTGACCTCGGGCAATACCAATGCCCCTACCCTGATGCTGGCAGAAAAGGGTTCCGACCTGGTGCTGGCGCAATACCCTGGCTGAAGCAGCCACGTCCACGATGACCGAAACCGAATTGATGCAAGGCTGTACGCTGGCGCCGTACTGGTGGGACGACGTGCCGCGCCCCCAACTGCCCGCGGCACCTCTGCCCACGGCGGTGGACGTGGCCGTGGTCGGCGCGGGATATACCGGCCTGCATGCGGCCCTGCAAACTGCGCGGGGCGGGCGATCGACACTGGTATTCGACGCCGAAGACGCCGGTTGGGGTTGCAGCAGTCGCAATGGCGGGCAGATCTCGACCAGCATCAAGCCCTCGTTCGAACTGCTGGCGCGACGCCATGGCGCGCAACGCGCCTTCGACATCCTCAAGGAAGGTCAGAACTCACTGGCCTGGATCGCCGAGTTCGTGCGTTCGGAGGGCATTGACTGCGACTTTGCCCAGGTGGGCCGGTTTCATGCGGCCCATAACGCGGCGCAATATCACGCGCTGGCCCAACGCATCGCCACCCAGCCCAAGGGGCTGGAGGTCGACGCCTTCCTGGTGCCGCGGGAGCAACAGCGCAAGGAACTGGGCACCGATCGGTATTGGGGCGGCGCCGTGTACACGCAGCATTGTTCGGTCCATCCGGCCCGCTACCACCAGGGCCTGCTCGAGCGTGTCCTGTCGACCGGTGCCCAGGTGGCGGCCCGATGCCCGGTACAGGCGATCCGGCGCCAGGGAGATCGGTTTGTGCTCGGTACACCGCAAGGCGAGGTGACGGCCCGCGATGTCGTGATCGCCACCAACGGGTACACCGGCAACCTGACGCCGTGGCTGCGCCGGCGCGTGATCCCGATCGGCAGCTACATGATTGCAACCGAGCCCTTGCCAACCGCGTTGATGGACCGGCTGTTTCCGACCAACCGGATCGTCAGCGATACCCGCAAGGTGGTGTATTACTACCGGGTCTCGCCCGATCGCCGCCGCGTGCTGTTCGGCGGCCGGGTATCGCACCAGGAAACCGACCCCCGCGTCAGTGGCCCCCGACTGCACGCCGACATGGTGCAACTGTTCCCGGATTTGCGTGACACCCGCATCAGCCACTCGTGGTGCGGCTTTGTTGCCTACAGCTTTGACGAGCTGATGCATCTGGGCAAACACGACGGCATGCATTACGCCATGGGCTATTGCGGCGCCGGCGTCGGGACTGCAAGCTATTTCGGCATGCGTGTGGGCCAGCAGGTGCTGGGACTTGCGCAGGGCAGGACCGCTCTCGACGATCTGGCGTTCCAGACCAGACCGCTGTACACCGGCAATCCCTGGTTCCTGGCGCCATCGGTGGCGTACTACCGCTGGCGCGACAGGCAAGCGGTGTAGCACCGGCAACAAGCCGGTCCGCCGCGCACTGCACGCTGGGCCGCCGGCGCACGGCTGCCGTGGCCCCGACAAGGCCCTTGCGCAACCCGCTATGCTGTGTGATGCCCTGCGCGGCTTCGCGCATGCAGGGCCTCTCCACACCGCAGGTTTGCTTCGAATGTCCAATGCCCAATGGTTCGCACTGATCGGCGCCTTGTTGCTGTTCATCGGCCTGACCAAGTCCCCGCTCGAGCGCTCGCCGGTGACATCGGCCATCATCTACCTGGCCGTCGGAATGCTCGTCGGGCCGACCGCATTGAATCTTTTCCATTTCAATCCGCTCAAGGAGTCGGCGCTGCTGGAGGTGCTGACCGAGGTGGCGGTGTTGATCTCCCTGTTCGCGGCCGGCGTCAAGATGCCGGTGCCCTTCAAGCTGGCGCGATGGCGCGCTCCGATCCTGTTGGCCACGCTGTCGATGGCCATCAGCGTTGGACTGGTGGCGGCGTTCGCCGTCCTGGTGCTTGGCCTGCCACTGGGCGCAGGCGTGTTGCTGGGTGCCATCGTCGCACCCACCGACCCGGTGCTGGCCACCGACGTGCAGAGCCGCCATGCCGGCGACCGCGACCTGATGCGTTTTGACCTGACCTGCGAAGCGGGCATGAACGACGGAACTGCGTTCCCGTTTGTCGTGCTCGGCCTGGGCCTGCTCGGGCTGCACGACCTGGGCGACTTCGGGCTGCGATGGATCGCGGTCGACCTCCTTTGGGCAACCATCGGGGCCATCGCCATCGGCGTCGTGGCGGGCGCGGCGCTGGCGCGGATTGCCGGCACGTTGCGCGGTTGGCCGCTCAAGCACGCGTTGCTGGATGACTTTGTCGGGCTGGGCCTGATCGGCCTCGTCTACGGCATCGCGGTGATGCTGCACACCTGGGGCTTCCTGGCCGTCTTCTTTGCCGCGGTGGCACTGCGCCAGACCGAGCTGCGGCTGACGCGGGAGAAGCGAGAGGCAGAACCGCCGGCGGTACAAGGATCTGCTTGCGAGCCCGTTGAACCGGAGGCCGACCTGCTGGAAAACACCATGGTCAGCGCCGGTTCGCTGGTCTTCAAGGAGCACCTTGCCCGCCTGACCGAGGTGGTGCTGGTGTTGCTGGTGGGCGGATCGCTGTTCCTGAACTCGTGGAACTGGCCGGCCGTGGTGCTGGCCTTGTTCCTGTTCTTTGTCGCGCGCCCGCTTGGCGTGATCGTTGTGCTGTGGGGGTCGCGCACCCCGTGGCGCGTGAAGGGCATGGTCGGCTGGTTCGGCGTGCGCGGCATCGGTTCCCTGTACTACCTGATGTATGCAATCGAACATGGATTGCCGCAATCCGTGTCGCTGCAGCTGGTGCAGATCACGCTGATCGTGGTGGCATTGTCGATCCTCATGCACGGCATCAGCGTCAAGCCGCTGATGGGCCTGTTCCGTCGCCGCAACTGATGCCGGCCCGGTCAATCGACCTTGATATTGGCCTTCTCGATGATGCCCCGGTAGCGGGTGGTCTCTTCATCGATGAATTTCGCGAAATCCGCGGAGTGCGTGTGCAGGCAACCACCCGCAAGTTCTTCGTAAGCACTGCTGCGGATAATTTCGCGCATGCAACGTCCCGACGGGATGTTGTCAACACTGACCGCACAGGTCGAAGGATGGATGTATGAGTGACTCAGTCGTGCTGGACCCCATGGTGGCCAAGATCGAGGCCAACCCCAAATACCATGAACTTCGGCGCAAGCGCAACGTCTTCGGATGGTCCATGACCGCATTGATGATGGTCGTGTATTACGGCTACATCGCACTCATTGCGTTCGACAAGCAGTTTCTGGCGCAGCCCATCGGCGCCGGTGTCACCACGCTGGGAATTCCCATCGGCATGGCGGTGATCATCTTCACCATCGTCATCACCGGCATCTACGTTCGCCGCGCCAACGGTGAATATGACCGGCTTACCGCCGAAGTCCTGAAGGAAGCATCCAAATGAAGGCCACACTCAAATTCGCGGCCGTCGTGGCGGCGCTGCTGGCAGGCGTCGCCGTCCACGCGGCGGGTGGCGATCTGGGACAGGTCGACAAGCAGCCGACCAACTGGATCGCCATCAGCATGTTCGCGATCTTCGTGGTGGGCACCCTTTTCATCACCAAATGGGCCGCGTCCAAGACCAAGTCGGCATCCGACTTCTACACCGCTGGCGGTGGCATCACCGGCTTTCAGAATGGTCTGGCGATCGCCGGTGATTACATGTCGGCCGCCTCGTTTCTGGGCATTTCGGCGGCCGTGATGGCATCAGGGTATGACGGACTGATCTATTCCATCGGGTTTCTGGTTGGCTGGCCGGTCATCACCTTCCTGATGGCCGAGCGGCTGCGCAACCTGGGCAAGTTCACCTTTGCCGACGTTGCGGGCTACCGCTTCCAGCAGGCCCCCATCCGCATCTTTGCGGCCTCGGGCACGCTGGTGGTGGTGGCGTTCTACCTGATCGCGCAAATGGTCGGTGCAGGGGCGCTGATCAAGCTGCTGTTCGGCCTGGAGTACTGGATTGCCGTGGTGATCGTTGGCGCGCTGATGATGATCTACGTGCTGTTCGGCGGCATGACAGCCACCACCTGGGTGCAGATCATCAAGGCCTGCCTGCTGCTGGCTGGTGTGACCTTCATGGCCTTCATGGTCATGATGCAATTCGGTTTCAGCCCCGAAGCGCTGTTTGCCAAGGGCGTCGAGGTCAAGACGCTGCTGGCGGCCAACGCCGGAAAGGCGCCAGACGACGCATCCAAGATCGGTCTGTCCATCATGGGCCCGGGCGGCTTCATCAAGGATCCGATATCGGCCATTTCGTTCGGCATGGCGCTGATGTTCGGCACCGCCGGCCTGCCCCATATCCTGATGCGCTTTTTCACCGTTCCGGACGCCAAGGAAGCGCGCAAGTCGGTGTTCTGGGCCACCACCTGGATCGGCTATTTCTATGTGCTGATCTTCATCATCGGGTTTGGCGCCATCACGCTGGTGCTGACCAATCCCGAGTTTGCCGATACCGCCAGCGGCGTCATCAAGGGTGGTGGCGGCTCGGCCAACATGGCCGCGGTGCTGGTGGCCAAGGCCGTAGGCGGCAACATCTTCTTCGGCTTCATCTCGGCCGTGGCTTTTGCGACCATCCTGGCCGTGGTTGCGGGCCTGACGCTGTCGGGTGCATCGGCCGTCTCGCACGATCTGTACGCCACCGTGATCAAGAGCGGCAACGCCGACAGCGCATCCGAGCTCAAGGTTTCCCGCATGACAACGCTGGCGCTCGGTGTCGTGGCCGTGATCCTGGGCATCGCGTTCGAAAAGCAGAACATCGCCTTCATGGTCTCGCTGGCCTTTGCGATCGCGGCGTCGGCCAACTTCCCGGTGCTGTTCATGTCGGTGCTGTGGAAGGACTGCACCACCAAGGGCGCGGTGATTGGCGGCTTCCTGGGCCTGATCTCATCGGTCGGGCTGACCATCGTCTCGCCATCCGTGTGGGAGGCGGTGCTGGGTTACCCCAAGGGTTCTGCGCTGTTCCCCTACACCTCGCCCGCATTGTTCTCGATCACGATCGGCTTCGTGGGTGTGTGGCTCTTCTCGATGCTGGACCGCAGCCCGCAGGCGGCGAAAGAACGCGGCCTGTTCAAGGCGCAGCAGGTGCGCTCCGAAACCGGCCTGGGTGCCTCCAAGTCGTCGGGCCACTGAGGTACAGACGGCTCACAGCGCATCGAGCCGAAAGCGCTGTGTCAGCAGCGCCCTGAACTGCTTGACCACGCCCAGGGTGTCCTTGAGCAGATCGCGATCCAGGCTGCTGAGCCGATCCATGTCGATCTGGTCCGAGGCCGCGTGTCCGGCGTCGAGTTGCCGCAGACCATGCCTGAGTTTGAGACCCATGAAGAAATGCAGGGTCTCGATCAGGTCCGTCGCCAGTTTCGCGGGCAGCTTGCCGGCCGCCACCAGCGCATCGAGCCGTTCGGCGGTGGAGGTGGCGCCGATGCCGCTGGCCAGTGCCAGGCTGCGGACCCCATGCACCAGCGGAAAAGTGCCCGACTTCTTGATGTTCAGCGGTTCCTTGTGACCGCCACTGCCCAGGAAAGGCAGCACGCTCCACCACGCACCGCTGGCGCCAAACGCGTTGACCGGCGCGGCAAAGCGCGCCAGCATCGCATCGTTGTCGGCAGCCACGCTGAAGGCGGCCGCGCGCACCTGCTCCAGCAACTGACGGTCGCCGCACACGGCATGGGCATCGAGAAAGATCGCCAGTGTCATCA
Organism: uncultured Rhodoferax sp.; assembly: GCA_964558425.1. GTDB lineage: Bacteria > Pseudomonadota > Gammaproteobacteria > Burkholderiales > Burkholderiaceae_C > CAISIP01. The sequence goes on along the minus strand of CAZLDV010000045.1, from coordinate 10,065 downwards.
GGCTGTCGTTGCTGGCCGTCATCCACCACAGGCGCGCGGTCTGGCTGAAGTCGCTCACGCTGCGGCACCACTGCGGGTTGCTCAGCATGATGTTGCCAGGACACGGCGGGTAGCCAAAATCGTTCAATGCCTGCGAGAACCGCCGGCACACAGCCGCCACATCAACCGACGGCACATAGCCGTCGCGCAGCACCAGACCGTTGTCCTGGTCGGTCTTGAGCAACTGCTCGCCGCGCCCTTCGCTGCCCATCACGAACAGGCAGCTGTTGGCCTGCAGATCGGGCGGTGCCATCAGCTGCCAGGCGCGCTCGAACAGCTTGGCGTTGAGCTCCTGCACCAGCCGGGCAATCAGACTGACCTTGGTACCGCTGCGAAAGAGCAGCGAAATCAATCGGGTGATCTGCAGCGCCGCCAGCTTGAGCGTGGCCAGATCCTGTGCGTCCAGGATCTGGATGGTGATGAGGTAAGAATGGTTGGACAAAAAGCTGAACAGGTCCAAGGCCTCCAGCACGCCGGTGATGGTGTCGCCCTCGGCCACCACCACGCGGTGGATCTTGTGCTTGATCATGACCGCCAGCGCGTCGCCCAGTTGGTCACCGGGCCTGACCGTGATGAGCGAGAAATTGGCCATCGCGCGCACCGGCAGCCGGTCCAGCGGCGTCCCGTCAAGGATCGCACGCTGCAGCCCGGTGGCGGTAAAGATGCCGATCGCGGTTGGATTGACGCTCGCGTCGCGCACCAGCAGCGTGGCGGTGCGCAGCGCATGGAACTGCCGCACCACCTCCAGGATGGACAGTTGGCCATCGACAAAATGCGGCGTTCGCACAAACGCCTCGTCGACCCGTGCCATCGTCAGCGATTGCAGCTCGTGGCTGCTCTGGCGCTCCGACAGCGCACTGAGCTTGTTGGACAGATCGGAAAACAGCAAGGCGCCAAAGGTCACGTTGCCGGCGATCAGGTCACTGACGGCCTGGTGCGCGAGCCGGTAGACCAGGACCTCGCCGGCGGCGACAAAGCGGCTGCTGACCTTGCCCGCCATCAGGCTGCGACCGTCAAAGCAGTCGTCAGGGCCGTAGGTTGCGCTCACCTCGTCGCCGTCGAATTGCTGCACGTAGCCCTTGGAAATGATGAACAGGTGCGTGGGTCGCTCGCCCTGCCCGAGCACCACCGCGCCCTGTTCAAACCGGGCGGTGTCCAGGCTGCGCTGCACCAGCTCTTGCTCGGACGGGGTGAGGCAGTCGAAGGGAGAGGCCGAAAATGGGAAGGCGCTGGGCATGCAGGAAGTCCTCGTTGAACCGGGCTGGCCCGATTCTCGCCGCCGCAGGCAGTGTCATGACCGACAGTGCGCGCCGCGCCTTGCGGTTCCGGTGCTCATGTGGCGATCCGCCGATGCCGGTGCCTTCAAGGCCTGGGGATGCGCCCGCGCACGCGTGCGGACCCAGCGCTCCAGGGCAGCGGCGAATCCAGCGGCCAACATATAGGGAAAGTACCATGGGCCACATCGATTGCACACCTTGTGCGAGCTGGGCAGAATCGCTATTCTGGCCGGTGCGCCGCGCAATTCTGAAGTTCAGCATGCCAACGCGGAGCCAACGTCTGACCATTACACTTGTTCCATCCACCGCCAAAGGAAAACCTATGTCCCGTCGTTCCCTGACCGCGATTGCCGCCGCGGCGCTATCTGTGTGCGCCGTTCACAGTGCATTCGCCCAATCGGCAGCCTTGATTGCGGCGGCCAAGGCAGAAGGGCAGCTCACCACCATTGCGCTACCCCATGACTGGTGTGGCTACGGTGCACAGATCGAATCCTTCAAGACCAAATACGGCATCAAGGTCAACGAGCTCAATCCGGATGCCGGCTCCGGCGACGAGGTCGAGGCCATCAAGGCCAACAAGGACAACAAGGGACCTCAGGCTCCGGACGTGATCGACGTAGGCCTGTCGTTCGGGCCACAGGCCAAGGCAGCCGGATTGCTCCAGCCCTACAAGGTATCGACCTGGGCGACGATTCCCGATTCCGCGAAGGACGCGGACGGCCATTGGTACGGGGACTATTACGGCGTGCTGACGTTCCAGGTCAATACCGATGTCATCAGCAAGGTCCCCACCGACTGGCCGGACCTGCTCAAGCCCGAGTACAAGAATTCGGTGGCGCTGGCCGGTGACCCGCGCACGTCGAGCCAGGCCATCCAGGGTGTGTATGCGGCAGGGCTGGGCATGGCCGGTGGCGACGACGCCAAGGCTGGCGCGGCCGGCCTGAAGTATTTTGCCGACATGAACAAGGCCGGCAACTTTGTCCCCGTGATCGGCAAGGCGGCTTCCTTTGCGCAGGGCTCCACGCCCATCATCATCCGCTGGGATTACAACGCACTGGCCGATCGCGACACCCTCAAGGGCAATCCGAAGGTGCAGGTCGTGGTTCCCAAGACCGGGGTTGTCGCCGGCGTGTACGTGCAGGCGATCAGCGCCTACGCGCCGCACCCCAACGCCGCCAAGCTGTGGATGGAGCACCTGTATTCGGACGAAGGCCAGCTCACCTGGCTCAATGGGTATTGCCACCCGATCCGCTTCAACGACCTGGTCGCGCGCAACAAGATTCCGAAAGCCATGCTCGACAAACTTCCACCGGCAGCGGCGTATGCCAAGGCGGTTTTCCCGACTCTCGACCAGCAATCCGCCTCCAAGGCGATCATCACCAAGCAATGGGATGAGGTGGTCAAGGCCAACGTCAAGTAAGGGCTGGCGCAAGAAAAGTGCTTCGTCCGTGCGGGCATGGCCGGGAGGTTCATGCTCGCACTGCTTTCTGCCTTGGCATGTGGCGCGGCCACTGCGCATTTTGACCCTGCTCGCCCCACCGCTTTCTAGGACTTCATGACCCGTTCACCGGACGCAAGCGCCGCACAGTCAGCTACCGTGCGGCCCGCCAACGTCGCCAGCGCCCGTGGCGCGAACTGGAGGTGGCTCGGTGTCTTGCCATTCTTCGTCTTCACGGTGATGTTCCTGATCCTGCCGACCGCCTACCTGATGGTCGGCGCGTTCCAGGACCCGGCCGGCCACTTCACGCTGGCCAACATCCGCGATCTGTTCGAGCCCAACGTCCTGAGCGCCTACTCGATCAGTATCCGCATCAGTGCCGCCTCGGCGCTGGCCGGTGGCCTGATCGGCTTTCTGCTGGCCTGGGCCGCGGTGCAGGGCCAGTTGCCGCAGTGGATTCGACCGACGCTGATGACCTTCTCGGGCGTAGCGTCCAATTTCGCCGGTGTCCCGCTGGCATTCGCCTTCCTGGCCACCCTGGGTCGCGTGGGTCTGGTGACCGTCTTGCTGAAGAAGTTCTTCGGCTTCGATCTCTACGCGACCGGATTCAGCGTGCTGAGCTTCATCGGGCTGACGCTGACCTATCTCTATTTCCAGATTCCGCTGATGGTGCTCATCGTGACACCCGCGCTCGACGGGCTCAAGCGCGAGTGGCGCGAGGCTTGCGACTGCCTGGGCGGCACGTCCTACCACTACTGGCGCTACGTTGCGCTGCCGATACTGTGGCCCGCCATTCTGGGGTCCATGCTGCTGCTGTTCGCCAATGCCTTCGGTGCCGTGGCCACCGCCTATGCCTTGACGGGGAGCTTCCTCAACATCGTGCCGATACTGCTGTTCGCGCAGATCCGCGGCGACGTGCTGCACAACCCCAATCTGGGCTACGCACTGGCACTGGGCATGATCGTCATCACGGGTATCTCGAACGCGGGCTACATGTGGTTGCGCGCCCGCTCCGACAGGAGCAGGAAATGAAGCCGACATCACGCCTTGGCGCCTGGATTGCGATGGTCGTGGGGGCCAGCTATTTCCTCATCCCGCTGATCGGTACCTTCGAGTTCAGCCTGCGCATGAAGCGCGGCGAGTACAGCTTCGAGGCCTATCGGGTGGTCTTCAGCGACCCGCATTTTCAGGCCACTTTCAGCTATTCGATCCTGATGGCGGTGATCACCATCGTCGTCGGCGTGTTGCTGGTGGTGCCCACCGCCTACTGGGTGCAATTGCGGCTGCCCAGGCTGCGCCCGCTGATCGAATTCATCACGCTGCTGCCGCTGGTGATCCCGGCCATCGTGATCGTCTTCGGCTACCTGCGCATCTACAACAGCAGCTCGATCATCCCCTTGACCGGCAACGAGCGCGCCACGGACTTGCTGTTGGTGTGCAGCTACGTCACATTGTCGCTGCCTTACATGTACCGTGCGGTCGATACCGGACTGCGCGCCATCGACATCCGCACCTTGACCGAAGCGGCCGAAGTACTCGGGGCGAACCGGCGCACCATCCTGTTTCGCGTCATCTTTCCGAACATCACCTCGGCGATCCTGTCGGGCGCGTTCCTGACCTTCGCGATCGTGATCGGCGAATTCACCATGGCGGCGCTGCTGGACCGGCCGGCATTCGGCCCTTATCTGCAACTGGTTGGCGCCAACCGGGCCTACGAGCCCTCGGCCCTGGCGGTGATCGCATTCCTCATCACCTGGGCTTCCATGGGCCTTATCCAGGTGTTCGGCCGCAACGCGCGCGCCAAGCGCGTCGACCCCGGCACCTAGTCCCGATCCCAAGAGAAATCCAGATGGCCTTCCTCGAAATATCCAATCTCAAGAAAGTCTTCGGCAACCAGACCGCCGTGCACGACTTCACGATGGACATCGCGCGCGGCGAATTCGTCACCTTCCTGGGCCCGTCCGGTTGCGGCAAGACCACCATCCTGCGCATGCTGGCCGGCTTCGAGGCGCCCACGGCAGGCCTGGTGAAGTTCGACGGCCGCGACGTCACCTGGTTGCCGACCAACCAGCGCAACATCGGCATGGTGTTCCAGTCGTACGCCCTGTTCCCGAACATGACGGTTGCCGAGAACATCGGCTTCGGCCTCAAGGTGACGCGCACCGCGCCCGACAAGATCCGCGCGCGTGTCGATGAAATGCTCACGCTGATCAAGCTCACGCCGTTGGCCGAGCGCTACCCCTGGCAATTGTCGGGTGGCCAGCAGCAGCGCGTGGCGCTGGCACGTGCCCTGGCCAACAAGCCGCAGGTGCTGCTGCTCGATGAACCGCTGTCGGCGCTGGACGCCAAGATCCGGGTGTCGCTGCGCGAGGAAATCCGCAGCCTGCAACGCGCCCTCGGTATCACCTCGATCTTCGTCACGCATGACCAGGAAGAAGCACTGTCCATCTCGGACCGCGTCGTGGTGCTCAATGAAGGCCGGGTGGAGCAGATCGGCACCCCATCGGAGGCCTACAACTTCCCGCGCACCCGTTTCGTCGCCTCGTTCGTAGGCACACTGAACCTGCTGTCGGGCACCGTGGTCGACGCAGCGTCGGGGCAGATTGCGGTCGGAACCCAGCAGCTCGCAACCGCGCATGCCATGAACGGCGCGTCGGTCGGTCAGCAGCGCGCACTCGCGATCCGCCCCGAGGCGATCGTGTTCGAGGCACCGCAGGCGGGACGCAACTCGCTGGCGGCCACCGTGGAAGAGGTGAACTTCCTGGGCTCGATCGTGCGCATCCGCGCACGACTCGAGGACGCGGTGGTTTCATTGGACATCTTCAACGACCCCAACCAGACGCTGCCGCAACGCGGCGCAGCCGTGACCCTGGGCTTTTCGCGCGAAAGCCTGCTGGTACTGGAATAGCGGCGTCGAAGGTCCGGCGGAAGACCCAGGAACCGCAGCGGCAAACCACGGGAACCCTGCACGCCACCAGGGGCGCTGGCGGCTGCCAAGCCCCTGCCCTACTACCCCGAGACGTGCCCGGCGCAGCGCAAGGCACCGTCACCCGCGAGCCCTTCTTCGACTTCCGGCGTCTTTCCCACGCCGGTGCGGATTGTTCTCGGCGCGTGCACAATGCAGCACGGCAGCGCGCTCGGGTGTACGCTGACAACTTCAGGGTCTCTTAAGCAAAGAGGTGCAGCATTGCGCGGCCCGCGCGCGCTGGCGCTGGCATGCGTGCCGGTGCGCGCGCACCGGCACGCATGCAGCGCTACGAAACATCTGATTGGTATTCCTCGATGAACAAGAACTTGCTTGCCGGGGTCGGCGTCCTTGCGCTTGCCGCAGCCGCCGCCTACTACTACGCCTCACCCACAGCCGACGCAGCCCACGCGCAGACCCGCGTCGAAGGACCCGCTGCGGGCCGTCCGCCGGGCGCCAGCGCGCCCGTCAGCGTCACGGCAATGGCGGCGCAGTCGCGAGACTTCGATGTGCGACTGGAGGCCACCGGCACCGTCACTTCCGCCAACATGGTGGACGTGCGACCGCAGGTCAGCAGCGTGATCACCAAGGTGCTGGTGCGCGAGGGGCAGTTCGTGAAGGCCGGCGAACTGCTCTTCACGCTCGACACGCGCACCGATGCCGCCAATGTGGCCAAGGCCCAGGCCCAATTGGCGCGCGACCAGGCCACGCTGGCGGATGCACAGCGTCAACTGGCGCGCAGCCGCGAACTGTTTGCGCAAAAGTTCCTGGCCCAGGCTGCCGTCGATACGACACTGAGCCAGGTGGAGGCGCAAACCGCCGTGGTCCAGGCCGACAGGGTGGCGATCGACGCGGCCCAGGTGGGTCTGGGTTACGGGCGGATCACCGCACCGAGTTCCGGGCGCGTGGGCGCGATCGCGGTGTATGCGGGCAGTTCGGTTGTCGCCAACACCACCACCCTGGTCACCATCACCCAGCTCGATCCGATCTATGTGAGCTTCGCGCTGCCCCAGCGCAACCTGTCCGATGCGCTGCAGAACCTGCGCACCGGAGCCGGCAAGGTGGTGGCCACCATGCCCGAGAGCCGCAACGCGTTGACCGGCAAGCTGCAGTTCGTCGACAACGCGGTGGACGCGGGATCGGGCACGGTCAAGGTCAAGGCCGTCTTCGACAACAAGAGCCAGAGCCTGTGGCCAGGCGCCTTCGTGAATGTCACGATGACCGTGCGCACGCTCAAGGACGCGGTGGTGGTGCCGCTGTCGGCCTTGGTGCAGGGCACGCGCGGCAGCGTGGTGTTCCTGGTCGACGAAGGCAACAAGGTCGTCTCGCGCCCCGTTACCCTGGTCGATGCGCGCGCTGGGGAGGCCGTGGTGGATGGGGTCCGCGCCGGTGAGCGCGTGATCGTCGACGGACGCCAGAATGTGCGCCCGGGCAGCGTCGTGGTCGTGCGCGCCGCTGACCCCGCAGGACCGACGGGCGCTTCCGCACAGCCACGTTCAGGTGCATCCGCTGCGGGCGCATCCGCGCCCACCGCCGCCACGGCAACCGACGCTGGCGCCAAGGCCACCAACGTCCCGATCGTGGCGCCGCAGCCATGAACCTGTCCGAACTCTTCATCCGCCGTCCGGTCATGACGGTGCTGCTGAACCTGGCCATCGTGGTGGCCGGCGTCATCGCCTACACGAAGATCCCGGTGTCGGCGCTGCCCAGCTACAACACGCCGGTCATCAACGTGTTCGCGGTGCTGCCGGGCGGCAGCCCGGAGACCATGGCCACGTCGGTCGCGCTGCCGCTCGAAAAGCAGTTCCAGACCATTCCCGGCCTGAACATCATCAGCTCGACCAACACGCTGGGCGTGACCGGGATCACGCTCGAATTCGAGGAAGGTCGCAACATCGACGCCGCCGCCGTCGATGTCCAGGCCGCCCTGCTGCGCGCGCAGCGCACGCTGCCGCAGGAGATGACGGTACCGCCGTCCTACCGCAAGGTGAATCCGGCCGACGCGCCGGTGCTGTTCATCGCGCTGACCTCGCCCTCGCTCAATCCGTCCGACCTCAACGACTACGCCGAGCACCTGATCCTGCCCACGCTGTCCACGCTGGACGGGGTGGCGCAGGTCTCGATCCAGGGACAGAAGCGGTATGCGGTGCGGGTGCAGGTGCTGCCGGAGGCGCTGGCCGCACGCAACATCAGCCTGGACGAACTGGCCACGGCGCTCAGGGTGGCCAATTCGAACTCGCCGGTCGGCACGCTGGAAGGCGCCAAGCAGACGCTCACGCTGCAGGCCAACGGGCAGCTGCGCAATGCGACCGACTTCGGCAATCTGATCGTCAGCACGCGCAGCGGCAACCCGGTGCGCCTGCGCGACGTGGCCAACGTGCAAGACAGCTTCGAGACCGTGCGTACGGCTGGCAGCTTCAACGGTGAACGCGCCATTTTTGTGCAGGTCCAGCGCCAGACCGATGCCAACACGGTCAAGGTGGTCGACCTGGTGCGTGCCGCAATGCCGGGTTTCCGCGCGCAGCTGCCGCAGTCGGTCGACATCAGCCTGGTCAACGACCGGTCACGCTCGATTCGCGAAGCGCTGCACGACGTCACGCTGACCATGAGGGGCACCATCGCGCTGGTCGTGATGGTGATCTTCCTGTTCCTGCGCCGCTTCGTCGCCACCGTCATCCCGACCTTGTCGCTGCCGGTATCGCTGTTGGGTGCCATCGCCCTGCTGTACGGCCTGGGCAACAGCCTGGACAACATCTCGCTGCTCGGACTGACGCTGGCCGTGGGCCTGGTGGTCGACGACGCGATCGTGATGCTCGAGAACATCATGCGCCACGTCGAAGACGGCATGGCTCCGTTCGAGGCGGCCTTGCGCGGATCGCGCGAGGTCGGCTTCACCATCCTGTCGATATCGATCTCGCTGATCGCGGTGTTCATCCCGATCTTCTTCATGCCGGGCGTGATCGGTCTGCTGTTCCACGAGTTCGCCGTTGCCGTGGCCCTGGCGATCGTGGCCTCGGCCTTCGTGTCGCTGACGCTGGTGCCGATGATGGCCAGCCGCTTCCTGAGCGACGATGCCCACAAGAAGCGACCCGGCGCGTTGGTGCGCTCGTTCGCCCGCGCCTTCGATGCGACGCTGGTGGGCTACACGCGCTCGCTCGACGTGGCGCTGCGCCACCGGGGGCTGGTGCTGCTGGTCGGCCTGGCGACGCTGGTGGCAACCTGGGCCTTGTTCGTGACCATTCCCAAAGGCTTTTTCCCCGAAGAAGACATCGGCCAGATCGCGGTCTCGACCGAAGCTTCGGAGGACACCTCGTTCGCGGACATGGTGCGCCTGCAAAATCGCGTCGTCGACGTCATGCGCGCCGATCCCGCCGTGGCCACTGTCAACTCCTTCAATGGCGGCAACGGCCCGCAGAACACCGGGCGCATGTTCGTCAACCTCAAGCCGCGCGGCGAACGCCCGCCGATGAAGGAGGTGGTGGAGGCGCTGCGCCGCAAGATGGCCACCGTGCCAGGCGTTGCCGTGTACATGCGGCCGATCCAGAACCTGCAGCTGGGCGGGCGCCAGAGCAAGGCGCGTTACCAGTACATCCTGAAAAGCGTGCAGGCCGGCGAGATCAACGTCTGGGCGCAGCGGCTGCAGGACAAGCTGCGCGCCGACCCGCTGTTTCGCGACGTGACCAGCGACTCGCAGTTGCGCGGCCTGCAGGCCTCGCTGCAGATCGACCGCGACCGCGCCAATACGCTGGGCGTGTCGATCGACACGGTGCGCACGGCCTTGTACAGCGCCTTCGGCGAACGCCAGGTGTCGACCATCTACACCAGCGTCGACAGCTACGAAGTCATCATGGAGCTGACACCGGATGCCAAGCAGGACGAAAGCGCGTTCAGCAAGGTCTATGTGCGCTCCTCCAGCGGCACCCTGGTGCCGCTGTCGGCCTTCGCGACGGTGCGGCGCAGCGTCGGACCGACATCGATCAACCACGTGGGGCAGTTGCAGGCGGTCACGGTGGCGTTCAACCTGGCTCCGGGGGCCGCGCTGGGCGATGCCACGGCAAAGATCGAAGCCTACCGCGACGAGATCAAGCTGCCGCCGTCGATCATCACCAGCTACGGCGGCGACGCGGCGGTATTCAAGGACTCGCAGGCCAGCCAGGCGATCCTGATCATCTCGGCGCTGCTGGTCATCTACGTGCTGCTCGGCGTGCTCTACGAGAGCTACATCCACCCACTCACGATCCTGGCCGGCCTGCCTTCGGCCGCGGTGGGTGCGCTGCTGATGCTCAAGCTGTTCCACCAGGACCTGACGCTGATCGCCACCATCGGCATCCTGCTGCTGATCGGCA
>CAZLDV010000044.1:21745-27385 GCA_964558425.1 uncultured Rhodoferax sp. | reverse complement strand
GGTAAAACGCCTGGCTGTCGGCCGTCTGCACGTTGGGCAACCAGTCGGCCACCGCAATCACCTTGCCGATGCCGGCCTGACCAATGGCCGCGGGGGCACCGAGCGCATTGCCGTAAAAGGTGTAGAAGCGGCCATCGAAACCGGCGTCGCGCGCCGACTTGATCAGCAGCGTGAGGTCGTTTCCCCAGTTGCCGGTGATCACCGCCTGGGCGCCACTGGCCTTGATCTTGGCTGCATAGGGCAGAAAATCCTTGACCCGCCCCAGCGGATGCAACTCGTCGCCGACGATCTGCACATCGGCGCGCTGCAAGGCCAGTTGCCGGCGCACTTCGCGCAGCACCGCCTGGCCGAAGCTGTAGTCCTGCCCGATCAGGTAGACCTTCTTGAGCGCCGCATCCTCCTTGATCACCGTCATCAACGCGGCCACGCGCATGTCGGCATGGGCGTCGAAGCGGAAATGCCAGAAGCTGCATTGTTCGTTGGTCAAGGCCGGGTCGACCGCCGAATAGTTCAGGAACAACACCCGCCGCGTCGGCTCCCGGCTGTTGTGCTTGTTGATCGCATCGATCAACACCGCCGCATTGGCCGACGAATTGCCCTGCACGACGATCTGCGCGCCGTCGTCGATGGCCGAACGCAAGGCGGACAACACCTCCTCGTTCTGGCCCTTGCTGTCGTAGCGCTGCAGCTGCAGCGCGCGCGGACCGCCGGCTGCAGCCGGCAGTCGTACGCCGCCACGCTGGTTCACCCGCTCGACCGCCCACACCAGATTGCGAAACACCGCCTCACCGGTATTGGCAAACGGCCCGCTGAGGCCTTCGATCATCGCGATCTTGATCGGCGCAGCCGTCGACTGCGCCAGCGCAAGTGTCGGCGCGCACAGGGCCAACCACAACAATTTCAAGCACCAGCTGCGCAAAAAAAGCATATTGAACCCCCACTTGAAAACACGCAGCGCATGCGCAGATGGGGAACATGCGGCCCGCAGCGTTGCCAGCCGTCCAGTTTACTAGGAGTCGAACCATGGTTTTTGCCAGCAGCTTCCCACGCACCGTCCGTCGCGCCAGCGTGTTCCCAACCAGCCGTTGGACGCAACATGTGCTGTCCGACGCTGCAGCGACCCGTCCTCGCGAGGGACAAGCCCCGGCCCAGGCCGTCACGGTGGAACAGGATGACAGGGCAACCACGCTGCGGTTCGACGTGCCCGGCGTCAGCCGCGAACAGCTGAACATCGGCATCGAAGGCAACGTGGTGCGGATCGAGTCGGTGGCTGGCGCGCAGCGTCAGTACAAGATGGCCTACCGGCTGGCGCAGGAGATTGCAGCCGAGAGCAGCAGCGCCAAACTGGAAAACGGCGTCCTGACGCTCAAGCTGGCCAAGCCGGCGCCGGTTGAACGCAGCACGCGCATCGCGGTGCACTGATCGCCAGCCAGTTGGCGCGCGCACCGCAGGCACACCGGCCTGCTGCGCGCGCCGCGGTCGCGCGCCTGTCACACCTCCAACTGATCGAGTGGCCAGCGCGGCCGCACATCGAATGCGTAGCTGCGGTTGGCATTCTGCACGCCCGCTTGCAGGCGCATCGCTGCGGCGAGCGCGATCATCGCGCCGTTGTCCGTGCACAGATCGAGCTCCGGATAGAAAACCTGCACACCCGAGCTTCGCCCGTGGGCGTCGAGTTGCGCGCGCAAGCGGCGATTCGCCCCCACTCCGCCAGCCACGACCAGCCGCTGGAGCCCCGTGCGGGCCATCGCCGCAACCGACTTCCTGACCAGCACGTCGACGATCGCGGCCTCGGTCGAGGCGGCGAGATCTGCCTGGATGGCGGCCGGCACTTTGGCGAACGCGGCTGTGGCGGTCGGCGCGTCGGCATGCGCAGCGGCCAGCTTGCGCGCCTGCACCATCACCGCCGTCTTGAGCCCGGCAAACGAAAAATCGAGATTGCCACTGTGCAACAAGGGCCGCGGCAATGCATAGGCACTGGCATTGCCGCCTTGCGCCAGCCGCGACAAGGCCGGTCCGCCCGGGTAGGCCAGACCCATCAACTTGGCCGATTTGTCGAACGCCTCGCCGGCAGCGTCGTCGATGGTCTCGCCCAGCAATGCGTAGCGGCCCACACCGTCGACCCGCATCAGCTGCGTGTGCCCGCCCGATACCAGCAAGGCGACGAAGGGGAACGCCGGCGGATCGCCGCTGAGGAAGGGCGACAGCAGATGGCCTTCGAGATGGTGAATCCCCAGCACCGGCTTGCCGAGCGATGCCCCCAGCGCGCACGCCACCCCGGCACCCACCAGCAAGGCACCGGCGAGCCCCGGGCCGCGCGTATAGGCCACCACGTCCACCTCGGACAGATCGCGGCCCGCCTTGGCCAATACCTGTCGGGTGAGTGGAATGACGCGCCGGATATGGTCGCGGCTGGCCAATTCCGGAACCACGCCGCCATACGCCTGGTGCATGTCGATCTGGCTGTGCAGGGCATGCGCCAGCAGGCGCGGCACCTGTGGCACGGCAGCGCACTGCACCAGCGCGACGCCGGTCTCGTCGCAGGAGGATTCGAATCCGAGTATCAACAATGCACCGTCTGCAGCTTTCATCAGGCCCGCAGTTTAGGCGCTGTCACCATGCCGGTCGCCGGCCGGTACCGCGTGCATAAGCAAATCACCCGGGGTCATCAACCATCAGTGACAATTCGCCGATGCCGATCGGACATTACATCAAGGAGATCGGGCGCGGCAAGGACGGCGCCCGGGCGCTGACGCGCGAACAGGCCTGCGACCTGTTTGGTCAGCTGCTGGACGGCAGCGTCACCGATCTGGAGATCGGCGCCTTTTGCCTGGCCATGCGCATCAAGGGCGAAACCGCGCAGGAGATGGCCGGCTTCCTGGATGCCACCCATGCAAGGCTGCACCCGATCCCCGCCGGCGAGCGGCCGCTGGTCGTCATTCCCAGCTACAACGGCGCGCGCAAGTTGCCGCTGCTGACGCCGCTGCTTGCGATGTTGCTGGCGCGCGAGGGTCTGCGGGTGCTGATCCATGGCGCGGCCAGCGAATCGACCCGGGTGTTCACATCGGAGGTGCTCGCGGCGCTGGGCATTGCCGCTGCCACGCAGATCGCACCGGTGGCGGCTGGCACGGTCGTCTTTGTACCCACCGCCGCGTTGTGTCCCGGCCTGCACCGCCTGCTCGCAGTACGCCGGGTCCTCGGTGTGCGCAACGCAGCGCACAGTCTGGTCAAGCTCATGCAACCCGGTGCCGGAACGAACCTGCTGGTGAGCAACTACACGCATCCGGAATACGCAGTGTCCATGGCTGCGACCTTTGAACTGATGCATTCCAACGCACTGCTGCTGCGCGGAACCGAAGGCGAGGCTGTCGCCGATCCGCGGCGCGATCCGCGCATCGAACTGTTCCTGCATGGCCAGCGCCAGATGGTGCAGGAGGCACAAGCCGGGGCGCTGGCATCGCTGCCAGCGCTGCCGCAGGGCACCGATCCACAGACCACGGCGACCTATGTGCGCGACGTCCTGTCTGGCCGCGTCCCGACTCCTTCGCCCATCGCCACCCAGGTGGCCCACATCGTGCAGGCAGAGCGCCACTTGCGGGGCGATGCGCCATGACGACAGGCTGCGTCACGCTGGTGGGCGCCGGCCCCGGCGACCCCGAACTGCTGACCATCAAGGCGGCGCGCGCGATCGCGCAGGCCACGTTGCTGCTGGTCGACGACCTGGTCGGCGACGCGATCGTCGCGCTGGCACAGCCCGGCGCACGGGTCGTGCATGTCGGCAAACGAGGTGGTTGCCGCTCCACACCGCAAGCCTTCATCGACAAGCTGATGTTGTCGGCCGCGCTGGCTGGCGAAAGCGTGGTCCGGCTCAAGGGTGGCGATCCCTTCATGTTCGGGCGGGGCGGTGAGGAGATGGAGCAGCTGCGGGCAGCCGGCATCGACGTCCAGGTCATCGGTGGCATCACGGCAGGCATGGCCGCAGCGACGGCGCTGGGTGTTGCGCTGACGCATCGCGACCATGCACGGGGGGTGGTGTTCATCACCGGGCACGCCCGCCGCGGTGGTGCGCGCGCCGATTGGCGCAGGTTGGCCGCCACCGCCCGCGATGCGGGCCTGACACTGGTAATCTACATGGGCGTCTCGTCGGTGCGACAACTGCAGGACGACCTGTTGACCGGTCTGGCCGCCGATACGCCAGTGGCGATCGTGCAACATGCCAGTTTGCCCGAGCAGCGCCACTGCCTGACCGAACTCGGACGGCTGGCGGACACGGTGCATCGCGAGCGACTGGCCAGCCCGGCCATCATCGTGGTCGGCGAAGTGACCCGCGCCGCGACGCTGGCCGGCCACTGCGGCGTGACCCACACGACACCCTCTGCCCAGGCGCAGATCACCGGCGCCTGAGCAGCCGGGTTGCGTGTCGGGGAACGGTGTGCCGCCCCGGCGCGCGTGGGCCTGGGCGGATCGCGACCTACACTCGTGGCCATGCACAGTTTCGATGTCGTCATCATCGGCGCCGGTGCCGCCGGCCTGTTCTGCGCCGGTGTCGCCGGCCAGTTGGGACTCACGGTCCTGCTGGTCGACCACAGCGACAAGGTGGCAGAGAAGATCCGCATCTCGGGCGGTGGCCGCTGCAATTTCACCAACCTCACCACCAGCCCGGACAACTTCCTGGGACAGAACCCGAAGTTCTGCCGCTCGGCGCTGGCCGGTTATCCGCCGGGCGACTTCGTCGACCTGCTGAGGCTGCACGCGATCGGTTACCACGAAAAGCACAAGGGCCAGCTGTTCTGCGACCGTTCGGCGCAAGACCTGATCACCATGCTGCTCACCGAATGCGGCGCCGGTGGTGTCGTGCACTGGCAGAACTGCCCGATCCACACGCTGGCCACCGAAGGCGACGGGTATCTGCTGGGTAGCGAGCGCGGCGCGATCCGCAGCCGCGCGGTCGTGGTTGCCACCGGCGGCTTGTCTATCCCCAAGATCGGCGCGAGCGACTTCGGCTACCGGATCGCGCGCCAGTTCGGCTTGCCGATGGTGGACACCCGGCCGGCGCTGGTGCCACTGGTGTTCGATGCGGCGCAATGGGCCCCTTTCGCGGAATTGTCGGGCCTGTCGCTTCCCGTGGCGATCGAGACCGGCGACAAGCGGGAGCGGGCACGCTTTCGCGAAGACCTGCTGTTCACCCACCGCGGCCTGAGCGGGCCGGCGGTGCTGCAGATCTCGAGCTACTGGCGCAGCGGCGCGCCGATCCGGATCGATCTGGCGCCTGACATCCAGATGCTGCCGGCACTGGCACGCGCCAAGGGACTGTCCCGCAGGCTGCTCTCCAACGAATTGGCGGCACTGGTGCCGGCCCGGCTGGCCGACACCTGGATCGCGCAGGATACGCGCCTGGGGCAGGACTGGCATCGGCCGATCGACCAGACCAGCGACAAGGCCCTGGCGGCGCTGGCCAACCAGATCGCCGCATGGGAGCGCACGCCCACAGGCACGCAAGGCTATGCCAAGGCCGAGGTCACCGCCGGCGGCGTGGACACCCGGGCCATGTCCAGCCGGACCATGGAATCACGGCAGCCAGGTCTGTACTTCATTGGCGAAGTGGTCGACGTCACCGGCTGGCTCGGCGGCTACAACTTC
>CAZLDV010000044.1:498-21735 GCA_964558425.1 uncultured Rhodoferax sp. | reverse complement strand
GGCTCGGAAGGCTACCGCACCGCCGAGGTCACCCTCGGCGGCGTGGACACCCGGGCGCTGGACTCCAGGACGATGGAAGTGAAGGCCGTGAAGGGCCTCCACTTCATCGGCGAGGTGGTCGACGTCACCGGCTGGCTCGGCGGCTACAACTTCCAGTGGGCCTGGGCCAGCGCGCACGCATGTGCGCATGGCTTGGCAGATCGTTTGCTGAACCGCGATCCAATGGCACTATAATTTGCGGCTTTGCTGGCCAGAGCCGGCCTCGTGTTCGAAGCAACCGGGGCCACGCACAGCGCAATTGCCAGCAAACTTCAGCCCGGGTCTGCGATCTTGCCCAGGCACATTTTGGAACCCGACTATCAATGACCACCATCCGTGTAAAAGAAAACGAGCCGTTTGACGTTGCGCTGCGCCGTTTCAAGCGCACCATCGAGAAACTGGGCCTGCTGACCGACCTGCGCGCCCGCGAGTTCTACGAAAAGCCCACTGCCGAGCGCAAGCGCAAGAAGGCCGCCGCGGTCAAGCGCAACTACAAGCGGATCCGCTCGATGCAGTTGCCCAAGAAGATGTACTGACCGGCGCTCGCCCCACACGGGCCTGCTCCAGCAGCATAACCCGCGCCGGGTCATCCGGGCGCGGGTTTTTGCGTTTTTGGCAAAAGAGGACCACCACCATGACACTGAAAGAGCAGATCACCGAAGACATGAAGACCGCCATGCGCGCCAGGGACGGCGCGCGCCTGGGCACGATCCGGTTGCTGCTGGCCGCCTGCAAGCAAAAGGAGGTCGATGAACGCGTCGTGCTCGACGACGCGGCGGTGACCGGCATCATCGACAAGCTGGTCAAGCAGCGCAAGGACTCGATCGCAGCATTCACCAGCGCCGGCCGACAGGATCTGGCCGACAAGGAGAGCGCCGAGATGGCGGTGCTGCTCGCCTACCTGCCCCAGCGCATGGACGCAGGCGCGGTGCGCCAATCGGTCGACGCGATCGTCACCGAACTGACCGCCGAACTCGGCCGCAAACCGGCGGCGGGCGACATGGGCCGCGTGATGGGGATCGCCAAGAACCGCCTGGCGGGCAAGGCAGAGATGGCCATGGTGTCGGCGGCAGTCAAGGCGGCGTTGGCCGGCTGATTGCGCAGCGCGCTGCAGCCGTCGGCAGCGCCTGCATCGTCGTGCTCAGACGCCGGCGATCTTCATCTTTTCGATCAGCATGGAGCCAACGGTCTTGGCCCCGAAGTTGTAGCTATCGGCACCCACCGCGGCGATGTCGCGCAACATGGTTTTCATGTTGCCGGCGATGGTGATTTCGTGCACCGGGTACGCAATGCGTCCACCCTCGACCCAGAAGCCACTGGCACCGCGCGAATAATCCCCGGTGACGTAGTTCACGCCCTGGCCCATGAGTTCGGTGACAAACAGACCACGGCCCAGCTTGCGCAGCATGGCGTCGAGATCGTCACCGGGCTGTGTCAGGCGTGATGTGAACGCCAGGTTGTGCGAGCCCCCCGCGTTGCCGGTGGTGCGCATGCCCAGCTTGCGCGCGGTGTAACTGCTCAGGAAATAACCCTTGACCCGCCCCGCCTCGACCACCGACCGCGCGGCGACCCGAACGCCTTCTTCGTCGAACGGCGAGCTACCCTTGCCGCGTGGAATGAACGGGTCTTCCCGGATGTCGATGTGTTTGGCCAGCACCTGCTTGCCCAGCGAATCGAGCAGGAACGAACTCTTGCGGTACAACGCACCGCCGCTGATGGCCTGCACGAAAGCACCCAACAAGCCTGCGGCCAGCGGTGACTCGAACAACACCGGGCAGGAGCGGGTGGAGATCTTGCGCGCGCCCAGCCGACTCAGTGCCCGCTCTGCGGCATAGCGGCCCACGCTGGCACCGCTGGCGAGTTCGCCGGCATCGCGCATCGAGCTGTACCAGGCGTCGCGCTGCATGTCCTCACCGATCGATGCAATCGGAGATACCGAGATCGAATGCCGTGAACTCGCGTAACCACCACGGAAGCCATGCGTATGCGCGCTGAAAAAATGCGACTGCTGCGCCGACACCGCGGCGCCTTCGCTGTTGGTGATGCGCTGGTCGGTATCCAGTGCCGCTGCTTCGCACTCCTGCGCCAGCTGCGCGGCCTGCTCGCTGGTCACAGCCCACGGGAAAAACAAGGCCAGGTCCTTGGCCTTGTCCGTTGCAGTTTCAATATCGGCCTCGTCCGGCAGGCCGGCCATCGGGTCCTCGGCGGTGAAACGCGCAATGTCGTACGCGGCCTGCACCGTCTGCTGGATCGCCGCGGTCGAAAAGTCGGAGGTATTGGCATTGCCGCGGCGCCTGCCGACGTAGACCGAGATCGACAAGGACTTGTCACGGTTGCGCTCGACATTCTCGAGTTCGCCCTTGCGCACCGATACGCTCAGACCGCAGGCCTCCGAGGCTTCGGCCGCCGCATCGGTGGCGCCGACCGTGCGCGCATGGCGCAACGCGGTGTCCACCAGTTCTTCGAAAAATGGCTGGCTGTAACTGAAGCCGCTGTCGGCCCGGGTCTTCGTAGGTTGTTTCATTGTGGCTCGTTCACGTGGGCGACTATGATACTTGGCTGTCAGATCCCCGGAGCCCGCCGGCCGAAAAGCCCATCCCCGTCCATGCCACGCAAACCCAAAAAAGGCTATTTCGTCTCCGGCCACTTCGTTGCAGAAGGCAGCGAGCTCGATCTCGAACTCAAGCGCGAACTCAAGGGCGGGGACGAACCCAGCCGCACCGACCGCAAACGCGAGAGCACCGAATTGCAACAACTCGGCGAGCAGCTGATGGACCTGCGCGCGGACCGGATGGCGCGCCTCGTCATCCCCGACAAACTCGTCGACGCCCTGGACGAAGCGCGCCGCATCACCAACTTCGAAGGCAAGCGGCGCCAGCTGCAGTTCGTGGGCAAGCTGATGCGCCAACTGGATCCGGCCACTCTGGAGACGGTACGCACGGTGCTGGGCGAACAACACCGTGGGTCGGCCAGCGACGCGCTGGCGCTGCACCAGGTCGAACAGTGGCGCGACCGGCTGGTCGCCGACGACGCGGCATTCTCCGACTGGGTCCAGCGCTACCCCCAATCCGACAGCCAGCAGGTGCGCGCCCTGGTGCGACAAGTACGGCGCGATGCCAAGCCGACCGTGGCGGGCGAAACCCCGCGCCATGGCAAGGCCTATCGCGAGCTGTTTCAACTGGTCCGCGCGCAATTGCACGATCCGCAGGACATCGAGGAGCCCCCCATCCATGCCAGCCATCGATCCGATCTGTGAGCCGATCCGCATCGGCATCGTCTCGGTCAGTGACCGCGCCTCCAGCGGCGTGTACGAAGACAAGGGTTTGCCGGCCCTCAAGGAGTGGCTGGGCCGCGCGTTGCGCAACCCGGTCACATTCGACGAAAGACTCATTGCCGACGAACAGCCACGGATCAGCCAGGCCCTGGTCAGCCTGGTTGATGCCGGCTGTTCGCTGGTCCTGACCACCGGAGGCACCGGACCGGCGCCGCGTGACGTGACACCCGAAGCCACGCTGGCCGTTGCCGACAGGGAAATGCCCGGCTTCGGCGAGCAGATGCGCCAGATCAGCCTGCGGTTCGTGCCCACGGCCATCCTGTCGCGCCAGGTGGCGGTGATCCGCGGCAAATGCCTGATCATCAACCTGCCAGGGCAACCCAAGGCGATTGCCGAGACACTCGAAGGCTTGCGCGATGCGCAAGGCGCGTCGGTCATTGGCGGCATCTTTGCAGCCGTGCCGTATTGCATCGACCTGATCGGCGGCCCTTACCTGGAGACGGTGGAGTCGGTGTGCAAGGCGTTTCGTCCCAAGTCGGCACAACGACCGACACGCGCCACCTGACACGACCGGCGCGAGCGACGGGCTATTTCCCCACCAGCTGCGAGAGCTTCTCGCCTTCGAAGGTGGCGTCGCGCGCGGCTTCATCGGGCACGCATCCGCCGGCGGCACGGCCTTCGGACAAGGTGCCGATGGCTTGCCACAACAGCGCGATCTGGTGTTCCTGCGAGGTGGCGTTGTCGATCAGGCCGCGCATCGCAAGACTCAGCGGGTCGTCACTCTGCGTCACGCCGTAGGCGGAAAACCCCATCTTCGAGGCTGCCGCTTCGCGTTTGGCATCGGCGTCGGCCAAGATGATGCGCGCCGGGTTGCCCACTGCCGTAGCGCCCGCCGGCACAGGCTTGGTGACAACCGCGTTGGAACCGATCTTGGCGCCATCGCCGACGGTGAAACCACCGAGCACCTGGGCACCAGCACCGATGATGACGTCCCGCCCGATGGTCGGATGGCGCTTGGAACCCTTGTACAGCGATGTGCCGCCCAGCGTGACGCCGTGGTAGATGGTGCAGCCATCGCCGATCTCGGCCGTTTCGCCCACCACCACGCCCATCGCATGGTCGAAAAAGACGCGCTGTCCGATCTTGGCGCCGGGATGGATCTCCACTCCGGTGAACCAACGCGCCAGATGCGAGACGAAGCGTCCCAGCCAGTGGAAGCCGTGGTTCCACAACCAGTGTGCCGGACGGTGCAGGATGAGCGCGTGCAGGCCCGGGTAACAGGTCAACACCTCCCATGTACTGCGCGCGGCAGGATCACGGTCGAGGATGCACTGGATGTCGGATCGTAAGCGGGCAAACATGCGGCAAGTCTATCGTTTGGAGCCCGATGCCGCCTGCAGCATTGCCTTGGCGACACCTCTGAGGATATGGACTTCCTCGCGCGTGACATGGGCGCGATTGAACAGCTGGTTCAGACGCGGCATCAACTTGCGCGGCGCATCCGGATCCAGATAGCCGATGGCGGTCAAGGCCAGCTCCCAATGGGACAGCAAGCCCGCCAGTTCGCGTGCGTCGGCCGCCAGTGGCGCAGTCCCCACCGATTGGACCGGATAGCCTGCCAAAGCCTGGCGCCATTCATATGCGATCACCTGCACTGCAGCACCCAGGTTGAGTGAGCCGAAGTCCGGATTGGTTGGAATGCTCAGCGCCGCATGGCAGCGGTAGACGTCTTCGTTGCGCATGCCAAAGCGCTCGGAGCCGAACAGAAAGGCGACACCACCCGGCGCAGCGGCGCGTTCGGGCAACGGCGGCGCATGCGACGCCCGTACCAGAGGAGTTCCGCTGGTCAGGCGCGCGAAGCAGTCGCGCGGGCTCATCGTCGGCGGGCCGAAGTCGCGCGGTGTCATCGCGGTGGCAAGCAGGTGGGTCATGCCATCAAGGGCTTCGTCCAGCGTCGCGACGATACGCGCACCGGTGAGCACATCCAGCGCGCCGCTGGCGCGTTGTATCGTCTCCTCGCGGCGCAATACGTTGGCCCAGCGTGGGGCAACCAGCACCAGGTCATCAAAGCCCATGACCTTCATCGCGCGCGCGGTCGCCCCGACGTTGCCGGCATGGCTGGTGTTGATCAGTATGAATCGGGTCTGCATGGCGGCGATTGTCTCAGCGCCATCCGCGGGCCCGCGATCGAGCCGGGAACCACCCTGGTTTCGTGGGAAAATGCGCCCTTGCCCGCCGCCATCGCGCCGCGAATCGATGCTCCTGCCTCATAAAAGCCATGCCGTCCCCCAATCTCCATCCGATGGTCAATATCGCCGTCAAGGCCGCCCGCGCGGCCGGTTCGATCATCAACCGCGCCGCACTGGATATCGAGTCGGTGCGTATTTCGCAAAAGCAGGTCAATGATTTCGTCACCGAAGTCGATCAGGCCAGCGAAAGCGCCATCATCGAGACCTTGTTGACCGCTTTTCCGGGGCACGGCATCCTGGCCGAGGAATCGGGCAGCACGCACGGCGCGCGCGACTCCGAATTCGTCTGGATCATCGATCCGCTGGACGGCACCACCAACTTGATCCACGGCTTTCCGATCTATTGCATCAGCATCGCGCTGGCGATCAAGGGCAAGGTCGAACACGCGGTGATCTACGACCCGACCCGCAATGACCTGTTCACGGCCACCAAGGGACGCGGTGCCTTCCTCAACGACCGCCGATTGCGGGTGTCCAAGCGCATCCGCCTCCAGGAGAGCCTGATCGCCACCGGTTTTCCGTTCCGGCCCGGTGACGACTTCCCGACCTACCTGGCGATGATGGGCGACGTGATGCAACGCACGGCCGGACTGCGCCGACCCGGCGCGGCCGCGCTCGACCTGGCCTATGTGGCGGCTGGATTCACCGAAGGTTTCTTCGAGACCGGACTGCAGCCCTGGGACGTTGCCGCCGGCTCGCTGCTGGTGACCGAGGCCGGCGGGCTGATCGGCAACCTCAGTGGAGACGCCAACTTCCTGGATCAGAAGGAGTGCCTGGCCGCCAATCCCAAGATCTATGCGCAGCTGGTCTCCATTCTGGGCAAATACAGCAAGTTCGCCAGTGCGGGCGAAAAGGCGGAGGTGCGCGGCAGGCTGCAAAAGCCTGGCCCTGCCCGAGCCGGTGCAGCCGCACCCAAGACCGCGGCCTCCTGCGAGGTCGCAATGCCGACCAGTGACGCGGCGCAACCGATGCCGGCCGATCTGCCCGGCCCTGCCGACGCCCCTTTCTGACAATCACCCCATGCCGCGGCACGGCGGCTGACCGATGCACGCAAGACCATGCAACAGAAGATTTCCGAACCGCGCCGCGAGACACCCGTCCTCGGCAGTTTTGACGTCGTCGTGCTCGGAGGCGGTCCCGCCGGCATCGCTGCAGCCACCTGCGCGGCACGCACCGGTGCCCGGACCTTGCTGGTCGAGTCCTATGGATTTCTCGGTGGCATGGGTACCGCGGCAGGCGTCACCAATTTCTGCGGCCTGCATGCCAACGTATTCGGCAGCATCGAGCAGGTCGTGCATGGCGTGGCCGATGACCTGCTGGCGCACATGCGCGCGCTCGGCGGCCTGAACCAGCCGCACCGGGTGTTCGGTGACCGTATCGCTGCCCAGGCTTACGACAATGCGGCGTTCAAGATCGCCGCTGACGAACTGGTGTTGGGCAGTGGCGCGCAAATCCTGTTTCACGCGTTGGCGGTGGGCGTGATCATGCATTCGGCGCGCAGGGTGCACGCCGTGCTGATCGAGACCAAATCCGGACGCCATGCCGTGCTGGGCAAGATCTTCATCGATTGTTCCGGTGATGGCGACCTGGCAGCCCAAGCCGGCGCCGCGTTTGAAAAGGGTAGCGACGGCCAGGGCATGATGTACCCGTCCACGATGTTCCGTGTCAACGGCGTCGATCCGGCGCGCGCCGCCGACACACCCCAGACGATCGGTCGCTTGATGGAGCAGGCGCAGGCGGCGGGACGCCGGTTCGCGCGCAAGGGCCCGATCGTGCGGCCGCAGAAGAATCCGACCGAGTGGCGTGTCAACGTCACCCAACTGGCCAATCCGGACGGCAGCCCGGTGGACGGCACCAACGCCTTGCAGCTCAGTGCAGCCGAGATCCAGGGGCGGCGCCAGATCGTCGATTTCTACGGCTTCCTGCGCGAGGCGGTTCCCGGCTTCGAACAGGCCTACCTGCTCGAAATCGCGCCGCAGGTGGGCGTGCGCGAAACCCGCCGGGTGCTGGGCGACTACCAGCTGACCGAACACGACGTGCTGCAATGCGCCAGCTTCGACGACAGCATCGGCGTCAATGGCTGGATGATCGAGGAACATGTCGCAGGCAACGTTGTCCTCAAGTGGCAGGACATCCCGCACTGCCGCGGCTACAACCACCTGCCCTACCGCATGGTGCTGGTGCGCGAGATGGACAATCTGCTGGTGGCCGGACGCTGCGCGTCGATGACCCATATGGGGCAATCGGCGGCACGGGTGTCGGGCGCGTGTTTCGTCATGGGGCAAGCGGCGGGTACGGCGGCGGGCATGGCACTGCGCGACGGATGTACGCCGCGCGAACTGGCGATCGCGCCATTGCAGGCACGGCTGCAGTCCGATGGCGCCTGGCTGGGCGGTAGCGAACACTGACCAGCCGGAAAGTCGAGCCGGCCAACAACCGGGGCGCTGTGCTGTCGCGGCAAAATATCGACAGCGCGACTCTTGCGTGTGCGACAGGCAAACAGGAAGATGCAGATGCCCCACCCCATCCCGACCCACATGGCCGCAGTCCTGCTCACCGGTTATGGTGGCCTGAACAAGCTCGAATACCGTGAGGATGTTCCGGTGCCCAGACCGGGGCCTGGCGAGGTGCTGATCCAGGTGCGCGCCGCCGGCATCAACAACACCGACATCAATACCCGCTCCGGCTGGTACAACCAGGCCGTCAGGACCGGTACCGACGTCGACGGTGGTGCGCAGTCGGGCTTTGCGGTGCAGCACGCGGGCTCCGGCGACTGGGGCAGTGACATTGCGTTTCCACGGATCCAGGGCGCCGACGTGGCAGGTCTCATCGTGGCGGTCGGCGCCGGCGTGGATCTGCGGCGCATCGGCGAGCGCGTGATCTGCGATCCGTATTTCCGCGCACCTGGCGACACCATCAGCATGGAGAGCACCGGTTTTCTAGGCGCCCATCGCGACGGCGGATTCGCGCAATACACCGTCGTGCCCAGCGACAATGCGATCATGGTCCCGCACGACCTGGCGCTGTCGGATGCACAACTGGCGACGGTACCCTGCTCGGGCGGCACCGCGATGAACATGCTGCTGATGGCGGGACTGCGAGCGGGAGACAATGTGCTGGTAAGTGGCGCCTCCGGCGGCGTCGGCAGCTACCTGGTCCAGATCGCCCGTGCGTCGGGCGCCACCGTCGTGGCCATTTGCAGCGCCGACAAATCCGACGCCGTGCTGAAGCTGGGCGCCCACGCCGTCGTCCATCGCGGAGCGCATGATCTCACCGCTGCGGTGCGTGTGGCACTCGGCGGCGCACCGCTGACCCTGTTTGCCGACGTCGTTGGCGGCGACGCATTTGGCCCGTGCCTCGAACTGCTGGCCACGGGTGGACGTTATGCCACGGCCGGGGCGATTGCCGGGCCCATGGTCGCGCTGGACCTGCGCACGTTGTACCTGAAGAGCCTGTCGTTCTTTGGCTCCAGCGTCTACCGCCGGGATGCGCTGCCCGCCTTGCTGGCCTTGCTGCAACGCGGCAGCGTGGTACCCGCCGTCGCCGACGTCTCGCCACTGGAACAGATCCAGTCAGCCCAGCGCGCATTTCTCGACAAGTACCATGTCGGCAGCAAAGTGCTGCAACCACCTTCGTCAAAAACCGAGAAAACCGATGGCCCGCAAGACCTATGAGCAGCTGCGCAGTGCGCGCTGGTTCGCACCCGACGACTTCCGCTCGTTCGGCCATCGCTCGCGCGCCATGCAGATGGGTTACGAGCGCGCCGACTGGCAGGGCAAGCCGGTGATCGCGATCATCAACACCTGGAGCGACATCAACAACTGCCATGCGCATTTCAAGCAGCGCGTCGAGGACGTCAAGCGCGGCATTCTGCAGGCCGGTGGGTTTCCGCTGGAACTGCCGGCGATCTCGCTGGCCGAGAACTTCGTCAAGCCCACGACGATGCTGTACCGCAACCTGCTGGCGATCGAAACCGAGGAACTGCTGCGCAGCCACCCGATAGATGGCGCGGTGCTGATGGGCGGCTGCGACAAGACCACGCCGGCGCTGCTGATGGGCGCGATCTCGGCCGGGTACCCGTGCATCTACCTGCCCGCCGGCCCGATGCTGCGCGGCAACTGGAAAGGCCAGACGCTGGGCTCTGGCTCGGATGCGTTCAAGTACTGGGATGAACGGCGCGCCGGCAACATCACACAGACCCAGTGGCTGGAGGTGGAAGGCGGCATTGCGCGCAGCCACGGCACCTGCATGGTGATGGGCACCGCCGCCACCATGATGGGCATCGCCGAAGCGCTGGGCATGACGCTGCCGGGGGCGTCGAGCATTCCGGCGCCGGACGCCAACCATCCGCGCATGTCGGCCCAGTGCGGCCGGCGCATCGTCGACATGGTCTGGGACGACCTGACGCCGGCGCGCATCTTCAGCCGCAAAAGTTTCGAGAACGCCATCACGGTGGCGATGGCCGAAGGGTGCTCGACCAATGCCATCATCCACCTGGTGGCCATGTCGCGCCGTGCCGGCGCACACTGCGCGGTGACGCTGGACGATTTCGATGCGTTCAGCCGCAAGGTGCCTGTGATCGCCAACATCCGGCCCAGCGGCAGCGAATACCTGATGGAAGACTTCTATTACGCCGGCGGCATGCGTGGCCTGATGGCGCGGCTGCGCGACGGTGGCATGCTGCACCTCGATGCGCTGACCGTCACCGGCAAGTCGGTGGGCGAGAACCTGGAAGGCGCCGAGGTCTACAACGACGACGTGATCCGGCCGCTGGCCAGCCCGATCTACCGCGAAGGCGCGTTGGCGGTGCTGCGCGGCAACCTGGCGCCCGACGGCTGCGTCATCAAACCCAGCGCGTGCAGCGAGAAGTTTCTGCGCCACAGCGGCCCGGCGATGGTATTTGACGACTACCCGAGCCTGAAGCGGGCGATCGACGACCCGGACCTCGACGTCACCGAAGACCATGTGATCATCCTGCGCAACGCCGGACCGCAAGGTGGCCCGGGCATGCCGGAATGGGGCATGGTGCCGATCCCGACCAGACTCGTGAAGCAGGGCGTGCGCGACATGCTGCGCATCTCGGACGCGCGCATGAGCGGTACCAGTTACGGCGCCTGTGTGTTGCATGTGTCGCCCGAGGCCTACATCGGCGGCGCGTTGGCGCTGGTGCACAACGGCGACCGGATCACGGTCGACGTTCCGGCGCGCAGCATCCGGCTGGAGATCAGCGACTCCGAGATGGCGCGGCGCAAGGCCGCCTGGACACCGCCCCCCAAACGTTTCGAACGCGGCTACGGCCACATGTTCAGCCAGCATATCCTGCAGGCCGACAAGGGTTGTGACTTCGACTACCTGGAAACATCGTTCGGTGCGCCCGTCAGCGAACCGGCCATCCATTGACGCACCCGAGGAATTCCACCATGGCACTGCAAGCCGCCACCCGCGACCAGCTCAAGACCGTCAGCACCGCCACCTTGTGCACGGCGCTGTTCAAACGCGGGCTGCGCAACCAGTTCATCCAGGACGTGCGCCCGCTCAACCCGAAGGCGCCCACCATGGTGGGTGAAGCGTTCACGCTGCGTTACATCCCGGCGCGCGAGGACCTGAACCCGATCACGGTGTTCCAGGACCCGAAGCACCCGCAGCGCGTGGCGGTGGAGCAGTGTCCGGCCGGCGCGGTGCTGGTGATCGACAGTCGCAAGGATGCACGGGCTGCCTCCGCCGGGTCGATCCTGATCACCCGGCTGATGGTGCGCGGCGCCGCCGGCGTCGTCACCGACGGCGGCTTCCGCGATTCGCCTGAGCTGGCCGCAATGCCGTTTCCGGTCTACCACCATCGACCCTCCGCCCCGACCAACCTGACGCTGCACCAGGCGATCGAGATCAATGGGCCGATCGGTTGCGGCGACGTGGCGGTGTTTCCGGGCGACGTGGTCGTCGGTGACCAGGAAGGCGTGATCGTGATCCCGGCCCATCTGGCCGATGCAGTCGCGATCGAGGCGGTCGAGATGACGGCGTTCGAAGACTTCGTGACGGAGGAAGTGCAAAAGGGCCGCTCCATCATCGGGCTGTACCCGCCGACACAGCAGCAGTCGAAGGACGATTTCGCTGTCTGGCGCAAGAGCAGGAACCGCTGAAACCGTCATCCGTGAACTTTGCCGCACGCTGAAGAAGGCGCCAAGATGAAACGCATGCAACGTCTGTCCGATGCGCAAGTCGGCATGCGCGGCACCGACATGCAGACCACGATCCGGGATGTGCGCATCGCCCCGATATCGGCGCAGTGCAAGGACGGGCAGCTCGATGGCCCGCTGGAGTTCATGCTGGAATCGACACGGGTATTGGACATGCCCACCGTGACCATTGAAATGCGCAGCCGCCAGCGCTTCCAGGGTGCGGTGGTGGCCGGCGAACGGGCTCCCATGGCGCCGCTGCGCGTGACAACCTGGACGTATGCCAACAAGACCACGTTCAAGGACCCTGCAACGGCGAAGCTCATGCAAACGGTCAAGGCGCCGGAAGTGCGCACCCTGTCGGTAGCGGCCAATAGTGCGCAGGACGACGATGCCGCATTCACGACCACCATCATCGAAACCCGCACCGGTGCCAACCAGCGCGAATGGATGACACTCTTCAACCGGCCCACCGGACCCCGTCGCATGGAGATGACCAGTTACCGTGGCGCCACCCTGACCATGCGACAAGGCATGAAAAATGGGCAGCAGCATGGACCGATGCAGACCTTTCCCTACCAGATCGGCACCGTCACGGTACCCGGAATCGTCACGTGTTACGAGGATGGTGAAGAGATCAAGACCACCCAATGCACGGTGGACTGACCATGGCCTCACCCCATCCGCGCCATGCCTTGCTGCTGTTGGCAGCCCTTGCCGCCTTGCCAGCTGCCGCGCTGGACCCGGCCCAGCACGGCGGCGGCGCTGCCTGCCTGGCGGGGGACTGCGACAACGGCGAAGGCACGATCCGCAGCGACGACGGCAATGAGTACACCGGCATCTGGAGCGGCGGGCGCTTTACCGATGGCCGGACCTACCGCGTGCGTTATGGATTCGAACCATCGCGCACGACGGAGCTGGTATTCAACGCCCAGGGCAAGCCGGTCTCAGGTACCCTGCTGCGCGGCAATCCGCATACCGGATCGGGCACCGTGGGCACGTTCACCGGTACTTTCAGCGCCAGATCGACCAGTTGTCGTGCGACAACGTCACCAGCGCCGGTCGCAAGCTGCGCGATCTGCCAGCTGGCCAGCGCATGTGTGCCGATACCGGCACTACCGCCACAATGCAGTGACCGGCCATGCGCCGACGTACTGCGCGCGGAATGCGATTTCGTGTTGCGCCGGGAACATGATTGACGCGAAGAAAATGGTGGCATCCAAGTTGGATGGCAGCTCAATGACCGCTTCGGCGACACCAGGGTCTGCGGTGCGAACACCGTTCAAAAGGAATTGCGCCTGCGCAACGGCTCCGCAACATCGCACTTCGGGCGCCGGGCGCCCTGCGTCCTGCCGCAGCGCAAGATTGGCGTGGACTACGCGCAAGGCCATTTGTTGCACCGTCCCGAGCCGCTTGGCGGCAGTGTCCGACGCGCTGGTGATCTACGGATTGCCGAGGAAATCGCGTTTGCCGATCTCGACCCCGTTGTGACGCAGGATGTTGTAGGTGGTCGTGACGTGAAAGTAGAAGTTCGGAATCGCGTGCCCGAGCAGGAACTGCATGCCGGTGTAGCGCGTTTCCTTGTCACGGCGCGTGATGATGACTTCCTTGTCTTCGGTGCCGTCGATCTGCGCCGCTGAAACCGACTTGATGAAGCCGATCGTCTTCTCGACCCGCGCCTTCAGTTCCGCCAGCGTCGTCTCCTTGTCCTCGTCGACCGGAATCGGCACACCGGCCAGGCGCGCGACTGCGCCCTTGGCCGTGTCGCAGGCGATCTGCACCTGGACCGACATCGGCAGCATGTCCGGAAACAGCCGGTAGCTGGTCAACGTGGTCCCGTCGATCTTCCTGGCGTCCACATGCGCCTGCGCCTTGTCCAGGATGTTCGACAGATTGCCCAGAATATTCGCGAAGCGTGGCACGCTCGCCTGGTACATGGAAATGGTCATGGCATGGTCCTGTTGATGGGTATAGGGTGAAACTCCGCTCGGATGGTAACGGCAGTCGCTGCTGGCAGTTGGCGGCATGGGGGCATTGACCATGCTCACGGAGCAGCGATTGGTCAGAACGAGCGTGGCAGGCCGAGCACATGCTCGGCCACGTAGGCGTAGATCAGGTTGGTCGATATCGGCGCCACCTGGTAGAGCCGCGTTTCACGAAACTTGCGCTCGACGTCGTATTCGTTGGCGAAGCCGAATCCGCCGTGCGTCTGCAGGCAGACATTGGCTGCCTCCCAACTCGCCTTGGCCGCCAGGAACTTGGCCATGTTGGCCTGCGCGCCACACTCCTGGTGCGCATCGAACCGGCGCGCGGCCTCAAAGCGCATCAGGTTGGCCGCTTCGACCTCGATGAAGGCGTCGGCAATCGGAAACTGGACGCCCTGGTTCATGCCGATCGGCCGGTCGAACACGATGCGCCCGCTGGCGTACGTGCGTGCGCGCTCGATGAACCAGTAGCCGTCGCCGATGCACTCGGCCGCAATCAGCGTGCGCTCCGCGTTCAGTCCATCGAGGATGTACTTGAAGCCCCTGCCCTCCTGGCCGATGAGGTTCTCCTCGGGAATCTCGAGGTTTTCGAAGAACAGCTCGTTCGTCTCGTGATTGACCATGTTGGGAATCGGACGCACCGTCAAGCCATTGCCGATCGACTGCTTCAGATCGACGATGAAGATCGACATGCCTTCGGACTTCTTCTTCACCTCGACCAGCGGCGTCGTGCGCGCAAGCAGGATCATCAGGTCGGAGTGTTGCACCCGCGAGATCCAGACTTTCTGGCCATTGACGACGTAGCGGCCGTCCTTCTTGACAGCCGTGGTCTTGATCCTGGTCGTGTCGGTGCCGGTGGTGGGTTCCGTCACCGCCATCGACTGGATGCGCAGCTGGCCCGCCGCGATGCCCGGCAGGTACCTGTCCTTCTGCGCCTTGCTGCCGTTGCGCAGCAGCGTGCCCATGTTGTACATCTGGCCATGCACCGCGCCGGCGTTGGCTCCCGAGCGGTTGATCTCCTCCATGATCACGCTCGCGGCAGTCAGGCCCAGACCGGTACCACCGTATTCCTCGGGAATCATCGCTGCCAGCCAGCCGGCCTGCATCAGTGCATCGACGAACTTCTCGGGATAGGCCCTGTGCGCGTCGAGCTCGCGGAAGTATGCGTCGGGGAACTGCCGGCACAGTGCGCGCACGGCGTCGCGGATTTGCTGGTGCGCATCGCTTTCATTGAACATCGCAGCTTCCTTGACTTTCTCTTCTTCAAGCCAGCGTGGCGCTGGCCTCCATGGCCAGGTGGCCCTTGGCATTGCGGGCCCACAGCTTGACAGCCGTGGCGCCTTCCTGCCTGCCGCAGACCTCAAAGGCATCGGTATCGAACAACGGCGACACAGCACGGAAATCAAACTGATGTACCGTCGCGCCCGGCAGTTGTCGTCGCAGCAGGTCGAGCAGCAGCGTGGCAATCAGCGGACCATGCACAATCAAACCCGGATAGCGCTCCACCTCGGTCACATACCGGCGGTCATAGTGGATGCGGTGCCCGTTGAAGGTCAGCGCCGAGTAGCGGAACAGCAGCACATCGTCAGGCACGATGCGGCGCGTCCATTGTGCATCGGCGGGTGCCGGCACCGCGGCGGGAACCGGGTCGCCGGGCTGCACCATTGCACGGTAAACGATGTCATGCCGCTCGACGATGGCCAGAGCACCGTCACATCGGATCTCATGCAACACATGAACGAACACCAGCAGCCCGCCTCGCCCGTGCTTGAGCGTCACATCGTCGATGCGCGACAGGCGCGTGAGTGACTGCCCCACATGCAGCGGCGCGCGAAATGCGATCTGGCTGCCGGCCCACATGCGGCGCGGCAGCGGCACGGGTGGCAGAAAGCCACCGCGCCGCGCGTGGCCGTCGGGACCGATGTCGGACTGACGGTGCATCGGAAGGAAGTACAGCCAATGCCAGCATGGCGGGATCAGGTCGCCCACCTGCGGTGGATCGTCACGGTCCAGTGTGGCGGCAAGGCCGCGCAGCGGCGCCGAGGTCGCCAGGTCGTCCATGGAATCGGTACGGCCCACCCAACTGCGCAGGTGCTCGATGTCCAAGGTCATGTGGCATGTCTCCGATTGCATCGAATGAAAAATCTGGACTGCTGGAAAACGCCACGCTTCTGCCAAGCATCGAGCAGGGCGAGCATCACTTTTCGCGCTGCCAATTCTGCCAGCCACCAACGTGACAGCAAGGTTGCAACTAGCCAAATCGTGCCGAACTGGCTAGGCTTGTGCGATGCGCAGCATGCACATTTCCCTGCCGGACAGGCTCAAGTCATTCGTCGATGAGCAAATTGGCCAGCGTGGGTACGGCACCAGCAGCGAACACGTGCGCGCCCTGATGCGAAAGGCTCAAGACTGCCGGCATTCGCCCAACCGCTTGCCCAAGGGCGCCGGATCACAGGCAGTGGCACCAGCGGACATGGCATATTTCACCTCGCTGCGCGAATCACCGACCGATCCGTACTGCCTACCCCGCCGCCCGCGCTTCACAGGGGCCGAGTCGCTGCAGCTTTCAGGATAACTCCTTCATTCACAACACTTTGCGGTTTTGACCGCGCACGGAGACGCCATGCAATACCACGTAAGCGGATTCAACCCCGGCGATCCCGATGTCAGCGTGGCCGCGCCAGGCCAGCGCGGCGCGGGCGATCCGCTGCCGGACACCGTGGACGTGCTGATCGCCGGTTCGGGGCCGGCGGGACTGTGCCTGGCCGCCCAGCTCGCCGGGGTGCCGCAGATCCGAACCATGCTGGTCGAGCCCAAGCTCGGACCGATGGAAAAGGGCCAGGCCGATGGCATCAGTGTGCGCTCGATGGAGATGTTCCAGGCCTTCGGCTTTGCCGAGAAGGTCATGCGCGAGTCGGTCTGGATCAATGAAACCACGTTCTGGGCGCCAACCGCCGATGCCCGGCTCAAGCGGGTCGCCCGCGTGCAGGACGTGCCCGACGGTGTCTCCGAGATGCCCCACGTGCTGATCAACCAGGCGCGGGTGCACGACATGTTCCTCGACCGCATGCGCAACTCGCCCACCCGGCTCACGCCGGACTACGGGTGGAAGGTGGCAGACCTGACGGTCGACCCCAGCGCCACCGAATACCCGGTCCACGTGACCCTGGAACACGCGGCCGCGGAACGTGCGGGCCAGACCGCGACCGTTCGCGCCAACTACGTCATCGGTTGCGACGGTGCGCGCTCGAACGTACGCCACGCGATCGGCGGTACGCTGCACGGCGATGCCGCGCACCAGGCCTGGGGCGTGATGGATCTGCTGGCCGTCACCGACTTCCCTGACTGGCGCATGAAGTCCTTCGTGCGCTCGCAGGACGACGGCATCCTGATGGTGCTGCCGCGTGAGGGCGGGCACCTGGTGCGCCTGTACGTCGAACTCGACAGCCTGGGCGAAGACGAGCGCGTCGCCGAGCGCGGCATGGGCGCCGACGACATCATCGCCAAGGCCCGACGCATCTTCAGCCCCTTCAGGCTGGACGCCAGAGAGGTGGTCTGGTGGTCGATCTACGAGATCGGACACCGCCTGACCGACAAGTTCGACGACGTTCCCGAGGCCCAGGTGGCCAGCCGCGCGCCCCGCGTGCTGCTGGCCGGCGATGCCTGCCACACGCACAGCCCCAAGGCTGGCCAGGGCATGAACGTGTCGATGGGCGACACCTTCAACCTGGGCTGGAAGCTGATCTCGGTGCTGACCGGTCGTGCCGACCCTTCGCTGCTGCACAGCTATTCTGGCGAACGGCGCGCCGCCGCCAAGGGCCTGGTGGAATTCGACCACCAGTGGGCGCGTGTCGTCGGTGCCCGGGGCGAAGACGAGGCCACGGACGGCCTGCCCAGGGTCGCGCGCGCGTTTGTCGACAACCTGCCATTCACCTGCGGCCTGACGATCCAGTACCAGCCGAGCGCGCTGACTGGTGCCGCCACGTACCAGCCGTTGGCCACAGGCTTCGATATCGGCAAGCGCTTCCATTCCGCCCCTGTAGTCCGCCTGGCCGATGCCAAGCCGATGCAACTGGGCCATGTCATCGACGCCGACGCGCGTTTCCGCTTGTTCGTCTTTGCGCCTGCGGGCGACACGGGGGGCGCCGGGGGCAACGTCGCCACATTGTGCGACTGGCTGGAAAAGGACGCCGCATCGCCGGTGCGCCGCCACACCGCGCCAGGCGAGGACCTCGATGCCGTGATCGACACCCGGGCGGTCTTCCAGCAGGAATTGCGCTCGCTCGACTTTGGCGCCATGCCCACGCTGCTGCGTCCGCCCGTGGGTCGCTACGGCCTGTGCGACTACGAGAAGGTGTTCTGTGCCGACCTGAAGCGGGGTGACGACATCTTCGACGCGCGCGGCATCGACCGTGCTGACGGCTGCATGGTCGTTGTGCGACCGGATCAATACGTGGGCCACATCCTCCCGCTGACTGCCCGCGACCAACTGACTGCGTATTTCGCTGCCATCCTGCGCGTGCGCGGCTGACCGGACAATGCATCACGACTGGCGGCGCTACCGCCGCCAGCGGCAATTCGATGCTGTCATGCCGTGTCCCCGGTGCCGAAGGTGGTGGGCGCGCCAGCAGAATTGACCGGCGTGGCCGCGACCAAAGCTGCGCGACGAGATAGAGCCAGGTATCCGGACATTGCATGTCGCACGGTCAGGCCGCAAGGGCCGGCAGTGGGTGGTTTTCCGAGTAGGTGGCAATCGGACCATCGATGCGTTGCGGTTGCTCCACGACCGCATGGACCTGCCAGTGCCTTTGTCGGCAGCCAATGATCTTTGACGTCGACTCCGTCCGGAGTTTTCCCCATGCACGGGCCACGATGTCACTGCGCTGGATCGACAGCGAGAAAGGCAGACTCGCTGTGCCGCACGTATCTCGATGGGGAGCACGTTGACCAGGTCTGTGCAGTTGTCAGACCCGGCGAACGGCCTGAATTTCAACGGTGGCTAAAATGGCTAATAAGCCCCAAAGGAGCACGACCATGCGCGTCACTGCGACACAAGCCAAGAATCGTTTCGGTGCCATTTGCACCCAAGCCAAGACCGAGCCCGTATTCATCGAGAAGGATGGACGAATCGACACTGTCATCCTGTCGGTAGACCAGTTCGACGCGCTCAATGCAAGCGTCCAGGGGAAGTCCCTGAAACAACAAAAGAAGGCGTTTGATCAGACGCACAAGGTTTGGATCGACGAGCAGATAGCGCGCTTCGAGAAGCACGGTTTGTGGTGCGATGACCTGCGGGTCTGGTAAATGCAGTTCGACATCTACCGCAATCCGAGTCCGCGGATGCGCGAGCAGTATCCGTTTGTTGTCGACATACAGAGCGACTTGCTCGGAAGCCTTGCAACCCGGATGGTGGTCCCACTGGCCGTCACACAATTGGCGTCGGACGACATTCCGCGAAGCCTGTGCCCCTTATTTCGAGTGCAGGGGCTGCAACTGATGCTCCTGCCGTTCGAAGCAGCGCCGATCCCCAAGAGTCTGCTCAAAGCCGAGGTGCAATCGCTGAAACGATTTGCCAGCGACATCGTTGCCGCGATGGATGCAGTGATCAGTGGAGTCTGACGTGGCGGACGACCTCGCCGCCCACACACCCATGATGCAGCAGTACCTGCGCATCAAGGCCGAGTTCCCCGACACACTGGTGCTCTACCGCATGGGGGACTTCTACGAGTTGTTCTTTGCAGATGCCGAAAAGGCTGCGCGCCTGCTCGAGATCACGCTCACCCGGCGCGGCCAGTCTGCCGGCGAGCCGGTGGTGATGGCCGGTGTGCCGTTCCACTCGGTCGAGTCCTATCTGGCACGGCTGATCAAGCTCGGCGAATCAGTGGCGATCTGCGAGCAGGTGGGCGACGTGGCCACCGCCAAGGGGCCGGTCGAGCGCAAGGTGGTGCGGGTCATCACGCCCGGCACCTTGACCGACGCAGAACTGCTGTCCGACAAATCCGAATCGGTGCTGATGGCGGTGCACCAGGGGCCGCGCAACCAGTGCGGTCTGGCCTGGCTGAGTGTCACCCAGGCGCAGTTGCAGTTCGCCCAATGCACGCCGGACGCGATGGGCGACTGGATTGCGCGGGTCGGTCCGAGCGAGTTGATCTACGGCGGCGGCGTCACGCCCGCCTTCGAAGCCCGGCTCAAGGCATGGTGCCATTCGCAGGGCGCGGCGGCGACGCCACGCGCGCACTGGCAATTCGACCCGGCGCTGGGATTGCGCAAGTTGCTCGAACTGCTCAAGGTGGCCAGCCTGGCGGCCTGGGACGCGCAGGATCTGCCTCTGGCCCATGCTGCGGCCGCGGCCCTGCTTGGATATGCCGAGCACACACAGGGCCGGCCGCTGAGCCATGTGCAGGGCATCGTGGTGCAGCGGCAGGACGATCTGGTGCATTTGCCGCCGGCAACCCGGCGCAATCTGGAGTTGACCCAGACCTTGCGTGGCGAGGCCGCGCCGACCCTGTTCTCATTGATCGACACCTGCCTGACCGGCATGGGAAGCCGACTGCTCAAGCACTGGTTGCTCGAACCCCGGCGCGACCGCAGTGCGGCGCGCCAGCGCTTGGAGGCCATCACGCTGCTGCGCTGCGGACCGTGGCAGGACTTGCGTGCCGCCATCAAGGGCAGCACCGACATCGAACGTATCAGCGCCCGCATCGCGCTGCGCCAGGTGCGTCCGCGCGAGCTGGTGGCGTTGCAGGTGACGCTGGACAAGACGGCCCAACTGGCGCCGCTGGTGCTGCAGCAGGACGGCTGGCTGGCACAACTCGGGCAGCAGCTGCAACCCCCCGCCGGATGCACCGCGCTGCTGCAAAGCGCGATCCAGCAGACACCCTCCGCGCTGGTGCGCGACGGTGGTGTCTTCGCCACCGGTTTTGATGCCGAACTCGACGAGCTGCGCGCCATCCAGGACAACTGCGACGGCTTCCTGCTCGATCTGGAGCAACGCGAGCGCAGCCGCACCGGCATCGGCAATCTGCGCGTGCAGTTCAACAAGGTGCATGGGTTCTACATCGAGGTCACACAGGGCCAGGCCGACAAGGTGCCCGCGGACTACCGGCGCCGACAGACGCTGAAGAACGCCGAACGCTTCATCACACCCGAACTCAAGGCCTTCGAGGACAAGGCGCTGAGCGCACAGGAACGCGCACTGGCGCGCGAAAAGTGGCTGTACGAGCAACTGCTCGACCAGTTGCAGTCCCATGTGGCAACCTTGACCACGGTCGCGCAGGCCTTGGCCACATTGGACGCGCTGGGCGCGCTGTGCGAACGTTCCTTGACACTGGATTGGTGCGCGCCGCAGTACGCCAACGATCCCTGCATCGAGATCACGGCCGGTCGGCATCCGGTGGTGCAGGCGCGGCTGGCCGAAACCAGCAGCGCAAGCTTCATCGCCAACAACACGAACCTCAACAGCCGCACCCGCATGCTGGTCATCACCGGGCCGAACATGGGTGGCAAGTCGACCTACA
>CAZLDV010000044.1:0-488 GCA_964558425.1 uncultured Rhodoferax sp. | reverse complement strand
GCAGGTGCTGGCCCGCGCCGTGGCCCTGCTCGATGGCCTGAGCGCCTTTGCCAGCACGGCACAGCGCCTGGACTACTGCCAGCCCGAGTTCCAGCCGCAGATCGGCATCCATATCGAAGGCGGTCGTCATCCGGTGGTGGCCACCCAGGTCAGGGACTTCATCGCCAACGACGTCGACCTTGCCAGCAGCCGCCGCCTGCTGCTCATCACCGGCCCCAACATGGGCGGCAAATCGACCTACATGCGCCAGGTGGCGCTGATCGCGCTGCTGGCCGGCCTGGGCAGCCACGTCCCCGCGACGGCCTGCCGCCTGGGGCCGATCGACGCCATCCACACCCGCATCGGCGCGGCCGACGACCTGGCCAACGCGCAATCGACCTTCATGCTGGAGATGACCGAGGCGGCGCAGATCCTGCACGGCGCGACGCCGCATTCGCTGGTGCTGATGGACGAGATCGGCCGCGGCACCTCGACCTTCGACGGTCTGG
>CAZLDV010000043.1:14157-28068 GCA_964558425.1 uncultured Rhodoferax sp. | reverse complement strand
CTCCGTGACCTGCGGCCCACTCTGCATCAAGGGGCCAGGTCCGCCCGTCCGCTGCTGATCATCTCGGAAGACGTCGAAGGCGAAGCCCTGGCAACGCTGGTGGTCAACACCATCCGCGGCATCCTGAAGGTCGTCGCTGTCAAAGCGCCAGGCTTCGGCGATCGCCGCAAGGCCATGCTGGAAGACATCGCCATCCTGACCGGTGGCAAGGTCATCGCCGAAGAAGTCGGCCTGACGCTGGAGAAAGTCACGCTGGCTGATCTGGGTTCTGCCAAGCGCGTCGAAGTGAGCAAGGAAAACACCATCATCATCGATGGCGCCGGTGCCGCTGCCGACATCGAAGCGCGCGTCAAGCAGGTGCGTGTGCAGATCGAGGAAGCCACCTCCGACTACGACAAAGAGAAACTCCAGGAGCGGGTTGCCAAACTCGCCGGTGGCGTGGCTCTGATCAAGGTCGGTGCCGCAACCGAAGTCGAGATGAAGGAGAAGAAGGCCCGCGTCGAAGACGCGCTGCACGCAACCCGTGCCGCCGTCGAAGAAGGCATCGTGGCTGGTGGTGGCGTGGCGCTGCTGCGCGCCAAGCAGGCTGCTGGCACCATCAAGGGTGACAACGCGGACCAGGACGCCGGCATCAAGCTGGTCCTGCGTGCGATCGAGTCGCCGCTGCGCGAAATCGTGTACAACGCCGGTGGCGAAGCCTCCGTCGTCGTGAACGCGGTGATGGGCGGCAAGGGCAACTACGGCTTCAACGCCGCCAACGACACCTATGGCGACATGATCGAAATGGGTATCCTGGATCCGACCAAGGTGACCCGCACCGCACTGCAGAACGCCGCGTCGGTCGCATCGCTGATGCTGACCACCGAGGCGATGATCGCCGAGGCTCCGAAAGACGAGTCGGCTGGCGGCGGCGGCATGCCTGGTGGCATGGGCGGCATGGGTGGCATGGGCGGCATGGGCGACATGGGCATGTAAGCGCCGATGCCCGGTCGGGTTGCCACCAGGCGCCCGACTCCGGCAGACACAACCCCGCGGGCGCAAGCCTTGCGGGGTTTTTTCGTATGCGCCTGTGCGCCTGCAACCGGCCCGGCGTCGCTACGCGTGGGACGATTCCCGCGAGAGAAAGCGCAATCCCACACCGGGCTCGGTGATGATGTAGCGTGGAGCGGAGGCGTCGTCACCCAGCTTGTGGCGGAGCTTGCCGACCAGGATGCGCAGATAGTGCGCATCGTCGGCGTGGGTCGGACCCCACATCTCGCGCAGCAGCTGCGTTTGGGTGATGAGGCGCCCAGGCTGTCGCACGAGCAGCGACAGCAGGCCAAATTCCTTGCGCGTGAGTGACACCGGTTGATCGCGCAGACGCACTTCTCGTCTGGCAAGGTCGACGCGCAGCACGCCGTCGTCGTAGAGTGGCGAGAGGTCGCCATCGCGATGACCCGTGCGCAAAAGCGCCCGGATGCGCGCCATGAGTTCCTCGATGCCGAACGGCTTGGTCACGTAGTCGTTCGCGCCCGCATCGAGCAAGGCCACCTTCTGATCCTCGCCGGACCGAACGGTCAGCACGATGACCGGCACGCCAGACCATTGCCGCAGTTCCTTGAGCACTTCCTGCCCATCGCGGTCCGGCAAACCCAGATCGAGAATCACCAGGTCAGCGCCCTGGCTTGCCAGCAGCGAAAGACCGTGTTCGCCAGTCGCCGCCAGCAGCGTCCGATAACCCTGCGAACGCACGCTGATGTCGATGAACTTGCGGATCTGCGGCTCGTCGTCGATCACCAGCACCCTGGCCGCCAGGGTCGCGGGATGCAGATCGTTGGTGCTGGACATGTCAGAGTATCGCTTTGACTGGCGGGTCTTCCCAGGGCAGGGTCAGGCGCACGGTGGTACCGATGCCGCCCGGTCCGGGCAAGGCCTCGACCGTGCCCAGGTGGGCGCCGATGATGGCTTGCACGATCGACAAGCCCAGGCCGGTGCCTTGCTTGCCACGATCGCCGCGTTCGACACTGTAGAACATGTCGAAGATTCTGCGCCGCTCCGGTTCGGGAATGCCGGGGCCCCTGTCGGAGACATCGACACGCAGCAAGCCTTCTTCTGTCCGCCCGGCGGTCACCTGGATCGGTTCGCCTTCGGGGGAAAACTTCGTCGCGTTCTCCATCACGTTGAAGAGTGCCTGTTCAATCAATGCAGGATGCACATGGATCGGCGGCAAGTCGGGCGGAACATGCGCGTCGATCCTGGCGTGACTGACATACCGCCGCAGGCGGCGCGATGCAGAGCCGATCAGTTCGTCGATGCCGATCCAGTCACGCGTCAGCGTCAGCCCCTGCTGACCGAGCCGTGTCATGTCCAGCAGATTCTGGATGTAACGATCCAGCCGCTCACCTTCGAGGCTGATGGTTTCCAGCAGACTGCTCCGATCCGCCGGGCTCATGTCCCTGCCATAGCTTTTCAGGCTGTCGGCCGCGCCGATCATGGACGACAACGGCGAGCGCAGATCGTGCGACACCGACGACAACAGCGCGGAGCGCAGGCTTTCGGTCTCCCCCGCCACCCGGGCCGCTTCCAGGTCGGACACCAGGCGTGCGCGCAGGGCCGCCTGAGCGAGGTCTTCCACCATGCTTTCCGCCAGACGGCGCTGTTCGAAGGTCAGTCGGCTCACGCCAGATGCAAAAAGCAAACCGACCACGCCCAACCGGTCCTGTTCAGCATGCATCGGAAGAAACCACCACATGGAATGGCTCAGCGTATCGGTGTAGCGTCCACTGGGCTGGCCGTGTTGCTGCGTCCAATCCGCGGCGGCCATGTCCTTCTCGTCCAGGGCAAGGGCGGTCGCGGCCGGGCCCGATTCTGCATCGATGCGCATCCATGCCTGCGCGTGCAAGGTTGACTGCAAAACCGAGGATCCAGCGGCAATGACCTGGCCCAGATCGGCCGCCTTGGCGAGCTGCCGGCCAAGACTTTGCATGGCTGTGGCTTGCGTGTTCGCCGCACGCAGCGCAACCACCTGCATGCGAAGCCGCGACGCCAGCCGGCCCGCGATCAACGCCGCAGCCAGGAACAGAAGGACCGTGGCGACACCGCGGTGCGCACTGATCAACAAGGTGAAGTGTGGCTCGATGAAAAAGAAGTCGTAGGCCAGAAAGCACAGTACCGCGGTGACAAACGCCGCAACCATCCGGCTGCGCGAGGCGACCAGCAGCACGGCGATCAGAAACACCATCGACAAGTCCTGCAGCCCCAGCAAGCGCTGGCCCAGTTCGGCGGCCACAATCGCACCAGCCGTTGCGCCGATCACCAACGCCGGCTCGTGGCGCGTCAGTCGCTCCCGTGCAAGGCCAGGCAGCGGTCTGCCGCGTTGGCGCGCTTCGGGCGTACCGACGATGGTCAATTCGTAGCCAGCGCCGCGTCGCAGCAGTTGCTGCGTCAACGTTCGGTTGAAGATGCGCGCAATCGGCCGCTCGTGCGTACGACCGATCACGATGGCGTGGGTCGCCCGCACCGCCGCCGCATCCAGCAAGGCGCCGGGGATGTCCGTCCCATGCAGAACCTCGGTTGATCCGCCCAGGTCGCGGGCCAGCGCGAACGCCCGGTCCAGTTCCAGCTGGCGCGCCTGTTCCGTGTGGGGTACGGCACTGCGCTGAGCGGCCACACGGTCTGCATGGTCGCCAGGCTGCGCCGCGTCCGCCGAATGGCCGGTGTCCACCGTCACCACCGTCCAGGGTGCTCCGCGACGATCGGCAATCCTGGCCCCGGCTCGCACCAGGTACTCCGACTGACCCTTGCCGTCAATGGCGATCAGCACATGGCGCTGGATCGACGGGCCGGACAAGCCACGCGCTGCACGGGCTTCCCGCAAGTCGGCATCGACATGCTCGGCCACGGTCTGCATCGCCAGCTCGCGCAGCGCTGTCAGATTCGACGGGGAGAAGAAGGCCTGCAACGCCTGCGCGGCCTGTTCGGGCAGATAGACCTTGCCCTGGTTCAGGCGCTCGATCAGCTCCCGCGCCGGCAGGTCCACCAGGCGGATATCGCGCAACCGGTCGAACACCGCGTCGGGCACCGTCTCGCTGACCCGGATACCGGTGATCTGGTAGACCACGTCATTGAGGCTCTCCAGGTGCTGGATATTGACCGTGGTGTACACGTCGATGCCGGCATCCAGCAGTTCGTCCACATCCTGCCAACGCCGTTCATGCCGGCTGCCGGGGGCGTTGCGATGCGCGAGTTCGTCGACCAAGGCCACGCCCGGCTTGCGCGTGAGCAGCGCGTCCAGATCCATCTCTTCCAGCAGCCGCCCCTGGTACGGCAACTGCTTCCTGGCAAGCATCGGCAGGCCCTCGACCAGGGCCAGCGTCTCGCCGCGGCCATGGGTCTCGACGATGCCGACCACCACGTCAATGCCTTGCCGCTGCAGTTCGCGCGCCCGCGTCAGCATGGCGTACGTCTTGCCCACGCCGGGAGCCGCACCGAGAAACACGGTCAGGCGCCCTGCCCCCTGGCGGCGGAGTTCTCCGATCAGGGCATCGGCTTGTTCGGTTTGCGCAGTTCCCACCAGAACCTCACCCGTTCACGTTTGCGACCGTTGCGAGTGGCTCATTGTCCGCGCACGCCATTCGCCGGCGTGGACCGCGACGCGGCACGGTCGAGGGCCAGATTCAACTCCAGCACATTGACCCGGGCCTGGCCCAGCATGCCGAGCTGTCTTTCCTGCGTGTACCGGGCGACCATGCTCGCCACCGCAGCAGGACTGAGGCCCCGGGCGCGCGCCACACGCTGCACCTGAATGGCCGCCGCCTGCACACTGATGTGCGGGTCGAAGCCACCGCCGGACTGCGTCACCAAATCGCCCGGAACGCTGGAGGGGTCCACGCCTTCGCGCAATGCGACTGCAGCCCGTGCGTCTTCCACACGTTTGCGCAGTTCCGGATTCGTCCTGGCCTGGTTGCTGGCACCGGCCGCCATCGGCTGGTGGCCGACCGCTGACGGTCGCGACGCAAAGTAGCCATCGCCAGCAAATGGCTGCGCCACCAGTGACGAGCCGATCACCAAGCCATCGCGCGCGATCAGGCTGCCGTTGGCCGCGGCAGGAAAAAGCACCTGCCCCAATCCAACGCCCGCAAGCGCATACAGAAAACCGAAACCTGCGATCGACAGCACGGCCAACCCGATCGACGCCCGCAGCAGTGCCTGCACAGACGGTTCGGGTTCAGCTGGCCCCGGTGCCAGGGTGGAGGTGCTTGCGATGGTCATGGAATGCTCCTTACATGTCGAACACCGCGGCCAGCGCCACGTCGATCAGCTTGATGGCGACGAACGGCAGCGCGATGCCGCCCACGCCATACACCAGCATGTTGTTGCGCAACAGCGCAGTGGCAGTCGCCGGCCTGAAGCGCACGCCGCGCAATGCCAACGGTATCAGTGCCGGGATGATGATGGCGTTGAAGATCAAGGCCGACAACACCGCGCTGTTCGGACTGGACAGCTGCATCACGTTGAGCGCCGCCATCCGGGGGATGGCCGCCGCGAACAGCGCCGGCAAGATGGCAAAGTACTTCGACACATCATTGGCCAACGAGAACGTGGTCAAGGCGCCGCGCGTGATCAACTGCTGTTTGCCGATCTCCACCACGGCGAGCAGCTTGGCAGGGTCCGAATCCAGGTCCACCATGTTGCCGGCTTCCTTGGCTGCCTGCGTGCCGGAATTCATCGCCAGGCCGATATCGGCCTGCGCCAGGGCGGGCGCATCGTTGCTGCCGTCGCCCACCATCGCCACCATCCGGCCTTGTGCCTGTTCCGCCCGAATGCGGGCCAGCTTGTCCTCGGGGCGCGCCTCGGCGATGTAGTCATCGACACCCGCCTCGGCAGCGATGGACGCGGCGGTGAGCTTGTTGTCGCCGGTGATCATCACCGTCCTGATACCCATCTCGCGCAGCCGTGCAAAACGCTCCTTGAGACCGAATTTGACGACATCGGAGAGTTCGATCACACCGAGAACATGACGCCCATCGGACACCACCAGCGGCGTGGCGCCGCTGCGGGCCACCTGTTCGACGCGTGCGTTCAGCTCGGCCGGCACGTGGCCGTCCCGTTGTTGCACGTGCCTGGCGATGGCGTCGGCCGCTCCCTTGCGGATCGCCCGGTCACCGGGCAAGTCGACGCCGGACATGCGGGTCTGCGCGCTGAACGCAATGAAGTGGGCGCGCTGCGGGTCCACCATCTGCTCGCCCTTGTCGCGCGCCAGTTTGACGATGGATTTGCCCTCAGGCGTCGGATCGGCCAGGGAAGCCAGCAGCGCGGCCTGGCGCAACCGCGACGCGTCGACACCCGCCACCGCGTGGAATGCCGTGGCCTGTCGATCGCCATGGGTGATCGTCCCGGTCTTGTCGAGCAGCAGCACATCGATGTCGCCCGCCACTTCCACGGCCTTGCCCGACTTGGCCAGGACATTGGCCTGCAGCGCACGATGCATGCCCGCGATGCCGATAGCAGGCAGCAATCCGCCGATGGTGGTCGGAATCAGGCACACCAGCAGCGCGACGAGCAGCACGACATTGACGCGCACGCCAACGAAGCCGCCAATGAAGGGCAAGGTGACCACCACGATCAGGAAGGTCAAGGTCATGACCATCAACAGGATGCCCAGCGCAATTTCATTGGGCGTCTTTTGCCGGTTGGAACCTTCCACGAGCGCGATCATGCGGTCCAGGAAGCTGCTTCCGGGTTCGGCGGTGATACGCACGATGATGCGGTCAGACAGCACCTTGGTGCCACCGATGACTCCCGATCGGTCGGTGCCCGCCTCGCGCAACACGGGGGCGGACTCGCCGGTCACGGCCGCTTCGTTGATGGTCGCCAGACCCTCGACGATCTCGCCGTCCGCAGGGATCAATTGCCCTTCCTCGATGACGACCTGATCGCCGGGACCAAGCTCGCAGGCCGGCACCGTCTGCTCGCCCCCCGACTGCCCGATCCTGCGGGCCAAGAGGTCCTTGCGCGCCCGGCGCAGCGACGCGGCCTGGCCGCGTCCGCGCGATTCCGCGACGGCTTCGGCGAAGTTGCCGAACAGCACGGTGATGAGCAGGGTGGCGGTTACCGCCGAGCCGAAGCCAGGTTCTGCCCAGCCTGCCGCGGTACCCACGCCGGTCAGCACGGTGCCGATCCAGACCACGGCCATCACCGGGTTCTTGATGATGTGCTGCGGCGCCAGCTTGAGGAAGGAGTTGATCAGGGCGGGTTTGAATCCGCGCTCGTCCGATCCGGATGCACGGTCGGCCCGC
The DNA here is from genome assembly GCA_964558425.1 of uncultured Rhodoferax sp. Taxonomy (GTDB): domain Bacteria; phylum Pseudomonadota; class Gammaproteobacteria; order Burkholderiales; family Burkholderiaceae_C; genus CAISIP01. The sequence goes on along the minus strand of CAZLDV010000043.1, from coordinate 20,791 downwards.
TTTTTGGAGCTTGTGTTGTTCATGGTGTCTTCCTTCACCGCGCTGGCAGAGTCAGGTGGTCGGCCACGGGGCCCAGAACCAGCACCGGCATGAACTGCAGCAGCGTGAGAATGACGATCACCGCGATCAGCGTGAACGCAAAGGTGGGGGTCTCGACCTGCAGGCTGCCCGCGCTTTCCGGCGACCGGCGTTTGCGCGCCAGCATCGCGGCGATCACCAGCGGAATGATGAGAGCGGGATAACGCCCCGCCGCCAGCACGACGCTGCAGCTGAGGTTCCACCAGGGGGTGGCGTCGCGCAGGCCTTCGAACCCGGATCCGTTGTTCGCGAACGCCGACGTGTATTCGTAGAAGACCTGACTGATACCGTGGAAGCCGGGATTGGAGTTTCCGGTCAGACTCGGAACGGCCAGCGTGATCGCCGTGAGCCCCAACACGACGAGTGGCTGCAGCAGCACCAGCACCGCAAGCAGCTTCACCTCGGGCGCATCGATCTTGCGCCCGAACAACTCGGGTGTTCGCCCCGTCATCAACCCTGCCAGGAACACACTGAGCAGCATGTAGACGAGGAACTGCTGCAGCCCGCAACCAATGCCGCCCCAGATCGCGTTGATCAGCATGTCGCTGATCGTGACCAGGCCGGTCAGCGGTGCGAGCGAGTCGTGCATGGCATTGACAGAGCCGTTGGAGGTCTGGGTCGTCAGAGCCGCCCAAAGCGCCGATGCATCGGCGCCCAACCGGACCTCCTTGCCCTCCATCAGCGCGATATCGCTGGATGTCCCCGAGTGCCCCTCGGACCAGACGGCCAGGCCCGCGGAAACCACCGACATCAACAGCATCGTGCCAACCACCAGACCGGCCAACCTGCGCCGGCCAGTGAATGGACCCACCATGAAGGCGACCGTGACCGGCACCAGGATCAGTGCCAGCGTCTCGAGCAGGTTGGACAATGGCGTAGGATTTTCCAGCGGGGCCGCACTGTTGGGGCCATACCAGCCGCCGCCGTTCGTACCCAGTTGTTTGATGGCGACCATCGGTGCCACCGGGCCGAGCGGGATTTTCTGCTCCTTCATTTCGACCGTCGAATCGATCGGGACCACCACCGGGCCACCGGCCAGCGTCGCAGGCACGCCCTGGCTGGTCAGCAGCACGGACCAGAGCAGGCACAGCGGAAGCATGAAACGCAAGCTGGGGCGGACCACGTCAGCCCAATAGTTGCCCAGGTCAACTTCACCGTCCGTGTGCGCACCGGTCTGCAGAGCCTGTGCATTGCGACCGCCAAACAGCCCGCGCAAGGTGGCAACCACGATCGCCAACCCCATCATCGGCGTGACCACCTGCAGGCCGACGATGCCCGTCATCTGCGCCAGGTCGGAGAGTTGGGCCTGGCCCGAATAGTGTTGCTGGTTGGTGTTCGTCAGGAAGGACACCATGGTGTGCAGCGCGAGATCCCAGCCCATGTTGGGCGCCGCGTTCGGGTTGAGCGGCAACCAGGCCTGGGTCATGAAGATCAGCCAGACGAGGATGGCCAGGACCAGGTTGCTCAGCAGAAATGCGCCAGCGTATGCCTTCCAGCCCATGCCGCGCTCGGGCCGTGTGCCCAGCAGTCGATAGATGGGTTGTTCGATCCATCGAAACACGGCATCCCCGGGCATGGCAGCGCCGCGCATGACCGCGGCGAGATACCGGCCGAGCGGCCACGCCAGACCGATGGCCAACGCAAATACGAGAAGAAATTCAGTCATGGCCGAAACTCCCGTGGATACCGATGGCGGTGGCGTTGGCGTTGGCATGGCACGATCCGCCCAACGACACCTGCAGAGCCACTTCTGCATGCGGGCCGGCGGTCAGGGAATCGGCGCGACAGCGGCCCGAACGGCCATCAATCCCGCCGATGGATCGATTGCGCTTCGAATGGTGGTGCTTCACAGTTGACTTCACCGATGCATGGCGACATGGCCACGGTGAAGTATTGGGCCGCGGTGCGTAAAGTCTCTAGGTCGGAAACAGCCGTCCGCGCAAATTGCGCGTAAATTCAATCGTCGGCGCAAGCGGCACTGGCTCAGGCCATCCGCGCGAGCAGGCCAGAATCGACCCTCTCATCGTTGGCGGCGACCACCTGCACGTCGGCATGGACGGTCTCGGTCATGAATCCGAGCAGCCGGTTCTTGGTGGCCTGCCAGGCCGCCTTGGCACCGGCGATGTCGAGCGCCAGGATCTGGTGCGGCAAGCCGCCACCGCTGGCCAGGCTGTGCCAGGAGCCGGGTTCGAATACATCCTGGAAGCCCAGGCTGCGGTAGTTGCGGATCAAGGCGGCCGAGCGGGCACCGATCACCATCCAGCGCACCTGGGTGGCCAGGCAATACTGGTAGCTCGCCTTCATCAGCAGCAATTTGACGACGCTGCTGGCGCCCGGCACCACCGCCAGACGCGAAATCTGTGCCCGCAAGCGCTGCGTCAGCCATGCGGGCAGGCGCAGGCTGGACTCCAGCGTCAACGGACCGAAACCGCTGACCTGGATGCGGGCCGTTCCCACACACTGGCCGGTCGACCGGTCGCGGCACATCAGCACCACCGTGCCTTCGGCCCGATCCAATGGCTCCACGTCACCAAACTTGGGTCCCATTTCCGGGTCATGGTGTCCATAGGCGATGGCACGGACCGCGCACGCATCCCGAAAATCCTGTTCGCTGGTGGCAAGCCGAACAATGAAACCCAAACTGGCTGTGTACATGGGTAAAACTTCCTGTGAAGAAAAGGATGCGTTGGCAAACGGCACGCTTGCGTGCTGACCACGACACACTAGCATTGACACGCGTGGGTGGGCAACCGAAATGGACATGCGCGCGCCAGCGGGCGCTGAAGTCGTCGGTAAATGGATACAGGTTGTGCGCCACTTTTGACCCAGCGCAGTTCGCCACAGGCGCGCGTGCAACTGCCACGGCAATGCATGCAAGCGACGCAGCCGCTGACTCAGGCAGCGACCGGGAAGATCAGTGGGCCGGCCCGTTCGGCGGTCGTGAAATGGATGCCACGCCAACCGCGCGCCCGCGCCACCGCCACATTGGCCGGCAGGTCATCCATGAAAACGATGCGCGACGGTTCCAGCACGTACCGTGATTCGAGCAAGGCATAGATGGCTGGATCGGGCTTGGTCAGGCGCGCATCACCCGAGAAGACACCGCCGTCGAACCAGCCCAGGAAATCGTGACGACGCTCCAGCACGCGGGCAAATGGCGCCGGCATGTTGGACAGGTAATAGAGCCGGACATCGGCGCATTGGTCCCGCCGCTCGCGCAACCGGGTCAACAAGGCCAGCGTCTGGGGGATCGGCTGCAGCCGCTCGGGGATGCCCGACAGCATGGTTTCCACATCGGTGGGCGGCAACGCCAGCCTGCGCGCAGTGCGCGCGATCACCTGCTCCAGTTCCATCGTGCCGCGGTCGAACGACTGCCAATCGTCGTGGTGAAAGATATCGCGGAGCAGGGCCTGAGCCAGATCGGGCGTGCTGGCCCGATGTGGAAACTGTTCCACGACCATCCTGTCGGGTCGCCAGTCGAACAAGACGGCACCGAAGTCAAACACGATCGAAGTGGTCAAGGCATCTCCTGGCTGCACCGGCATATCGCCCGCCGTATGGTAACGGCAGGCGCGGGCAACACGGCCCCCCGCGTCAAGGCGTCTGCTGCAAACGCTGCAACAGGCCCGCCGTGGAGCCATCGAGCCCCGACAGATCGCCGCTGCGCAGGCGTGGCGCAATCGCCTTGGCCAGTTGCTTGCCCAGTTCGACACCCCATTGGTCGAAGCTGTTGATGCCCCAGATCGCACCACTGACAAACACCCGGTGCTCATGCAGGGCGATCAAGGCGCCCAGGCTGGTCGGATCGAGTGCATCGAGCAGCAGCATGGTGCTGGGTCGGTTGCCAGGGAAATCGCGATGGCCCCCTGCATCGTGCTGACCGACCATCAGCGCCTGCGCCTGCGCCAGCGCACTGGCCAGCAGCAGCGCGTGGTGTCCTTCGAGCGCATGCTGCGGCCTTTTGACGACGAGAAACTCCACCGGCACGATGTCCGTGCCCTGGTGCAGCATCTGGAAATAGGCGTGCTGGCCATTGGTGCCCGGTTCGCCCCAGAGCACCGGCGCGGTGTCGAACGGCACAGCCTCGCCGTGCTGGTCCACGCGTTTGCCATTGCTCTCCATCTCCAGTTGCTGCAAGTAGGCCGGCCAGCGCGCCAGCGCGCTGGCATACGGCGCGATGCTGCGGCTGGTGAAGCCGCAGAAGTTGCGGTACCAGACGTCGATCAGACCCAGGCGCACCGGCAGATTGCGCTCCAGTGGCGCGCCGCGGAAGTGCTCGTCCATTGCGTGGGCGCCAGCCAGAAAGGCCCGAAAGCCGTCGGCGCCGATCGCGATCGCGATCGGCAACCCGATCGCCGACCACAGGGAATAACGCCCGCCGACCCAGTCCCGAAAGCCGAACGTGGTGCTGATGCCAAACTGGTTGGCAGCCTCGACGTTGCTGGTCAGTGCACAGAAGTGCCGTGCGATGTCGCGGCCGCCCTGCGCCTCGAACCAGCGCTTGGCCGAGGCCGCGTTGGTCATGGTCTCGATCGTCGTGAAGGTCTTGGACGCGATCAGGAACACACTGCTGGATGGGGCGATCTGCCTGAGCGTCGCGTCCAGTTCGTGGCCATCGACGTTGGAGACGAAATGCAGCCGCTTGCCGGTAATCGCGAATGCGTCCAGCGCGCGCACCGCCATCTGCGGCCCCAGGTCGGAGCCGCCGATGCCGATATTGACCACGTCGGTGATGGCGCTGTCCTGACGCAGCTGCTCGGCATAGGCCAGCATCGCGTCCAGCGTCGTGTGCACCTCCAACAGGTCCGGCTCCATCGTGCCGCCATCGGCAGGCCGGGGGGTGCGCAACAACACATGCCGCACCGCCCGATGCTCGGTGTTGTTGATCGGCGCTCCGGCGAACATCGCGTCGCGATAGGCCGCAACGCCACAGGCACGCGCCAGTTGCAGCAGCAAGCGTTCAAGGGCCGCATCGATCAGGTTCTTGGACAGATCGGCAAACACATGGGGCGCCTGCTGGCTGAAGGCTTCGAACCGGTGGGGGTCGCAGGCAAACGCCTTGCGCAGGTCGAAATCCGAACCTCGCCCGGCGTACGTGACGCGCAAGGCGCTCCAGGCCGCCGTCCGGTCACATCGCACGCGCTGTGTCATGGCCATCTCCGGTTGAGGTCGGGTTCACGCCGCGAGCAAGCGCTGTTCGAGCTTGATCGCGTCCGCGGCAAACACGCGAATACCTTCGGCCAGCTTTTCGGTCGCCATGGCGTCTTCGTTGAGCGCATAGCGGAAGCCGGCCTCGTCGTACTGCACCGGCGGCAAATCCAGCGCACGTGCGGCCTCGGGATCGAGTGCCCGCGGCAGCGGCGCGTCGGACGCGGCCAGCTTGGCCATCAGGTCCGGGCTGATGGTCAGCAGGTCGCAGCCGGCCAGGGCCTGGATCTGACCGACATTGCGGAAACTCGCGCCCATGATCTCGGTCTTGATGCCGTGTTTCTTGTAGTGGTTGTAGATCTGCCTGACCGACTGCACGCCGGGGTCGTTGGCGCCGGCATGCGCCGCTTCGTCCCAATTCGCGCCAGCCGACTTCTTGTACCAGTCGTAGATGCGCCCGACGAACGGCGAAATCAATTGGACCTTGGCCTGGCTGCCCAGCACCGCCTGGCAGAAGGAGAACAGCAGCGTGAGGTTGGTATGGATGCCGCGTTGCTCCAGCTTGCCAGCGGCCTGGATACCCTCCCAGGTGGATGCCAGCTTGATCAACACCCGATCGACGTGGATGCCTTCACCCTGGTACAGGTCAATGATGCGTTCCGCGCGCGTGACGCAGGCGTTGGTGTCGAAACTCAGCCGCGCATCGACCTCGGTCGACACCCGGCCCGGCAGCACCGACAGGATTTCGCAGCCGAACCGCACCAGCAGCCGATCCATGAGCTTGTCCAGCGGTTCGCCGCGATGGCGCTGCACGACCGCATCGAGCAGATGCCGGTATTCGGGCATGCCAACAGCCTTCAGGATCAGCGACGGATTGGTGGTCGCATCTTGTGGTTTGAACTGCGCCATCTGCTTGACGTCACTGGTATCGGCCACCACGGTGGTGAATTGCTTGAGGGCTTCGAGTTGGTTCATGGGGAACTCCAGATGGCAGGTGCCTGTGGCAGGGTCGCACGGACGGCTTCCATTATCGACAACGACAGCCCGATCGTGTCGCTGCTGCTGCACCTGCGCAGCATCGACATGCCGGCCACCTGCATGGCGCGGCGTGCCGACCGGGCCGGTCCGAGCGCGCCAGGCGCCATCACCGCGTGTGGCTGTCGGACAAGGGCATCAGGTGTTCGGCCAGACCGGCATGCACCGCCGCACCCAGCGGCAGGATGTCGTCATTGAAGTCATAGTGGCTGTTGTGCAGCGAGCAACTGCCCACGCCGTTCTCGGCGCCTTGCCCGACGCGCAGGTAGGCGCCGGGCTTGGCCTGCAGCATGAAGGCAAAATCCTCCGCTCCCATGCTGGGATCGAGGTCGCGTACCACATGCTCGCGCCCGACCAGGCTGGCCGCCACGTC
>CAZLDV010000043.1:0-14057 GCA_964558425.1 uncultured Rhodoferax sp. | reverse complement strand
TTGTGTTCGGTGAGCGGCAACGCGTCCATGTCGGCGCGCAGGCCCACCATGCGGCCACTGTCGGATTGGCGGCCCCGCACCAGCGCGACCACGCCGGTCTTGCCGATGCCGGTGTGCACTTCGTCGACGCCGCACAGCGCGAGTGCCTGCGCCACCCGCGCCGCGGTGTAGTGCTCCTCGAAGCCGAGCTCCGGATGCGTGTGCAGGTCGCGCCGCAAGGCGGTCAACTCGGGATGAAATTGCGCAATATGGGCAAATGCGCGGCCCTTGGCGCGCAGGCGGGGTTCTTGCAGGACAGTCATGGCGATTCTGCTTGTAGCGTGGCCGATGTTGCACGGCGGGGCTGATGCTGGAGCGGACCATACCACGCCTGCGTCTGCGAGCGCGTGTTGTCGGTATCGGTCATGATGCCGATCGCCACCAGGGCACCGGGCGGCTCGCCAAACGCCTGCATGAAGTCGGCCCGCACATCGCGCTCATAGTCCAGCCAACGGCCCAACCGACCCTCACCGGTCTCCATCACCAGCTTGCGGATGCGGCTGGTGCGCGGATTGTGGATCACGGTGCCGGGCGCGCGCCGGTTGCTCCAGACATACATCAGCGTGGCATACGGCAGCGGCTCGCCGGTCAGCGCCTCCGACAGATCCGACAAGGCCGCGTCCTTCACCGAGAAGCGCCTGCGATCGCCCTCGAAGGCCAATACCAGGCGCACCGGCGCGTCGTCGGCGTCGCGCTGGGCCATGTCGGCCTGCGCAATCAGCGAGGGAACCAGCCAGGAAAACCGCAGCTGACCCAGTTCACCGGGTTCGATCCGCAGCCGTTGGCGCAACATGCTGGCCGAGGCGTCGGCGCGCACCATGACCGCATCACGGCCATCCTTGCGCGCCGGCCGGTAGTCGGTCTTGCGTTTGCCGGGAAACGCCTGATGCTGCCAACCCGACGGGTCTGCCGAGCGCAAGGACGCGTGGACCCAGGCGCTGTCCGCGACAGCAGCCTCGTCGCTGTGATCGCCGCGGTTCGTCGCACACGCCGTGAGCAGCACCAGCACGCTGGAAGCACACAAGCGGGCGCCGATTCGGATGATCCGGTGGTGATTCATGGATGCGTCTCGTGTTCGGCCGGCCCTGCAGGGATGTTCAGGGCAAAATATCTCCCGTGCGCAGGCACCGGATTTTCAGGCCTGTCTGGCGGCAAACAGCGGTTGACCACCCGTATGGTCAGAAATTGTGAACCAGCCCCAGGCCGTAGTTCTGCTGGCGTGTCGTGGGGCCGACGACCGGATCGGTTGTGCCGCGCAGGTAGGCCGCGTACACATAGGTACGCTTGCTCAACGGGTACTGCGCCAGCAACGCGTAGGCACTGGCCGTCGATACTGCGGTGCCCGCTGTCTTGAGATTCTCACGCGCATACGACAACGACAATGTCGGCGTCCCCAGTGGAATCCGCAGGCCGATCTGATAGCCGGAGTCCTTGGAATTGGTGGCCTCGTTGCTTGCGCCTTCGGTCTGCGCATACACCTTGGCTGCGCCGAAGTCATACGATGCTCCCACGTCCCAGGCGGTGGTGCCGGCGATACCATTGAAGCGTTGCGACTCCCAGGCGCCGCCGACGCTCCACGGGCCGTTGGCGTACACCGCCTGTAAGGCAAGCAGATGCCTGCGCGTTCCCGCAACCCCATTCTTGTTTTCGCCCGGTGCCCACTGCAGTCCGGCGTTGAATCCGCCCATCGCCGGCAACGCGTACACCACCGCATTGTCGATCCGGGTGGAATCGGCATATGCACCGGAGTTGAACGCGTAAGCCATCGCGCTGTAGCCCGAATACGCCAGCGCGTCATGTTCGGTGAACAGGTTGTAGATGGTCGAATATTGGCGACCGATTTGCAATGCGCCGAAATCGCCCGACAGACCGACCCAGGCCTGGCGATGAAACTGCCGAGCGCTGGCGGAGGTGCCATCGTCGATATTGAAGCCCTGCTCCAGCTGGAACTTGGCCTTGAGCCCGACACCCAGGTCCTCGGAGCCTTGCAGACCCCAGCGGCTGCCCGTATGCGCGCCTGAACGGATCTGTGCGCCGTTGTCTACCGTGGTGAACCCACCGACCTCGGTCTTCTGACTTGCAATGGACGCGTCGATGCGGCCATACAGGGCGAGTGACGACTGTGCAGATGCAATACCCGCAAATGCCAGCACGGCGGCGGAAACGAGGGTCTTGCTGATCGCGGTCATGCTCTGGCTCCGAAACAGGTCATCGTGCTTGTATCCATGTTCGGTGCGAGATGCTCACCGAGAGTCAAATTCTAGAGCGTGCCCAGTGCAAGCCCTGCTTGAGGTCAGGTATTCCTCGACATTTGGACGGATGCAGCCGCAGCGCCTGTGGCACTTGCCGCCCGGCAGATCCTCGCCCATACCGGAAGCCTCGAAAAAAAACCCGCTGTGTTGCCACAGCGGGTTTTCAGACACTCAGATGCTCACACTGGCTTGATGCCAGCGCAATGATCAGAAGTTGTGGACCAGGCCCAGACCGTATTTGGTGGTCTTGACGGTGTTGTTGGGACCGGTGGGGTCGGTCTCGCCACGGTTGTAGGCAGCGTACACATAGGTGCGCTTGCTCAGGTTGTAGGCACCCATCAGGCCGAAGGACTTGGCATCAGACACCTTGGTACCACCGATTTTCTGCTTTTCAGAAGCATAGGCGGCGGTCAAAGTGGCTGCACCGACGGGCATGGTGGCGCCGAGCGAGTAGCCCGTGTCCTTGCCGGTACCGACGGTGTTGTTGTTCTTGCCGCTTTCCAGTTGCAGGAACAGCTTGGCAACGCCGAGGTCATACGAAGCACCGAAGTTGGTGTCTTGACGGGTACGGCCACCAGCGGCCTTGTTCGACTGCCAGCCCAGGCCAGCGGCGATCGGACCGTTGGCGTAGTTGGCCATCACACCGTAGACACGGCCAGCGCTGTTCACGCCAGGAACCTTGTCTTCACCCGGAGCCCACATCGCGGCAACCGAGAAACCACCCATGGAGGGGGTGGTGTACATGACGGTGTTGTCCTGACGGCCAACGCAGTCACCGGAACCGCCGGTTCCGCAACCGACGTTGAAGGCGTAACCCATCGGGCTGTAGCCAGAATAGCCGAACGGATCGTACAGGCCGTACATGTTGTCGGTCACGTCATACTGACGGCCAACGTTAAGGGAGCCGAAACCACCCGACAGGCCGACGAAGGCTTGACGATGGAACTGGCGCGCGCTGGAAGCCGTGCCGTCATCGATGTTGAAACCCTGCTCCAGCACGAAGTTGGCTTTCAAGCCGCCGCCCAGATCTTCGGAACCCTTCAGGCCCCAACGGCTGCCGGTATGGCCGCCCGAACGGATCATGGCGCCTGGATCAGCAACGGTCACGCCACCTGCGGTGGTCTTGACATTGCCGATGGAAGCGTCGATACGACCATACAGGGTCACCGACGACTGAGCCGAAGCTGCGCCGACAGCGGCCAAAGCAGCGATCGCTACGAGTGTCTTTTTCATTTCAAGTTTCTCCAAGGTTAAACATAGGGCTCCGGTTCTGAGGTACTCGGAACCCCGGGCCAACCTCCTGTTCAAGGAAGTTGTACGTATTGCACCAGACGACCGGCGGTTTGGCAAAGATATCGGCCGAAAAAAACAACTGCATCCGGTTTTCGTTGCAGACGAACAACAAAGCCCTGCATGGGTGTTGCACCACCTTACACATCGGCCCGGAAATCGCTGATGCGCGGATGCCGCGCCCAAATCCCCACCGACGCGTCATTTCATTATGCAAAATAGACGCACCGACCATTTCTCTGCCATCATTGCGCGATGCCGCTGCCGCAAGGCAGGGTCCACACGCCCTGGCGCGGTGCCGCGGTCCGGATGCCGAACCCCTGCCGGGCAGGGTGTATGGCAGGACTATCGGCCTTCGCGTCGCATCCCTGGAGTGCATCCGCCATGACCGAACGAACATTTTTTCCGCCCATCGACCTGGTGGTTGCGGCCGCCGACGCCTCGTTGCGCACCTTGTTCGCCACGCCGAGGGCTTCGCGGCCCTGTCCGACACTGGCGGCCGAAGCCACGGAGCTGACGGCAGCGGAAAAGTCCGAGGCAGGCGCGCTGATGCGGGTCAACCACGTCGGTGAGGTCTGCGCGCAGGCCTTGTATACCGCCCAGGCACTGGCCACGCGCAATACCGCGCTGCGCGGCCATTTCGCCCGGGCCAGTGCCGAAGAGACCGACCATCTGGCCTGGACCCGACAACGGCTGGACGAACTGGGCAGCCGGCCGTCGCTGCTCAACCCGCTGTGGTACGCCGGCGCATTCGGACTCGGCTTGCTGGCCGGACGCCTGGGGGACAAGGTCAGCCTGGGCTTCGTCGTGGAGACCGAGAAGCAGGTGGAGGCCCACCTGCAAGGGCATATGCAGCGGCTGCCGGCGGCTGATCACGCCTCGCGGGCGATCGTGGCACAGATGAAGGACGACGAAGCGCGCCATGCGCGCGACGCCCAGGGAGCGGGTGCGCTGGGCCTGCCGGCACCGGTGCGCGCACTGATGCGGGCCGCCGCGAAGGTCATGACCACGGTCGCACACCGGATCTGACTGCCGCTGTCGGCACGACCCGATCGGCAGGCGGCCCCATCCCGGGGCGATGCCATCGCGGTGCTGCTGGATCAGGCCTCGCTCAGTTCGAAGCTGGTGGTGATGCGCGCGGTCTTGCCCAGCATGATGCTGGCCGAGCAGTATTTGTCGTGGCTCATCGCGATGGCGCGCTCCACCGCGGCCGGCGCAATGCCCCTGCCGCTGACGCTGAAATGCATGTGGATCGCGGTGAACACCTTGGGGTCGGTCTCGGCGCGTTCGGCGGTCAGCTTGCAGGAGCACTGGTGCACATCGTGGCGGCCGCGCTTGAGGATCAGCACCACGTCGTAGGCCGTGCAGCCACCGGCACCGGCGAGCAGCGTCTCCATCGGCCGAGGCGCCAGGTTCTGGCCACCGTTGGCGGGTGTGGCGGCGTCCGGCGCGCCGTCCATGACCAAGGTGTGGCCGCTGCCGGTCTCGGCCAAAAAACCCATGCCGGAGCGGGTGCCCGCATGTCCGGTCCAGCTGACAGTGCATTCCATGGTGTATCGATCTCCAGAAGATGACGGTGGATCGCCTGCGCGAATAGCAGACTCCGTCTTCATTTTGGCCTAAGAGCGCGGCGCTTATCATCCAGTGCCAGCCAACCCGCGCCCATGACCACTTCATCCCTCACCCCCGCAGACTACCTGAAGAAGATCCTGACCGCACGCGTCTACGATGTGGCGGTGGAGACGCCGCTGGAGCCGGCGAAAAGCCTGGGACGCCGGCTGCACAACAAGATCCTGCTCAAGCGGGAGGACCAGCAGCCGGTGCGCAGCTTCAAGCTGCGCGGCGCCTACAACAAGATGGCCCAGCTCAGCGCCGAGCAGCTGGCGCGCGGCGTGATCTGCGCGTCAGCCGGCAACCATGCCCAGGGCGTGGCGCTCAGTGCGCACAAGCTCGGCGCGCGCGCCGTGATCGTCATGCCCACCACCACGCCGCAGGTGAAAATCGACGCGGTGAGGGCGCTGGGCGGTGAAGCGGTATTGCATGGCGACAGTTATTCGGATGCCTACGAACACGCTGTGCAGCTGCAGCAACAGCACAACCTGACCTTCGTGCATCCGTTCGACGACCCGGACGTGATCGCCGGCCAGGGCACGGTGGCGATGGAGATCCTGCGCCAGCACCAGGGCGAGCTGCATGCGGTGTTCGTGGCCATCGGCGGCGGCGGGCTGATCGCGGGCGTGGCCAACTACATCAAGGCGGTGCGGCCGCAGATCAAGGTCATCGGCGTGCAGATGAACGACTCCAACGCGATGATGCAGTCGGTCGACGCCAAGCAGCGGGTGGCATTGCCCGACGTCGGATTGTTCTCCGACGGCACCGCCGTCAAGCTGGTGGGCGAGGAGACGTTTCGCATTGCCAGCACGCTGGTCGATGGATTCATGACGGTGGACACCGACGCCGTCTGCGCGGCCATCAAGGATGTCTTCATCGACACCCGCAGCATCGTCGAGCCCGCCGGCGCGCTGGCGGTGGCGGCGATCAAGCAGTATGTGGCGACCCACAAGACCCGCGGCGAGACCTATGTCGCCATCCTGTGCGGCGCCAACATGAACTTCGACCGCCTGCGCTTCGTGGCCGAGCGAGCCGAAGTCGGCGAGGAACGCGAGGCCCTGTTTGCGGTGACGATCCCGGAGGAGCGCGGCAGTTTCCGGCGCTTTTGCGAGCTGATCGGCAATTTGCCGGGCGGCCCGCGCAACGTGACCGAATTCAACTACCGCATCAGCGACGCCGACAAGGCCCATGTCTTCGTCGGTGTCACCACCCATGGCAAGGGTGAAAGCGGCAAGATCGCGGCCAATTTCAACAAGCATGGCTTCGAGGCGCTCGACCTCACCTTCGACGACCTGGCGCAGGAGCACATCCGCCACATGGTGGGCGGCCATTCGTCGCTGGCGCGCGACGAACGGCTGCTGCGCTTCGTGTTTCCGGAGCGTCCTGGCGCGTTGATGAAGTTTCTCAGCCTGATGAAGCCAGGCTGGAACATCAGCCTGTTCCATTACCGCAACCAGGGCGCCGACTACGGGCGCATCCTGGTGGGGCTGCAGGTGCCCGCGGCGGACGAAGCGGCGTTTGCCGATTTCCTGAGCGAACTGGACTACCCGCATGTCGAGGAAACCCGCAATCCGGCCTATCGGATGTTCCTGCGCCAGCGCTGATCGGCCCGCGCCGACCGATACGGACTTCCTTTTTCCCCACACGCGACAGGACACTGGCCCATGAGCACCACTCTCGACGGCAAACTGGTGGTCGCGATCTCGTCGCGCGCGCTGTTCGATTTCGAGGAGGAAAACGCGGTGTTCGAGCAGGGCGAAGGGCCGCATCGGGACAAGGCCTACATGCAGCTGCAGCTGCAGCGGCTGGAGCAACCCGCCAAGCCGGGCGTGGCCTTTTCGCTGGTGCGCAAGCTGCTTGCGTTCAACCAGCCGGACGACGGCAGCGCCGGTGCGCCATCGGCCGGCGCAGGCTCGCAGCCGGTCGAAGTGGTGATCCTCTCGCGCAACGACCCGGTCTCGGGCATGCGGGTGTTCCGCTCGGCCAAGCATTACGGCCTGGCCATCCAGCGCGGCAGCTTCACGCGCGGGCAACCCCCGTGGCGCTATCTGCGGCCGCTGCACGCCAACCTGTTCCTGTCGGCCCACCTGAGCGACGTGCGGGCCGCGCTGGAGGCCGGCGTACCGGCAGCGCAGGTCTACCCGCTGTCGGCGCGCGCCAGCGAAGCGCATCCGCATGAGGTGCGCATCGCGTTCGACGGTGACGCCGTGTTGTTCAGCGACGAAGCCGAACGTGTCTACCAGACCCAGGGGCTGACCGCGTTCCAGCAGCATGAGACCGAAAAGGCCGCGCAACCGCTGCTGGCGGGCCCGTTCAAGCCGCTGCTGGCCGCCTTGCAGCGGCTGCAAAACGAAAGTACACCGACGATGCGGATCCGCACCGCGCTGGTGACCGCGCGCAGCGCGCCGGCCCATGAGCGGGCGATTCGCACGCTGATGGACTGGAACATCGAAGTCGACGAAGCCATGTTCCTGGGCGGGCTGGCCAAGGGCGAGTTTCTGCGCGAGTTCGAACCCGATTTCTTCTTCGACGACCAGACCGGCCATATCGAATCGGCGGCGGCGCATGTGCCTTCCGGACATGTGGCCAGCGGCATCTCGAATCCGGAACGCTGAATCCGGCAGCACGGGCTGCCATTTGCATGGAGAGGTCCCCGCCATGGGCATGCGTGACAAATTCGCCGGCTTCAGGGCCTTTGCGGCGCGGGTGCTGCAACTGTCCGCGCCGTATTTCCAGTCCGATGAAAAATGGCGCGCACGCGGCATGTTCACGGCCATCGTCGCGCTGAACCTCGGTTCGGTCTACATGGCGGTGCTGTTCAACGACTGGTACGGCCTGTTCTACGACGCGCTGCAGGTCAAGGACCAGGCGGTGTTCTGGCACCAGATCGGCCGTTTCACCTATCTCGCGTTCATCGCGATCATCATCGCGGTGTACCGCTTTTACCTGACGCAACTGCTGCAACTGGAGTGGCGGCGCTGGATGACGGCGTACTACCTGCGCCGCTGGCTGGGCGGCGACGCGTTCTACCGCATGGAGTTGTCCCGCTTTGCCAACCCGGACCACATCGTGGCGGACAACCCCGATCAGCGCATTTCGGAAGACGTCAACCAGTTCACTGCACAGACCGTGGGCCTGACCATGGGTGTTCTCAACGCCAGCGTCACGCTGGTGAGTTTTGTCGGCATCCTGTGGGGCCTGTCGGGCGCGTTCAGCTTCCAGGTGGCCGGCCATCCGGTGACCATTCCGGGCTTCATGGTCTGGATGGCCATCCTGTATTGCCTGGTCGGCAGCGTGTTGACGCACTACATCGGACGGCGCCAGATCTGGCTCAACTTCGAGCAGCAGCGGCGCGAAGCGGATTTTCGCCACCACATGGTGCGGGTACGCGAATACAGCGAGGCGATCGCGCTGGACCGCGGACAGACGGTCGAGAAGCAGCATCTGGGCAACCGCTTCACCGCGGTGCTGGCGAACTACCTGGCGCTGATCAAGGCACAGAAGAGCCTGATCTGGTTCACCACGTTCTTTGGCCAGGCCGCTGTCATCTTCCCGATGATCATCGCCGCGCCGCGCTATTTCAGTGGTGCCATCCAGCTCGGTGACCTGATGAAGATCAACTCCGCGTTCGGCCGGGTGCAGGACTCGCTGAGCTGGTTCGTCGACAACTACAGCAGCCTGGCCGCCTGGCGTGCCACCACCGACCGGCTGACCGGCTTCGACGACGCGATCGCCGCCGCCGAAGCCGGCAATCAGCAGCTGCAGTTGATCGACGGCGAAGGACTCGCCACCCGCGGCCTGGACATCAGCCTGCCAAACGGAACGCCGCTGCTGGCAAATGCCACGCTGCAGGTGGCCTCGGGCGACCATGTGCTGCTGCAGGGGCCGTCGGGCAGCGGCAAGTCGACCTTGTTCCGCACCCTGGCCGGCATCTGGCCATATGCGCGGGGTGATGTGCGGCGCAGCCGCGACGCGATGTTCATTCCGCAGCATCCGTATTTCCCCAACGGCAGCTTGCGCGAGGCGCTGGCCTATCCTGAATCAGCGGCCCGCTACCCGGATACCGAGATGCAGGCCGCCCTCAGCGAGGCCTTGTTGCCGCACCTGGCCGGCGAGCTCGATCGGGTCGATGCCTGGGGCCAGAAGCTGTCTGGCGGTGAACAGCAACGGCTGGCCATTGCGCGGGTGCTGCTCAAACAGCCCCAGTGGGTGTTCGCCGACGAAGCCACCAGCGCGCTGGATGCGGCCTCGGAAGAAACGATTTACCGCAAGTTGCTGGCCATGGTCGACAAGGCGGGCGGCGGAATCGTCTCGATCGCCCACCGCGCCACGGTGGCCGCTTTCCACGACCGCCGCTGGGAGTTGCAAGCCACAGCGGCCGGCGCGCCGGCGCGCTATACGCTCAAGGTCGGCGCCGGCAAATGACCCGTTCAGATGGTGTCGGTCTTCTTGACCTTGCTGGGCTGGTAGGTCAGGTTCTCGCGGGCCGCCTCACCGGGCGCGATGCCGGGATTGGCCGGATTGACCAAGGTGCTCTGCTTCTGGTTCTGTGACACCTCGACCACCATGCCGCTGGCCTGCCACATCGACTTGATGAAATCGAGCAGCAACTGGTGCAGCGGCACCGGCGGCGGATCTTCGACCTTTTCCGGCTCCGGATGCTGGATCGTCCAGTCGGTGGGCTCGGCAGCCGGTTCCTGGCCGCGCCGGATCGGGTCGGGCACGCTCTGGTGCAACGCGTTGTACACCGGGTTTTCGACGCCCGAAACATCCCCGATCCGGTTGACCACCCCGGTGCCAGGCACCGGCGTTGCTGCCGGCGCGGTGGTGATCGGCGGGTTGATCGGTGCAACCGGAATCACCTTGTGCCCGTTGGACGACACCAGGTCGACGCCGGCGGGGCGCAAACCGGGTTGTCGATCGACGGAAGGCAGTTGCATGGTGCTCGGATCCTCAAGTGACACGGCGGACTTTTCAACGCGCGTTGACTCCTTAACGGCAGAACTGAAGCGCAATTTAGGCCTATTTCTGCAATTCGCCCAAAAAAATGCACAAAAAGTCCGTTGCGGTATCCAAGTTTGCCGATGCCAACCCAGCGACTCGTGCGTTGACGTGCCCGGACGGATTCCATACACTGGTGTATTGAGCTACGGAAGAGATGATGACCGACCTCGTTGTGCGCCGCCTGCTGATCGATCTGGACACCCCGTTCGCGGCGCGCTGGAACGGGGGCGACGCGTTCCGCTCGGCCTTCTTCAATGCCTTGTCGCAGAGCTTTCCGGCCGGCGAGCAATATTTCATCGACTCCGTGCGTGCCGGACTGGCGGCCTTGCCGCAAGCAAAGCACGCCGCACTGGCGGCCGAGGTGCAGGGCTTCATCGGCCAGGAGGCCACGCACCGGCGTGTCCACGCCCTGTTCAACAAGAACCTCGATCGGCTGGGCTTCGACAATGCGATCGAGCGCTGGGCCCTGGCGCGGCGCCAGGCGCACGAAGCCGACGACCTGCGCAACAAGGTGGCCGCCACGGCCGCCACCGAGCATTTCACCGCGATCTTTGCCGACTGGTTGCTGCACCATCCCGAGGCCCTGGACGGCGCCGAGCCGCGCCTGCGCACCCTGTGGCAATGGCACAGCGCTGAAGAATCCGAACACCGCAACACCGCGTTCGACATGTACCTGGCGCTCGGCGGCACGCATGCATGGCGCGTCAAGGTATTCCGGTACATCAGCTTCGTGTTCCTGTTCGACGTCGGACGCCAGACGCTGCGCAACCTGTGGCATGACAAGGCCCTGCTGCGCTGGAGCACCTGGCGCAGCGGCTGGCGGCTGTGGTTCGCCAAGGACGGCATGGTGCGCGGCAACTACCGCCTGTGGAAGGCGTACATGGCGCCGGACTTTCATCCGAGCCAGCAACCAGCGGCGCTGGCGCTGCCGTGGCTGCAGAGCAACGCAGACCAGTACACCGTGGTCGGCCAGGCTGTGTGACACGCACGCGCAAGACCCTGCTGGGTGTCGTTCTCGTGCTGGCGGCGTCAGCGGCACTGGTGTACGCCAACCGCCTGCTGGTGCTGCAATATTCACTTGGCTGGTTGACCGACATCCTGCATCCGCGCGAACCCTACCGGCCGGTGGCCTGGATGGCCGGCCCGGCAGTGGGCGTGCAGGCGCTCGGCGCGCGGCGGCCGAACATCATCGTCATCCTGGCCGACGATCTGGGTTACAACGACATATCCACGCACGGCGGCGGCTACACCGCACATGACGCCGGTACACCGAACATCGATTCGATCGCGCGCGATGGCGTGAACTTCGACCAGGGATACGCCGGCGCGGCGGTCTGCACGATCTCGCGCGCGGCCTTGCTCAGCGGCCGTTACCCGTGGCGTTTTGGCGTCGAGTTCACCCCCACTCCCGGTGCGATGGCGCGTGTCGCACCGCTGTTGTACGACGATCCGACCCGGCTGCGCGCGCCGCTGATCGATCAGGACAAGGCCGCCGCGTCCAAGGCCTTCAACGAACTGGGCATGCCCGGCTCGGAGATCACCGTGGCCGAATTGCTGCGCGATCGGGGTTACCACACGGTCCATATCGGCAAGTGGCATCTGGGCGGCACCCCGGAACACCCCGAGATGCGACCCAACGCACAGGGATTCGCCGAGAGCCTGTACATGGAAAGTGGGCTGTACCTGCCGCAGCATTCTCCCGACGTCGTGAATGCCAGGCAGGACTTCGACCCGATCGACCGCTTCCTGTGGCCCAACATGCGTTTCGGTGTCAGCTACAACAATGGTCCGTGGTTCGAGCCGAACAAATACCTGACCGACTATTTCACCGACGAAGCGGTGGCGGCGATCCGCGCCAACCGCAACCGGCCGTTCTTCCTGTACCTGGCGCACTGGGGCGTCCACACGCCGCTGCAGGCCAGCCGCGCCGACTATGACGCGGTCAAAGGCATCACCGACCACCGGCAGCGGGTGTATGCGGCCATGGTGCGCGCGCTCGACCGCAGCGTCGGCCGGGTGCTGCAGACCCTGCAGAGCGAAGGGCTGGAGGACAACACCATCGTCGTCTTTGCCAGCGACAACGGCGCGCCGGGCTATCTCGGCCTGCCCGACGTGAACCGCCCCTACCGGGGCTGGAAGCTGACCCAGTTCGAAGGCGGACTGCGCGTGCCCTACATGGCGAAGTGGCCGGGCCACCTGAGGGCCGGCAGCCACTACCCGGCGCCGATGAGCAACATCGACCTGCTGCCCACCCTGGTCGCGGCGGCCGGCGGAACGCCACCGAAGGACCGGGTGATCGATGGCGTCAATCTGCTGCCCTTTCTGGCCCCCGACGGCCCGCGGCAACCGGCGCGCGCGCTGTTCTGGCGCGACGGCCCTTACCAGGCCACGCAGTCCGACGGCTGGAAGCTGATCGTGTCGGAAAATCCCCGGCGCAACTGGTTGTTCCATCTGCAGGACGACCCGACCGAGCAGCACGACCTGGCCGCCACGCAGCCGCAGCAGGTGGCCCGCCTGCAAGCCCTGCTGGCGGCGCACAACAAGGACATTCCGCCGCCACTGTGGCCGTCCTTCCTGCAGATGCCGATCGCGATCGACAAGACGCTGGACCAGCAGGAAAGCCCGAACGACACCTACACCTACTGGTACAACTGAGGAGCCTCCGCCGAACCGGCGCCTCGCGCACATGACCCCGGACCCGACACCGCCTTCTGGCCGACCCGGCACACCCGAGGCGCCACGCGCCGGCGCCTGGCGCAGGCTGCGCCGCTGGCCGGTGGTGGGCCTGTTGCTGCTGGCCGCTGTGTCGGCCACTGCCGGCTGGTGGTGGGTCCGGCTGCAGGCCACGGCCTTGGCGGCACTGCCATCGACGCTGCAGTGTGCGGTTCCCGCATCCAGCGCCGACGCACCGCACCCGGGCATGGTCTGGGTGCCATCCGGGCGTTTCACGTTCGGCGACACGGTGTATCCGGAGGAGATGCCGCTGCGCACGGTCGAGGTCCCGGGGTTCTGGATCGACCGCACCGAAGTCAGCAATGCCGAGTTCGCCGCCTTCGTGCAGGCCACCGGTTACCTGACGGTGGCCGAACGACCGGTCGACCCGGCCCTGTTTGCGGCGCTGCCGCCGGACATGCAACAACCGGGCGCGGTGGTGTTCACGCCGCCGCTGGCCGTGCACAGCGGCAACCCGACCCAGTGGTGGCGCTACGTCCCGGGCGCGAGCTGGCGCCATCCGAGCGGCCCGGGCAGCAACATCGACGGCCGTGGCGCGTTCCCGGTCACGCTGGTGACAATCGACGATGCCAGGGCCTACGCCGCGTGGAAAGGCCGCACGCTGCCAACCGAGCCGCAATGGGAATGGGCCGCCCAGGGCGGCCAGGCCGATGCCCGCGCCACACCGGACCCGGCAGACCCTGCGAGCGCCAACACCACCGCACTGCACAACCGCGCCGAGCCTCCGGCCAACGCCAACACCTGGCAGGGCCTGTTTCCGGTTGCCAACGCGGCCACCGACGGCTTTGCCGGCCTGGCGCCGGTGGCGTGTTATGCACCCAACGGGTATGGCCTGTACGACATGATCGGCAATGCCTGGGAACTGACGGCCGACCGCTGGAGCCCCGACCACGCCAGCGCCGCCCCCGCCGGCTTCGATCCGGCCGCCGGGCCGCGGCGCCTGGCCGCGGCCGGCCAGCATGTGATCAAGGGCGGCTCCTACCTGTGCGCCGCCAACTACTGCATGCGGTACCGCCGTGGCGCGCGCCAGCCGCAGGACGACGATCTCGGCGCCAGCCATGTCGGATTCCGCACCATCCTGGTTGCACCGGGACCATGAGCGCAGCGCCGGGCCGCCCCCAAGCAAGC
>CAZLDV010000042.1:0-28082 GCA_964558425.1 uncultured Rhodoferax sp. | reverse complement strand
CGACGGCGTGTGCACCGGCGCCGGCGCGATGATCGCCTGCGGCTCGGACATGCGCGTTGCCACCGCGCGCAGCAAGCTCGCGTTCCTGTTCGTGCGGGTCGGCCTCGCAGGCGCCGATATGGGCGCATGTACGCTGCTGCCGCGCCTGATCGGTCTGTCGCGCGCCGCCGACCTGCTCTTCACCGGCCGCGTCGTCGGTGGCGAGGAGGCCGAGCGCTTCGGCTTTTACAACCGCCTCGTAGAACCCGATGCGCTGCTCGGCGCCGCCGAAGCACTGGCCAAGGAACTCGCCGATGGTCCGACCTTCGGCCACGCGATGACGAAGACGATGCTGTGGCAGGAGTGGAGCTCGGGCCTGGGCGAATGCATCGAGGCCGAGGCGCAGGCGCAGGCGATCTGCATGCAGACGAAGGACTTCGAGCGCGCCTATCACGCCTTCGCGGCGAAGCAAAAGCCCGTCTTCGAGGGCGATTGAACGCGGTCGGATGTGCCTGTCAGCGCCAGGCGAAGTCGGGTTGCTCGAAATGAGCGACCCGCGTGTCGCGCCCCAGCAGGCAGACTTCGCGGAATTGGTACAGGAATGCCGCGGTCGGCGCCGCTATCCAGCTGTCGCCGATCGGCATGCGCAGCACGGGTTGCGCATGCGCACCGGGATCGAGCATCGGAGCATCGGGCCGCAAGAACTCATCGAGGGCGATGCGGTGGATCGAGGCCACCTCGTTGGCGTTGGCGACCATCGCGCGGGCATCGTCGGCCCACACCACGACCGGCGTGATGGCAAACCCCGAGCGCGTCGAAAAATCGTCGAGGCGCCCCAGCACGGCTTCGGCGGGAACATCGAGGGCCACTTCCTCGCGCAGTTCGCGCAAGGCGGCCTGCTCCGGCGTTTCGTCGTCCTCGATGCGCCCTCCAGGCAAGGCCCACTGATTGGCGTGGCGGCGCAGGTGCAACGCGCGCCGCGTCAGTATCAGCGCTGCGTCGGCGTTCCAGCGGGCATGGTGCGGCATGCCATCCCAGGCGGCACCGTGGCCGGCTTCGGAGATCACCAGCGCGACGGCGGCCCGGCCCTGTGTGGCGGCGGGCAAGGCCTGCCAGCGGAACCGGCGCAGCGATTCGGCCACCGATTGGCGCAGCGCTGTATCGTGCCGCATGGTGGTATGCGCCTTGACCCGGGTTACCAGCTGTTGCGCAACTCGCGCAGCCGGGTGAACACGGTGCGGGCGTCCGGGCTTTCCGGCAGGTCCGCGAAACGTTCGCGCAATCGCGCGATCACCGAGGCTTGGGTCAGCCGGAAGAAACTGTTGTGCTGCTTCTCCTGCGCCAGCGTCGTGACGATCGCGCTGGCCGGGTCATGGTCGGTGACCGTTGGCAGCAAGGCCTTGGCAGCGACGTTGTCCGGTTCGCGGTCGAGCGTGAACTTGAGGTTGTTTTCGATGTAGTCGTGACCCGGGTATACCTGCGTGTTCTCGGGCAGCCTGGCCAACTGGTCGACGAAGCTGGTGTACATCAGCTGCACGTCGCCGCCATTGTGGCAATTGCCCGCGCCGGCATTGAACAGCGTGTCGCCCGAGAACAGTGCTGGCTGTTCGGTGTGCGAGCGCAGGCAGATGTGGCACAGCGTGTGCCCCGGTGTGTCCATGCATTCGAGTTCGACCGTCTTGCCGACCCGGATGACGTCGCCGGCCTTGACGCCGCGGTCCATGCCGGCGATTTTCCCTCCGGCCTTGTGGTGCGCAATCACCTTGGCGCCGGTGGCCGCAACGATGGCGTCGTTGCCGCCGGTATGGTCCAGGTGTTCATGCGTATTGAGCAGTTGCGTGATCTGCCAGCCGCGCACCTTGGCCGTGTTCAGGCACTTCTCGTGGTCCAGAGGGTCGATCGCCAGTGCCTCTCCGGTCTCCGGGCAGGCGATCAGGTAGTTGTAGTTGCGGTAGGCATTGCCGGTCCAGATACGTTCGACGAGCATGTTGTGTCTTCCTTGATGACTGCGGATCGCACCATTGTAGGAACCCGTGGCGCCGTCGCGCCGCGGCCGGATCGCCTTCTCCGGCTTGCCTGGCTGCGATGGCCAAGAGCTGCAGATGCTTGGTCCGGGCACGTGACATGTCGGCGCTGCAGGGTTTCATCCGGGTGTGGCACCTGGCGCTGAACGCATCACCCGCCGCTGAGCGCCAGCACCAGCGCCACGAAGTCGTCCGCCTGCAATCCATGCCTGAGATCGCGCACGCCAAGGCCATTGACAAAGATGCGCAGGTTCGCACGCAGCTGACCCTGTTCGTCGACGACCCGAAAGCGCAGGCCGGGGTAGCGACGGTCCAGGTCGTCGAACAAGGCGGCCAGCGTGTCGCCGTCGGCCTGTACCTGCGCCGCATGGGTATAGCTTCGCAGTGCCGCCGGCATCAGAACCTGCATCGCATCCACACCGCTTGTTCGGCCCGGTTCTCAAGAAAGCGCAGGGCCGCCCCCAAGCTTTCTTGCACCCCCTTGGGGGGCCTGGCGAAGCCAGGACTGGGGGCAATCATGCTGGCTGCGCGACTTCGATCGCGTAGATTTCCGGCAGATGCCGGGCGATATTGCGCCAGCGCGCACCCTCGTCGTGGCCGATCCACAGTTCGCCGCTGGTAGTGCCAAGGTACAGCGCGGGCGTTGCCGCGCTGTCCACCACCATCGCCTGGCGCTTCACCGTCCACCAGGCCTGGCTTTCGGGCAGACCCTGGTCCAGCCGTTGCCAGCTCTTGCCGGCATTGCGTGTGACATAGGCGGCCGGGCGACCGCCCGGACTGGTGCGGGGCCAGACGGTGGTGCCGTCCATCGGGAACACCCAGGCGGTGTCGGCATCGCGGGGATGCACGGCCAACGGGAAACCGATGTCGCCGACCCGCTTGGGCATCGTGCGACCGATGCGCTGCCAGCGGTCGGCCTGGCCGTTGTGGCGGTCGATCCGGTAGATGCCGCAGTGGTTCTGCTGGTACAGCCGGTCCGGGTTGCTCGGGCACAGGCGCACGCAATGCGGGTCATGGAAGGTGACGGTGGCCGGATCGAGACCATCGACCACCTCCATGCCCTGGATCAGCGTCGACCAGCTGCGGCCGGCGTCAAGCGACTCGTGCACGCCGCCGCTCGACATCGCGACATACAGGTGCGCCGCGTCGCGCGGATCGACGATCACCGAGTGCAGCTTCGGGCCGTCCGGTGTACCGTCCTGCTCGCCGCCCATCCAGCCGCGCAATTGCGGGTTGTCATTGACGCCGGGCAGCGGTGTCCAGGTGATGCCACCGTCCTCGGATCGGAACAGGCCCTGTGGCGAGCTGCCCGCATACCAGCTGCCGGGCTCGCTGGCATGGCCCGGGGTGAGCCAGAAGTTGTGGTCGAGCGTGCGGTTGGGCAGGCCGCCCTGCGACTGGGCGAACGCGGGCGGCCGTCCGGCTTCTTTCCAGGTCCGGCCGAAGTTGGTCGAGCGAAATATGGTTGGCCCGAGGTGGCCGGTCCGGGCGGCGGCCAGCAGGGTGCGGCCGTCGCGCGGGTCGAGCTGCAGATGGCTGACGGTGTGGCCCAGGAAATGCGGTCCATCGCTGGTCCAGGACCTGCGTTTGCGGTCGCCGTGGAACAACCACGCGCCCTTGCGCGTGGCCACCAGCAGCACCAGGCGACCGGACCGATCCGGTTCGCGGTTTGCCGCAGTGCTTGTGTGGGCGGTGGGTGCAGGGACAGGCGATCGGCGCATGGTGTTGGGTGCGTGAAGGCTGCGCAGAGGCAGCGGGTTGTGGAAATCCGCCTGGTGTGACGGTGCCGCGGCGCCGGATCACAGCGGCGTCACCACCACGACGATCCTGCGTGCGCGATTTCTACATGCGCGCCGACACGATGTCAACTTGCCGCCGCAAGCCCCGGCGGCGTCACCTGACCGCTGGCGTCGACGGCAGCGTCAGCGACCCGGCTTGCCGGGTCGATGCAAGGCGCACAGCTTGTTGCCGTCCGGATCGCGCAGATAGGCCAGATACAGCGGCCCCATCGGGGTTTCCCGAAGGCCGGGCGGGCTCTCGCAGCTTGTGCCGCCGTTGGCGATGCCGGCTGCATGAAACGCATCCGCCTGTTCGGGTGATTGCGCCAGAAACCCGATCGTGCCGCCATTGGCGTGGGTCGCGGGTTGGCCATTGATCGGAGTCGTGATGGCGAACGTGCCGCTCGGGCTGCGGTAGAAATAGCGGTTGTTGTTGGCACCTCCAGGGGCGATCCCCAGCGTGCCGAGCAGCGCGTCGTAGAACTTCCTGGAAACTTCGAGGTCGTTCACACCGACCATGACATGGCTGAACATGGTTTGTATCCTTTTTTTTGGTTGCGTGCCCTGTGGTAGGCGCAAGCATGGTAATGGATGACCGGTGGCACGTCCGTGTGCCTTGCAATGGAGAATCCGGGTGAACTTGCCCGGCGGGGCTGTGTCCAATCAGACGCGTGTGTGCGTGCGTCCAACAGGAGTCATGTGATGGTATCGATGCGGTCGTGGGGAGTGGTTCTGGGTTTGTGTGCGCTCACCGCCTGCAGCAGCATTGCGCCGCCCACCGATCTGACGGGTGCCACGCGGGAGCAACTCGTCGCGCGGATGGGCGCGCCCGACACGCAGCAACCCCTGGCCGATGGGCAGGTCCGGCTGGAATTTCCCACCGGACCGTATGGCAAACAGACCTGGTTCGTGACCCTGGATGCCGCCGGCAAGGTGCTGCGCTCCGAGCAGGTGCTGACGGAGCGCCATTTCAATCAGATCAACCCGGGCATGGCGCAACAGGATGTACGCAATGCCTTGGGCCGACCCGGCGAGGTGCAGTTGCTGGGGCGCGGGCGTGGCGTCGTCTGGAGCTATCGTTACGAGAACCCGTTCTGCCAATGGTTCCAGGTCGAGTTGGCGGCTGACCAGAAGGTCCGTTCAGCCGGCTACGGCCAGCCGCCGGAATGCGACCGGCCCAACGAGATCATCATTCCGAACTGAGACGCCGCTCGGGCGGCGCCATGATCAGGTCGACGTCGTCAAAGGCCGTGGCAAAGCGCCGCGCACTGCGCGACTGTTCCGGATGGGCGCTGGCACCAATGGGTCACGCGGATCGACGCCGGTACTTACTGGCCTGCAACATCAGGTGGGTATCGGCCACATCGCGGTCCATCGGGCCGAGCACGGAAATCACCGACCATCCCAGTGGCCAGCGGCAGCATGTCCACCGCCAATGTCGCCCGTGCTTCGACGCGCAGCGCTTGGAGCCAGCGGGTGCGCAAGGCTGCGGATCATGCGCAGCCGGCGCGTGGCAGAGCCAGGAAAAACCGCAGCATGTGCGCAGATGCATCCGGGCCGCTGCCATCGGTAAAGCTGCCACTCGCGCAGCCGCCGGACCAGGCGTGGCCGGCACCATGCACCGTCCACGCCTCGATATGGGGCTGCCCATTGGCATCGACATGCACTGTTCGGCTGTAGCGTCTCCCGCCCGGGGCCGTGCCGCTGTCCTCGCGGATGCGCGTGTTCGCACCCCCGACCTGCGCCTGGCACGCGCGGGCGGCCTGCTCGACGATCTCGGCGCCGTTGGAGTGCTGCACGGTGTGATCCCGGTCGCCGTGAAAGACGATGGTCGGCACGGCGCGCGCAAGCTTGACACGGGGTGCTGGCACGGGCCCAGGCGTGGTCCGGTGGCCCGCAAGGCCGCTGCGCCCGCCCTTCATCGCGGCCATCGCAGAGGCAATGTCATGCGCGCAGCCATACGGCAATCCCGAATGCGCGCCAACCGCTGCAACCAACTCCGGATAGGTCTCGCCGAGAATCACCGCCATCGCAGCGCCGGCCGACAGACCGGCGACAAAAATGCGGCGCGGATCGGCGCCGTGGCGCTCGGCCACCGTTCGCACTATTCCGGCGATCAGAGACGGTTCTCCGGAATCCCTGACCTGGTCGGGCGCGTTGAACCAGTTCCAGCACCGGGATGGGTTCGTGCTGGTGGCCTGCTCTGGATAGACCACCAGAAGGCCATGCTCGTCGGCCAGACGGTTCATCCGTGTTCCTGCAGCGAAGTCATCCGCCGACTGGGTACAGCCGTGCAGCATCACCACCAACGGCGGAGCGTCACCGATCCGGCCTGGAACATAGAGCTTGTACGACCGGGTACCGGCACGGTTGCTGAATGCGTGTGTGTCGAAAGTGCCGGCCACTTGCGCTCGGCCCGTCTCCGGGCGGCATGCCGACGCGCTTTGTCGCAGGTTCGGGTCGTCGACGACGACGCGCGCAACGACATCGAGGGTGTCCTGGGTGGCGACCTTGCCGACTTCGGCTGACGCGATGTCCCCGGGCGCCAAGGCGCGCCGGATGGTTTCCGTCACGCCGTGCATCGGGCCTGACTGCGTGTCCAGTCCCGCGCACGCCAGTGCGTGCCGGATGGTTTCGTTGATGGCATTCGCGTCGAACGACGGTGATCGACTGTTGAAAGGGCTTTTCATGGGGTGCCTTGATGGTGAAGAATCAGATCAATGGATGCTATCGGACAACGCCCGTCGCACAGCGGAACTGGCTTGAAAGGCGCCAAGAACGGTGACCGATTCGATCGCGTCGCGCGCCAACTCGGGCGTCACATCGTCTGCGATACGCGCCAGCCCGACGACCTGCACCTTGATGCGCCGCCCCGCCGCCAGCGCGCTCTCCAGATCGGCGCGGCTGTTTGAACGCGGACAAGGCGCGATGGGACATCGACGACGGGCAGCACCCAGGCCGGTTCGGGCGCAGTGGGGGAAGCGGCGCCGCTCGTACACTGCTCCACTTCAGGAACCTGTGGAGAATGCAGATGATGTACGCATACAGCGGCTGGCATGGTGGCGGCATGATTCTGATGTTGATCGTGATCGTCTTTCCACTGTGGAAAATCGTGACCAGAGCGGGATTTCATGGCGCATGGTCGCTTCTTGCCCTGGTGCCACTGGTCAATGTGATTGCCTTGTGGGTGTTTGCATTCGGCGCCTGGCCAAAGGACCGCGGCGGCGCCTGACCTCTTGAACCGCGGACGGCCGACGACTTCGGCCGCACGCGTCGGCAGCGCCAGAGGACATCGGACGCATAGCCGGGTTGCCCGGGAAGGATGCCTGATTCGCATATCGCGCAGCTGCATGTGTCTGTTGGTCAAGATTGGCCATGCAACGCCCTGCCCGATGATGGGAGAATGCTTCGAAAGCGACTGGGAGACCTTGTATGCAGCACACGCTGGCGGGCGATTTTCTGACCGATATCGGGGTTGACCTGCCCCGGTCTGCGGGAGACCAGCAGCCATGAGCCCGTCCACCGTATCGTGCAGCATCGATCTGCACGCCAGCGGCAAGCGCATCGGCCATCTGCGGATCAACAAGATCACCAACACTGCGGGCTGGGCCAGCACCTTCATCCATATCGGCTGCATTGTCAACGGGACCGGTCCGACGGTGCTGGTGCTTGCCGGCAACCACGGGGACGAGTATGAAGGCCAGGTGGCCGCGATGCGGCTGCTGCAGGAGCTGCAGCCGCAGCAGGTGACCGGCCGCGTCATCGTGATCCCGCTGCTCTCGCCCGCTGCTTCAAAGGCGAACACGCGCAATTGGCCGTCGGGCGCGAATTTCAACCGATCGTTCCCGGGCCGGCCGGACGGACCGCCGCACGAGCAACTGGCTGACTATCTGACCCGCGTGCTGTTCCCGATGGCCGACGTGGTGATCGACATGCATTCGGGCGGGCGCAGCGCCTGGTTCCTGCCGTGTTCGCACATGCATGTGGTGGAGAACCCGGTGCAACGCAAGGCCATGCTCGAAGCCATGGAGGCCTGGTGCACCGACTTCCATTACCTCTACATCGACGTCAACGGCACCGGCCTGCTGCCGGTGGAGGCTGAGAATCAGGGCAAGCTGGTGGTGACCACCGAGCTTGGCGGTGGTGGCCGCACTCCGGCGCCGATCCACCGCCTGGCCTGGAACGGGCTCAACAATGTGCTGCGCCATGTGGGCGTGTGCCAGGGCGAGGTGCAGACCCGCGCGTCGCTGGGTCTGCCACCGGCAGTGATCATCGACGGCCGCAACCCCGACCATATCGTCGTCTCGCCCGAGGACGGCATGTTCGAGGCGATGCTGGAGCCTGGCCAGCCGGTGGCCGCCGGCCAACCCGTCGGTCGCCTGTGGTTCATGGACCGGCCTGATCGCCCGAGCGTGTTGCTGTGCTCGCCCGTGGACGGCGTGGTGGTGGTCACCAAGGCGATACCGATCACCGAGCAGGGAGACTGTGTATTTGTCGTCGGTACGGTGATCGATCGCGCGGCGCTGCTGTAGCCACTGGTGTGCCGGTTCTCGTTTCAGGTACCGCGCGCCGACCGGAAGGAAATGAGCGATGAAGATCCTGATTGCCGCGGACGGCAGCCCCTACACAGGGCGCATGCTGGCCTACCTGGCCGAACACGATGGCTGGCTGGGGGCGCGGCACGCCTACACCGTGATCCATTGCGTGGCGGCAGTTCCGCACCGTGCGGCGGCGTTCCTGGGCCTTGACCAGGTTCATGCGTACTACGAGGACGACGCGCAAACGGTGTTGCGGCCGATCCGGGCCTTCTTTGCGACGCAGGGTATCAAGGCAAGGTTCGTGTGGCGCATCGGGCCTGCGGCTGCAAACATCGCGAGGCTGGCGGAACGGGGTCACTTCGATCTGCTGCTGATGGGAACACATGGGCGCGGCGCCGCTGCCGGTCTGGTCATGGGCTCGGTGGCGACCAGGGTCCTGTCGCTGTGTTCCACGCCGGTGCTGCTGGTTCGGTGACGAGTTCTGGAGCCACGCGCCAGGCCCGGTCGCATGCGTCCGCGGCGCGCACGGACAAGGCTTTCGATACGCTGGGTCACTGTCGGCGGATCCCTTTCAGGCGCACCTGCCATGAGCCAGCGCAGCATTCCTCTTGACAGAATCGCCGCCTTCGGCAAGGGCGAGCACGGATTGAGCACGGCGCAGGTCGCGGCCCAGCGCAGCTACGGCTTCAATGACATCGTGGCGCCCGCCGCCGGCGGCTGGCTGGTCGTTGCACGCGACACGGCGCGCGATCCGATGCTGTGGTTCCTGATGCTGACGGCGGGCTTGTTTGCGCTGCTCGGGCAAGTCACCGAATCGGTGATCCTGCTCGCCGCAATGGCGCCGCTGCTGGGGATGGACGCCTACCTGCATCGGCGCACGAGCGCTTCCACTGCGGGGTTGGCCAGCCGACTGGCCGGAACGACGCGCGTGCTGCGCGATGCACAGTGGCAGGACATCGCGTCGCGCGAGCTGGTCCCGGGGGATCTGGTCGAGCTCAAGCCCGGTGACTATTTCCCTGCCGACGGCCTGCTGATGGCGGGCAGTGGCCTGCAGGTCGATGAGTCCACGCTGACGGGCGAATCCTTGCCGGTGCCCAAGCGGCCCCTCGACCCTTTCGTGCCGTTGGCTGCCAGCGCGTCCGAGGCGCACTGGGGCACCGCCGGCACGCGCCTGCTGACCGGCACTGCCCGGCTGCGTGTCGCCTGTATCGGCGCCGAGACGCGCTACGGTGCGATCGCCCGCTCCGCCACCGAGGGCAGCCACGACGCGACGCCGCTGCAAAAGGCCATCGGCTCGCTCGTGTCCGTCTTGATCGGTGTGGCACTGGTGATGTGCGCGGTCCTCGCAGCGGTGCGACTCTGGCAGGGGCACGGGTGGATCGACGCCTTGCTCAGTGCCGTCACGCTGGCCGTGGCTGCGCTGCCCGAGGAGTTTCCGATCGTCTACACATTCTTTCTCGGCGTCGGCGTCTTTCGCCTGGCGCGCAAGAAGGCGCTGGTGCGGCGCGCCGTCGCGGTGGAGAACATCGGTCGCATCAGCTGCATCGTGTCGGACAAGACCGGAACGATCACCGCCGGGTCGCTGGTGCTGGCGCACCGCACACCTGCCGACGGACACGATGCGGCCTCGGTGCTGCAGGTCGCGACGTTCGCCGCGCGGCCCGACAGTGGCGACCCGCTCGACGAGGCTTTGCACGCCGCTGCCGGAGCGTTGCCGCCGGCGACCCGTCTCGCGGACTTCCCGTTCACCGAGGCGCGGCGCCGGGAGACGGTCCTCTGGCGTGTAGCGCAACGAGCACCGACAGCCTTCACCAAGGGCGCGCCCGAGACCGTGTTGGCCATCTGCGCGCTGTCCGCCCGGCAGCGGGCGGACTGGCTGACCCGTGTCGAGGCGTTCGCCAGCTCGGGGCACAAGGTGATCGCGTGCGCCCAGCGGGAGCTGGCCGAGGCGGAGCCCACCAACGTCGAGCCCGCGGAGGGGTTCCGTTTTGCAGGTCTGCTGGCCTTCGAGGACCCGGTGCGTGCCGGTGTCCGGGAGGCGATCGCCGACTGCATGGCCGCGGGCATGCGCGTCATCATGGTGACGGGGGATCATCCGGCGACCGCGCAGGCGATCGCGCGTGCGATCGGGCTGGGCGCAGCGGATCCCAAGGTGGTCGTGCTGACACCGGACGACGATGCCGGCGCCGCGCTCGGTACCAGCCCCGACGTACACGTCGTCGCGCGTGCCACCCCGACGCAGAAGCTCGCGCTGGTGAAGGCGCTGCAAGCCTCGGGCGAGCTCGTGGCTGTAACCGGAGACGGCGTCAACGATGTTCCCGCGCTGCGCCTGGCCGACATCGGTGTGGCGATGGGCGAGCGAGGCACGCGCAGCGCGCGCGAGGTCGCGCCGATCGTGCTGCTCGACGACAACTTCAGGACCATCGTCGATGCAGTGGCCGAGGGCCGCCAGTTGTTCCAGAACCTGCGGCTGGCGTTCACGTACCTGCTGCTGATCCACCTGCCGCTCGTGATAGGGGCGGCGGCGATCCCGCTGATGGGCCTGCCCCTGCTGTTTCTTCCGATCCATATCGTCTGGCTGGAGCTGGTGATCCATCCCACGGCCATGCTGGCGTTCCAGGACCTTGCGGCGCCGGGTCCACTCGCGCCGGTACAGCGCCAGCACCAGCGGCAGGCGCGCCTGTTCACGACAGACGCCTGGTTGGGCATCGTTCTCGTCGGCGGGTTGATCAGTGTGGCGGTGGTCTGGAGCTACTTGTACGCGCTGGGCGCCGACCGGAACATCGAGCATGCACGCGCGATGTCGTTGACCGTCATGATGTCTGCCAGCGCTGCCATCACCGTTGGCCTGACGAAATTGCGACAAGCCGCTCCGCGCTGGCTGGTCGTGGGCACGCTGGTCTCTGTGGCCGTGTTCGTGCAGATCCACCTGGTCAGCGGCCTGCTCAGCCTGCGGCCGTTGCATGGGACCGACTGGGCATTGGTGGCAGCTGTCTTCGTGCTGATCGCCATCGCCACCCACCGGCTCGCGCTTCGCCTGAAAGCGTGAGAACCGCGAGCCGAATGGACCATGATGGGTGCGCAGGACATGATGTGGCTGCCTCGTGATCGACAGACCGCGACGCCGACCACCTGAGCGATCCATCACCCCAGCGACCTGGTCCGTACGGCAAGTTGCGCCGGCCGCAGCTGGGCCGGTCGTATAGGGCGGTCCCGGCTGTCCGCGATCAGACTGGCGCGCGAATCACACCCGCAATGCCGGCACCAGGCAGGCCCCGCGCCCCTGCGCCCCTGCCAGAATGTCGGCATGGATATCCTGAAGACTTTCGGCCTGTTCTGCGCAACCGCGGTGGCGGAAATTGTGGGCTGTTACCTGCCGTACCTTTGGTTGAACCAGGGGCGCTCGGTCTGGCTACTCTTGCCGGCGGGGTTCAGCCTGGCAGCCTTTGTATGGCTGCTTGCCTTGCACCCGAGCGCGGCCGGTCGTGTCTACGCTGCTTATGGCGGCGTCTATGTCGCGACGGCGCTGGTCTGGCTTTGGGCGGTCGACGGTATCCAGCCGACCATGACCGATTGGATTGGTGTCGGGGTGGCACTCTTGGGCATGAGCATCATCATGTTCGGTCCGCGTGCAACCTGAGGGCATCCGCCGGCGACATCCCAACG
This sequence comes from uncultured Rhodoferax sp., assembly GCA_964558425.1. GTDB lineage: Bacteria > Pseudomonadota > Gammaproteobacteria > Burkholderiales > Burkholderiaceae_C > CAISIP01. The sequence continues at coordinate 16,097 of CAZLDV010000042.1, read as the reverse complement.
CGATGCCCTACAGAGAAAAGCTGCCTCCATGTCGCGGTTAGCGCAAGCCAAAGACTGGGCGCGTCGGGTGAAGCGTGATGTCGTGGCCGTGTACTTTGCGGCACGGGACCCAAGAACGCCAATGGTCGCAAAGTGTCTGGCTATCGCCGTCTCAGCGTATGCTCTGAGTCCGATTGACCTCATACCTGACTTCATCCCGGTTCTGGGGTATCTGGACGACCTTCTCATTGTTCCCCTGGGCTTGTTGCTTGTGATTCGGCTGCTCCCACCAGAAGTGCTCGATGAATCCCGCAAGAAAGCCAGTAACCTCTTGTCCCGCCCAAGAAGCTACGTGGCTGCGGCGGTCACGATTGGTATTTGGCTGCTCTGCATCGGCAGCTTTTCATACTGGTGGTACAGCCAGTGAAATCTAGCCTGTTGTTGCGCGTATTGGTGGAAGCATTCGAATGACCTGCTCCTGGTCGCCTCGGGGGAGACATTCGCAAGAGTCTTGCTCCTGAAGCGTGCTGAACGGGACCCATCGATACCGCGGCGGTAGTTCGCTCATGCGTTTTGTCGCCCGTCTCAGCCAGCAAGCATGTGACCAGGGTCGCTCCGAAAGCACCAAGATGCTTGGCAACCTGCGTTTCGTTCTCCTCGATTTTGTCGGGACTCAGAGTCCCCGATTGCCATTGCCATGAAGGATGCTCAAAGTACCCAGCGCATGAACTCCAGGTTGAGCATGGAGGTGATTCAGGCGCCGCGTGCACCGGCCAAACCGCGGTCCACCGGCGTGGCTGCCAAGATGTTGCACTGGCATGGGGACTGCAGCGAACAAGCGGTTCGAGCGCGTCTCTGATGTTGACGCTTGAAGCCGTGTTCACAGCCGTGCTTGCCTGGAAGCTCTATGGCGAGACGATGGACCGGCGTGTCGGGGCAGCAATGCTGCTCCTGTTGGCCGGTGGAGCATCCTTGGTGCTGGAGCAGGGTTTGGCCGGAAGTGTGCAGCTTCTGGGGCTGCTGGCGGTACTGGTGGCTACCGCTGCCTGGGGCGTGGACAACTCGCTGTCCAGAGGGGTCGCTGAACGAGACCCAGGGCAGGTCGTTCTGGTCAAGGCCAGCCTGGGGGCGATGGCCACTGTCGCTTTGGCGTTCATGGCTGGCGAGCCCCTTCCCGGAGCGATGGCCGCTGGCGCCTTGCTGATGGTGGGCGCGAGCGGTTATGGACTGAGCCTTCGCCTGTACCTGCTTGCGCAGCGTGCGTTCGGTGCTGGTCGCACGGGTTCCGTCTTTGCATTCGCACCATTGATCGGTGTCTTGGGCGCGCTTGCACTCGGTGACCGTTCATCAACCTGGTTGATGGCAGTGGGTGGCGTGCTCATGGTGGTCGGCGTGATAGTGCACCTTTCGGAATCGCACGTTCACGCACACGACCACGACACGTTGGAGCATGAGCATGCCCACACCCACGACGACGGCCATCATCTGCATGCACACGACATCTTGCCGGTGGGCAAGCACAGCCACTGGCACCGACACGAGCCAATCCGGCATTCCCATCCCCACGTGCCGGACGCCCACCACCTGCATCCGCACTGAGATCTTCCCGGTGCGCTTGGCGTCAAGTCTACCCAACGTGATTAGCCGGACTTCTTCATCGCACCCTGGGACCGCACGAGCAAAACAATGCCCGCCACCCCTGCGGCAATGAGCCCCGAATCAGGGGGTACGTCCAGGAGAAATGCTGCCTGTCCCCCGACGAAACACCATAGAACCGGCACCTCCAATGGGCCACGCGGGTATCGCGCGACCGTGAATGCAAATAATCCAATCGTGAAGGACGTCGTCGGGCAGGGGAGGCCGAAGGTTGAAAGCGCCGGAAAGCGGTGGCCCGCGAACACCGACCAGGTTGGTTGCCCGACGAGCGCGAACACCATCAAGACCAGGCCGAAATGGGAGTCGGCACTACGAGCCCACCGGAAATCAAGCCGGCGACCAACGACGCCCTGCCAGTAGAGGACACGACTGCCCGCCTGCCGCTCAAGACACGACCTGGTAGTACAGGTTTTGCGGATGTCTGGCCTGCGCAAAAAACACCCAGCGCTCGGCGATCAGCCCAGGCGCCTGCACTGCTACGGCCAACACCCAGGGCCAGCTGGCGTGGCTGGTGATGGCCCAGAGCATCAGCACGATGGGAATCGCAAAGGCCAGCAGCTGAAATCCGAGCCGGGCATTCTTCATGGCCGCTTGCGATGCACCATGAAAAAATTCCCGTGTATTGAACGACCCCGCCGACATGCCCATCGACTTCTGCACCAGCGTGGGTGACGGGATGCCGGTGGCCGATTGCAGTGTCGACCTGTGGCGGATGCTGGCGTTGCGGCGCAGTGCCAGCACACGCGTGATCCAGGCGGCGATGGTCACGCCCAGCGCGGACGTGCCGTTGGCCGTGATCATGTCACTGCCAGCACCGAGCAGCACCGCCAGCGCGCAGGCCAGCAGCAGTCCGGACGCCAGGCCGATGAGCGTGAAATTGACGATGGTCAGCGGGTGGGCCCATTCCTCGATGAAGCGCAGGCAGGCATAGATCATCGCGGTGCAGTACCACAGACCGATGGCGCCGACGAGGGCCAGGACTGGAAACAAGGCGCCATACCGTGCTGCCACCCCGCCCCGTTCGGCCAGATACCAGATTGCCACCAGCGCGATGAACGCGGGCAACATGATCACCTCGCGTGACATCCACGAGGTGCGCCACATGAGTACCGCACGCCAGGCCCGCAGCTTCTGGCCCAGATGCAGGAACGATGCACCCAGACCGGCCAGCAGCAGCACTTCGGCCACGACCAGCGCATCGAGCAGGAAGCCCGGCGCCATCGGCACGCCCAGCAGGCTGGCGAGTGCCAGCGCCACGATCAGACCTTGCGCGCTGCCGGCCAGCGTGGTGAAGAACAGGATCGAAAAGGCGGGATGCATGCTGTCGTCGCTTTCAACGGTTCAGTGCTTCGCCGCCGGCGTCGTGTGGCGCGGCAGGTACTGGTTGGCGGGCCGGGTTTCCCACTCGGGCATCAGCGCATAACCGCCGCGTTCGCGGATGGCCTTGCTGACGTCAGACTCCGGGTCCTTCACGTCGCCGAACAGGCGTGCGCCGGTCGGGCAGGCGGCCACGCAGGCCGGCCGGCGGTCTTGCTTGGGCAGCCTTTCGTCGTAGATGCGGTCCACGCACAGTGTGCATTTGGTCATGACCTGGCGTTCTTCGTCGATTTCGCGTGCACCGTAGGGACAGGCCCAGGCGCAGTACTTGCACGCGATGCACTTGTCGTAGTCGACCAGCACGATGCCGTCCTCCTTGCGCTTGTAGCTCGCCCCGGTCGGGCAGACCGGCACGCAGGGCGGGTCTTCGCAATGCAGGCAGCTCTTGGGGAAGTGGATGGTTTCGGTACCCGGGAACCTGCCGGCCTCGTAGGTCTGCACCCGATTGAAGAAGGTGCCGGTGGGGTTGGCGCCGTAGGGCGACTGGTCCGACAGCGGACCGGCCGCACCCGAGGTGTTCCACTGCTTGCACGAGGTCACGCAGGCGTGGCAACCGACACAGACGTTGAGGTCGATCACCAGCGCGAGTTGGCGGGCCAGCGTCTCGCCAGGCAAGGCGCGCACGCGGTTCGCATCAAGCATGGGTTGTGTCTGCGCCTGCGCCTTGTTGCTGTCGGCGGGTGCCGGCGCAACGGCGTTGGTCTTGAGGAGGTCCTTGAGCCAGCCAATCATGATTTCCTGCGTCCTGCGAAATAGGTCATCACCTGCGCCGCCTTGCCGACCACGCCGGCCGTGGCGGGCATGGAGGCAAACTGCGGGAAGGTTTCCGTGGGTCCTTCCGGTTCGGCCGGGCGGATGCGCACCCGCACGTCGTACCAGCCGGCCTGGCCGGTGACCGGATCGGAATTGCTGATCGTCGTGCCGCCTTTCACGCCGAGCTTGCCGCCGGTAAATGGAAGCTCTTCCGAGATCAGGTGGTTCAGCAGAAAGCCCTTGCGCGCTTCGTCGGCGCCCGGTGCGAGTTGCCAGGCGCCATCGGCCTTGCCGATCGCGTTCCAGGTCCAGACCGTGCCGGGCTCGACCGCTTCGCTGTAGCGCAGCATGCAGCGTACCTTGCCCCATTGGCTCTCGACCCAGCACCAGCCGCCGTCCAGGATGCCGGCCGCCTTGGCCGTGGCCGGGTTCACGTGCAGGTAGTTGTGGCTGTGGATCTGGCGCAACCAGGCGTTCTGCGAATCCCAGGAGTGGTACATCGCCATCGGACGCTGCGTGATCGCGTTGAGCGGGTAGGCGGCGAGGTCGGTCGCGGCTTCTTCCAGCGGTGGGTACCAGAACGGCAGCGGATCGAAATAGGTCGCCACGCGTGCGCGCAGTGCGTCGGGGGGTTGCCGGCCCTTGGACTTGCCTTGCGCGGCCAGTCGGAAGAACTGCAGCGTGTCGGAATACAGCGCCAGCTGGATCGGGTCGTTGCGCTGGCGCCAGCTCTTGTCCTTGGCGAAATCCAGGTATTCGCGGTTCCAGTTGCGCATGTACTGCGTGGACTGCGGCATGTGCAGCTGGAACACGCAGTTGTTCTTCTCGTAGGCCTCCCACTGCTTGGGATTGGGTTCGCCCTTGAGGTGCGACTTCCCGTCCTTGCCGCGCCAGCCCATCAGGAAGCCGATGCCGGGTGCGGGCTGGAAATTGACGATGAAGTCGGTGTAGCCCTTGAACTTGCGCGACCCTTCGGGCGTGGTGAAGGCCGGAAACTTCAGGCGCCCGGCCAGCTCGATCAGCACCTCCTGGAACGGCTTGCATTCGCCCAGCGGTTTGACGACCGGAATGCGCACCGAATCGACCGGGCCCTCGAACTCGGAGATCGGCCGGTCCAGCATGCCCATCACGTCATGGCGCTCCAGATACGTGGTGTCGGGCAGCACCAGGTCGGCAAAGGCCACGGTCTCGCTCTGGAACGTGTCGCACACGACGATGAACGGGATCATGTACCCCCCGCTGGCGTCCTTGCGGTTGAGCATCTCGCGCACGGCCGTGGTGTTCATGGTGCTGTTCCAGGCCATGTTGGCCATGAACAGCATCAGCGTGTCGATGCGGTACGGGTCGCCCTTGACGGCATTGGTGATCACGTTGTGCATCAGGCCATGCGCCGACAGCGGGTGTTCCCAGGAAAACGCATGGTCGATGCGGATCGGCGATCCGTCCGCATGGATTGCCAGTTCATCCGGATGGGCCGGAAAACCCAGTGGCGCGGCATTGAGCGGCGTGTTGGGCTGGATCTGGGCCGGGTCGTTGAAGGCGCGGTAGTTCGGCACGATATGGCGCGGATACGGCGCCTTGTGGCGAAAGCCGCCAGGTGCGTCGATGGTGCCGAGCACGCTCATCAATATGGCCAGCGCGCGCACGGTCTGAAAGCCGTTCGAATGCGCGGCCAGCCCGCGCATCGCGTGAAATGCCACTGGCCGGGCCTGGGTGTGCGGGTGTTGCTTGCCCCAGGCGTCCGTCCACGCAATCGGCAGTGTGAAGGCCTGCTCGAATGCCGCATGGCCCATCTCGCCGGCCAGCTGGCGGATCCGCGCGGCCGCAATGCCGGTGATGGCCGCGGCCCAGTCCGGCGTGCACGATGCCACCCGATCGCGCAGCAGCTGGAACGAGGGCGCGACGCGCGTGCCGTCGGCCAGCGTGTAGAAGCCTTCGAGTGCCGGGTCGCAGCCGTCGGCGATTCCTTCCGGGTACGCGTTCATCACCTGCGCCGAGACCGCATCCCAGACCAGCTTGTTGTGCGGGTGGCGGCCGTCGCCGGGCGGGCCTCGCCGCGGGTCAGGGTCGAACGCGAACAGGCCCTCGCGTTCACCTTCGTCCAGCACGACCAGTTGCGGCGCGTTGGTAAAGCGTTTGAGGAAGGCATGGTCGATCTGGTCGGTGCGGATCAGCTCGTGCAACAGCGCCATGAACAGGGCACCGTCGGTGCCCGGCTTGATCGGTATCCACTCGTCGGCGATGGCCGAATAGCCGGTGCGTACCGGATTGATCGAGATGAAGCGGCCGCCTTCGCGCTTGAACTTGCTGATCGCGATCTTCATCGGATTGCTGTGGTGGTCTTCGGCGGTGCCGATCATCACGAACAGCTTGGCGCGGTCCAGGTCCGGCCCGCCGAACTCCCAGAAGCTGCCGCCGATGGTGTAGATCATGCCGGCGGCCATGTTCACCGAGCAAAAGCCGCCGTGCGCCGCGTAATTGGGGGTGCCGAACTGGCGCGCGAACAGGCCGGTCAGGGCCTGCATCTGGTCGCGGCCGGTGAACAGGGCAAATTGTTTCGGGTCGGTGGCCCGGATGCGGCCCAGGCGCTCGGTCAGGATCTCGTAGCAGCGCTCCCACGAGATGGTTTCGAACGCACCCGCGCCGCGTGCGCTGCCGGCCTTGCGCAGCAGTGGCTGGGTCAGGCGCGCTGGCGAAATCTGCTTCATGATGCCCGAGGACCCCTTGGCGCAGATCACGCCCTTGTTCAGTGGGTGGTTCGGGTTGCCGTCGATGTATCGCACCTCGGGCCCGTTGTCGCCTTCACGCAGATGCACGCGGATGCCGCAGCGGCAGGCGCACATGTAGCAGGTGGTGCACTTGATCTCGGAGGTGGCCGGCGCGGCTGTTGGCGTGGTGGGGCGGTGGATCGGTTCGCTGGAGAGGAACTTGAACACGGATTTCCTTTTCTTGGGGCTGGCGGCGCGTGCTGCGATGTTAGGCAGGAATGATGAATAAAAAAAGTGGAGAATTCCTGTCATCATGATCGAAAAATCCGGACAACGCCTGCGCCTGAACCTGCGCCAGCTCGAAGTGTTCGTTGCCATCGCCCGCACCGGTTCGGCGCGCGCGGCGGCGGACCGGGTCGCGCGGTCGCAGTCGGCTGCCAGCTCGGCGCTGGCCGAACTCGAATCGGTATTGGCGGTGGCCTTGTTCGACCGGATCGGTCGGCGTCTGGTGCTCAATGAAAATGGCCGCGCGTTGCTGCCGGTGGCCGCTGCCTTGCTGGAACAGGCGGCCGATCTGGAAGACCTGCTGCGCGGCGAACACGCCGCCGCGCTGCGCATCGCGGCCAGCCTGACCATTGGCGAATATCTGTTGCCGCCGCTGTTGGCGCGCTGGAAGCAGCAGCATCCGCACAGTCGCGTGCGCATGATGATCGGCAATACCTCCGAGGTGATTGCCCATGTGGTGGGCAACGATGCCGATGTCGGCTTCATCGAAGGCTCGCAGACCCATCCCGATCTGCGGGTATTGTCCTGGCGCGGCGACGACCTGGTCATCGTTGCCGCGCCGGGCCATGCGTTGGCCGGCAAGGTCGCCGGCGCACGCCAGCTGTCTTGCGCGTCCTGGATCCTGCGTGAGCTGGGCTCGGGAACGCGACAGGCCGCCGACGACTGGTTGTTCGGTCAGCTCGGAACCATCAATGTGGAGTTCGAGCTCGACAGCACGGAAGCGATCAAGCGGCTGGCCATGGCCGGAGCCGGGCTGGCGTGCCTGTCTCGGCATACGGTGGCAGAGTCGCTCGACCAGGGTGTGCTGGTCGAGGTGCGCACCCGATTTCCGGCGGCGCGGCGCAACTTGGCCATCGTGGTTGGCCGTCACAAGCGCCTGGGTCGGGCGACCGAGGCGTTCATTGCGCATTGCACCGTGGTGGCGCACGGGGCCTGAGCGCTGCGCCGCGCCGCCCCCGAGCAAGCTCTCAGCGCAGCCCGCAGGGCGACGATACCCTGCTGAGTACCGCCGCCGCATGGATCATTCGCCAAACACGACGACGCAGTTGCGTCCGCGTCGCTTGGCCGCATAACAGGCGTTGTCGGCCGCAGCCAGCACTTCCTTGGCGTCGCTGAAGAATGCATTCACCCGAACCATGCCGATGCTGGCGCCGACCGCGAACACCTTGCCTTCCCAGTTCAGGCGGTAGTCGACCACCGCCTGGCGCATTTTCTCGGCGATGTCGCGTGCATGGTCGACCGGACATTGGTGCAGCAAGACCGCGAACTCGTCACCGCCCAGTCGGGCCACCGTGTCGGATTTGCGCACTTGCGATACGAGCTTGCCGGCGAGGTCGCACAGCACGGCGTCGCCGGCAGCGTGTCCGCCGCTGTCGTTGACCTGCTTGAACCGGTCCAGATCGATGAACAAGGCGCAGAACGGTGCGCTGGCTGCGTTGGCGGTGGCTTCGGCCAGCAGCGTCTCGAATGCCGACCGATTGGCCAGACCGGTCAACGCATCGTGACTGGAATCCCAGGTCAGCTTTTCGCGTTGGGTGCGCATTTCCGTGATGTCGTCGAAGGTCCAGATCGTGCCCTTGGACAGGTCGCCCGCGGCCACCGCGCGCCCGCGCATGAAGGCCCAGAACGTCTCGCCCGACTTGCGCACCAGTTCGACTTCGCCGGCAAAGAAACCCTGTTCCATGAACTGCGGGCGAGCGCGTGCGTCCAGATCGGCGTAGGCCTCGTCCGATGCGTAGATGATGCGTGTCGATTGGCCCTGCATGTCCGCGCTGTGCATGCCCAGGGTCTTGCAGAGGTGCTGGCTGACCAGTTCGAACTTGCCGCTGCGGGTCAGGGCGATGCCGATTTCCGCATGCTTGAGTACCGCCTCGAGCTGCTGCAGCAAGGCGTTTGTCTCCGCTTGGCGCCGCTCGCGTTCGTCTTCGACATGCTGGAACACCTTGGCCAGTTCTCCGACCTCGCCGCCCCATTTTTCGGGCCAGGGTGCCAGGTTGGAGCGCGTGTCGGTCAACGAGGCCATCGCGCGGTTGCGCAACTTGTCCATCGGCCGTGTCGCCCGCAGCCCGAACCAGGTCGCCAGCAAGGCGACCAGCAAGCCGATGCCGGCGGCAGACAACCAGGCCGTACGCTGCGCCGCGCGCAGCGGTTGCAGCGCGACCGATTCCGGCGTCATGTGTACCAGCACCCAGTCGGACTGCGCGATGCCGGCCATCGAGATCAGGTAACCGGAGGAAAGGCTGGCGCTGCCTTCGGGGTCGATCGGGCTGCCGGAATCGTGCCAGCGCTGGTAAACCTCGGCCAGGCCGGGCTCGTCGGAAGCTTTCCCCAACTGCCGCTTCGGGTCAGGATGGGCCAGCACGGTGCCGGCGCGGTTCATCACCAGCGTACGCGAACCGTCCCGCAGATCGCCCTGGCCGACGCTGGAGAACAGCCCGGCCGAGTCCAGTGCCAGCGTCCCTGCAACGATACCCGTTGGCTGCCCATCCTGCTGCGGCGTCGTGATGGCGAGGATCACAATCGGCGCCTTGCTTGCCCGCCCGATGACGGGTTCGGAGATGACCAACTGGTCGGATCGGATCGCCTGCTGGAAATAGGCTCGATCGGCGATGTTGGGCAGGTCGTCGCTGGGCCTCCCGTTGACCAGGCGCACCAGCATCCTGCCCTTGGTATCGCCGGCAAGCACCACGGTGAACAGCGCATGGGCGACAGACGCCTGGCGCAGATGGCGCTCCATCGCTGCGGTGTCGTGCCACATCTGCGGCGTTGTCGCGCGCGCGGTAGCCTTGAGGACTTCTTCCAGGATGTCGATCTTGGTCGCCAGCAGCGCGGCGGTACCTTGCACGGTGCTGGCGTTGCTATCGAGCAGCAAGGCTTCGATGTTGCTGCGCGTCGTGCGCAGCAACAGCTCGGCCGTTCCCACGGTCGACAACACGCCAGTGGCCACGGCCAGTGCAACCATCTTGAACTTGAGCGTATGCAGCCAGCGCATCGGATGCCGCTACGCTGGTCGAAAATGCAGCGGGTCATGCACACACGTGCATTCAAGGCTGAGACGCAGCGCACAGGGCAAAGGCAACATGCGCCGATCTTCGGTTGCAAGCAGGGTTGGCAGTTGAGCAAGGTCAAATGCCCATCTCCCTGTGTCAAATGAGATCTGGCTCCATACGAATTCTCCTTGCCGGCGTCTTGCACCCGACGCGCGATCCGGCTGACAGCATGCCCTGCCACGCCAGCCGCGCGATGCGCAGAGTGCGCGCCGGATCTGCTTCCAGGCCCGGATCGCCGCCGGTGACGGTGGTGCTGCCTCGGCTGGGCGTGCCGGTTATGGCGCGGCTGTCGGTGCGCGATGCAGGTGGCAATCAGACATCGGTTCCCAGGTGCGCGACACAGTCACCGCGTTCGACCCGGCCGAAATGGCGCTGGCACACCACCATGCCCGAACGCCGGAAATGGCAGATGACCGGCGCCCGCCCCGGGTTGTCGATGAAGTGGATGCGACCGGCCTGGTCGCCAGCCTGCACCTCGGCGCCGAGATCGACCAGCGGTTCGAGCAGACCTGCCTCGTTCGCGTACACATAGTGTTCGCGGCTGGAGACCTCGATGACGCGCATGTCCTTGCGCGGCTCGGGTGCCGGTGTGTTGGCCAACACGCCGGCAAAGGCCAGGAAGCGGCGCACGCCGCCTTCGAGCATCGCCAGGCTGGCGCGGTTCACATCCCCGCCACCGCCGAACTCGCCACCCAGCGAGACCAGGCCCCGACGGGCCGCCGCTGCACCTGCCAGCCGGCCTTCCGGGTTGTAGGCCCACACCAGGCTCAGCGGTGCACCGAATGCCTGCAGCGCGGCGCGCGCGCGCGCATCGAGTGCAGGATCGCCACTGTTGCGCATCGAACAGAACGGCACGTACTTCAGCGATGACCCGCCCGAATGCAGGTCGTGGTGGTAGTCGGCCATCGGGTACAGCACGCTGTCGATGTAGTGCGCGATGGCCCAGGTCGGTGTCCCTTGCGGGTCGCCGGGGAAGGCCCGGTTCAGGTTGCCCTGGTCGATCGGCGACACCCGGGCTCCGGCCATCGCCGCCGGCATGTTGGCCGCCGGCAGGATGATGATGCGTCCGCGGATGTGTTCGGGTTCCAGTTCGCGGATCAGCTTGGCCAGCGTGATCTGGCCCTCGTATTCGTCGCCATGGTTGCCCGACATCAGGAATACGGTGGGGCCGTCGCCATTGCGGATCACCGCAATCGGGATCGCCAGCGCACCATACGCCGAGCGCGTCACCGAATGCGGCAGGTACAACCAGTCGACCTGCTTGCCCTGCGCGTTGTAGTCGATGTCGGTGAAGATGAGGGATGGGTTGTTGTCCAAGGCAGTCTCCGATGGGGTGGGTGGCAGGGGAAGGGCGCGCTGCGGATCAGGTCCACCACCTGCCGGCGAGCACCAGGCCATGGGCCTTGAATGCGGTATGGCTGTGGATCACTTCGCCGAGCACGTCGCGGTATGCGGTCGGTTGGTCCAGCAGCTCGAAGATGCTGGCTTCGCCCGGGGCGCCGGGCTTGAGCGTGCCCAGTTCGGGCCGCCGGATGGCACGCGCGGCATGGAGGGTCGCGCTGGCCACGACCTCGGGCAGGCTCATGCCCAATGCGTGGAACTTGGCCAGTGTGTGCAGCAGATCGTAGGCGGGCCCATTGATCGACAGGATATGCACGTCCGAGGAAATCACGTCCGGCTTGAAGCCGGCATCGAGCATCGCGCGGCTGGTCTTGAAACCGCAGGAGCCGCCGCCGTGGCCGATGTCGAAGATCACGCCGCGTTCGCGCGCCGCCCGCACCTCGGGCCGCACGCCGCCGCCGGGCAGCGCAGGCGCATTCGGGAACGGCCGGAAGCAATGGGTCAGGATGTCGCCCTTGCGCAGCCGCGACATCACGTCCAGCCGTGACGGCGGCGGATGGTCCAGATGGGCCATCAGCGGCAAGCCGAGTTCTTCGGCCACCTCCAGCGCCATGTCCATCGGCGCGATGCCCGAATTGCCGCTGGCGCCGCGTCCGACCCGCACCTTCACGCCGACGATCAGGTCCAGGTTGTCGCGCGCCACGCGCAGACACTCGCGCATGTCGAGCAAGCGCAGGTCTTCGCTTTCGCCGACCATCACGGTGTTCGAAAAAGCAAAGATGCCGGCAAACGACAGGTTGATCAGAGGCAGGATGCGCACCGGCATCGCCGGTTCGATCACGTGCTTGCGAAATCCGGGGAAATTGCCGGGTCCGGCCGTGCCCGCGTCCACGAAGGTGGCGGTGGCGCTGGTGCGCGCCAGTTCCACCGCATCCACACCGATGGCCGTGCCACCCCAGTAGACATGGGTGTGCAGGTCGATCAGTCCGGGCGTGACGACCTTGCCCTTGAGGTCACGGACGTCGGTTTTCGCTCCGGCAGGCAACTGGTCGCCGATCGCGGCGACCTTGCCGCCGGCAAACGCGACATCGGTCACGCGGTCGAGGTCTTGCGACGGATCGATCACGCGCGCGCCGCGCAGGATCAGCTCAGGGTGTGTTTCGGTCATGGTGTGTGCAATGAATGGCAGGCCGCGCTCATCGGGCCCGACACATTGATGATGGCGCGCAGTCCGAGCGCCTGACGGATGTCGACCGTGCCCGCTGCGCTCATGGCGGCAGGCGTTGCGTCGCGCATGGACGATGGCCTGGCTGGCGGTCAACCGTCGACCTGCATGATGGCTTCGATCTCGACCGGAATATTGCCCGGCAGCGAACCCATGCCGACCGCCGAGCGCGCGTGCCGCCCGGCATCACCCAGCACATTGACGAACAGGTCCGAGCAGCCATTGATGACCTTGGGATGGTCGCCGAAGGTGGGTATCGCGTTGACCATGCCCAGCACCTTGACCACATGCTTGATGCGTGCCAGGTCTCCCAGCGCCAGATGGGCGACAGCCAGCAGGTTCAGTCCGGTCAGCTGGGCGTGTTGGTAGGCCTCCTCGACACTGACCTCGGCGCCGACCTTGCCGGTGGCCATGGTGCCGTCCGCCTTGCGGGGCCCTTGCCCCGACAGGTAGAGAAACCCATTGACGAGCTGGAATGGCACGTAATTGGCCATCGGGGTGGCGGCGGTGGGCAGTTCGAGGCCGAGCTCTCTCAGGCGGTCATAGGGTGTCGTCATGTAGTTTCTCCTGATGAAATGAAAATCTCTCTGGCACGCCGGTCAGGCGGTGAGCAATACCGGCGTCACGTCTTTGTCCAATGGCCAGATCGGCCGCCGGACCCGGGTATAGGGTACCTGCTGGTGATCACGCGGGATCGGACCGCCCGAATCGCAGTACAACACGCGGCTGGCAAACGGTGCAAAAGCCGCATGGAAATGGTTGGTCGATTTGACCACCACCATCTTCTTGCCGCTGATCTCGACGCCCATGCCGGTGAGCAGGTCGCTGCCCAGTGCCTGCGTGCGTTTGGTGATCAGCACCACGCAAATGCCGTCGAATGCAATCGCCGCACTGTCACCGAGCGGCACCTTGGCGCCGACGAAGGTCTGCTGCGCGTCGCGTTCGAGGTGCGTCACCGTGACCGAAGCGTCGATCGGAAGGCCCGAGGTCGGCGCGGTCTTGCCGCCGAAACGCAGCCGCAGCCTGCCACCGATGCCGGCCATGAAACACATGCGCACCGCGATCGGGTCCCAGATCGGCGCCAGCGCCACGTTGCTGATCTTGCGTTCGATCAGCCGGCGCAGGATGACCGTGGAGTCTCCGGGCGCCCCGCCGCCCGGGTTGTCCGATGGGTCGGCCACCACCACCGTGCCGGCTTCCCGCAGCGCGATGTCGATGGCGCCGTCCGGCGTCTGGTAGTCGGGCTGGGTCTTGCCGCGCATGCCGAGAAATTCGTCCGCCAGCGCGCGTGCCAGCCGGTCGCCGGCCGCGCGCCGGTCGTCGGTGATCACCAGCACCCGCGCGCCCAGCTCGGGTACGTCGGCGTAGGGAAAGCAGTGGGCCAGCGAGATCGACAGCACGCCGTCCTTGCCTTCGAGTGCACTGATTCTGTCGACGAAGCCGCGCATCGGCTGCAGCGTGGTCGGGAAGCTGCCGATCATGCGGCAGTCGACCAGCGACATGACCGGCTTGATCGTGCCACGGGCTGCCTGCAGCGTGAGTTCCACCACCTCTTCGCCGCGCGCAACGAAGTCGGTGTGCGGAAACTCCTTGAAGCAGATGATGACGGTGGCGTTCTGCACCCGCTTGAGCGTCAGGTGGCAATGGGGGTCCAGCTCGACGCCGATCGGAACCGCCGGTCCGACCATGCTTCGCACGCGCTCGATCAGATCGCCCTCGCAGTCGTCATAACCGTCGGCCACCATCGCCCCATGCAGGCCGAGCAAGACACCGTCCACCGGTAGCGCGGCGCGCAGCTGCCCCAGCACCTCGTCGCGCAGCGTTTCATGGGCCTCGCGCGAGACCAGACCCGCCGGCTCGGCAAACGAGCAGGTTCCCTCGATCAGCGTCCAGCCTTCGGCCTTGGCCCGCCGGCGCGCCACCCAGAACGGCGCGGTGCACAACTTGGCGTCTTGCGGATGTTGCCCCGGCGGCGCGTAGAACGATTCGTGAAAACTCTCCAGAGCGGTCGGTATCGGCGCGAAGGTGTTGGTCTCGGTACCGATGGATGCGGCAAACATGCGCATGGACTGGTCTCCTGGGTGATGAGGCGAGACGCCGGAAAGCGCATTCTGGACGATCGACGCGGGTTTGCCTATTGGCCTGTCCAGCCCAGCGGCGCTGTGGCGAATTGACGGCGGCGCGGTCGCAACGCATACTGCGGCCAGCTGCGCTCGCTCGATATCCAGTACTACATCTGGAACGGCGACAAGACCGGCACCTTGCTGTTCGAAGCGCTGCGCCGCGCCGCCGACCGTGACGTGCGCGTGCGCCTGCCGCTGGACGACCACGGCACCGCTGGGCTTGATACCGTCCTTGCCGCACTGGATGCACACCCGAACATCGACGTGCGGCTTTTCAATCCGTTCAGGGTTCGGCGTTGGCGCAACTTGAACTTTCTCACCGACTTCTGGCGGCTGAACCGGCGCATGCACAACAAGTCGTTCACGGCAGACAACCAGGCAACCATCATTGGCGGGCGCAATGTGGCCGACGCATACTTCGGCGCGGGCCAGGGCGTCTCGTTCGTCGATCTCGATGTGCTGGCGATCAGCCCCCACCAAGGGCCATGGACTGCTGGGCAGCTCGAGCGCCAGCCTGCATGCGAAGACGTTTTCAATCGACCGCTCACGCGCCTTTGCCGGCTCGTTCAACTTCGATCCCCGATCCCAGAGGCCCAACACCGAACTCGGTTTCGTGATCGACAGCCCGACGATGGCGCAAGCGATTGCCCAAGCGTTTGCCACCATCATTCCCGCGCGTGCCTATCGTGTCCGCCTGAACCAGGCGGCAGCGCTGCAATGGGTGGAGCAGCGCAGCAGCGGCGGGGAGCGGGTGTACGACCAGGAGCCCCGCGCCGGCTTCTGGCTGCGAGGCTTCGTGACCGTGTTGTCCGTGCTGCCGATCGAATGGCTGTTGTGATGACGTATCCGCGCAGGCCAGACGAGCGGACCGCTGGTGGCGCCAGATCATGCTCAGAACTCTGTGCAACGCTCGATGATTTCACCAGAAGTGCCATCCGCCCTGTGGCGCAACAGCGTGCCGTCCGATCGGGTGCCAGAACCTTTTGTCCACCACTCCAGATCGCCATCCACGTAACGCGCGCCGCTGCCGGAGACCGCGATCTGCATGCGGTAGTCGCGTGTCTTGTACGTGACCGTGGCGGAGTCGGTGGAGGTGTAGGTTGCGGCAGCCATCACCGTGAAGATCGCCAGCACGGCGCCGATGCCGAGCCACTGCGCGATGACGCCGAAGATGCCGCCCGCCAGCAGGATCACACCCACGGTTGAATTGCTGAGCGCGGTGTAGGTGGCCCGGTTGTCGCGGTCGGCCATGTCGACGATGTGCACGAAACGCCCCAGCCGCACGCCCTGGTGCGCGATCATCAGCACGAACAGCAATGCCGGCAGCAATGACACCTGCCTCAGCAGATCCGGCATCGCCAGTGCAACAAAGGCCGCAGTCGCATTCGCCAGCGTCGCGAGTGTGGCAGCAATCATCAGCACGCGCCGGCTCGATCGGTCGGCGAGCCGCCCCCAGACGTAGGTGCTGGCCAGGCTGGCCGCAGCCGACGCGACCATGAACGGGCCCAGCGTGCCCAGGCCACTGGCAGCACTGTCGCCACTGAGTGCGATGTAGAACGGCGGTGCCAGCGCCGTCGACAGCAGGCCCAGCGCCCAGGTG
>CAZLDV010000041.1:0-28088 GCA_964558425.1 uncultured Rhodoferax sp. | reverse complement strand
CTAGCGCTTGATCGCCAGTACCAGGACACCCGCGGCAACCATCGCGATGCCGACCCACTCCCGCAGCACCGGCCGTTCGCCCAGAAACGCACATGCGAACACCGCCACCAGCACCAGGCTGAGCTTGTCCACCGGCGCCACTTTCGATGCGTCTCCGACTTGCAGCGCCCGAAAGTAGCAGACCCAGGATGCGCCGGTCGCCAGTCCCGACAGCCCCAGGAAAATCCAGGTCTTCGACGGCAGGTCGAAGGGATTGCTCCATTTGCCGCTCAGCCAAACGAACGCCGACAGGACGACGATGATGATGCCGGTGCGTACCAGTGTCGCGAGGTCGGAATCGACGCCCTGGATACCGATCTTGGCGAAGATCGCGGTCATCGCTGCAAACACAGCGGAGAGAATCGCCCAGTAAAACCAGCTGCCCGATTCGGCCATGTGCATACCCCTTTTGTCCATTCCCATCCGCCCGATCGAATTGTCGCCTGTCGATGCCGCCGACGCAGTTGCATTGCGCCAGTCCGTGGCAGCCATCGGCAGCGATTGCGGGCGTTCGGATTCCAGCCGCTAAGCCAGGGCTAAGAATCGATTTCCAGAATCACCGCACTTGCCGGCGCCCTGGCGATGCGGAACGGTCCGTTCCCCCAGGGACCTGTCGGCTGATCGGAGGCTCGATGGAACCCAGTCACACACCTTCCCCCGCAACCCAGGACCTGCCGGGCTACCAGACAGCGGAGATCTCGCTGCCGCAACTGGTGGGTCAGGTTTACGCAACTGCCCCCGCACCGGAGCGCAGCCGGTTGCTCGAATTCCTGATGCGCCCGCTCGGGGTGCTGGCACTGGTGGCGGTTGCCGATGGCATTTTTGCCAGGATCCGGTTTGGCAGCGGCTGGCCCGACCCCCATGTCGCACTCGAAGACGCCAACCGGGTGCAGGCCGGCGACATCGCCCAGTTGGTCGATCGTGTTCAGCTGGTCAGCAGCGACGCCATCGACGGACTGACGGCCATCGTCGCCGGCTCGCCGGTGATTGCAAGCTCGGCGGCCGCAGCCATCTTGGTGGCCATGCTGGTCCAACGCCAGCACGCGCGCCGTTCAGCGCGGCAACTGGCGCAAGCCGACCCCGAACTGGACCCACTGCCCTGAACGCACAAGGCCCCACGTACGGCATATTCGTTGGCCCCATGGAGGGCGATCGATAGCTTCGATTGGCCGGGCGATACTGACGATCTGCACCACGGCGAACGACGATCCTCGGTGAAACTACCCCAAATCCGCCTGCGCCGGACCATGCGCCAACTCGGCCCCGGCCTGATCACCGGTGCCGCCGACGACGATCCCAGCGGCATCGCGACGTATTCGCAGGCCGGCGCGCAATTCGGCTTTTCCATGTTGTGGACGGTCGTGTTCACGCTGCCGTTGATGGTCGCGATACAGATCGTCAGCGCCCGAATCGGCTACGTCACTCGGCGCGGCCTGGCCGCCAACATCGGCAACAGCTTCCCACGACCGGTGTTGCTGGCCATCGTGGGCATGCTGGTGCTGGCCAACACCTTGAACCTGTCCGCCGATATCGCGGCCATGGCAGAAGCGCTGCGGCTGCTGGTGGGGGGCTCGGCCCACGTCTATGCGGTGACCTTCGGTTTGCTGTGCCTGGTGCAGCAGGTGTTTCTGCCCTACAAGACCTATGTCAGCTGGCTCAAGTGGCTGACACTGGCGCTGCTCGCGTATGTGGCGATGGCCTTTTTCCTGAAGCTCGATTGGTGGCAGGTGCTCGGGCAGATGGTGCACCCCCGGTTCCCGGCCAACGTGCAGTTGCGCGACATCCTGCTGATGGTGGTGGCGGTGTTCGGCACCACCATCAGCCCCTACCTGTTCTTCTGGCAGGCCGCCCAGGAGATGGAGGACCTCAGCGATGCACCGGTGCATACGCCACGCGCGGTGCGCCACCATCTGCGGCGCATCAAGGCCGACACGATGGCGGGCATGGGGTTCTCCAACCTGGTGGCCTTCTTCATCATCCTGAGCACCGGTGCCACGCTGCACCTGGCCGGTATCACCGACATCCAGAGCTCGGCCCAGGCTGCCGAAGCCTTGCGGCCACTGGCAGGCGATTTCACCTTCTTCTTGTTCGGGCTGGGCATCATCGGCACCGGCATGCTGGCGGTACCGGTGCTTGCCGGGTCGGCCGGATATGCGGTGGCCGAAGCGGCCGGCTGGCACGGCAGCCTGAGCGCGCGACTGGACCGGGGCGAAGGTCGCGGCTTCTATGGCGTGATCGCGGTCGCCACCGTGGGTGGCGTGATTCTGTGTTTCACGCCGATGGACCCGGTCAAGGAACTGTTCTGGTCGGCGGTGCTCAATGGCGTGATCGCCGTGCCTATCATGGTGGTGATGATGCTCATCGCCAGCAACCCGCGCATCATGGGTGTCAACGTGATCGGCCGGCGTTTGCGCACGCTGGGCTGGCTGGCCACCACCGCGATGGCTGCCACGGTCGGGGCGATGCTGGTGTCGGTCTGAACCGGCGAGGCTTCAGACGGCGCGTGCTCGGACCCGCCTGCGGTGGTAGCGCCACAACAACGCACACAGGCCACCGACCACGATCATCGCCGCAGCCAGGTGTTCGTAATGCGCCAGACGGCCCAGAAACACCGCAATCAGCCGCCCGAACACGAAACCCAGACCAGCGAACAACACGGCCCAGGTGATGGCGCCCAGCGCGTTGAAGAACATGAACTCGCGCGCCGGCACGCGTGCCATGCCCAGCGCAATCGGTCCTGCGGTGCGCAGGCCATACAGGAATCGCACCACGAAAATGGCGGTGCGCCGATGCTGATCGATCCGGGGCGTGACGGCATCGACACCCCGGCGCAGCGCCGGAAATCGAACCATCAATTGTTCACCGCGCCATCGGCCCAACCAGAACCAGCACAGGTCGAGAAAGAAATTGACGACGGCCGTCAGCGCCATCACGGCCGGCAGCGGCGCATACCCCTGGTGCGCGGCATAGCCGGCCAGCACCACCGTCGTCTCGCCCTCCAGCAGGCTGCCCAGGACGATCGCGGGGTAGATGTGTTGCTCAAGCAGGCTGGCGATGTCCATCGGACAAATTCTAATGACGGCGCTGATCCGGCTATCATTGTTGACAATCGATCATCGACCTTGATGCAAGCCAAGCCATTTCTTCCTTCGCCTGACCCGTCACCGAATGCGGCCACCAACAATGGCTTTCGTGTCGACCGGTTGCGCAAGAGCACCTTTCGACAACACATCGCCGAGCGTCTGCGCGCGGCCATCCTGGGTGGCGAGATCGCACCCGGCGCGCAGCTCGTCGAGACCACGCTGGCCCGGCAGTTCAACGTCAGCCGCGGTCCGCTGCGCGAAGCGCTGCGCGAGTTGATCGAAGAAGGCCTGCTCGTGACCATTGCGTATACCGGCACGCATGTCATTGCGCTGACGGTTGCCGACGTCCACGAGATCTATTCGATGCGCATCACGCTCGAGCGTTTTGCATTCGAGCAGGCCTGGGACCGGCGCGACGCCCACTTCGCGCCCGAATTACACCGACGCAATCGGGTCTTGACCGAGGCGATCGACGCCGGCAACGATGCCGCCAGCATCCTGGCCGAACTGGACTTGCATGGCCTGGTCTACGAGACCAGCGGGCACAAGCTGCTGCAACGCACCTGGCACAGCCTGCGTGGACGATTGCAGCTGTATTGGGCGGCCCATCACCGCGCCCACGCCAGCCGCGGCCCCCGGCGCGACAGCCACGACAGCTACGTCCAGGCAGCGCTGGGCGACGATCTCGCGGTGATGCTCGCAGAAATCACCAATCACATGGGACGCGGCGCCGAACGCACCGAGTCCTTCATGCGTTTCGCCAACCCGTTCGACCCCACCGCGATTACAGGAGTATTGACATGACGATTCAACGACGCACTGCCTTGGGCGCCATCACCGCTGCCGCCCTGGTTGCCAGTCTGCCCACAGGTTTGCTGGCACAGGCGAGCGGCACGCTTGAGCAAGCCAAGCAACGCGGTAGCCTGCGCGTCGGCGTGACCCAGGCACCGCCGTGGTACTCCAAGGACCCGAAGACCGGCGAGTGGTCCAGCGGCGTCGGCGTGTCCATGGGCAAGGCGATGGCAGCTGCGCTGGGCCTGAAGTTCGAACCCGTGGAGGTGACCTGGGGCACGGCCATTGCCGCGCTGCAGGCCAACAAGATCGACATCATGTACATGATGGACGCGACACCCGAACGTGCGCAGGCGGTTGACTTTCCCGCCACGCCGCTGCTGTATTACTCGTTGGCCGTGCTGGCCCGCGATGACCTGCCGGTCAAGACCTGGGCTGACCTGAACAAGGCTGGCGTGCGCATTGCGGTGCCGCAGGCCAGCAGCATGGACAAGTTCCTGAGCGAGAACACACCCAATGCGACGATCCAGCGCTTCCCTGGCAATGGCGAGGCGATCGCCGCGTTCCAGGCCGGGCGGGCGGATGCGGTCTGCCTGTTCCACCCGCCCCTGCTGGCTGCGCGCCAGAAACTGGGCAGCGGCAAGATCGTGGTACCCACTCCCGCCAAATCGCAGGCGTCCAGTGCCGCGGTGCGCAAGGACGACAAGGCCTTCCTGGCCTTCGTCGACAAATCCTTCGCCGACTACTACAAGAGTGGTCAGACCCAGAAGTGGTACGAAGAATTCCTGGTCGGCTTCGGCCTGGACCCCAAGGCCTCGCCACCGGTCATGAAGGAAATGCTCTAAGCCGGCACTGAGCGGGCAGGTCGCGCATGTACCAGTGGGATTTCACCCCGGTACTGGCCAACGCCGACATGCTCGGCGCAGGACTGGTGAATACGCTGCGGCTGACGGGCACCGCATTGGCGTTCGGCGTCCCGCTCGGTCTGGGACTGGCGTTGTTGCGCCTGTCCCGCTCGCGTGCACTGGCGTTGCCGGCCGGCCTGCTGATCGAGTTCTTCCGCACCACACCGCCGCTGGTGCAATTGTTCTGGTTCTTCTTCGCGCTGCCGATCCTGATCCAGGTCGAGATGACGCCGTTCGTCGCTGCGACGCTGACCTTCTCGATCCAGTCATCGGCATTTTTTGCCGAGGTGTTCCGCGCAGGCATCGTGTCGATCGACCGGGGCCAGAGCGAGGCTGCACGGGCACTGGGCATGACCGGCGCGCAGGCGATGCGCCGGGTGATCTTGCCGCAGGCTGTCAAGCGCATGATCCCGGCCTTCATGGAGCGCTCGATCGAGCTGATGAAGACCACCACGCTGGTGGCAACCGTGTCGTACGCCGACCTGCTGTTCCAGGCCAACGAGGTGGCGCAAAAGACGTTCCGCCCGCTGGAGGTCTTCACCGTCACCGCATTGATCTACTTCACGGTGATCTACGCCGCCAGCCTGGTCGTGCACCGCATCGAACGGCGCCTGGCCGTGAGCGGCGAAACCACTGTGCACTGAAGGTCCCTGATGAACCACCACTGGAATTTCGCTGCCGTCTGGGACAACCCGCAAGCGCTGCTGGCTGGCGCGGCGGGGACGCTGCGCATGTCGGCGATCTGTCTGGTGGCAGGCCTGTCGCTCGGTCTGCTGATCGGCCTGGGCCGGTACTCGCGGCGCACATGGATCTATCTGCCAGCAAGCGCCTTTGTCGAGTTCTTTCGCAACACCCCGGTGCTGGTGCAGATCCTGTGGTTCTACTTTGCCCTGCCGATGCTGGTGCCGTTCGAGATCAGCCCCTTGACGGCCGCTGCATTGGGCATTTCGCTCAATTCAGCTGCGTTTTCGGGCGAGATCTTCCGTGCCGGCATCCAGTCGATCGAGCACGGCCAGTGGGAAGGCGCGCGCGCGTTGGGCATGACACAGTGGCAGGCGATGCGCCGCATCATCCTGCCGCAGTCGATCAAGCGCATGGTGCCGGCGCTGACCAACCGCGCGATCGAGATCGTCAAGATGTCGACGCTGGCCTCGGCCGTGGCCTATGTCGAGCTGCTGCAACAAGGCAAGCTGATCGCCTCGTTGAACTACAACCCGATCGAAGCCTACACGGTGATCGCGCTGCTGTTCTTTGCCTTCCTGTACCCGCTGGTGCAGGCAACCTACGCGCTGGAGCGCACGCTGCGCCAAGGCGACTGATGATCACGACGGCCCCCGCATGACGCCCTCCACTGCCACCCCCCTGCTGCGCGTGACCGGATTGCGCAAGCACTTCGGGACCGATGCCATCATCAAGGGCATCGACCTCGATGTCGCGTCCGGCGAACGCATTGCCATCCTCGGTGCCTCGGGTTCGGGCAAAAGCACGCTGTTGCGTTGCCTCAATTTCATGGAAAAGCCCACTGCCGGACGCATCGAACTTGGCGGCACGATTGTTGGCACCGAACGAACCGGACGCGACGGCAGCATCGATACGCTTTACACCGAACGCGAGCTGACGCGGGTGCGCCAGCGCGTGGGCATGGTGTTCCAGCAGTTCAACCTGTTCCCGCACATGACCGCGTTAGGCAATGTGATGGAGGGTCTGCGAACCGTCAAGCGCATGGCGCGCGATTTTGCCGAGACAAAGGCACGCCAGCAACTGGAGCGCGTCGGCCTGTCCGACAAGGCCGATACTTTTCCGGCTCGCCTGTCCGGTGGCCAGAAGCAACGCGTGGCGATTGCCCGCGCCCTGGCGATGGAGCCCGAACTGCTGTTGTTCGACGAACCCACCTCGGCGCTCGACCCGGAACTGGTCGGCGAGGTGCTGCGCACGATCCGGGTACTGGCAGAGGAAGGGCGCACCATGCTGCTGGTCACGCACGAACTGGGCTTTGCCTACCACTTCGCGAACCGCATCCTGTTCATCGCCGACGGCGTGATCCACGAACAAGGCACACCCGACCAACTGCTCAAGCATCCACAGCAGCCCCGGACACAGGCCTTCCTGGCCCGCCACAACGAATTCCATTTCTAGCAATCCATCGGGAGAACCGCCACCATGACCACTGCCAGTTCCGAAAGTGCCCAGGGCTACGCCGCCGATCCGCGCAACGACGCGGTGCAGGTGTATGTGAATGGCAGGTTCTTTCCACGCAACGAGGCGCGCGTCTCGGTATTCGACAGCGGCTTCGCGCTCGGCGACGGCATTTGGGAAGGACTGCGGCTGGTCAAGGGCCGGATCATCAGCCTGCAGGCGCATATGGACCGCCTGTATGAAGGCGCCACGTCGATCGCGCTCGATATCGGCCTGGATCGCGAACAGATGGAGCAGGCCCTGTGGCAGACGCTCGCACACAACGGCATGACGGACGGCGCCCATATCCGGCTGATGGTCACCCGCGGCACCAAGAGCACACCCAACCAGGACCCACGCTTTGCCATCGGCAGTGCGACCGTGGTGATCGTGGCCGAGTACAAGTCACCCAAGCCAGAGACCCGCGCACGCGGCCTGTCGCTGATGACCTCGACGTTCCGCACCAGTGGTCCGGATGTGTTCGACCTGCGACTGAACTCGCACAGCCGGCTGAACCTGATCCAGGCGCTGATCCAGGCGATCAAGATGGGCGCCGACGAGGCACTGATGCTGGACCCGCGCGGATGCGTGGCCAGCTGCAACAGCACCAACTTCTTCGTCGTGCGCGGTGACGACGAGTTGTGGACCTCCACCGGCCTGTACAGTTTCAAGGGCATCACCCAGGCCAACGTGGTGGCTGCCTGGCGGGCCGCGGGCGGCGTGGTGCGCGAATGCGATTTCACGCTGGCGCAGGCGTATTCGGCCCAGGAGGCGTTCGTCACCGGCACACTGGGCGGCGTGACACCGGTGACCCGCATCGATGGACGCCTGATCGGCGATGGAACACCGGGGCCAGTCACCGCGCGCGCCGGCGATCTATATCTGAAGATGTGCCAGGGGCAATAGACACCGAGGCGAGTGAGTCGCCTGCCGCAAGCGCGCAGCCGATGCACTGACACGCCCCGGGGCAGGGGCCAGTTGCGCGTCTGCGCAGCGCCGCGGCGAACTACGCGCCGATCTCCGGCGCAATGGCGATCACCGTGCGACCCTTGATCCGCCCACCGGCCACCTGCTGCATCAACGCCGGCAACGCGTCAAAGGCATGCACCTGCGCAATGCGGGCCAGCTGGCGCGGTCGCAGGTCGCTGCCCAGGCGCTGCCACAGGTGTTCGCGCTGCGCCGGTTCGTTGTCGGAGTTCACGCCGATCAGCCGCACGCCGCGCAGGATGAACGGCATCACCGTGGTGTGCAATGCGATGTCCATCGCATTGCCCAGGCTGGCGATGACACCGTCGCGCTGCATCGTGCGGGTCAGGCCGGCGAGCGCTTCGCCGCCCAGCGAATCGACCGCGCCTTGCCAGGTCGCCGATTCCAGGGGCCGTTGGCCGACCACCAGCTGGCTGCTGTCGACCACCTCGGCCGCGCCCAGGCCCAGCAGGTAGTCGCGCTCCTGCATCTTGCGCGTGGCCGCCACCACCGTGTATCCGCGCTGGCCCAGGATGTCGATCGCCACGCTGGCCACGCCGCCCGACGCACCGTTGACGATGACCTTGCCCTTGGACGGCGCCAGCCCGTTGTGCTCCATCAGTTCCACCGCCAGCGCGGCGGTGTAGCCCGCCACGCCGATGGTGATCGCCTCCAGCAGGTCCATGCCCGCCGGGATCCGGTTCACCCAATCGGCCGGCGCGCGTGCGTAGGCGGCATAACCGCCGTGGTGCGACACGCCGAACCCGTGACTGTGCACGATGACACGGTCGCCAGGCTGGAAACGCGGCGAGTCCGAACGCTCGACGATGCCGCTCGCATCGATGCCGCCGATGCACGGATAGCGCCGGATGATCGGCGCCTTGCCGGTCGCGGCCAGCGCATCCTTGAAGTTGATGCTGGCGTACGCGACCCGCACCAGCACCTCCCCCGGGTCCAGCCCGGCCGGATCGAAGCGGACCATCGCGGCGCTGGTGACACCTTCGGTCCGTGTAATCAGATAGGCGGGAAATGGATGCATGCGGGTATCCCCCTTCGGTCGACATGTGAGAAAGCCATGCGGTATTGTGCCGTCTTCGTCCAACCGGCATTGCCTGTTCTCCATGGCCCCGATCGTTCTGTTGTCGTTTCTGCTGCATGCCTGGGTCGGCTGGCGCATCGCCACGCCACTGGCGGTGTGGGGGCCATTGCCGCAATGGTCGATGTGGGGCGTGCTCACGGCATCGGCACTGCTGATGCCGATGCCGTTTCTGACCCGCAGCTGGCGTGCGCTGCCGTTTGTCACGGCCGCGCTGAACTGGGGTGGTCTGCTTGGCATGGGCTTCTTCTCGACGCTGTTCGTGCTGACGGTCCTGCGCGATGGTGCATTGCTGCTGGCGCTGGCCGCCGTCTACCTGCTCCATCGCGCGCACGGCATCCTGCTGCCCGTGGACGGGCTGCAGGTCTGGAGCGCCGCCGCCGTGCCCGTGCTTGCGCTGCTGGCCACACTGTGGGGACTGTGGAACGCACGCCAGACCGCGCAAGTGACGCGGGTGGACGTGCCGATCGCCGGATTGCCGCGGGCGCTGCACGGTTTTTGCGTGGTGCAGATCTCCGACATCCACGTCGGGCCGACGATTCGCCATGACTATCTGCAGCGCATCGTCGAGCGGGTCAACACGCTGAACGCCGACATCGTCGCCATCACCGGCGACCTGGTCGATGGCTCGGTGGATGCGCTGCGACGCCATGTCGCGCCCCTGTCGCAACTGGTCTCCACCCACGGCAGCTTCTTCGTCACCGGCAATCACGAGTATTACGCCGGTGCCGATGCGTGGATGAGCGAACTGCGTGGCCTGGGCGTTCAGGTGCTGCTCAACGAGCACAAGGTGGTGCACCATCCCCTGGCCGTGACACCATCGCCAGCCGAGCGCACGCGACCGAACGACAGCGCGATGGTGGTCGTGGCCGGCGTGGCCGATTTTGGCGCCCACCGTTTCGACGCCAGCCACCGCAGCGACCCGCGCGGCGCCTTGCAGGGGGCACCGCTGGGCGCGGGGCTGCGCCTGTTGCTGGCGCATCAGCCGCGCAGCGCGCTGGCAGCGGCGGGTGTCGGTTACGACCTGCAGTTGTCCGGCCACACCCATGGCGGTCAGTTCTGGCCCTGGATGCATTTCGTGCGATTCCAGCAGCCGTTCACCGCCGGACTGCGCAAACTCGGCGATCTGTGGGTCTATACGAACCGGGGAACCGGCTACTGGGGTCCACCCAAGCGCCTGGGTGTCGCCGCCGAGATCACCTGCCTGCGGCTGGTGACGGCCTGAGCGCGGCCGGCAGCTGCAAGGTCACGCGCGTGCCGACGCCCACCGTGCTGTCCACCCGTGCGCTGCCGCCATGCAGTTCGGCGATGCGCTTGACGATCGCCAGTCCGAGCCCCTTGCCACCG
Organism: uncultured Rhodoferax sp.; assembly: GCA_964558425.1. GTDB lineage: Bacteria > Pseudomonadota > Gammaproteobacteria > Burkholderiales > Burkholderiaceae_C > CAISIP01. Next base: position 17,685 of record CAZLDV010000041.1, on the reverse strand, counting down.
ACGCCGGTGGCCGGCGCGACCGACTGGCGCGCCTGGTAAAGGCGATCGAACAGGTGCGCCACGTCGGACGCCGGGATGCCTGGGCCGGTGTCATCGACGACCACCTCCACCCAGTCGCCCCGCAGTTGGGCCGACAGCTCGACCCTGTCACCCGGGCGGCAGAAGGTGAGCGCGTTGTCCACCAGGTTGGCGATCGCGCGCTCGAACAGTTCGATGTCCAGCGCGACCACCGGCGGCGCAAGCGCGGCACTGGACGCAGGCAGCGCGTGCAGCGTGACGCCCTGGTTGTGCGCGCGCTGCGCGAAGCGCACGGCAATGTCGTCCAGCAGTTCCCCCGCATCGAGCCGTTCGCGGCGCAACCGAAACGCGGGCTCGTCGAGTTGCGCCAGGTCGCCGAGCGACTGCACCAGGCGCGCGGCATTGTGGGTGTTGCGCAGCGCCATCGCCACCAGCGCGCGATCGGCAGCGCGGTTCTCGTCGCCTTGCCAGCGTGACTCCAGCGTCTCCAGGCACGCCGTGGTGGCGGTCAGCGGCGAGCGCAGGTCGTGCGACAGGTTGCTGACACCTTCGCGCCGGAAATGGTCGAGCCGGCGCAACGCCGACCATTGGCGGCGCACGGTTTCCAGCATCATCACGAAGGCCTGGGTCAACTGGCCGAATTCGTCCGTTGTGCGCCGGGGCAGCAGATGCTCGGGTGTGCCCGGTGCACCGACGTCCAGCCCATCCTGGGAGATCAACGCGACCGCGCGTGTCAACTGGCGCAACGGCCGGGTCACGGCCGCGATGATCCAGGCCGCCATCAGCGTGGCCAGGACGACCACGCCCAGGATCGCGATCAGCGCGGGTTTGGCGATGCTGCTGCCCAGCACCGCGAGCCGCCCCTGCGGCAAGACCGGCTTGTGGCACACCAGGTACAGGTAACCCGCCACCGGTTCGTCGTTGCGGATCAAGGCGCGGCGGACCGCGCGCGCCGCAATGATGGCGCCGGCGTCCATGCGTTCGGGGTCGTCGCCCATCACATACGGCATGTCCGGATGCTCCACCGCCTGCAGCACCGGCCCCAGACGCACCTTGAAGCCGGGCGGCAGGATGGCGCTCCCGGTGGACGAGACCACGGTACCGGTGGCATCGAGCAGGTAGAGCTGGGTATCGGGCTCGAACAGCACCAGGTTGCGCAGAAACTGGTTGAACTCCTGCGGCTGGCGCTGGTGCATCTCGAAGATGTTGTCGTACATCGCGACGACACGACCGAGGAAGGCATCGGCGCGCTGAAAGGTGGTTTCGTGCTCGAAGCGCTGGAAGGCAAACAGCACCGTGGCCATCACGCCGACTGCCGTCAGCGCGCCGGTGATGAAGATCGTCAGCGCGATGCGGACACGGACGCTCACACGCCGAGCTCCCGCTGCGCACTCACCCTGGCGCCTCGCGCATCTTGTAGCCGGCCCCGCGCACGGTCAGGATCAGCTGCGGGCGCATCGGATCGGTTTCGAGCTTGGCGCGCAGCCGGTTGATATGCGTCGTCACCGTGTGTTCGTAGCCGTCGTGGGTATAGCCCCATACCGCAGCGAGCAGCTGCGTGCGCGAGAACACATGGCCGGGATGCATCGCGAAATGCAGCAGCAGGTCGTACTCGAGCGCGGTGAAGTCCAGCGCCGCGCCGCGATAACGCACCCGACGCTTCGCCGGTTCGATCTCCAGATCGCCATTGCGCACCCGGATCGGCCCCAGGCCCTGGGCCTGCGCTGCGCGCTGCAAGTCGGCACGGCGCAGCAACGCCTTCACCCGCGCCATCAACTCGGCCAATGAGAACGGCTTGGTCAGGTAGTCGTCGGCGCCCAGTTCCAGCCCCAGAACCCGATCCAGTTCGGTGGACTTGGCGGTCAGCATCAGGATCGGCGTGGTGCGCCCACGTGCGCGCAGCGCCTTGCACACTTCCAGACCATCCATGCCGGGCATCATCAGGTCCAGGATCAGCAGGTCGCTGGCCTGTTCATTCTGGCTCTCCAGGGCCGCCACGCCATCGGCAACCGCCTGCACCTGGTAGCTGGCGTTGCGCAGATTCATCACCAGCAGGTCGCGGATGTCTGCCTGGTCTTCCGCCACAAGAATCGATGGAGCCATGGGTGGAGTGTCGCCGCTCAATGGGAGTTCTTACGCAAATGTTATCTCCCCGTGAGGTTGCGCGAGCAAGGCGCGAGGCATGCCGCGCACAGTCAAGGCATCGCAATCGCACTCCCACGGAGACCCGCATGACCGCAGCAGCCCAGCATCACGCCAGCCCGCCCGCCGCACCCGATCTCGCCGTCAGCTGGGTCGAGATGGTCTCCCACCGCCAGGATCTGGTGCGATTCGCGCAGCGCCGGCTGCACGATCCGATGCTGGCCGAGGACGTGGTTCACGACGTGTTCGAGGCAGTCATCTCCGGCAAGGCAGCATTTGCCGGCCGCTCGGCGCTGCGTTCCTGGTTGACCGGCATCCTGAAGAACAAGATCGTCGACCTGGTGCGCCAGCGCGCCGGCACCGACAGTCTGGAAGAACACGACGATGACGACGGCATGCCCGCCTTCGTCTGCCCGCAACCCGGTCCGCACGAGGTCGCCGAGCAGCGCCAGCAACTGGCACGCACGCTGGCCAGGATCGAGCAGCTGCCGGCCCTGTTGCGCGACGCGATGCAACTGCGGGTGCTGGAGGAAGAATCGACGCGGGACGTCTGTGCGCGGCTGTCGATCAGCCCGGACAACCTGTTCGTGCGGCTGCACCGGGCACGGGCGCAGCTGGCACATTGATGGCCGGCGGGCCAACCTCGGGAAATGGCGGGTCGGCATGGCCGACAATGCGCGCAAGTCCGGTGCAGCCAGCACAACGGACACATTGACCAAGCCCCGCCATGCCGATCCTGGAAACCCGCATCCAACCACAACACGAGGACTTCGTCCGCAACCGGGCGCACATGCAGGCGTTGCTGGCGCAGGTGCATGCACTGGCGCAACGCACCCGTGACCGCTCGGCCGCCGCCAAACCCCTGTTCGACAAACGCGGGCAACTGCTGCCACGCGAGCGCATCGCCCTGCTGCTCGACCCCGGCAGCGGGTTTCTCGAACTCTCTGCGTTGGCCGGCTACGGCATGGACCATCCGGAGCCGGCCAAGTGTGTGCCCGGCGCTGGCGTGATCACCGGCATCGGCTGTGTGTCGGGCACCCGCTGCATGGTGGTGGCATCGGATTCGGGCATCGAGGCCGGCTCCCTGCGTGCCATGGCGCTGGAGAAAATGCTGCGCGCCCAGCAGATCGCACTCGACAACAAGCTGCCGTTCCTGCATCTGGTCGAGAGCGCCGGCGCCAACCTGCTGCGCTACAAGGTGCAGGGATTCGTGCTGGGCGGCACGATTTTTCGCAACCTGGCACGGCTGTCGGCGGCCGGGCTGCCGGTCGTCACCGTGGTGCATGGTTCGTCGACCGCCGGCGGCGCCTACATGCCCGGGCTGTCGGATTACGTGATCATGGTGCGCGGCCGGGCCCGCGCCTTCCTGGCCGGCCCGCCGCTGCTCAAGGCAGCCACCGGCGAAATTGCGACCGAAGAAGAACTGGGTGGGGCCGAGATGCACACCAGCGTCTCCGGATTGGGCGAGTACATGGCCGAGGACGATGCCGATGGCGTGCGGCTGGCGCGTGACGTGGTGCAGCGGCTGCAATGGCAGCGCCACCTGCTGCCACGGGCACCGGTGACCCAGCGGCCGGTCGCGCCACCGCGGCTGGATCGCGCCGGGTTGATGGGCCTTTTTCCGGCCGACGGCCGCAAGCCGGTCGACATGCGCGAGGTCATCGGCCGCATCGTCGACGACTCGGACTTTCTCGAATTCAAGGCCGCGTACGGTGCGGCCACTGTCACCGGCCACGCCAGCGTGCTGGGGCACCCGGTGGGCATCATCACCAACAACGGGCCACTGGACCCGGACGGCGCCAACAAGGCGACCCATTTCATCCAGGCCTGCTGCCAGAGCGGCACCGCACTGGTCTATCTTCAGAACACGACGGGCTACATGGTGGGCAAGGACTATGAGCGTGGCGGCATGATCAAGCACGGCTCCAAGATGATCCAGGCCGTGGCCAACGCCAGCGTGCCGCAACTCACCATCATGTGCGGTGCCTCGTTCGGCGCCGGCAACTATGGCATGTGCGGACGTGGCTACGAGCCGCGCTTCCTGTTTTCCTGGCCCAACGCGCGCACCGCGGTGATGGGTGGCGAACAGGCTGCCACGACGATGCGCATCGTGGCCGAAGCCGGAGCCAGACGCAAGGGCCTGCCGGTGGACGCCGCGGCGCTCGACGCGCAGGAGAAGGCCATCATCCACACGTTCGAGAGCCAGCAAAGCGCGATTGCCACCTCCAGCCTGATGCTGGACGACGGCATCATCGATCCCCGCGATACACGTGACGTGCTGGGTCTGTGCCTGAGCCTGTGCGCGGACGCCGACCGGCGCGGCGTTCGGCCGATGCAGTTTGGAGTGGCTCGGCCATGACACAGACGCACAGCACCGGGACGGCGACCCCGTTCGACAGCCTGCTGATCGCCAACCGGGGCGAGATCGCCGTGCGCATTCTGCGCACCGCGCGCCGCATGGGCCTGCGGGTGGTGGCGGTGTACTCCGACGCCGACGTCGACGCCGTGCATGTCCGCCTGGCCGACCAGGCCGTGCGCATCGGCGCCGCGCCGCCGCGCGACTCCTACCTGAACATTGCGGCCATCATCGACGCGGCACGCACCAGCGGCGCGCAGGCGGTGCATCCGGGCTACGGCTTCCTGGCCGAAAACGCCGCATTCGCGCAGGCCGTCTGCGACGCCGGACTGGTCTGGGTCGGGCCACCCGCGGCGGCCATCCGCGCCATGGGCGACAAGGCGCAGGCGAAACGCCTGATGCAGGCCGCCGGCGTGCCCTGTGTGCCCGGCTACAGCGGCGCAAGCCAGGACGACGCCAGCTTGCGCGCCCACGCCGACATGATCGGTTACCCACTGATGATCAAGGCCACCGCCGGTGGCGGCGGGCGCGGCATGCGCCTGGTGACCGCGGGCGACGCATTCGACTCGGCCCTGTCCAGCGCCCGCTCGGAAGCCCTGTCGGCGTTCGGCTCGGACACGGTGCTGCTCGAGCGCGCCATTGCCCAGCCGCGCCATGTCGAGATCCAGGTGTTCGCCGATGCCCACGGGCATGTGGTGCACCTGGGCGAGCGCGATTGCTCGGTGCAGCGCCGCCACCAGAAACTGATCGAGGAAGCGCCTTCACCCGCCATGGCGGGCGCCCGTGGCGCGCTGCTGCGCCGCCAGATGGGCGACATGGCCGTGGCGGCGGCGCGCGCCATCGACTACCGGGGCGCCGGCACCATCGAATGCCTGCTCGACCCGGCCGGCCACTTCTATTTCATGGAAATGAACACCCGGCTGCAGGTCGAACACCCGGTCACCGAAGCGCTGACCGGTTACGACCTGGTGGAATGGCAATTGCGCGTGGCCGGCGGCGAACCCCTGCCCCAGACCGCGCAGCAGACCATCCTGCAGCGCTTTGAATCCGGCGGGCATGCGATCGAGGCGCGCCTGTGCGCTGAAGATCCGCAGCAGGGATTCCTGCCGCAAAGCGGCCGCCTGCGGGCCTGGCAACCCGGCAGCCTGGCGCGGGTCGACCATGCGCTGGAGTCCGGGCAGCCGATAGCGCCCGATTACGACTCGATGGTGGCCAAGTTCATCGCCCATGGCCCCGACCGGGATGCGGCGCGGCACCTCTTGCACGGCGCACTGACGCAGGCGGTGGTGCTCGGCGTGCAGACCAACCAGGCGTATCTGTCCGGCTGCCTGCGCCATCCGGTCTTTGCCGCCGGACAAGCCAGCACCGGCTTCGTCCCGGCCCATGGCGAGGCGGTGCTGGCCGACATGCCGGCCCTGCCGCCCGCCGCGGGCGCGCTGGCACTGTACGCGGCGCGCGCGCTGCGCGACGGGCATGATCCGACCCAGGTCAGCCTGCCGCTCGCGTGGCCGGTTCCGCTGCGACTGTCGATCGACGGCAAGGCCTGCCAGGCCCGCGTGGCGGCCCACGGCGGCGCGCACTATGGCGTGGACGCCGGAGACAAACACGACACTCTGACGCTGTCCGCTTGTGGCCCTGACACCATGACCATCACCCTCGGGCAAGGGCGGGTGCCCGTCGCCTGGGCCTGGGACGATGGCGCCTTGCTGCTGCGCTGGCAGGGTCGCCAGTTCCGCCTGCAGGATGTGAGCCTGAGCGGCGCGGCGCGCACCGATGCCGGCCACGGTGGCGCGATCCGCTCACCGATGGCCGGACGGATCGTGGCCTTGCATGTCGCCAGCGGCGACACGGTCCGCAAGGGCGACACCCTGCTGGTCCTCGAAGCCATGAAGATGGAGCATCCATCGCTGGCGCCCATCGACGCTGTCGTGACGGCGGTATGGTTTGCACAGGGTGCCCAGGTCCAGGCAGGTGCACTGCTGGTGGAGTTGTCAGCTGTAGCGGCGACAAACCCCGAGCCGGCGGCCTGACGATCGGCGCCAGCCAGGCGCCACGCGCTGTCTGCCAGAATGGGACACCGGAGCGCAACGATCCATGCCGAGAGGGTGCCGTGCCAACTGCTACCAAAAACGATGCATTCCGCATCCTGGCGCTGTCCGGGGGCGGATTTCTGGGCCTGTACACCGCGGTCGTGCTGGCGCAGATCGAACAGCGCCTGGGTGAACCACTGGGTCGGCGCTTCGACCTGATCGCGGGAACCTCGGTCGGCGGCCTGCTGGCCATGGCGCTGGCGTTCGAAGTGCCGATGGCCGCGATCGTCGCGTTGTTCCGCAACCGCGGTGAAGATGTGTTTTCGTCGCGCCGCCTGCCCTCGGGCGCGGTGACCCGGCTGATCGACCTGAGCCGATCGGTGATGGGGCCGAAGTACAGCGGCGCGGCGTTGCGCAGCGAATTGCAGACGCATTTCGGCGACCGCACGCTGGGGCAGGCACTCCACGCGGTGGTGATTCCGGCGGTGGACGTGTCGCGCAGTGTCACCAAGGTCTTCAAGACGCCCCATGTTGCAGCCTCGCGGGGCGATGGGGACATCAAGGTGATCGACGTCACCATGGCCACCTGCGCAGCGCCGGCCTACTTCCCCTCGGTGCCGATCGGTGATCGCCTGTATGCCGATGGCGGCTTGTTCGCGGTCGCACCGGACCAGGTCGCGATGCACGAGGCCGAGCATTTCATGAAAGTGCAGCCGGACCGGATTCGCATGGTCTCGATCGGCACTGCAACCGCCGGTTACCAACCCAGCGAGGCGGTGGACGCGCAAGCGGGAGCCGTAGGCTGGCTGACCGACGGACGGCTGATACTGACCTTGATTTCCGTGCAGCAGCAACATGTACAGGCGATCATGGAAGATCGATTGGGCGCGCGCTACCTGCGCCTGGATGCACCATGGCAACCCGACGCCGGCCTGGGCATCGACGTGGCAACCGCTGCAGCCACCACAACGCTGGAGCGGCTTGCACTGGCAACGGCCGCCAGCCTCGACGACAAGACCCTCAAGGCGTTTTTCCGCGCCAGCGCAGGCCCCCGCGAGCATGGGGTGTCGCCGCCGCCATGACCGCGGTCCTGCCGCTGCAGTCTGACCATTGCGCAGCGCCAACGCGCGCAGCGGCGTCTGCCCCGCGCGGCCTTGCTGGGGCTCAGCCGCGTCTGCGATAGACGAAATAGGTATCGGGCGGCAGATCGAGCGCACCGATGGCCGCCAATGCGATCGGCTCCAGCGCCGCATCGTCCATTGGCTGGTCTCCCACCAGGTAGCCGCCTGGCGCCAGTGCCTGCGCGAACAGCGGAGCCAGCCAACGGCCGAGCGCCCGGCTGGCTGCTATGTCGCCGCTGCCGACGTCGGCATGGATCATCGCCAGCGCGCCCGCGCTCCGCTGTGCCTCGACCGCGATCGTGTCGCGAAAATCCCCCAGGCGCATCCGGTCGACGGGCGGAATGCAGTCCGGGTGGGCCGCCACCTGGCGATCGAAGACGATGATGTCACGACCGGCGAAACGTTCGCGCAGATGATCGTAGGTGCGACCATTGCCCAGGCCCACTTCCCATACATCCCCGTGCAGGGCCTGGGTGGCCGCCGCGGCGGCATCGAGGCAGGCAAGTTGCCCGACCATGCGCGCGATGAAGCGTTCCAGACGTGTCTTGCCGCCTTTGGTCATGGAAGTTCCGGAAGTTGCAAGACCCGCATTGTATGAACGCGCCGCGGCCGGGCATCTCGATGCGCAAGCGCATCAGCCCAGTGTCATCAGCGACGCATTGCCACCGGCCGCGGCCGTGTTGATGCTCAATGCCCGCTCGACGACGAGGCGCTCGAGCGCGATGGCGGTCTGGCCAGGGTCCAGACGCTCAACGCCAATCACCGGTCCGCCACGTCGCACCAACTGCCGCTGAACCTCGTGCATCTGCTCGCGCGTGCCGTGCAGCAACACCGCGTCATAGGCAGTGGTGGATGAAAACACTTCCTGCGCAATGACAACGCGCAGTTGCAGCTCCGATGGCAGGGTCTGGACCAGGCCGCGTGCGCTGGGCGGGCACACCGCACGACCGCCAACGGCAAGAACCGCCGCAAGCTGCACGAGCAGATCCTGCGCGTCGTCAGCCAGGCACAGGACCTTGCTGCGCGGCACGATCGAATAGACGTTGCGCTCGCCGGTCGGCCCGGGCAATGTCAGCGTCCGGTTGTCGGGCATGCATGAGCCCAGGCGCGCACAGGCCCCGACCAACGCCGCATGGCCCTGACTGCCGGCCCATCGCTCAAGCACCTGGAGCAACGTGGCCGGTCGATCGGCGGCCGGCGGCGCGGTCTCGTGCGAGCGAAGCGCCCGAACCAGCACATCGTCGGGTCGGGCCGCCAGCAGGCGATACAGATACAGCGGACCACCCGCCTTGGGCCCGGTACCCGAGAGGCCTTCACCGCCAAAGGGCTGTACGCCGACCACCGCGCCCACCATGTTCCGGTTCACGTACACGTTGCCGGCATGCGCGGCGTCGACGACGCGCGCAATGGTTTCGTCGATGCGGGTGTGAAGACCCATGGTCAGCCCATATCCGGTGGCGTTGATCTGGGCGAGCAAGGCAGCCAGATCCTCGCGCGCGTAGCGCACGAAGTGCAGCACCGGACCGAACACCTCCCGCGTCAGTTCAGCGATCTGCCCGATCTCGATCAGCGTGGGCAAGACATAGGTGCCATGGTTGTCGTGATGCGCAGCGTGTCCGGCCACCTGGTGCACGGCACAGCCGCTTGCTTGCATGTGTGCAATGTGGCGTTCGATGTTGGCCTTGGCCTCCTGGTCGATCACCGGCCCGACATCGGTCCGCAGACGCGTCGGATCACCCACGCGCAGCTCTTGCATCGCGCCCAGCAGCATGGCCAGCACACGGTCGGCCGCCTCCTGCTGCACGCACAGGACGCGCAGGGCGGAACAGCGCTGCCCCGCACTGTCGAACGCCGAAACCAGCACGTCTCCCACGACCTGCTCGGCCAACGCGGACGAGTCGACGATCATGGCGTTTTGTCCACCGGTTTCGGCCACCAGCGCAAGCGCGCCACCATGCGTGGTGACCCGCCCCGCGATGGCTTCCTGAAGGCCTCGGGCGACCTCGGTGGAACCGGTGAAGAGGACACCTTGCACGCGCGCATCGCGCACCAGTGCCGCACCCACGACGGCGCCCTCGCCCGGCAGCAGCTGCAGCGCCGAGCGCGGAACACCTGCCAACCACAGGGTGCGCACGGCATGCGCGGCAATCAGCGCTGTCTGCTCGGCCGGTTTGGCCAGCACCACGTTGCCTGCCGCCAGCGCCGCCGCGATCTGCCCCAGAAAGATGGCGAGCGGGAAGTTCCACGGACTGATGCACACCACCGGGCCCAGCGGAACATGGGTCGCGTTGTCGAAGTTGTCACGTACCGCGCGTGCGTAGTAGCGCAGAAAATCGACTGCCTCACGCACCTCGGCAATGGCATTGGCCGCGGACTTGCCGGCTTCGCGCATCAGAATGTCCATGCAACGCGCGAAGTCCTCTTCGAGCCGATCGGCAGCGGCTTGCAGCACGGCTGCCCGGTCATCCGGCGCGGTTGCGGCCCAGGCCGCGGCACCGTGGGCCGCATGGCCCAGCGCCTGTTCGACCTCCGCCAGCGTCGCCTGTCGCACATGGCCGACGGTGTCCGCGTGATTGCCCGGGCTGTGGACTGGCACGGCGCCCTCGGAGCCGGTGTCGTGTGCCAGCATCGGATGCGCCAGCCATGGTGTCGGCGCGGGTTCGGCAAAAGTCGCCTGCAACCGCCGCAGCACCGATTCGTCATTCAGATCGAGGCCGCGTGAATTGGGCCGCAGCGACCCGTACAGGTCACGCGGCAGCGCAATGGCAGGATGCGGCAACCCGAGTTGCCCTTCTTCGCGTGCGAGTGCTTCGATGGTCTCGACCGGATCGCGGATGAGCTTGTCGATCGACAGCGTCTCGTCGGCGATCTGATTGACGAACGAGGTATTCGCGCCGTTTTCGAGCAAGCGGCGCACCAGATACGCAAGCAGCGTTTCGTGCGAGCCCACCGGCGCGTAGATCCGGCAAGGCCGGCCCAGCTTGCCATCGGTGGTGCTGCCGACGACCTGTTCATACAGCGGCTCTCCCATCCCGTGCAGGCACTGGAATTCATACTGGCCGACAAAGTAGCGCTGCGGATCGGCGAGTTCATGGATGGTCGCCAGCGTCTGGGCATTGTGGGTCGCAAACTGCGGGTAGACCGCATCCGGCGCCGCCAGCAGCTGGCGTGCACAGGCAATGTAGGCCGCATCGGTGTAGGCCTTGCGCGTATAGACCGGATAGTCGTCCTGGCCATCGATCTGCGCGCGCTTGATCTCCGAATCCCAGTACGCACCCTTGACCAGTCGGATCATCAGCCTGCGCTGGCTGCGCCGCGCCAGGTCGATCACGTAGTCGACGACAGCCGGACACCGCCGCTGGTAGCCCTGCACGACGAAGCCCAGTCCATTCCAGCCTTGCAGCTGCTCCTCGAACGCAAGCTTTTCCAGCAGATCGAGCGACAATTCCAGACGGTCCGCCTCCTCGGCGTCGATGTTCAGGCCGATGTCATGGCGCCTTGCCTGGACGCACAGCCGCAGCACCGTCGGATACAGCTCAGCGAGAACCCGGTCGTACTGCGCGCGGCTGTAGCGCGGGTGCAGCGCCGACAGTTTGATCGAAATGCCCGGGCCGTCATGAATGCCGCGGCCGCCGCTGGCCTTGCCGATCGCCTCGATCGCGGTTTCATATTCGCGCAGATAGCGCTGCGCGTCCGCGGCCGTGAGTGCGGCTTCGCCCAGCATGTCGAACGAGTAGCGAAATCCTTCTCGCTCGCGCACCCGCGCATTGCGCAATGCGTCGGCGATGGTCTCGCCCGTCACGAACTGCTCGCCCATCATGCGCATGGCCATGTCCACGCCCTTGCGGATCAGCGGCTCGCCGCTTCTGCCGACCAGCCGGCCCAGCGCAGCGGACAAGCCCGATTCGCTATGGGTGGATACCAGCTTGCCGGTGATCAGCAAACCCCAGGTGGCCGCGTTCACGAACAGCGAGGGACTGCGCCCCAGGTGCGATTGCCACTGTCCCTGTGCGATCTTGTCGCGAATCAGCGCGTCGCGCGTGGCCGCATCGGGAATGCGCAGCAGCGCTTCGGCCAGGCACATCAGCGCCACCCCCTCCTGTGACGTGAGGTCGTATTGCTGCAGCAGGTTCTGCACCAGCCCGGCGCGCCCGCCGCCGGACTTGCGCGTGCGAAGCGTCTGCGTGAGGCGTTCGGCGAGCGAATGGATGCGCTGCGCTGCGCCGCTCTCCATGCGCGCGCCGTTGAGCAGCTGCCCGATGGCCTGCGGCTCCGGCAAACGCGTCGCGGCGGTGACGGCGCGCCGCAAGGGGGCATCGGCCCAGGGTGAGGACTGGAAAAAAGGTTCGGACATACAGGATCGGTTGGGATGCATGGAAAATATCTCGGTGACATGCTCAATGATCTCGAATACGGATAGCATATTGCTTCGAATTCTCATTCGTTGATCGAATTTTTCGCTATGACGACACCTGAACTCCCGGAATTGGACAGAACAGATCGACGCATCCTGCACCACCTGCAGGCCGATGGGCGCATGTCGAATCTGAAACTGGCCGAGGCGGTCGCGCTGTCGCCCACCGCGGTACTGGCGCGCGTGCAGCGTTTGACGCGCGACGGCTTCATCGAGGGCTACGAGGCCCGGCTCAATCCGCGGCTGCTGGGCGCCACGATGCTGGTTTTCGTCGAAGTGCTGCTGGACCGCACCACGGCCAATGTGTTCGACGAGTTTCGTGCCGCCGTGCAGGTGCGTCCGGAAATCATGGAGTGCCACATGGTCGCGGGCGGCTTCGACTACCTGATCAAGACACGCCTGGCCGACATGGAGTCGTATCGGGCATTTGCCGGCTCGGTGCTGTGGCAACTGCCCGGCGTCCGCGAGACCCGCACCTACGTCGTGATGGAAGAGGTGAAGAACTCCAGCAGGCTGCCCATCTCGCTGAACTGAGCTTGGCAGGGCTTCGAGACCTGCGCTGGCGGCATTCAGTTCGATCGCGGCGCCGAATGCTGCTGGCAATCGGTTGTCGACGCCGGGCATATGGCCATCCGGTGGTGGTAGCGGATTGTTCTGCCAACGTCAGCCTTTTCGAAGCAATGTTTCAGCGCCGAACCGGACAATTCACGTATCGAATGCCAATTGCCGGCTGCGATCGCGCAAGGCCCACCGACGCGGGCGCAAGGCGGTGCAGGCACGCAGTTGTCAATTGTTCGACCATTTCTGAAAGACACGCATCCATGGCCCTCGACTCCCCAGATTCCTTTGACGTCGCAGTGATCGGCGCCGGCAATGTCGGCATCGCAACGGCGTACTACCTCGTGAAGGAACAGAACATCCAACGTGTCGTGCTGATCGATCCGCGCGATCCGATGAGCCTGACCTCCGCCCAGTCCGGGGAGAACTACCGCAACTGGTGGCCCCACCCCACCATGACGGCATTCACCGACCACAGCATCCGGCTGATGGAGCAGATCGACGTGGCCAGCGGCGGGCGCCTGAACATGACCCGAGGCGGCTATGCGCTCGTGACCCGGCGCGAGCGCCCCGAAGACCTGATCGAAGACCTGTACCGCGGCTATGGCGACACGCCGGACAAGATCCGCATCCGCGACACCGCGCGATCGGACTACGCGCCATCGCTGCGCGCACCGTGGACATCCGCGCCGGATGGCGTCGATGTGTTGCTCGACCCCACGCTGATCCGCAAGGCATTTCCCATGTATGCGCCGGATGTGCGCAGCATCATCCATATCCGGCGTGCCGGCTCCATCAGTGCCCAGCAAATGGGTCAGTACATGCTCGAGGAGATTCGGGCGGCGGGCGGAACGCTCCTGCGCGCCGAGCTCACCGGCCTGACCAAGGACGCGTCGTTCGAACTGGCGCTGCGCTGCGACGAAGGCAGCCGCAGCGTGTGCGCCGATCGGATCGTGAATGCGGCCGGCCCCTTTCTGCGGGACGTCGGTGACATGCTCGGAGAGGATCTCCCCGTGACGACGGTCTACCAGCAGAAGATCGCGTTCCAGGATCGCGCAGGCGCCATTGCACGCACGATGCCGTTCACGATCGACCTGGACGGGCAGACACTGGCCTGGTCGGATGAGGATCGCGAGATCCTTGCCAGCGACCCGACGACGCGCAAGCTGATCGAGCCCATGCCCGGCGGCATCCACTGCCGTCCCGACGGTGCGGTGGACGGAAACTGGCTCAAGCTCGGTTGGGCCTACAACCACGCCGCGAGCGATCCGCATGGCCAGGCGCCGGTCGATCCGCAGTTTCCCGATTCCGTTCTGCGGGCAGCGTCGCGTCTGCATCCGAAGCTGGGCGTCTATATCGGTCGGCTGCCACGTGGTGCCCACCACTACGGCGGCTACTACACGATGACGGAAGAAAACTGGCCCTTGATTGGCCCCATGCAGACGCCAGGCGCTTTCGTTGCAGGCGCCCTGTCCGGCTTTGGCTCGATGGCTTCGTGCGCAACCGGATCGCTGTGCGCCGCATGGGTGGCAGGCAAGCCGGTCCCGGGCTATGCCACCGCGCTCAGTTCCGCGCGCTATCAGGACGCGGCGCTGATGGCCCAATTGCAGCAGCTGGGCAAGGGCAGCCTTTGATCGCGCGCTGATCCGCCAGCCCGGCGCACGGGGGCCGAGCTGGCGACAGGGTGTTTATGATCGCCTGGGTGGAGACACCCAAGGTGCGACAGCCGTTGGGACGTCCCCACCGCAGCACCAGACACCATGAAGATCCGCCGCATCAATCCTCCTTCGCATCTGCTGCGCACGTTCTCGACGGTGGTGCGCTTTGGCGGCATCTCGCGCGCAGCCGTTGATCTGCACCTGACGCAAGGCGCGGTCACCAAGCAGATTCAGGAGCTCGAACGCTGGCTCGAGGTGGCGCTTTTCAATCGCAACGGGAAGAAGCTGGAATTGACCGTTGCAGGTTCCCGCTACGAAAAGGGCATCCGGCCGCTGCTCGATCAGTTGGAGGAAGCCACGCTGGGCCTGATCAGCCAGAGCATCCATGGCGGCGCACTGAACATCTCGGCCATGCCCACGTTCAGCACCAAGTGGCTGATTCCGCGCTTGCCCGATTTCTACAGCCAACATCCCGACATCCAGATCAACTTCGTGCGCTATGTCAGCGGCTTCGACTACCGCGACTCGTCGATCGACGGCTCGATCCTGTTTGGCGATGGCAAGTGGCCCGGTGCCGAATCGATGTACCTGGACGGGCTGGAAGTGGTGCTGGTTGCGCCGCTGCTGACCGCCGATTCGATACGCGAACCGCACGACGTGCAAAGGTTCCCGCTGCTGCGCCACGTGACCGTGCCGCAGCATTGGCCGGTCTGGGCAGAGATGAACCAGTTGCCCAGCCTCAATACGCTGACGGGCCCGCAGTTCGACAACTACCACTCGATGATCCAGGCGGTCATCTCCGGCCTGGGCGTCGCACTGTTGCCGCGTTGCCTGGTGGCCGACGAACTGGCCAGTGGCGTACTGGCCGCGCCGCTGGCCGGTCAGCCCGCCGGCGGCTACACCGGTGCGCTCGGCTACTGGTTCTGCTCGGAAAAGGACCGGGGTCGGACAGTGGCACTGACGGCATTCACGCACTGGCTTTCGGGCCAGGTCGACTACTGACCCGCCGTTGTCTGCCTGCCCGACCTATTCCGCCTTGATGTTCGCACGCTTGGCCACATCGGCCATGCTGTGCTGCTCGGTCTGCACGAAGTCCTCGACATCGCGGTTGACCAGCTTTTGCGGCACCAGTCCCAGTGCGTCGAGCTTGGCCTCGTAAGCCGGGCTCCCATACACGGAAATGATGGCGTCACGCAGCCGGTCGACCACCGCCGCAGGCGTCTTGACCGGCACCGCGATCACCGTCCAGCCGGTCAGATCGAAGTTCGGGTAGCCCGACTCGGCGATCGTCGGCACGTTCGGCAGGTCGACCGTGCGCCGCTTGGTGCTGACCGCCAGCGGCCGCACCCGGCCCGCATTGATCATCGGCAGCGCGGCCCCCGATGGATAGAAGATCGCGTCGACCTCGCCGGTGATCGTGGCAGTCAATGCTTGCGGTCCATCCTTGTAGGGAATATGCAGCAACTGCACACCGGCGGCTGCCGCGAGCACCTCGCCCACCAGGTGGCCGGTGGAACCAACCCCGGAAGACGCGTACTTGACCGAGCCTGGATGCTCCTTGGCCGCCTTGATCAGGTCAGCAAGACTGCGGAACTTGGACTGCCCGCCGACCATCAGAAAGCTCGGACTGCCACCGGTAGTGGCGATGACCTTGAAATCGGCTGGGTCGTATGGCAGCTTCCTGTACAGGATGGGGTTGACGGCGAACGTCGCATTGGTACCCAGCAACAAGGTATACCCGTCCGGCTGGCTGTTGGCAACGGTCACGGCACCGACCGACGAACCGGCGCCCGGCTTGTTTTCAATCACGACCGGCTGCCCGAGCTTCTCGGACAGGCCCTGACCGATGGCCCGACCCAGCATGTCGATCGTCGAGCCGGCCGCAAACGGCACGACAAGCTTGATTGCACGATTCGGGAAGGCCTGTTGCGCATGTGCTGCAAAGCCGAAGCAGGCGACGAGCAGAGTGAGTATGAGACGTTTCATGGTCGATGTTCTCCAGAGAGGATGAAAGCAGATTTATGAGATTGAGGGCAGAAGAGACTTGACGAAAGTCCCCTCTTTCATGACGGCAAGCATGGCGCTGCTGTCCGACAGCAACGCGATGTCTTCATACGGGTTGCCGCGCACGACCAGCAGGTCTGCCATGGCCCCGGGAATCAACTCGCCCAGCACCCCTTCGCGCCGAAGAATCCTTGCATTGACGACAGTGGCTGAACGCACGACGTCGGCGTTGGACAAGACTTGCGCGTGGAACGCCAACCCGTCGTTCTGGAAGTGCTGGGTATGCATGGACAGGTCTGAACCGAAGCCGATCTGCACGCCGGCGCGCCGGTAGATCGCGAGCGCCTTCAGGCCGCCTTGACGAACCCGTTCATTCTTCTCCATCGACGCAGCAGACTTTCCGGAGGCAGCGCCCAGCCGTACGTTGGCCTCATGCACGATGAGCGTGGGGACCACAAAGGCCTGGCGTTCGGCCATCAGGTCAGCTGTCTCGTCGCCCACGAAGTTGCCATGTTCGATGGTGCGAATGCCGTTCAGGATGCCGCGCCGGATTGCCACGTCGAGATAGGCATGGGCACATACATAGGTGCCCCATCGCTCGGCCTCTTCCACGCAGGCCGCGATCTCGTCAACGCGGTACTGAATGCTGTCCAGCGGATCCGACGGCGATGCCACCCCACCGCCGAGCATGATCTTGATGTGGTCTGCGCCGAGCCGGAGTTGCTCACGAGTCGCCTTGATCACATCGGGCACGCCGTCGGCAAGCGTGCTGAACAGCGGCAAGGCACCGCAACAGCCGCAATCGTCTTCGGTGCGCCGACGAAAGTCGCCGTGACCGCCGGTCTGGCTGATCGCGCGGCCACCGACGAACAGCCGGGGTGCCTCGACGTAGCCGGCCTCGATGGCATCGCGCATGCCATAGTCGCCGCCGGCGACATCGCGCACGGTCGTCCAGCCGCGATGGAGCATCTGCTTGAGCATGAATGTCGACTTGGCAGCGGCGTAGGTCTGCGGCACGTTCGACGCAGCCGCGATGTTGGCCTCGTTCATGTAGATGTGCACATGGGCATCGATGAGGCCGGGCATGACCGTGAGCCCGCTGACATCGACCACGGTAGCGCCATCGCGCTGCGCCAGATGCTCGCCGATGGCGCTGACCTTCCCGCCCTCGATCAACAGGTCCATGCGCGCGCCCAGCACATCCCGCCGCGGATCGAGCAGGTGTCCGCCAGTGAGAAGGATTCGTTCAGACACATGACCTCCGGTTCCGATGCCGTTCGGGCCCTCTGGGTTGAGAGCCACCTTGACGGTCATTGGTCATTGTGATGAAAGTGCCGCCGAGTATTGCTTCGAAATCGGCGCGCTGGTTCGGAGAACTCGCTAG
>CAZLDV010000040.1:0-30389 GCA_964558425.1 uncultured Rhodoferax sp. | reverse complement strand
CGTGGTTTCGCGCCGCAGGTCACCTGCGATGATGTGCTGGCCAACCTGGTCGCGGATCTTCTCGAGATCGGCGTCGGTCAGGTCCTTGACCTTCTTGGAATACGCGATGCCGCAAGCTTCACAGATCTTGCGGGCGCGGGTGCGTCCAATGCCGAAAATGGCGGTCAGGCCGATCTCGGAATGTTGGTGCGGCGGAATGTTGATACCAGCGATACGTGCCATGTTGGTCCTCTAATACTCGTGCAATCTCAGCCCTGGCGCTGCTTGTGACGCGGATCGGAGCAGATCACGCGCACGACGCCATGGCGCCGGATGATTTTGCAGTTGCGGCAAATTTTCTTGACCGAAGCCGAAACTTTCATGTGTTTCTCCTAAAAACCTGTGCCACGTCTCGCCTGCAGCGACCGTCCGGCCAATTCCACTATGACTACCCGGCCTGGAAATCATTCCAGATCCGACCCAGGCCGCGGGATATCAACCCCGCTGTCGCCTTGCAAACCGCCTTCCCCGCACATGCACCCGGTCGACTACCGACAGGCCCCATGCGCACCAGGCTCACGACGATTTGAAACTCGCCTTCTTCAACAGCGACTCATACTGCTGCGACATCATGTAATTCTGGACCTGGGCCATGAAGTCCATGGTCACGATCACGATGATCAGCAGCGATGTACCACCGAAGTAGAACGGAACGTTGTACTTCAGAATCAGGAACTCCGGCAGCAGACAGACGGCTGTGATGTAGATCGCGCCAGCCAGCGTCAGTCGCAACAGGATCTTGTCGATATGCCGCGCAGTGTGATCACCCGGACGAATGCCCGGAATGAAGGCGCCGCTCTTCTTCAGGTTGTCCGCCGTCTCGCGGCTGTTGAACACCAGCGCCGTGTAGAAGAAGCAGAAGAACACGATCGCAGCCGCATAAAACATCACATAGATCGGCTGTCCGGGCGTCAACGTGGCGGCAATGTCGCGCAACCAGCGCACCGACTCACCGGTACTGAGCCAACCGACCACGGTGGCCGGCAACAGGATGATCGACGACGCGAAGATCGGCGGGATCACGCCGGCCATGTTCAGCTTGAGCGGCAGGTGCGACGACTGGCCACCGTATACCTTGTTGCCGACCTGCCGGCGCGCATAGTTCACCAGAATCTTGCGCTGGCCCCGCTCGACAAACACCACGAAATAGGTCACCGCCACGATCAGTATCACGATGAACAACGACACCAGGATGCTCATGGCTCCGGTGCGGACCAGTTCCGCCAGGCCGCCCAGCGCGCCGGGCAGGTTTGCGGCAATGCCGGCAAAGATCAGGATCGAGATACCGTTGCCCAGGCCGCGTTCGGTGATCTGCTCGCCGAGCCACATCAGGAACATCGTGCCTGCCGTCAACGTGCACACCGCCGTGATGCGAAACCCGATGCCGGGAGAAATCACCAGTCCGGCCGAGGCCTCAAGGGCCACGGCAATACCGAGCGACTGGAACAAGGCCAGACCCAGCGTGCCGTAGCGCGTGTATTGGGTGATCTTGCGGCGTCCGGCTTCGCCCTCTTTCTTGGTTTGCTCGAATGTCGGAACGACATGGGTGAGCAACTGCATCACGATCGAGGCCGAGATATACGGCATGATGCCCAGCGCAAACACCGTGAAGCGCGACAACGCGCCACCCGACATCAGATTGGCCATGCCCAGGATGCCGCCCTCCTGGCCCTTGAAGAACTGCTGCAACTGCGCCGGATCGATGCCTGGCACAGGGATGTGCGCGCCAACCCGGTAAACGACCAGGGCGAGCAGCAGAAACATCAGCCGGCGACGCAGGTCGCCGAACTTGCCGGTCTTTGCCAGTTGAGCCGCATTGGTTGCCACGTGCGCTTACCTGTAGTCCTGCAACGGGATCGCGATCAGGCGACGCTGCCGCCGGCCGCTTCGATCGCAGCCTTGGCACCCGCAGTGGCACCGATGCCAGTGAGCTTGACTGCCTTGGTCAGCGCGCCGGTCTTGATGACCTTGACGACCTTGGCCATCTCCGGCACCAGGCCCGCCTGCTTGAGCGTGAGCATGTCGACTTCCGCGGCGCCCAGCACTTCGAGCGTCGTGAGCGTGATTTCGGCGTTGAACTTGAGCAAGACGGATTTGAAGCCGCGCTTGGGCAAGCGACGCTGCAGCGGCATCTGGCCGCCTTCGAAGCCGACCTTGTGGTAGCCGCCCGCGCGGGACTTCTGCCCCTTGTGACCACGACCGGCGGTCTTTCCCAGGCCGGAGCCGATACCACGACCGACGCGGCGTTTCGCGTGCTTGGCGCCGTCTGCCGGCTTGATGCCATTGAGTTCCATCATCATCCCTCGTCAGTTGGCTGCAATGCCACACGCACTGCAGGCCGTCAGCTTCACAATACTTTGACCAGGTAACTGATCTTGTTGATCATCCCGCGCACTTCCGGCGAATCTTTCAATTCGCTGATGCTGTTCAACTTGCGCAAGCCCAGCCCGCGCACGGTGGCGCGGTGCGATTCCTGACAGCCGATCGGGCTGCGGACCAACTGGACTTTCACGGTCTGCTGTTGCGTTGTCATAAAACACCCACCTCTCAGACAAACAATTCTTCAACGCTCTTGCCGCGCTTGGCGGCAACTTCCGCTGGCGTGGTGGACACCGACAAGGCGTCCAGCGTTGCACGAACCATGTTGTAGGGATTCGAGGAACCATGGCTCTTGGCCACGACATCGGTGATGCCGACAACCTCGAAAACGGCGCGCATCGGGCCCCCTGCAATGATGCCGGTACCCTTGGGGGCCGGCATCATGATCACATTGGCCGCGCCATGGTGACCGGTAACCCGGTGCTGCAAGGTGCCGTTCTTCAGCGAGACCTTGATCATGTTGCGACGGGCTTCTTCCATCGCCTTTTGCACGGCAGCCGGCACTTCCTTGGACTTTCCTTTGCCCATGCCGACGCGGCCATCGCCATCGCCGACCACGGTCAAGGCGGCAAAGCCCAGGATCCGACCACCCTTGACCACCTTGGTCACGCGGTTGATCGCAATCATCTTCTCGCGCAGGCCGTCCTCAGGCCCTTCAGCCTTGCCCTGCATCTTCGCTTGTACTCGTGCCATGTTTGTTTCCGATCTGCTTAAAACTGCAAGCCGGCTTCACGCGCGGCATCGGCCAGCGCCTTGACGCGGCCATGGTAGGCAAAGCCCGAACGGTCGAAGGCGACCTTCTCCACGCCCGCCGCCTTCGCCTTTTCAGCCACGCGTTTGCCGATGACCTGTGCCGCCGCGGCAGTTGCGCCCTTGCCGGAGCCGCCCAATGCGGCACGCACTTCGGCCTCGGCCGTCGATGCGGCAGCCAACACCTTGGCGCCGTCGCCGGAGATGACGCTGGCGTAGATATGCAGGTTGGTCCGGTTCACGGTGAGCCGGGCCACGCCCTGGGTCGCGATGCGGATCCGGGTCTGGCCGGCCCTGCGAAGACGCTGTTCTTTCTTGGTCAACATGCTGCTGCCCCTTACTTCTTCTTGGTTTCTTTGATCTTGATCTTCTCGTCCGCATAACGGATACCCTTGCCCTTGTAAGGCTCGGGCGGACGAACAGCACGGATCTCGGCGGCGATCTGGCCCACACGCTGACGATCGGCACCCTTGATCACGACCTCGGTCGGAGTCGGCGTTGCAACCGTGATGCCTTCGGGCATGTCCATGTTCACCGGATGCGAATAGCCGACGGTCAGATTGAGCCTGGCGCCTTGCGCCTGGGCCTTGTATCCGACGCCGATCAGGCTGAGCTTGCGCTCGAAACCCTTGGTCACGCCGACAACCATGTTGTTGACCAATTGGCGCATCGTTCCCGACATCGCATTGGCGTCGCGTGAATCGTTGGCCGGAGCGAAGGTCAGCTTGCCGGCGTCGCTGGTCACCATGACCAAGCCGTTCTGGGCCACCTGCAAGGAACCACCGGCGCCTTTGACGCTGATCTGGTCAGCCTTGATGCTCACATCGACGCCAGCGGGAACCAGCACCGGCATTTTTGCTATACGGGACATTTCTAGTTTCTCCTCAGTGCCACGCCATCAGGCGACGTAACACAGGACTTCACCGCCGACACCTGTGGCGCGCGCCTTGCGGTCGGTCATGACACCGGAAGGGGTCGTGACGATGGCCACGCCCAGTCCGTTCTGCACCTGGGGCAGGGTGCCCTTGCCGCGGTACACCCGCAGGCCCGGGCGGCTCACCCGTTCGATGCGCTCGATCACCGGACGCCCGGCGTAGTACTTCAGCGCAATTTCAAGCTCGGTCTTGCCAGCGTCGGTCTTCACGGTGAAGCCGTCGATGTAGCCCTCGTCCTTCAATACCTGCGCGATCGCAACCTTCACCTTGGAAGAGGGAACGGAAACGGTCGCCTTGGCCACCATCTGCGCGTTGCGTATGCGGGTCAGCAGGTCCGCAATAGGATCACTCATGCTCATGTCTATGTCTCCTCGCGCTTACCAGCTGGCCTTGACGACACCCGGAATCTCACCGGCCAGCGCCATCTCGCGCACCTTGGCACGGGCCAGGCCGAAATGCTGGAACGTGCCACGCGGGCGCCCGGTAATCGAACAGCGGTTGCGCTGGCGGGTCGGGTTCGCATTGCGCGGCAATTTCTGCAACGCCAGACGCGCCACGGCGCGCTCGTCGTCACTGCTTTTCGCGTTGCCGGCGATGGCCTTGAGTTCCGCGTGCTTCTTCGCGTACTTGGCAACCAGTTTGTCTCGCTTGAGCTCGCGCTCGATAACAGCTTTCTTAGCCAAGATTCACCTCAGTTCTTGAACGGAAAACGGAAGCCAGCGAGCAGTGCCTTGCACTCTTCGTCCGACTTGGCCGTCGTGGTGATGCTGATATTGAGACCACGCAAGGCATCGACCTTGTCGTATTCAATCTCAGGGAAAATGATCTGTTCCTTGACGCCGATGTTGTAGTTGCCACGGCCATCGAAAGCGCGACCCGAAATGCCGCGAAAGTCGCGGACCCGCGGCAACGCCACGGTGACGAAGCGATCCAGAAACTCGAACATGCGCACGCCACGCAAGGTGACCATGCAGCCAATGGCCTGGCCTTCGCGAATCTTGAAGCCGGCGATCGGCTTCTTGGACTTGGTGACGACCGGCTTCTGGCCCGCGATCTTGGTCATGTCGGCAACCGCGTTGTCCATGACCTTCTTGTCGGCGACCGCCTCGCTCACGCCCATGTTGAGCGTGATCTTGGACAGGCGCGGAACCTGCATCACGGATGTGTAGCCAAACTTGGCCATCAATTCCGGAGCGACTTTTTCGCGATAGTGTTGTTGCAGACGCGCCATGTTCATGCCACCTTGATTTGTTCGCCGTTCGACTTGTAGACGCGCACGCGCTTACCGTCAGCCAGCAGCTTGATGCCCACCCGGTCCGCCTTGCCGGATACCGCGTTGTAGATTGCGACGTTGGACTGGTGGATCGGCATGGACTTTTCCACGATGCCGCCAGTGGCGCCTTTCATCGGGTTGGGCTTGGTGTGCTTCTTCACCAGATTGATGCCCTCGACCAGCAGGTGGGAGTCATCCTTGCGCAGCGTCACCTTGCCGCGTTTGCCCTTGTCCCGTCCCGCGATGACGATGACGTCGTCGCCTTTGCGAATCTTGTTCATGATTGGCTTGTCCTTACAGTACTTCGGGCGCCAGCGACACGATCTTCATGAACTTCTCGGTCCGCAACTCGCGCGTGACCGGTCCAAAGATGCGCGTGCCGATCGGCTCGAGCTTGGCGTTGAGCAACACGGCGGCATTGCCGTCGAATTTCACCAGGGAGCCGTCACCACGGCGGATGCCCTTGGCGGTACGCACCACAACCGCGCTGTAGATCTCGCCCTTCTTGACGCGACCCCGCGGAGCGGCTTCCTTGATACTTACCTTGATGACATCGCCGATGCTGGCATAACGGCGCTTGGAGCCGCCAAGCACCTTGATGCACAGGACGGATTTGGCGCCGGTGTTGTCGGCGACGTCCAATCGAGATTCAGTCTGGATCATTTAAGTGTGTTCCCAACTTGTATCCGCAACAGGCCGGGCAGGATGCCTGGCGCGTACAGATCAGTCTTGGGCCCGTCGTCGACTGCGTGAACCACTCACGCCGCCTCCTGTTGGGCAGATTCTTTCTCACTCAATCAAGAGCGAAGCCCGCGATTATGCACCACCAGGTAGGGTGCGTCAACGATCCGGGGAGGAATCCAGCAAATATTTATGCGCCAGGGCACTGAACTGCGCTGCCTGCGGGTCCTGCCCGGTCTCTTCGCGCAGAATCTCGGCGACGCGCGGAGCCAAGCCCCGCGCGGCCCGAGCGTCCAGGAACAACATCCGCGAACGCCGCGCCAGCATGTCTTCGACCGTGCGCGCATATTCGAATCGGGCCGCGAAACGCACCATCGCCTCGGACAGACCCGGCGCCAGCCAGACATTCGCACCTGCCAGCGTCTGCAGCAGCGCCTGCTCGTCGCCATAGCTGTGCGCTCCGGGCGGCAGGCAGATCGACGTCGCCGTCGCTGGCAGTTTGCCTTGCGCGCCAACGAGTCGGAACTCCAGCGTGACCCCGGCCGGGCGACTGGGCAGCAGATGCTTGTCGAAGCACTTTTGCAGCACATCCTCGGCCATGGCGCGATAGGTCGTCCATTTGCCTCCCGTGACCGTGACCAGCCCGCTGCGGCTCACCAGCACCGTGTGTTCGCGGCTCAGGCCCTTGGTACTGTCGCCAGCGTCGTCCGGCGGTTTGACCAGTGGCCGCAAGCCGACCCAGATGCTGCGCACGTCGGCGCGGGTCGGCGCGTGGCGCAGATAGCGCGCAGCCTCCGACAGGATGAATGACACCTCTTGCGCGAACGGTTCGGGCTCGATCGGCAGGTCGCTGCGGGGGGTGTCGGTCGTGCCCAGGATCACCTTGCCCAGCCAGGGAACGGCAAACAAGACCCGCCCATCGGCGGTCTTGGGCACCATCAGCGCGTTGTCCCCGGCCAGAAACTCCCGGTCGACGACCATGTGCACGCCCTGGCTGGGCGCCACCATGGCCCGGGTCGGCTTGCGCCCGTCAGCGCTGTGGGCCGCACCGTCTTGCTGGCGCAGCGCATCGACCCAGACGCCGGTGGCATTGATGACGCACGCCGCGCGGATCGTCAACCCCTGCCCGGTCTCGACATCCGTGCACTGCAGGCCCGCCACCTTGCCGCCTTCACTGAGCAGGTCTTCGGCGCGGCAATAGTTGACCAACAAGGCCCCCTGCCCCGCCGCGCTGCGGGCCAGCGCCAGCGCCAGCCGGGCATCGTTGAACTGACCGTCCCAATACTGAACCCCGCCGCGCAATCCCTGCGCACGCGCGTTGGGCAACAAGGCCATGGTCTGGTCATGACTGAGAAATCGGGTCGGCCCCAGCGCGGCCTTGCCAGAGAGCAGATCGTAGGCGGTGAGGCCGGCGCCGTAAAACGGGGTTTCCCACCACTGGTAGGACGGCATCACGAACGCCAGCGGTTGCGCCAGATGCGGCGCGTTGCGCAACAGCGTGGTGCGCTCGCGCAACGCTTCGCGCACCAGCGCGATATTGCCCTGCGCCAGGTAACGCACGCCGCCATGAACCAGCTTGGTCGCCCGCGACGAAGTCCCCTTGGCGAAATCGTGCGCTTCGACCAGCGCCACGGAAAACCCGCGCAAGGCGGCATCGAGTGCCACACCCAGCCCGGTTGCGCCACCGCCGACGATCGCCACGTCAAACACGCGCGGCTGGCGCAACCGCGCCAGCAGTTCCTCTCGGACGGTGGCGGCCACACCCCCTGCGACTGGGGCGCTCAATGGTTTACCCAGCCCTTCGCGCGCTGCACCGCCTGACGCCAGCGGCCGCGTTTGGCGGCGCGCGCGTCGGCGCCCAGGGTGGGCTCGAAACGCCGGTCAACGGCCCACTGCGCGCTCAACTCGTCGGCATCCGACCAAAACCCGGTCGCCAAACCGGCCAGATAGGCAGCACCCAGCGCGGTGGTCTCCGTGACATGCGGCCGCACCACCGGCACACCGAGGAAGTCGGCCTGCATCTGCATCAACAGGTCGTTGCGACTGGCGCCGCCATCGACCCGCAACTCGCGCAGCGCGATGCCCGAATCCGCGGACATGGCGGAGAACACATCGGCGCTTTGCAGCGCGATCGCCTCCAGCGTGGCACGCGCCAGATGGGCGCGCGTGGTGCCACGGGTGATGCCGATCATCGCGCCGCGGGCGTGACCGTCCCAGTCCGGTGTCCCCAGTCCCGCGAATGCCGGGACCAGGTACAGATCCTGGGTATCGGGCACCGACGCAGCCAGCGGCTGGATTTCATCGGCCGACCGGATGATGCCGAGCCCGTCGCGCAACCACTGGACGGCTGCGCCGGCAATGAAAACGGAGCCTTCCAGCGCATAACACGCCTGCGACGGCTGCAGCCGCTCTCCCGGCCCGACCCAGGCCACCGTCGACAGCAACTGGTTGCGACTGGTGATCGCACGCTGGCCGGTATTGAGCAGCATGAAGCAGCCGGTGCCATAGGTGTTCTTGGCCATGCCCGGCGAAAAGCAGGCCTGTCCAAAAGTTGCAGCCTGCTGGTCGCCCGCGGAGCCGGCGATGCGGATCGAGCGGCCCAGCAGTGCCGCATCGGTATGGGCCAGGTCGCCGCTGCACGGCAATACCTCGGGCAATACCGACGCCGGGATGTCGAACAGCGCCAGCAGTTGCGGGTCCCACTTCAAAGTGTGGATATTGAACAGCAGGGTGCGCGCCGCGTTGCTGGCGTCTGTCACATGGCGGCGCCCGCCGCTGAGATTCCAGATCAGCCAGCTGTCGATCGTGCCAAAGGCCAGTTCGCCGCGGTCGGCGCGCTTGCGGGCGCCCGGCACCTTGTCGAGCAGCCAGCGCAGCTTGGTAGCGGAAAAATATGCATCGAGCACCAGTCCGGTCTTCTTCTGGATCGTGGGCAGATGGCCCTGCGCGCGCAGCGCGTCGCAGTCCGCAGCGGTGCGCCGGTCCTGCCACACGATGGCCTTGGCCACCGGCTCACCGGTCTTGCGGTCCCACAGAACCGTGGTCTCGCGCTGGTTGGTGATGGCGATCGCATCCAGGTCAGCGGCGCTGACGGCGGCCATTTTCAGCACACTGCGCGCCATGGCCAGCTGGCTTCGCCAGATCTCCGTCGCATCATGCTCGACCCAACCGGCTTGGGGAAAGATCTGCGCAAACTCCTGTTGCGCCACCTGAACCACCTGCCCGGCGCGGTCGAACAGAATGGCCCGGGAACTGGTCGTCCCTTGGTCGAGTGCAAGTATGAGTGCCATATGCCGGCCGATTATCGCCACAGCCGGCGCAAACCCGCGTGCGGTGTTGCGCGCTGCACTAGACTGTCAGGGGCGCGCCGCTGGCGCGCCCTGAACGGCCAAAAGGACACCATGAGCGGAACCATTGCATTCATCGGCGGCGGCAACATGGCCAGCGCCATCATTCAGGGACTGATCCGTGACGCAAGCGCGACAGCCGAAACCATCGCCATCGTGGAGCCCTGGCAAGAGGCCCGCGACCGGCTGCGCAGCCAGTTCGGTGTGATCGCCCAAGCCGCGCCAGGAGCGTTTCTGACCAGGGCGCAGACCGTGGTGTGGGCGGTCAAGCCCCAGACGTTCAAGGAAGCCGCACTGTCGGTCGGTCCGCTGACCCGGACCGCTCTGCATCTGAGCGTGGCTGCCGGCATTCCCAGTGACAGCATCGCGCGCTGGCTCGGCAATGCGCAGGTGGTGCGCTCGATGCCCAACACGCCGGCCCTGATTGGCAAGGGCATCACTGCCTTGCATGCGCGCGCGGGTGTCAACGCGCAACAGAAGCAGGCAATCGAGCAGATCATCCGCAGTACCGGAGAACTGCTGTGGGTGGACAACGAGGACCAACTCGACGCGGTCACCGCCTTGTCGGGCTCCGGTCCGGCGTACGTGTTCTTCTTCCTCGAAGCCATGACCGCGGCCGGCCAGCAGATGGGCCTGAGCCGGGAGCAGTCTTACCAGCTGGCCGTCGCGACGTTCGCCGGCGCGTCGGCGTTGGCCGGCAACTCCGCAGAAGCACCGGAGGTGCTGCGTCAACGCGTCACCTCCAAAGGCGGCACCACCCATGCGGCGATCACGTCGATGCAGGCGTCGCATATCGGCGAACTGTTCCAGCAAGCCATGCTGGCGGCACGCGACCGCGCCCGGGAAATGGGACGGGAGTTCGGCGCAACCTGAGGCCGCCCGGCCGCGCCCAGCCACAGCCCTGTGCGCTGAGGCATGGCGCCTTGCCGGAGCCGTCGCGGCTCAGGAAAAGCCGCCGCCTGGCTCGCCAACCAGGCTCAGCCCAGCTGGTAACCCAGCGCTACGCCACAAAACACCGCGAAGCCGACCCAGTGGTTCAGCCGGAAGGCCTTGAAGCAGGGCTCGCGTTGCCGATCGCGGATCAGCCAGCCATGCCACAGCGCCTGCGCGGCGGCAACCGCCACGCCCAGCAGGAACCAGGCCGACCCGACCCGGGGCCACAGCAGCGTCGTCCAGATTGCCAGATGGATGGCGTAGAACGCCATCACGGCGGCCACGTCGTAACGCCCCAGCGTGATGGCCGAGGTCTTGATCGCCAGGCGCAGATCGTCGTCGCGGTCGACCATCGCGTATTCGGTGTCGTAGGCCAGCACCCAGAACAGGTTGCCCAGCAGCAGCAGCCAGGCCAGCGGCGGCACGGCGGCTGACAGGCTGGCCAGGTCGACGCTGTCCGACCCACGCACCGCTGCAAACGCCATCGGAATGCCGAAGCTGAACGCCACCCCCAGCACCGCCTGCGGCATCGAGACGAATCGCTTGGAATAGGGATAGACGATGGTCACCGCCAGCGCGGCAAATGACAAGGCCACCGTCAACCGGTTGGTCGTGAGCACCAGCGCGAAGGCGAGCAGCGCCAGCACGGCGCCCAGCCCCAAGGCCTCTGCGCCGGACACCGCGCCACGGGTGACCGGACGCTGCGCGGTGCGTTTGACGTGCTTGTCGAAATCACGGTCGGCCACATCGTTGAGGCAGCAACCCGCGCTGCGCATCAACACGGTTCCCGCGATGAACACCAGCAACAGATGCCAACCCGGGAAACCACCCGCAGCGATCCACAGCGCGCTCAGCGTCGGCCACAGCAACAACAGCCAGCCGGCCGGGCGATCCCAGCGGATCAGTTGCAGATACAGGGCCAGCCGCGACGGCTTGTCGGCATCCATCATGACAATCGCGTCACGCCCGGCAATTCGCAGGCGTAAATCGCATTGCGCAAGGCAGCAATCGCCTCGTAGCGGGTGAAACTGCGGCGCCAGGCCAACACCACCCGCCGCGTCGGGGGCGGGCCGCCATGGGCCTCGGTGACCGGCAAATAGCGGATGAACGGGTCTTCCTTCTTGCGCCGCCCGGATGTGTCGGCCAATGCATCCGATGGCACACCCAGCCGGGGCACCAGTGTCACCCCCATGCCGGCAGCCACCATGTGTTTGATGGTCTCCAGCGAAGAACCCTCGAAACTGCGCTGGATGCCCTCGGCGGTGCCGGAAAAGCGGGCAAATTCGGGGCACACCTCGAGCACATGGTCGCGAAAGCAATGGCCGGTTCCGAGCAGCAACAGCGTCTCCTGCTTGAGTTGCTCCGCGCTGACCGACGCCGCGTTGGCCAAGGCATGCGAGCGCGGAACGGCAGCGACAAACGGCTCGTCGTACAGCGGCGCGATGGCCAGACCCGCATCGGGAAACGGCTCGGCCAGAATGGCGCAGTCGAGTTCACCCATGCGCAGCATTTCGAGCAGCTTGACAGTGAAGTTTTCCTGCAGCATCAGCGGCATCTGCGGCGTGCGTTCGATCACATTGCGCACCAGCCCGGGCAGCAGATACGGTGCAATCGTGTAGATCAGGCCCAGCCGCAGCGCCCCAGCCAGCGGGTCCTTGCCGCGTTTGGCAATTTCGCGGATCTCGGCTGCCTGTTCCAGCACCGTCTGGGCCTGGCGCACCACTTCCTCGCCCAGCGGGGTAACCGTCACCTCGTTGGCGCTGCGCTCGAACAGCTTGAGTTCGAGTTCATCTTCGAGCTTCTTCACCGCGACCGACAAGGTCGGCTGCGACACGTGACAGGCCTCGGCCGCCTTGCCGAAATGCCGCTCGCGCGCCACCGCGACGATGTATTTGAGTTCAGTCAGGGTCATGGCTGCATTGTCCTACGCTGGACAGCCGGTCGGAGCGTGCCAGGCAATGGACGGGCCCCCCGCTATCAGGCCTTGAGGAACTCCGCCTTGCCGCCGAGCCAGCGCGCCACATGCTGGCGCGCACGATCCGCGTACTGGTCCAGCATCCGGGGGGCGACGTCGCGGGCCCATTCCAGCAACGGTGCATCCAGGCTCAGATCGGCAAACCGCAACAAGGCCGCGCCGGACTGCCGCGCGCCCAGAAACTCGCCCGGACCGCGAATCTCCAGGTCGCGCCGGGCAATCTCGAAACCATCCGAGGTCTCGGCCATGGCCTTGAGGCGAGCCCGCGCGGTCTCGCCCAGACGCGGCGCATCGCCGGTCGAATACATCAGGACACAGGCCGATGCGGCGGCGCCTCGTCCGACCCGGCCACGCAGCTGGTGCAGCTGCGACAGCCCGAATCGCTCTGCGTGCTCGACCACCATCAGCGAGGCGTTGGGTACGTCAACGCCGACCTCGATCACCGTGGTACTGACCAGGACGCCCAGTTGGCCACCGACAAAGCGCGCCATGACGTCCTTCTTCTGCGCCACCGGCATCCGCGAATGCAACAGGCCGACCTCGACCGGGGCAGCACCACCAGCGGTCAACGCGACGCGCAATGCGGCGTGGGTTTCGGTCGCATTGACCAGGTCCAGCGCCTCGCTCTCTTCAATCAAGGGACAGACCCAATACACCTGACGCCCCTGTGCGAGCTGGTCGCGGATGCGGTCCACCACCTCGTCGCGGCGCGATGCGTTGACCAGCTTGGTGACGATCGGCGTGCGCCCGGGCGGCAAGGTGTCGATGGTCGATACATCCAGGTCGGCGTAGTAGCCCATGGCCAAGGTACGCGGGATCGGTGTGGCGCTCATCATCAGCAGATGCGGCTCTTGAGCGAAGCCAGCGCCAACTTTTTCGAGAGACTCGGCGCCATGCACGGCGCGCGCCGCTCCGGCTGCGCTGGCTGCAGCGGGTGCGGTCGGCGGCCGCATCTTGTCGCGCAAGGCCAGCCGCTGCGCCACGCCGAAGCGGTGCTGCTCGTCGATGATGGCCAGTGCGAGCCGGTGGAACACCACCTTGTCCTGGATCACGGCATGGGTGCCGATCACCAGCGCGGCCTCGCCCGAGGCGATCAACGCCAGCATCGCGCGGCGCTCCTTGGCCTTCTGATTGCCGGTCAGCCATGCGGTGGTGATGCCCAGCGGCTCCAGCCAGCCGATCAGCTTGCGGAAGTGTTGTTCGGCCAGGATTTCGGTGGGCGCCATCAAGGCGCACTGGTAGCCCGCATCGATGCAGATCGCCGCCGCCAGCGCGGCAACCACCGTCTTGCCCGAACCGACATCCCCCTGCAACAGCCGGTGCATCGGAACCGGCCGGGCCAGGTCGGCGGCAATTTCCTGCGATACGCGGCGCTGCGCATCGGTGAGCTGGAATGGCACAGCGGCCAGCAGACGGTCGCGCAGGCCACCGACTTGCGCGTGCAAGGCCGGCGCGCGCAAGCCGGCACGCAGTCGCCGCGACTGCAGCTGCGACAGTTGCTGGGCCAGCAACTCTTCGAGCTTGAGCCGTTGCCAGGCGGGATGGCTGTGGTCTTCGAGCGTGGCCAACCGCACGTCCGGCCGAGGGTGATGCAGAAACTGCAAGGCCTCGCGCAGGCTCCAGATGCGGTCAGCGGCGGCTTCGGGCAACAGCTCTTGCGCAATGGTTTCGGTCAGATCGACCCGGCCCAACGCACCGGCGATCGCCTTGCGCAGATAGGCCTGGGGCAAACCCGCGCTGGTCGGGTAGACCGGCGTCAACGCGCTCGGCAGCGGCGCGCCGGCGCCAGAGACGACCGGATGCACCATGGTCCAGCCCAGGAGTCCGCCACGCACCTCGCCGCGCACGCGCAGCAGGTTGCCGACGGCCATCTGCTTGTGCATCGACGGATAGAAGTTGAAGAAGCGCAGCGTGCAGGTCTGGCCGCCATCCCGCACGACCACCAGCAACTGGCGGCGGGGGCGCAAACTGACCTCGCTGGAGACGACCGTCGCCTCGAACTGCACGGTGGCCCCGTCACGCGCCGCAGACAGCGGCGTGATGCGGGTTTCGTCCTCATAGCGCAGCGGGAGATGCAAAGCCAGGTCGATGTCGCGGCGCAATCCCAGCTTCTCCATGGCTTTGACCATCGGCGACTTTGCCGAAGGCTTGGCCACCGGCTTCTCCGGAGCGTGGGGGGCTTTGGCAACTGGCGGCGCGGGCATGGGACAATTCTGCCCTTTCTTGCCGGCCTCTCTTCACTCCTTGGCACGGGCCTGTACCGCCCTCAAGCGCATGCATTCTTCTTCTGCCCTCGGCGCGCCGCGCGCCTACACCCTGTCCGATTTCGATTTTGAACTGCCGCCCGAACTGATCGCGCAACATCCGGCAGCGCAGCGCAGCGCCTCGCGCCTGCTGGACGGCACAGGCGCCGACCCGGTGGACCGGGTCTTCAGCGCTCTGCCCGCGTTGCTGGCGCCGGGCGACCTGCTGGTGCTCAACGACACCCGCGTCATGAAGGCGCGGCTGTTTGGCGAAAAGCCAACCGGCGGCAAGGTCGAGTTGCTCGTGGAGCGCGTGCTGTCGGGCAACCAGGTCGCCGCGCACATGCGGGTCAGCAAGAAGCCCGAGGTCGGGACGACACTGGCATTGCAACCGCGCGCGGGCAGCGGGGATCGGCTGTCAGCCACGCTGCTCGGCCGCTGGCCGGATACCGATGGCGGGATGTTCCGATTCGTGTTGTCCAACGATGCGGGCGACGACCCATACACCCTGATGGAACGGCACGGGCACGTGCCGCTGCCGCCCTATATCGCCCATGCCGACTCCGAGGACGACGCGACGCGCTACCAGACCGTGTTCGCGCGCCACACCGGCGCGGTGGCAGCGCCGACCGCGGCCCTGCATTTCGACCACGCGTTATTGGCGGAACTGGCGCAACAGGGCATTTCCCATGCGTTTGTCACGCTGCACGTGGGCGCCGGCACGTTTCAGCCGGTCAAGACCGAGAACCTGGCCGAACACCGCATGCACAGCGAGTGGTACCAGATAGCGGACCCGACCCGCCAGGCCATCGCGCAATGCCAGGCCCGTGGCGGGCGCATCGTGGCGGTGGGAACCACATCGGTGCGCACGCTCGAGAGCTGGGCCGCCAGTGGCATGGCCAGCGGCGAGACCGACATCTTCATCACACCGGGATTCCGGTTCCAGCTGGTCGACTTGCTGGTCACCAATTTCCACCTGCCCAAATCGACGCTGATGATGCTGGTCAGCGCCTTTGCCGGGTATGAGCCCATCCGCGCCCTGTACCGGCACGCGATCGCGCGCCAGTACCGCTTTTTCAGTTACGGCGACGCCATGCTGCTGGCGCGCCGCTCTTCCTGATCTGCCCGATTGACCGCCATGCTGCAATTCGACCTCCTCAAAACCGACCAAGCCCACGCCGACAACCCGGGCAGCCATGCCCGGCGCGGCCGACTGACGCTGAACCACGGCGTGGTGCAGACACCGATCTTCATGCCGGTGGGCACCTATGGCACCGTCAAAGGCGTGACGCCGCAAAGCCTGCGCGACATGGACGCCCAGATCATCCTGGGCAACACCTTCCATCTGTGGATGCGCCCGGGCCTGGATATCGTCCAGCAATTCGGCGGGCTGCATGCGTTCGAGCAGTGGGACAGGCCGATCCTGACCGACTCCGGCGGCTTCCAGGTCTGGTCGCTCGGCGAGATGCGCAGCATCACGGAAGAAGGCGTGAAGTTTTCCTCGCCGGTGAACGGTGACAAGCTGTTCCTGACGCCCGAGATCTCGATGCAGATCCAGACCGTGCTCAATTCCGACATCGTGATGCAGTTCGACGAATGCACCCCCTACATCTCGGTCGAGCCCAGGACCAAGGGCCAATTGACCACCGAGGACGAAGCACGCAAGTCGATGGAACTGAGCCTGCGCTGGGCCGGACGTTGCCAGGCCGCGTTCGCGCGGCTGGAGAATCCGAATGCGCTGTTCGGCATCGTGCAAGGCGGCATGTTTGACCACCTGCGCCAGGAGTCGCTGGAGCAACTGGTGGCGATGGATTTCCCCGGCTATGCCATCGGTGGCGTCAGCGTGGGTGAACCGAAGGACGAGATGCTGCGCATCATGGCGCACACACCGCACCGGCTGCCAGGCGACAAGCCGCGGTACCTGATGGGCGTGGGCACACCGGAGGATCTGGTCGAAGGTGTGGCCCAGGGTGTGGACATGTTCGACTGCGTGATGCCCACCCGCAACGCGCGCAACGGCAGCCTGTTCACGCGCTTTGGCGACCTGAAAATCCGCAATGCGCGCCACAAGGCCGACCGGCAACCGCCCGACACCAGCTGCAGCTGCTACACCTGCGCCGGCACGTCGGGCGTGCCATGGGACCAGGGCGGGCGCGGCGGATTCTCACGCGCCTACCTGCACCATCTGGAGCGCTGCGGCGAGATGCTCAGCCCGATGCTGGCCAGTATCCACAACCTGCACTACTACCTGAACCTGATGCGGGAGGTGCGCGAGGCCCTGGAGGCTGCAGCGTTCGGCGCATTTCGCGCGCGCTTCAAGACGGATCGGGCGCGGGGCGTCTAAGGACCTGATGTACTTCGGCCGTCTTGTGGCGCGTGGCGCGCTCCACCAAAACCAGGTAGTCGGCGCCAGGGCCGTGTCTTGCAGCCCACACGCGGATCCGGGGTAGCGCAGGTCTGTAATGGGTGCGCGAAATGTAAAAGGTGCCAAGGAGATGCAAGGGTCAACCCCATACCTTGTACCACTCTCAAGTGCAAGGCATGGGGCTGACCCAATACTGCTCGCGCGATGGGGACTGCATCGGCTTGTTCACCACCTGCGTGCCACTGGACATCGGCCGCCAGACTATGCGCCGATCCCGCTGGTCTGCGCTGGCGATGCGGGCGCGCGGATCGGCGCAACAAGTCGGCCCGCGTATAGGGCTTGGCGTGGCCGGACAGTGCGAGCGACAAACGGGTGACGATGCGGTGGGTGCTGAACGATGTTGACCAGACAATCACAGCCACAACGGACACCATCACGACGGCGGGCACCAACCACATCGCCACGGGACTGCGCGACGGTCGCGCCCGGGGCAGGCCATGGCGCCACACCACCCACGTCGTCACCCCCATGCCGAGGAAGCATCCGGCCAGAACCTCTGACCAGGAGTGGGCACCGACGAAGACCCGCGATACGCCAACCAGCAGCGCCAGTCCCACACCCACGCCAGCGGCGCCCCATCGCCCCGGCCACGAACGGGCCGGTACCATCGCGGCCAGGGTCAAGGGACATACGGCAGCGGACATCATGGCGTGGCCGGACACGCCGGTGTAGTCGAGCATCGCGTAGCCCAGGCCCCACCCGATGAAGGCCAGCTTGCTGGCCAGCGTGAGCAGCATTGCGACCAACAGCAACGACATCCAGCTCGCCGCCAATCGCCAAGCGCCAGGTCGCAGCGTCCAGACCAAGGCGGCAAGCATCCCGGTGGGCAGCATGATCTGCACCTCACCGATCCGGGTGACTTCAAGCCAGAACGACTGCAACGGCACAGACAAATTGGCTATCGCGCGCGACCGGCCATCATGGCCCGCAACAATCGGTCAGGTATGTCATGGCAAACCATACCAGCCAGCCGCAAAACGCCACCGCCAGTACGCATACCAGCAACAACCTGCCAAAACGGGGTTTGCCTTCCGGCTTCGTGTCCATGGTCTCTCTACTGTAAAACTGTGACCGCGCTGTCAGGCATCTGCCACCAGACCGGCGTGCGCGTTCGATCCGATCGAACGCATTATCCGATCGCCGACGCGCGCTTGCTGCCGCGGCCCGATCGTCAGCAGGCCGGCCACCCTGTCAGCCCAAAAATGGCCATCATTGCTGTGCGATACCTTTTGGCGCATCCCATAATCCATCTTTTTGGAGATGGTCCGTGAACGAGCATCGCAATTCTCTCGGCCAGGCGATCGGCGCTCCTGTGCAGATGACGTTCCCCAGGCCCCGCCCTCCCGCGACTCCCATGATCGGTCGCTGGTGCAGCGTGGTGCCGACCGACGTCACCGCCCATGCCGATGCCCTGTTCGATGCGTTCAGCGCGGACAAGCCCGGTGGCAACTGGACCTATTTGCCGTACGGTCCGTTCGACAGCCGGGATGCATTGCAACGCTGGATGCAAGACACCTGCACCGGGCCCGATCCCCTGTTTCACACCATCCTGGACGGCCACGGTCGCGCCCGGGGCCTGGCCAGCTACCTGCGCATCGAACCGGCGACCGGCGTCATCGAAGTAGGCCATATCCACCTGGCCAACGCACTGCAGCGCACGCCGGCGGCAACCGAAGCCATGTTCCTGATGATGCAGCGCGTGTTCGACGAACTGGGTTACCGACGCTATGAATGGAAGTGCGATGCGCTCAACGAACCGAGCCGACGCGCGGCGCTGCGGCTGGGCTTCCGGTTCGAAGGCATCTTCCGCAAGGCGACGCACTACAAGGGCAGGAACCGGGATACGGCCTGGTTTTCGGTGATCGACGATGAATGGCCGACTGTGCGCGCGGCATTCCAGCAGTGGCTGTCGCCCGCGAACATGGACGACCACGGCAGGCAACGCAGGCGACTCGAAGACCTGCGCCAAGCCGCAACCAGCGTCGGTTGACCCATCAGGGCATGGTGGGTTCGCCGGCGGCGATCGCGTTGGCCAACGGGCCCCGTAACGGTCAGCCCCATAGCTTGCACCTGATCGATGGAAGGTATGGGGCTGTACCTGTCGCAAACCCTGTCGCACGCGTGCTCAACTGGCCAGCAACTCGCACCTGGAAATACGCGCCAAGGCTTCACCCATCGACTCGCGCGCAATAGCCGTGTCGTAGTTGGCTTGGCCTCGAAGCCACCAACCGTCGCTGAGCCCGAAATACCGGCACAGACGCAGATCCGTGTCAGCGGTAATTGCACGCTTGCCCGCGACAATGTCGCCAATGCGCTGGGCAGGCACGCCAATGTCTTTGGCAAGGCGGTACTTCGTCAAACCCAGGGGCTTGAGGAACTCTTCATCCAGCATCTCGCCAGGCGAAACAGGTACGACGGTGCGCATGCGGTATCCCTTTCAGTGGTAGTCGACAATCTCTACATCATGAGGGCCCTCAGGAGTCCACACAAAGCACACACGCCATTGGTCATTGACGCGAATGCTGTGCTGGCCCTTTCGTTTCCCTCTCAGGGCTTCAAGTTGATTCCCAGGTGGAACGCGCAGGTCCCCCAGGACTGACGACCAATCAAGCTGTTCGAGCTTTCGTAGCGCCGCACGCTCAACATGGACCCATCGACGCACCCGTTGACCTTGGAACAGGGCTTCGGTTTCACTGCACTTGAAGCTCTTGATTGTCACGGCGGAATATTAACGCTACGCGTGATTAACGTCAAGCGTGGCTTTCAGCCTTGAGGGTCAGGTCCGCACCTTTTACTTGATGGATGGCAGATGTGGGGCCGTCGCTGGCGCGCGCTTGATGATCGATAGAAGGTATGGGACTGACCCTATCGCAACCCTATCGCAACCCTCGGCTTCACTGCTTCACGGTGACTGCAAAGCCCCGTGCGATCACAGGACAGCAGCGACTCCTTCTGCCGGGCTGAGCCAGGCCGATGCCCCCACGGCGAGCAACTCGCCCGCAACCGGGTTGGGGTGATCGATGAGCAGCTCGCCGAGACCCTCCACATGCACCACGTATTCGGCCACGCTGCCCAGGAACATCACGCGCCGCACAGTGCCCTCAAAAGTGCCTCGCCGAGTATCGATCTGCAGCGTCTCCGGGCGTAGCACGAGGGTTGCCGCATCGCCTGCGCGCTTGTCATGGACCCTGACCGCAAAGGTCTTGCCCTGGACGCGAACGTGGTTGGCATCCACGATCTGGGCGTCAACGAAATTCGCCTTGCCAATGAAGTCGGCCACGAAACGGCTGCGTGGCCGGGCGTAGATCTCCACCGGCGGGCCGATCTGCTCGACGATGCCGGCGTTCATCACGACGATCAGATCCGACATGCTCATCGCCTCGACCTGGTCGTGCGTGACGTAGACAGTCGTGATCCCAACGCGCTGCTGCAACTCGCGGATCTCCACGCGCATCTGTTCGCGCAGCTTGGCGTCCAGGTTCGACAGCGGCTCGTCGAACAGCAGCAGGCGCGGCTCGGTGACGATGCAGCGCGCCAGCGCCACCCGCTGCTGCTGGCCGCCCGACAGCTGGTCGGGCCTGCGCTGCGCCATCGCCGAAAGGCCGGTCATCTCCAGTACCTTGCCCACGCGCTCGCGCAGCTGCGCGGCAGGCACCGACTTGAGCCGCAGGCCGAACGCGACGTTCTCGAACACGTTGAGATGCGGAAAGATCGCATAGGACTGGAACACCATCGCCGAATTGCGCGCATTCGGCGGATCGTCGTTGACCCGCCGCTCGCCAAAGAAGATGTCGCCGCTGCTGGGCTCCTCGAAACCGGCAATCATGCGCAGCAGCGTGGTCTTGCCACATCCCGAGGGGCCGAGCAGCGTGACCAGCTGGCCCTTGTCGACCTCCAGGTTGACGCGGTCCACGGCCACCACGCTCGCAGCGTCGCGATCGTGGGGGGCAAATTCCTTGCGCAGTTCGACGAGCCGGAGGTCTTTCATGATTGGAAGCGGATCTCGCCGCGCAGGGGTGACATGCGATGGACCAGTGCGCCGATGACGGCGATGGCCACGATGACGATCAGGATGAGCACGACGCTGAAGGCCGCCGCCACGCCGAGCCGTCCGGAGCCGACCTGGCTCAGGATCTGCACCGTCATCAGGTTCCAGTGCGCCGACACCAGGAAGATCGCGGCGCTGATCGCGGTCATGGCGCGCACGAAGGCGTACACCAGACCCGAGAAGAACGCCGGGGCGATCAGCGGCAGCGTGATCTTGCGGAACGTGGCCAGGCTGCCCGCGCCCAGGTTCTGCGCTGCTTCTTCGATCGACGGGTCGATCTGGCGCAACACCGCGATGCCCGACTGCGTTCCCACCGGCATGTAGCGGAACACGAAGGCCAGCACCAGAATGGTCAGGGTTCCGGTGAGCGCGAACGGCGGGTTGTTGAAGGCCAGGATGTAGCCGATGCCCACCACCGTACCTGGCACCGCAAAGTTGAGAATCGCACTGAACTCCATGACGGCCTTGCCTGGAAAGCGCCGGCGCACCACGACGAATGCAATCAGCATGCCGAGCAGCCCACTGATCGGGGTGGACAACAGCGCGATCACCAGCGTGTCCTTCACGGCACCGAAACCGACGTCGAACACATAGTGAAAATGCTCCAGCGTCGGTGTGTAATCGGTGCCCCATACGCGGGTGGTTGCGCCAATCAGGATGACCGCATAGAACAGCGCCACCACCAGCAGAAACGAGAGTGCCAGCGTGAACAGTGTCCACTTGGTTCTGCGGTCGACCAGCCGCGAGGTCGCGGTCGAGGGCTTGCCGGTGACAGTGATGTACTGGCGCCGGGCCAGGTAGTAGCGCTGCACGGCGAACGCGGTGATGCTCGGGATCAGCAGCACGACGGCGAGGGCTGCGCCGCGCGGCAGGTCGAACGAGCCGGTGATCTCCAGGTAGGCCTGTGTGGCGAGCATCGGAAATGCCGCGCCGGCCAGCACCAGCGGATTGCCGAAGTCGGCCAGCGACTCGATGAACACCACCAGAAACGCACCGGCGATGCCGGGCATCGACAGCGGCAGTGTGACGCGGCAAAAGGTCTGCCAGCGATTGGCGCCGAGATTGAAGCAGGCGTCCTCGAGCGTGGGACTGATCGACTGGAGCACGCCGCGCAGCGACAGGTAGGCGATCGGTGCGAAGGTGAAGACCTGCGACAGCACGACGCCACGAAAGCCGTAGATGCTGAAATCGCTCAAGCCGAGCAGACCGTGGCTGATCAGGCCGTTGAAGCCGAACAGGAACAGGATCGATACGGCGGTGACGAAGGGCGGCGAAATGATGGGCAGCATCGCGGTCAGGTGCAGCGAGCGCTTCAAAGGAATGTCGGTGCGCGTGACGACGAAGGCCAGCAGATAGCCCAGCAGCACACTGAGCGCGCCGGTGGTCACCGCCACGGCCACACTGTTGATCAGCGCAGTGCGATGCAGGCGCCGCTCGCCGATGGCCAGGTATTGCGACAGCGTCCACCGGCCTTCGTCGTGCACGCTGGTGAGCAGCACCTTGACCAGCGGGAAGACCACGAACAGCGCCAGTGCGGCGAAGATCGCCACGATCAGCACCAGCATGACGGGATCGCCGGCAAGCCGGCGCACCGTACGTGCCATCGACGCGTTGCCGCGCTCTGGGGACATCGAGCGGCCCGCAGGCGCGGGCCGCGTCACTGACCGAGCACGTCCTTGACCCAGCGCTCAACCAAGCGCTTGCGGTTCTGTGCCGCGAACGCCTGATCGGACTGAACCACCTTGATCTGGCTCAGCGCCGGCACACCCTTGCCGGCGTTGACATCATTGCGGATCGGCAGAAAGTAGGTCTTGGCGTCGACCATGGCCTGTTGGCCCTTCTTCGATGTGATCCAGTCGACCAGCATCTTCGCTTCCTTGAGGTGTTGCGCGCCCTTGAGCACCGACACCGAGGCAACCTCATGGCCAACCCCTTCGCTGGGGAAAACCACATCGACCTTGTAGCCCTTGTCGGCCAGTTCCAGAAAACCGGGCGTGAACTGGATGGCGATGGCGCACTGCCCCAGTCCCAGCGCCGCGCTGGGGGCGGTGCCGCTTTGCGTGTAGGTCTGCACGTTGGGGCTGATCGCCTTGAGGTACTGGAAGGCGGCGTCCTCGCCCATCAGCTTGACCAGCGTCAGGATCATTTCATACGAGGTGCCCGAGGTCTGCGGCGACGGCATCTGGATCAGCCCACGGTAGGCGGGGTTCTTCAGATCGGCCCACGACTTGGGCACCGGCACGCCGCGCGCCTGCAGCAGATCGGTGCGCACGCCAAAGGCCAGCGGATTGGTGTAGATGGCGTACCACGTGCCCTTGGGATCGCGGTATTGCGCGTCACCGTCTTGCGCCGCGGCGCTGACATAGGGGTCGACCAGCCCGCGATCGGCAGCCAGCACATGGTTCTCGACCGGCGCGCCGAACCAGACGTCGGCCTGCGGACGGCTCGCTTCGGCCTGGATGCGCGACAGCGCCGGGCCGGTGGAGAGAAACACCATGTCGACCTTGACCCCGGTATCGGCCGTGAAGGCGGCAAAGATCTTCTTCGCGTTGGCCTCGTCGACGCTGCTGTACGCAGTGAGTGACTGCGCCAGCGCGGCGCCAGCCGACCCGAACAGGAACACCAGGGGAACGATCCAGCGCAGCATGAGAACCTCCTTGATCAGCAGCAGACTTGAGCGACCAAGAGGTGCCGGCATGTTGCAGCGCGTACTGCAATGGCGTGTCACTTCCCGGCTTTGTGAAGCGCGAATACTAGCCGCGCCGTCAGCGCGCTGTCAAGCGCGAGCCTTATCCCGGGGCAAGCTGCCGCGAAGGCATTGACACACTCCGCTGTGGGGCGGACACTGCGTGTTCTCTACCCTGCCTGGTTGGCGCGACGATGACAGTCACCACGAACAATGCTGCGAGCGTCGATCGCCAGGTGCGGGCCCGGGCCGCCATGCGGCGTATCAATCCAACCTAGGAGACCAGAGTGAAAAAGCTGCAAAGATTTCTGTTGGCCACGGCCGCGTTGGCCATGGTCGGCACCGCCTGTGCCGAAGACATCAAGATCGGCATCGAGTTGGGCTTCACAGGACCGCTCGAATCGATCACGCCCATGATGGCGAAATCCGCCGAGCTGGCGATCAAGGAAGTCAATGACTCGCGTCAGCTGCTGGGCGGCGCCGCGGTGACGTCCGTGCGCGCCGACTCCACCTGCACCGATGCCGCCGCCGCAACCGCGGCCGGCCAGCGCCTGGTGACGTCAGAGCATGTCAACGCCATCGTGGGAGCCGATTGCTCGGGCGTGACTGGCGCACTGCTGCAGTCGGTCGCACGCCCCAATGGGATCGTGATGGTCTCGCCGTCGGCGACCTCGCCGGGGCTCACGACCGCGCCCAGTGACGGACTGTTCTTTCGCACCTCACCATCGGACGCGCGACAGGGCCAGATCATGTCCGACGTGATCCTGAAGCGCGGCTTCAAGAAGGTCGCGCTGACTTTCACCAACAACGATTACGGCAAGGGTCTGGCCAGCGCATTCAAGGATGCCTACGAGAAGGCGGGTGGCAAGGTGACGCTGTCGGCCGCGCACGAGGACGGCAAGGGCGACTATGCGGCGGAAGTCGGTGCGCTGGCGTCGGCCGGCGGAGATCTTCTGGTGGTTGCGGGCTATACCGACCAGGGTGGCAAGGGCATCATTCGGGCCGCGCTGGACGCCGGCGCGTTCTCGAAGTTCTACCTTCCCGACGGCATGTACGGCGATGCCCTGATCAAGACGATCGGAAAGCCGCTGGATGGCAGCTTCGGTGACGTGCCCGGCATCGAGAGCCAAGGCCACACGAAGTTCCTCGCCATGGCCAAGGCCGCAGGCTTCGACGGCACGTCGTCCTATACCGGTGAATCCTACGACGCCGCTGCACTGATCCTGCTGTCGATGCAGGCGGCGAAGTCGTCGAAGTCGACCGTGTTCAAGAACAAGGTGATGGGCGTGGCCAACGGGCCGGGCGAGAAGATCTACCCCGGTGAACTGGCCAAGGGCCTGAAGTTGCTGGCCGACGGCAAGTCCATCGATTACGACGGTGCGACCGGCGTGCACATGATCCCGCCGGGCGAGGCCGCGGGCAGCTACCGTGTCTAC
Source organism: uncultured Rhodoferax sp. (assembly GCA_964558425.1). GTDB lineage: Bacteria > Pseudomonadota > Gammaproteobacteria > Burkholderiales > Burkholderiaceae_C > CAISIP01. The sequence goes on along the minus strand of CAZLDV010000040.1, from coordinate 5,239 downwards.
ACCATCAAGGCCGGCAAGCAGGTCACGGACGGGTATCAATGACGATTGGTCCAGGTCGGCCCGATCGGCAGGCCTGATCGGGACCGGGCCTCCCGTGATGCCGCCCGGCGCGTGGCCGGCCGGAGAAGGATGGCTCTGAAAACCACAGGGGAGACACGGTGATCGTCGTGGAGGATCTGCACAAGCATTTTGGTGGCTTCCACGCCGTTGATGGGGCGTCCCTGGCCATCGCGAAGGGGTCGATCACCGGGCTGATCGGTCCGAACGGTGCGGGCAAGACGACTCTGTTCAACGTCATCGCGGGTCTGCTGGCGCCGAGCTCGGGGCGCGTGCAGATGGATGGCGAGGACGTCACCGGGCTGCGTCCGCATGAACTGTTCAACAAGGGGCTGCTGCGCACCTTTCAGATCGCGCATGAATTCGGCTCGATGACCGTGCGCGAGAACCTGATGCTGGTGCCCCCTGCGCAAACCGGCGAGACGCTGTGGAACACCTGGGTTCGGCGCAAGGCGATCGCCACGCAGGAACGCGAACTGGCCCGCAAGGCCGATGAAGTGCTCGAGTTCCTGACGATTTCCCACCTCGCCAACGAGAAGGCGAGCCAGATTTCCGGCGGCCAGAAAAAGCTGCTGGAACTCGGTCGCACGATGATGGTGGACGCCAAGATCGTGTTCCTCGATGAAGTCGGCGCTGGCGTGAACCGCACGCTGCTCAACCGCATCGGCGACGCCATCGTGCGCCTGAACAAGGAACGCGGCTACACCTTCTGCGTGATCGAGCACGACATGGACTTCATCGCCCGCCTGTGCGATCCGGTGATCGTGATGGCCGAAGGCAAGGTGCTGGCGCAGGGATCGGCCGAGCACATCATGGAGAACACCGCGGTGATCGAGGCCTACCTCGGTACCGGACTCAAGAACAAGGTCACGGCGGAGGCCGCCACGTGAGTTTCCTCATTGGGGAGAACATGACCGGCGGCTATGGGGCGGTCGACATCCTGCACGATTGCACCGTGGCGGTGGACAAGGGCCAGATCGCGGTGATCGTCGGCCCCAACGGCGCCGGCAAGTCCACGGCGATGAAGGCGATCTTCGGCATGCTGACGCTGCGCGGCGGACGCGTATTGCTCGACGGCGACGACATCACCGCTTTGTCGCCGCAGGACCGTGTGGCCAAGGGCATGGCCTTCGTGCCACAGACGCACAACATCTTCACCTCGATGACGGTCGAGGAAAACCTCGAGATGGGCGCGTTCCTGCGCCGCGACGACATCCGCCCGACGATGGAGCAGGTCTATGCGCTGTTCCCGATCCTGCGCGAGAAGCGCCGCCAGGCGGCGGGGGAACTGTCGGGCGGCCAGCGCCAGCAGGTCGCGGTCGGTCGTGCGCTGATGACCCAGCCCAAGGTGCTGATGCTGGATGAACCCACGGCGGGCGTGAGCCCGATCGTGATGGACGAACTGTTCGACCGCATCATCGAGGTGGCGCGCACCGGCATCTCGATCCTGATGGTGGAGCAGAACGCCCGCCAGGCGCTGAACATCGCCGACAAGGGCTACGTGCTGGTACAGGGCGCCAACCGCTTCACCGATACCGGCGCGGCGCTGATGGCCAATGCCGAAGTGCGCAGGTCGTTCCTGGGGGGCTGAGACGTGGACTACCTCAACGCCCTCGTCGCCCTGCTGAACTACGTGATTGTCCCGGCGACGTCCTACGGCGCACAGCTCGCGCTCGGAGCGCTCGGGATCACGATGATCTACGGCATCCTGCGTTTTTCCAATTTTGCGCACGGTGACACGATGGCCTTCGGCACCGCGGTCACGATCCTGCTGACCTGGCTGCTCCAGTCCTGGGGAATCAGCCTGTTCCCGCTGCCCACGGCCTTGCTCGCGCTGCCCCTGGGCATCCTCATCAGCGCGGCGCTGCTGCTCTTCACCGACCGCGCCGTCTACCGGTTCTACCGCAAGAAGAAGGCCGCACCGGTGATCCTGGTGATCGTCTCGATGGGGGTGATGTTCATCATGAACGGCCTGACCCGGTTCATCATCGGCGTGCAGGAACAGAACTTCGATGACGGGCAGCGTTTCATCATCAGCGCGCTGCAGTTCAAGCAGATGACCGGCCTGGACGAGGGGCTGGGGATTCGCACCACCACGGTCATCACGGTGGTCACCGCGGTCATCGTGGTGGCGGCGCTGTTCTGGTTCCTGAACCGCACCCGGACCGGCAAGTCGATGCGCGCCTTCTCCGACAACGAGGACCTCGCGCTGCTCTCGGGCATCAGCCCGGAGAAGGTGGTGACGGTCACCTGGATCATCGTTGCGGCCCTGGCCACGATCGCCGGCGTGCTCTACGGCCTGGACAAGTCGTTCAAGCCCTTCACCTATTTCCAGCTGCTGCTGCCGATCTTCGCCTCCGCGGTGGTCGGCGGCCTGGGCAATCCGCTGGGCGCCATCGCCGGAGGGTTCATCGTCGCCTTCTCCGAAATGACATTCACCTATGCCTGGAAAAAGGTGCTGGGGTATCTGCTGCCCGAGAGCCTGGCGCCTGACGGCCTGATGCAGCTGCTGTCCACCGACTACAAGTTCGCCGTCTCCTTCGCGATCCTGGTGATCGTGCTGCTGTTCAAGCCGACCGGACTTTTCAAGGGGAAATCGGTATGAACGCCAAGCGTCGCCCGGCACTGCTGTTCGCGGGCGTCGGCCTGCTCTACCTGCTGGTCGGCTTGCTGCAAAGCTGGACGCTGGCCCTCACCGTGCTCAACGACGGCCTGATCGTGGCGATCGTGGCGCTGGGCGTGAACATGCAATGGGGCTATGCGGGCCTGTTCAACGTCGGCGTGGCGGGCTTCTTTGCGCTGGGTGGGCTGGCGGTCGTGCTGGTTTCCAAGCCGCTCGACGCGGCCGCCTGGGCGGTGGGCACGCCGCGCATCCTGGTCGCGCTGCTGATTGGCGCGGGCGTGATCGCCGCCGCCGCGCAGCTATGGACGCGCATGCAGCCCGGGCGGATGCGCACGTTCTGGATGACGGCGCTGCTGGTGGCGGGCCTGTTCCTGTTCCGCTTCGTCTTCGACCCGGCGGTGCACGCGGTCGAGGCGATCACCCCGGCATCGACCGGCAACATTGGCGGGCTCGGCCTGCCGGTGCTGCTGTCCTGGCTGGTGGGCGGCATGCTGGCCGCAGCCGCCGCCTGGGCCGTGGCCAAGACGGCGCTGGGCCTGCGCTCGGACTATCTCGCCATCGCCACGCTGGGGATCAGCGAGATCATCATCGCGGTGCTGAAGAACGAGGACTGGCTCGACCGGGGGGTGAAGAACGTCATCGATATCGGCCGCTGGCCGGTACCGGACGAGGTCTATCTGCAGCAGCAACCCGGGTTCGTCGCGGCCGCGCAGGCCTTGGGAATGGACCCGCGCACCGGCTCGACGGTTTTTGTCGGGATCTGTTTCGCGGCGCTTTTCACCATCGTCCTGCTGATGCTGCTGACGCTGGCCGAACTGGCGCTGAAGTCGCCCTGGGGCCGGATGATGCGCGCCATCCGCGACAACGAGGTCGCTGCCGAAGCCATGGGCAAGGACGTCAAGCGCCGCCACCTGCAGGCCTTCGTGCTGGGATCGGCGGTGATCGGCATCGCCGGCGCGCTGTACGTGACGCTGCACGGCTTGCTGTCACCGACCAGCTACGGCGATCCGCTGCGCTACACCTTCCTGATCTGGGCCATGGTCATCCTCGGGGGCTCGGGCAACAACTGGGGTTCGGTGCTCGGCGCATTGATCGTCATGCTGGTGTGGGACATGGCCGAGAGTGTCGGGCCCGCGCTGTTCCAGCTGCTGACCGGACCGCTGGCCGATGGACCGCTCAAGGCGCATCTGATCGACTCGGCGGTGCAGATGCGCCTGCCGGTGGTGGGGCTGGCGCTGTTGCTGGTGCTGCGCTTCAGTCCGCGCGGGCTGATTCCCGAGAAGTAGCAGAGTTCGGTCCGGTCCGCCCGGCGGCCGCCGGACTACTGGCTGTTGCAGCCGATCACCCCCTGGCGCCAACAGCCTTCTCCCACAACATGCGCTCGGGCGCATGACCGGCGCTGCCGCCACGGGAAAGCCCGCTTGCGGCACATGCTGCGCTTCGTCGCGCAGGACCGGGCTGGGCTCGTTGACCTCGCAGTCGTGGACGTATGCCTCGTCTTGCCACCGCGCTGAGGCATGCGTTGCTGTCCATGCAGGTCGGTTCCGCGTCGCGTACCATATCGGCGGAATCCGAGCTGGGCTTGATGGCCAATGGGTGGAACCTCTTCTTCGCGCCGGCCGCGCAGACCATGCCGATCGGGATCGCGCACCGAGAGCCGCTGGTCAAGAGCCAGGGCCTGAAAGTGGATCGATTACTCTGGACTTGTTGCCATGCAAAGACCCAACATCATCTTTATCGTCGCCGACGACCTCGGTTATGCGGACCTTGGCTGCTATGGCGGGCGTGACGAATCCTGGGGCCCGGTCTCGCCGGTGCTTGATCGCCTGGCGGTCCAGGGCATCAAGTTCACCCAGGGCTACAGCAACTCGCCGGTGTGTTCGCCCACACGCTTCGCGCTGATGACGGCACGCTACCAGTACCGTTTGCGCGGCGCGGCCGAGGAACCGATCAACAGCAAGAGCCGCGGCAGCGCCACGTTGGGCCTGCCACCCGAGCACCCCACCCTGCCCTCACTGCTGCTCAATGCCGGCTACCGCACCGCGCTGATCGGCAAGTGGCACCTGGGCTTTGCGCCCAATTTCGGGCCGTCACTGTCGGGCTATGAGGAGAGTTTTGGTCCGCTGGCGGGCGGGGTGGACTACTTCACCCACTGCGACTCCAGTGGGCGGCATGACCTGTGGCTCAATGGAAACGAACACCATGAAGCGAGCTACCTCACCGATGTGCTCTCGCAGCGCACGGTCGAGTATATCGAGCGCATGGCCAGACAAGAGGCACCGTTCTTCGTCAGCCTGCACTACACCGCGCCGCACTGGCCCTGGGAGACGCGGGACGACGCCGCACGCGCGCCGACCATCAAGGACAACCTGTTCGACCTGGCGGCAGGCAACATCCACGTCTATCGCCGCATGATCCACCACATGGACGAAGGCATCGGCTGGATCATGGACGCGCTGCGCCGCACCGGCCAGCTGGACGACACCCTGGTCGTCTTCACCAGCGACAACGGCGGCGAGCGCTTCTCGGACAACTGGCCGCTGGTGGGCGGCAAGATGG
>CAZLDV010000039.1:925-31016 GCA_964558425.1 uncultured Rhodoferax sp. | reverse complement strand
GACGGAGGCGGTGCGGCGCAAGCCGTATGCGGTGCTGCTGCTCGACGAGGTCGAAAAGGCGCATCCGGATGTATTCAACGTGTTGTTGCAGGTACTCGACGATGGTCGGTTGACGGACGGTCAGGGTCGCACGGTGGATTTCAAGAACACGGTGATCGTGATGACCAGCAACATCGGCTCGCAGCTGATCCAGAGCATGGTGGGTCAGGACAGCGATGACATCAAGGAAGCGGTGACCGGCGAGCTGAAGAACTACTTCCGTCCCGAGTTCCTGAACCGCATCGACGAGACGGTGGTGTTCCATGCGCTGGATGCGAAACATATCGAGGCGATCGCCGCGATCCAGGTGCAGGTACTGCAGCAACGCCTGGCCAGGATGGATTTGACGCTGGAGGTCGCACCCGCGGCGCTGGCCGAATTGGCCAAGGTCGGCTTCGATCCGCTGTTCGGCGCCCGTCCGCTCAAGCGGGCGATCCAGCAGCGTATCGAGAATCCGCTCTCCAAGCTGTTGCTCGAAGGCAAGTTCCTGCCCAAGTCGGTGATCAAGGTCGACGTGGACCCGATCCGGGCGCCGGGTCAGTTCAGCTTCAGCGGCATGCCGGCCTGACCGCTGGTTGTCGTCCGCGTCAACGGGGTGTCTTCGGGCACCCCGCTTTCTTGCTGGCGTCGGATTGCCGTGCCTGGATTGCCTTGCCGGATAGTGGCGGCGGACAGAGTTGGCGCCGATGTCCGCATGAAGCCGCCTAAATCGGCCATCGACCCCACCTCTGTCTGCCAAGTGGCGGTACTGGGATGCGAGCCAGGAGCCCCAGCCCGATGCGTCCCTTGCAGCTTGCGCACGTGACATGTCCAGCGGCGCGCGCCGGCTACCATCGCCCCGACCGTGTTCCAATTCAACGCCATGCCCGAAGCAAACTCCATCCCCGACGGTTTTCACCCCGCCCGGATCCACGGTGACTTCATCCGCTTCAACGGCCCGCTGTATGCCCGCCTGAATGGCGACACGATCGCGCTGGGATTTCGCGTCGAGCAACGCCACACCAACCCGCTGGGCATCTGCCATGGCGGCATGCTGGCGGCCTTCGTCGACATGCTGGTGCCGTGCACTGCGATGTATGAACCGGGGCGGGAGCGGCGCTTTTTGCCCACCATCAGCCTGCAGATCGACTACCTGGGTGCGTCGCCGCTGGGCGCCTGGGTACAAGGCGAGGCACAAATCCTTCGTACCACCCGCAACATGGTGTTTGGCCAGGGTCTGGTCAGTGCCGACGGCGCACCCGCCTTGCGGTTCAGCGGCATCTTCAAGCTGGGGCCGACCTGGGGAGACCCGGCGGACGTCGATCCGCTGGGCTTGCGAACGGCGGTTTGATGTCGATAATGCGCGAACGAACCACTGCGCGAACCAGCCGCGGCGGCGCTGACTACCATTGACCCATGCCCTCTGCCGCCACGCACGCTCGCACCGCCGGTAATCCGGTCCCCCTGCGCCAGGACGCCGCCATCATCGGCATGGTCGGCCTGGCCCACGCAAGTTCGCATTTCTCGCACCTGATCCTGCCGGTGATGTTCCCGGTATTCATCAAGGAATTCGGTTTCAGTTTTGCCGAGCTGGGCTTGCTGATGTCGGTCTTTTTTGTTGTTTCCGGCCTGGGCCAGGCGACCAGCGGTTTCCTGGTCGACCGGATGGGTGCGCGACCGGTGATGTTCGGCTCACTGGTCTTCTTCGTGCTGGCCTGCATCGTGGCGTCCAGTGCCCATGGATATCCGGCCCTGATGCTGGCCGCCGCGCTGGCCGGTTTCGGCAATTCACCGTTTCACCCGGTCGACTTCACGATCATGAACCAGCGCGTCTCGGCTCCCCGGCTGGGATATGCCTTCAGCGTGCACGGCGTCACCGGCAACCTGGGCTGGGCACTGGCGCCAGTGTTCTTTGCATTTTTCACCGGTGTCTACACCTGGCGCGTCGCCTACCTGGCCGCTGCGGTCATGTACGGTGCCATCCTGTTGATGCTGGTGTTGCAGCGCGACAAGATCCGCACCGTCGTGACGCCACGTGTCGCCGATGGCAAGGCCGAACATGATCTCGCATTCATGAAGCTGCCCGTGGTGTGGTGGTGCTTCGGCTTCTTCCTGTTGTCGACCATGACACTGGCCGTGGTGCAGAGTTTCTCCGTATCGCTGCTGCAGGCGATGCACAACGTGAGCTTCAAGGAGGCTTCGGCGACGCTCACGGCCTACATGCTCTGTGGGGCCGTCGGCATCGTGATCGGTGGCGTCGTGGCGGCCCGTATCGAGGACAGTGACCGGGTGGTGGCCACCTGCATGGGGGTGGCAGCCTTGTTCCTGGGTCTGTGTGGCACCGGCCTCTTCGGCGCCACCGGCACCATGGTGGTGCTGGCTGCCACCGGCTTTGCCGTCGGCATCGGCGGGCCGTCGCGCGACATGATGATCAAGAAGGCCACACCCAAGGGCGCGACCGGCCGGGTGTATGGCATGGTGTATTCCGGTCTGGATGTTGGTTTTGCGATTTCGCCGGTATTGTTCGGCCTGTTCATGGACCGCGGCTGGTTCAGCATGACGTTTTACGGCGCGGCGCTGGTGTTGCTGCTGGCGGTGGGCGCGGCGCTGGGCGTTGGTCAACGCACGACCGCACGCTTGCAGACGGCTTGAACGCGCGGCTTGCCAGTGCCTGGGCGAGCGCCTGACGCGCATGGGCGAGAATGGCGCCCATGACTGAAAGAATTGCCGGACATCTGCTGGTCGAATGCCTGGTGGCGCAAGGCGTCACCCACGCCTTCGGCGTACCGGGCGAAAGTTATCTGGCCGCGCTCGATGGGTTTCATCGGCATGCGGACACGATCCAATTCGTGATCTGCCGCCAGGAGGGCGGCGCGGCCTTCATGGCCGAAGCGCATGGCAAGCTGACCGGTCGCCCTGGCGTGTGTTTCGTCACACGGGGTCCGGGTGCCACGAATGCATCGATTGGCGTGCATACCGCCTTCCAGGACTCTACGCCGATGGTGCTGTTCGTCGGCGACGTTGCCAGCGAGACGCGCGACCGCGAGGCGTTCCAGGAGGTCGACTACTGCAGCTTCTTCGGACCCAGCACCAAGGGCATGGCCAAGCGGGTCGAGCGCATCGACGACGCGCGGCGTATTCCCGAATACGTGGCGCGCGCATTCGCCACCGCCATGAACGGCCGACCTGGCCCGGTGGTGCTGGTGCTGCCGGAAGACATGCTGATGCAAGCGATTGCCGACGATGATGCGTCGCTGCAACCGTTGGCCCGGGTGGAAGCCGTACAGCCCGGATGCGACCCTCGGCTGGCGCAGGCGTTTGGTGATCTGCTGCGCGCGTCGCAGCGTCCTTTCGTGATTGCCGGCGGCAGTGGATGGACACCCGAAGGCGCCCGGCTGTTGCAGGCTTTTGCGGAGAAATGGCAGTTGCCGGTCGGCAATGCGTTCCGCTTCCAGGACACCTTCGACAACCACCATCCCCTGTACGCGGGCGACGTGGGTATCGGCATCAACCCCAAGCTGGCGGCGCGGGTCCGTGACAGTGATCTGATCATCGCCTTCGGACCGCGCCTGGGAGAGATGACCACGGCCGGATACACGCTGCTGCCAGCACCCCGGCTCACGCAAAGGCTGGTGCATGTGCATGCGGGCGCCGATGAACTCAACCGGGTCTACCAGGCCGATCTGGCGATCAACGCCGGCATGACCGAGGCGGTGACCGCGCTGCATGGTCTCGACGTGCCCGCCAGCATCCCCTGGGCGACATGGGCAAGGGGGTGCCACGAGGACTACGAGTCCAATCTGCAGCCGCAGGCATTGCCGGGCGACATCGACATGCCGGCCATGGTGGCGCTGCTGCAAAAGCACTTGCCGGCCGATGCGGTGCTGACCAATGGCGCGGGCAACTTCGCGAGCTGGACGCACCGGTTCTTTCGCCACCACGGTCTGGCCAAGGGACACAAGACCCAGCTGGCGCCGACCGTGGGCGCCATGGGATACGGCGTGCCAGCGGGAATTGCCGCGGCCATCACCACCGGACGCATCGCGTTGACGATGGCCGGTGACGGCGACTTCCTGATGAACGGGCAGGAACTGGCCACCGCCGCGCAGTATGGCGCCAAGACCATCATCGTGCTGCTCAACAACGGCATGTTCGGCACCATCCGCATGCACCAGGAGCGCGAATATCCCCGGCGCGGGGCGGGCACCGCCTTGCAGAACCCGGATTTTGCCGCCTTGGCGCAGGCGTATGGTTACGTGGGCGTGAAGATCAGCAAGACGGCGCAGTTCGAATCCCAACTGCTGGCCGCGCTCGCGCGCAGCCAAGGCACGCTGATCGAAGTGGCGCTCGACCCCGAAGTGATCACCACCCGTGGCACCTTGAGCGCCATCACGCAAGCTGCGTTGAACCGCCGCTGAGACCGATCGTACCCATGTCCATCACCGACACACCTGCTTGCGAGATGCATGCCGCAGGGCAGAGCCCGACATCGACCCCTGCAGCGACCCCTGAAGTGGCAGCGCCAGCCAAGCCGGCCCACCAACCAGCCAAGCGGCGCGTCGACGCAATGCCGGTGCTCGAAAAGTTGGCCAACTTGTACCCGCAGCTGTTTGGCGCCGTGTTCCAGCCACTCAAGCGGGGAATCTTCCAGGACCTGCTGCTGGCGCACCCCGATGCGTTTGACAGCGCAGGGCTCAAGGCCGCGTTGGCCCAGCATACCCGCTCCACCCGCTACCTGGTCGCCGTGGCCGAAGGACGGCAACGCCACGATCTGGCTGGCCAGAGCGTCGAGGCGATCGCGCCCGAACATGTACACCACGCCCTGCTGGAGGTTTTTCGTCGCCGCCAGGCGCGCAGCAAGGAAGACCTGACCCCGACGCTGCGTCGGCGCATGGCGCAGGCCTGTGCGCGCTCCGGGCTGACGCCCGAGGCCTACGCGGCGCTGGTTCACAGCCGCGACGAACAGGCCAACCAGTTGCTGGACGAGGCCCTGCAGGAAGCCCGCGCCGCCGCGGCCCGCGACGAAGCCTTGTTGCGCGCCTTCGAGGCCAGCCGTCAGACCGTCGATGGTTTTGCCGACATGTATGGCATGGACGCGCGCTCCGCTGGCATTGCGCTGGAGCGGGCCCGTCGCGCGCGCGCTGGCGCGGCATTGGCCGACAAACCCGCGTGACCCGGCGGGCGCAAGCCGCGTTTGCCGTCGTCGTCACGGTGCCCGTGTGACGTTACCGAACAAGACTCCCGTGACGAACGCCGATGCTCCCGTGCTGCGTGTCGATGGTCTGCGTTTTGCCTACCCGTCGCGGCCCGTGTTCGATGGCTGGAGCGCACGGTTCACGGCCGGCCTGCACCTGGTGTGTGGTGACGACGGGTGTGGCAAGACGACCTTGTTGCGCCTGCTGGCCGGCGAACTGCTGCCACAGGCCGGCAACCTGCAATTGGGGCCGCAACGGCTGGCTGATGATGCACAGAATTACCGCCGCCAGCTGTTTCGGACCGACCCGGCCAGTGGCGCATTCGACGCCCTGACGCCGATACAGTGGTTCGAGGGCCTGTGCGGTTTGCATGACGCGTTCGACCTGGTGCTGGCGCATGCGTTGCTGGGCCGGCTGTTCCTGCAGGAGCATCTGCACAAGATCGGCCACATGCTGTCCACCGGTTCGCGGCGCAAGGTCTGGCTGGTGGCCGCACTGGCATCGAATGCCCCTCTGGTGCTGATCGATCAACCGTTTGCAGCACTCGATGCACCGTCGATCCGCGCCGTGACCGACCTGCTGCAGGAAGTCGGTTGCAGTGGGCAACGTATCGTCATCCTTGCCGATCACGAGTCGCCGCCCGGTCTGGAGCCCAGCCAGGTCCTGACGCTTTGAACGCCACCGCGCCTTGCCGCAAGCCTTGCGCATGGCGCCAGGCGGGCTGGGGCGGCTCTGCACCGGGTGGAGCGATCAGAGCAGTCCCATCGCACGGATGTCGTTGTCCAGGCCGGTGAGTTGCCAGCGCAGCAACGAGACGGGAATGATTCCACTGGCGTTGATCGCGCCAAAGAAGTCAGCCAGGCGGAACGCTGTGCCTTGTTGCGTGGCGTAGTCCCCCAGCAGTTGCTCGATCAGGTATTTTCCGGTGACGTAGCTGGTGCCGTAACCGGGCTGGCGCAGATACAGGTGTTGTTCGAACTGCAGCAAGGGCAGCTCGGCGCTCATCCAGCCGCGGGGCGTATTGCGCACATGGAAGTCCTGCGCCTGGTCCAGCGTCATCTGGTTGGCGTGTGCATACAGCGAGGCCAGGCCGCGTGCGGCGCGTTGCGCCAGCATGATCCACACGACTTCGCGCGCACGCGGGTTGTCGTCGTACAAACCGGCATGCAGCATCATTTCTTCCATCGCCGTGGCCAGGCCTTCGGCCCGGCTGTCGAAGATGTTGTAGCGCAGCGGGCCGCGCCGCGCGATGCGTGCGTGCGGCTCCAGGCTGGCTTGTGCGACTTCGAACCAGTGGTACCAGTGGCACCACAGGACCATCGGTTCGTGGTGGCGCGCAATGGCGAAGAAGTTGCGCTGGTCCGGCGCCACGAAGTCACCGGTGTGGGCGCGCAGCGCCGGTTCCATGTAGTCGCGCATCGGAATGATCTCCTGCTCGCGCAGGAAATCCATGTAGCAGCGCACGCTGGAGTCGACACGCGCGGCATATTCCTGCGGCGTGGCGATCGGACGCAGCGGCGGCAGATGGCGGTTGCGGTGTTCTTCCAGCCGCAAACTGGCATGCGCGCGCGCCAGTTCGCGTTGCAGCAGGGCCACTTCGCCGGCCCAGTCCAGCGGCACCAGATGCACCTCGCGCAGATAGCGGCTGTAGGCGTCCACGCCGATGCCGGAGGGCCCGGTCTTCCTGGATGCCTGTTGTTGCAGCCATTCGACGAACGACGCGCTTGCCTGCCGTGCCTGCGCAATCGCCTGCGCAAGGGCGGGCGACGCGGCGCTGGCGCTGTCGCTGGCGAGGTCGGCCAGATCGCGCGCCTGCTGCTGCAGCGTCGCGATGCCGGCTCGCCACAGGTCGGCCGCATTGCCGACCAGGTTGGTCCGCGCCTGTTCCAGCAACGGCGCGATACCGAGCAAGGCGCCAGTCAGTCGCGTTGCGTCGTGCGGTGACAGCGGAAAGGGGTATTGCCACAATTCGATCGGCGCGTGGTGGGTCGGCCCTTCGTGGTCCGGCGTATCGCTTTGCGCAGTCCACACCGACTTGTAGAACGCCGGGTCGCGCGCCCAGGGCTGCAGGACCTGCAAATTGAACCACCAGCCGCGCAATTCGGCGCGGATCAGTTGCAGATCGACCTGGTCTTCGATCGGCAAGCTGCCGCCATCGATGGCGTCGAGCCGGGCTTGCCACTGGTGCACCGCGTGCGCCTGATGTTCCAGTGCCAGCGGACGGTAATCGGGTACGCCATGGTCCAATGTCGCCGGCCGTTCCAGCACGCGCCATGCGCAAAAGAGTTCTTCGATTGTCGGGTTCATGGGGAAGTGTCCTTGGACGGCTGCGCGGGCGCACCACGCGGACCATGAAAAACGGCCGATGCAATCGGCCGTTGGTTTCAGTGCAGGTCCCGGTGCGGTGCTCCCAGGGGTTTGGCTTGCGGCGCGATCGCCCCGGGGGGCGATCTGCCGGTGCTCATTCCTTGATGTCGACCCCGTAGAAGTCGTGGCGTCCGAACGGACTCAGCTTGAAGTCGATGACCTTCTTGCTGATCGGCTTGAGCTGGACCGCATGCGCGATCGTGAACCAGGGTGCCTGTTCCTTGAAGATCACCTGCGCCTGCTCGTACAGCTTGGTGCGTTCCTTGACGTCGGTCGTGACCTTGGCTTTCAGGACCAGATCTTCAAACGGCTTGTAGCAGAACTTGGCCACGTTGCTGCCGCCGCTGTTGGCTGCGTCGCAACCGAGCAGGGTGTGCAGGAAGTTGTCCGGGTCGCCGTTGTCACCGGTCCAGCCCAGCATGCCCATCTGGTGTTCGCCAGCCTGCATGCGCTTGCGGTATTCGCCCCATTCGAAGCTCTTGATCTCGGCCTTGATACCGACCTTGGCCAGGTCGGCCTGCATCAGCTCGGCGATCCGCTTGGCGTTCGGGTTGTACGGACGCTGCACCGGCATGGCCCACAGGTCGGTGGTGAAGCCTGAGCCCAGTCCGGCCGCGGCCAACAGCTTCTTGGCTTCCTCCGGGTTGAACGGATCGTCCTTGACAGCCTTGTTGTATGACCACATCGACGGTGGGATCGGGTTGATCGCCGGGATGCCGCTGCCCAGGTAGACGGTGTCGACGATCGCCTGCTTGTTGATCGCCATGTTGACCGCCTTGCGCACGCGCACATCGTCAAACGGCTTCTTCGTCGTGTTGTAGGCCAGGTAACCGATATTGAGGCCGGGCTGTTCGAGCACCGCGATGTTGGGGTCCTTGCGCATCGCGGCCACGTCGGCCGGGTTCGGATACGGCATCACATGGCATTCGCCTTTTTGCAGCTTGGCCCAGCGCACCGAGGCGTCCGGCGTGATCGCGAAGACCAGATCGTCGATCTTGGCCTTGCCACGCCAGTATTCCGGGAACGCCTTGTAGCGGATGATCGCGTCTTTCTGGTACTGGACCAGGTAGAACGCACCGGTGCCCACCGGCTCCTGGTCGATCTTCTCCGGCGTGCCGGCCTTGAGCATCACATCGGCATATTCCTTGGACTGCACGCCGGCGTATTGCATCGCCAGGTCGGACAGGAACGGTGCCTCGGGCTTGTTCAGCGTCATCTTGACCGTCATGTCGTCGATCTTCTCGACCGACTTGAGCAGCTTGTCCATCCCCATGTCCATGAAATAGGAATGGTTGGGGCTGGTGACCTTGAAGTAGGGGTTCGATTCCTTCCACTGGCGCTCGATCATGAAGATGATGTCGTCGGCGTTCATGTCACGCGTGGGCTTGAAGTTCTTGTTGCTCTGCCACTTGACGCCCTTGCGCAGGAAGAAGGTGTACTCCTTGCCATCGGGCGACACGGTCCAGCGCTCGGCCAGAGCCGGCACGACCTGTGTGCCGCCGCGCTCGAATTCAACCAGGTTGTTGTAGATCTGCTGGCTCGCGTCGAACGTGGTGCCGGTGGTGTTGATGCTGGGTGCGAAGTTCTCCGGGCTGCCTTCCGAGCAATAGACCAGGGTCTTGGCCGATGCCGGTGTCAAAGCGAGCATGGCCGGCAGCGCCAGTGCGCAGACGAGCGCGCGTTTGGCAGGCAGTCGTTTGGCGGCTGTGCGCAGGGTATGGATCATCTTGTGGACTCCTCTGTGAAAAAGCTGCTACGCAGCGGGTTGGGTAAACATTGCATCGATTTCTTCGGCCCGGTGGCAGGCCACCTGTCGCAGCTGCACTTCGCGCAGTATCGGCCGTTCAAGCCGGCAGCGCTCGATGGCGTACGGGCAGCGGGTGGAAAACACGCAGCCACTGGGTGGATCGAGCGGCGAAGGCAATTCACCGCTGAGCACCTTGCGCTGCGCCGCAGGGCCACTGCCGACGATGCCGGGTGTCGAGGCCAGCAGGGCCTGGGTGTACGGATGCTGGGGCCGCGCAAAGATGGCCTGCTTGGGGCCTTGTTCGACCGCGTGGCCCAGGTACATCACCAGCACGTCATCAGCGATATGGCGCACCACTCCCAGATCGTGCGAGATGAACAGGTAGGCCAGACCGAGTTCCTGCTGCAGGTCGGCCAGCAGATTGAGCACCTGGGCCTGGATCGACACGTCGAGCGCGGACACCGGCTCGTCGGCCACCAACAGCGCCGGGCTGAGCATCAACGCACGCGCGATCGCGATGCGCTGGCGCTGGCCACCGGAGAACATGTGCGGATAGCGGTCGTAATGCTCCGGTCGCAGGCCGACCTTCTCCAGCATGGAGCGGGCCTTGCCGGCACGTGCGGCTGCATCCAGGTCGGTATTGATCTCCAGCGGTGCTTCGAGGATTGCGCCAATCTTCTTGCGCGGGTTCAGGGAACCGTACGGATTCTGGAACACCAGCTGTACCTGCTGGCGCAGCAGCTTGCGTGCATGGACGTCGGCGGTCACCACATCGACGCCATTGAGCGCCAGTTGGCCGCCGGCAGGAGTCTCGATCAGCGAGACCATCCGCGCCAATGTCGACTTGCCGCAGCCAGACTCGCCGACCACCGCCAGCGTCTTGCCGGCGTGCACGGTGAACGAGACGCCTCCGACCGCCTGCAACTGCGCCGCGCCGCGGAACATGCCGCGACTGATGGCGTAGACCTGGCGCAGATCCCGCGCCTGAACCACCGGCATGGCAGCGTTCATCAGCAGTCCTCCATGCCGCGCATTACGGAATTCGCCCTTGGGAACGGCCCTGCGGTCTCATCAGGCATCCTCCATGCTGCGCATTGCGGAGCTATTCGCCTTGGGAGCGGCCCGGCGGCTCATGCTATCCCCTGCGTCTTGGTGTGCGCCACTGCGCCGTCCAGCGGGAAATGGCAGCGCACCTGACCGTTGCCGCGTGCTTCCAACCCGGGGCGCTGCGCGCGGCACAGCGCCTGGGTGTAGTTGCAGCGTGGGTTGAACAGGCAACCGGCGGGGCGGTCGTACAGGCCAGGCACCATGCCGGGTATGGTGGCCAGCCGGCGGCTGCCGTCGCTGCGCTCGGGCATCGCGGCCATCAGCGCCTCGGTGTACGGATGCAGTGGCGCATGAAACAGATCCTGCGCGGCGCGTTCTTCCATGATCTGGCCGGCATACATGACCGCGATGCGTTGCGCCATCTGCGAGACCACACCCATGTTGTGCGTGATCAGCACCAGCGCCATGCCGCGGTCCTTCTGCAGCGCGCGCAGCAGGTCGAGGATCTGTGCCTGGATCGTCACATCCAGCGCCGTCGTGGGTTCGTCGGCGATCAGCAGCTTGGGGTTGCAGGCAATCGCGATGGCAATCATCACGCGCTGGTTCATGCCGCCCGACATCTGGTGCGGAAACACCTTGAGGCGGCTCTCGGGTGCCGGTATGCCGACCTGCTCGAGCAACTCGATGGAGCGCCGGCGCGCGGCCTTGCCATCCATGTGCAGGTGCAGCTTGAGCGATTCGGCCAGCTGGAAACCGATCGTGAAGCAGGGGTTCAGGCTGGTGGTCGGATCCTGGAAGATCATCGCCAAGTCCTTGCCGGTCAGGGCGCTGCGCTGGCGCGTCGACAAGGCCATCAGGTCGTGGCCGTCAAAGCGCAGCCGGTCGGCCTTGACGCGGCCAGGAAAGGCCACCAGGCCCATCAAGGCCATCATCGTGACGCTCTTGCCGGAGCCCGATTCACCAACGATGCCCAGCACTTCGCCGGAGTCCAGCGTCAGGTCGACACCCTCGACCGCGTGCATGATGCCATTGCCGGACGGGAAGTCGACCGACAGGTTCCTGATTTCGAGCAAGGCCATGACCAGCGGTGTCAGCGTTTGAGCTTGGGGTCGAACGCGTCGCGCAGTCCGTCGCCCAGCAGGTTGAAGGCCAATACGGTGACCAGGATCATGATGCCGGGGAAGGTCACGACCCACCAGGCGCGCAACACGAATTCACGCGCGTCGGCCAGCATGGTGCCCCATTCCGGTGACGGTGGCTGGGCTCCCAGGCCGAGAAAGCCCAGTGCGGCGGCATCCAGGATGGCGGTGGAAATACCGAGCGAGGCCTGCACGATCAGTGGCGCCGCGCAGTTGGGCAGCACCTCGCTGACCATCAGGCGCAGGTGGCTGGCGCCATTCATGCGCGCGGCGGTGACGTAGTCCCGCGAGGTCTCCGAGATCACGGCGGCGCGGGTGATGCGCACGTAGTGCGGCAGGATGACCACGGCCACCGCCAGCATCGCGTTCATGATGCCCGGTCCCAGGATCGCGACGATGACGATCGCCAGCAACAGGCTGGGCAGCGTCAGGATGATGTCCATCGCGCGCATCACCGCGATCTCGTAGATGCCGCGGAAATAGCCGGCCGTCAGACCCAGCACCGTACCGACCACCACCGACACGGCAACGACGGCCAGCCCGATCACCAGCGACAGGCGTGCGCCATGGATCAGGCGCGACAGGATGTCGCGGCCGATCGCGTCGGTACCCAGCGGATAGGCCAGCGTGCCGCCGCTTTGCCAGAACGGCGGCTGCAGCGCGATGCCGCTGTTGGTGATGAGCGGGTCGTGCGGCGCCAGCCAGGGCGCGAACAGGGCGATCAGCAGCATCGCGACCACGGTTGCCAGCCCGGCCATGGCGCCCTTGTTGGCGCTGAAGTAGCTCCAGAACTCGCGCAGCGGATGCGGCGGCTCGGGCGCCGCCACGGCAACGGAGGATGTCAAGGTACGGGTGTTCACCGCTGGTGCCTGATACGGGGGTTGATGATGCCGTACGTGATGTCTACCAGCAGGCTGATGCCCATGACCATGGCGCCCACCAGCAACACGCCGCCTTGCAGCACCGGGTAGTCACGTCGGCCGATCGCCTCGATCAGCCATTTGCCGACACCGGGCCAGGAGAAGATGGTTTCGGTCAACAGCGCGCCGGTGAACAGCACACCGATCTGCAGACCGATCACGGTGACCACCGGGATCAGCGCGTTGCGCAGTGCGTGCACGGCAACGACACGCAGGTTGGACAGGCCCTTGGCGCGCGCCGTGCGTACGTAATCCTCACCCAGCACCTCGAGCATCGAGGAGCGCGTCATGCGTGCGATCACCGCCAGCGGCTGGGTGCCCAGCACGATTGTCGGCAATACCAGATGGGATGCGGCAGACCAGAATGCCCCCTTGTCGCCGGACAGCCAGGAATCGATCAGCAGGAAGCCGGTGACAGGTTCGATGAAGTACTTGACGTCGAGCCGGCCCGAGACCGGGGTCAGGTCGAGTTGCACGGAAAACAGCAGGATCAGCAGCAGCCCCCACCAGAAGATCGGCATTGAATACCCGGTCAGGGAAAAACCCATCACGCCATGGTCGAATATCGAGTTGCGCTTGACAGCGGCCAGGATGCCCGCCGGGATGCCGACGATGAGCGCAAACAGGATGGCGCAGAGACCCAACTCGACGGTGGCGGGGAACAGGGCCTTGAATTCGTCGAGCACCGGCGCATGGGTGATGATCGAGCGCCCGAGGTCGCCATGCAGCAGGCGTCCGATATAGATGCCGTACTGCACCATGACCGGTCGATCCAGGCCATATTCCTTGAGCAGCGCCGCATGCCGCGTTGCATCGATGCCGCGTTCACCGGCGAGTGTCTCCACCGGATCTCCCGGCACCATGCGGATGAGGAGGAAGACCAGCAGCGTCATACCCAGGAAGGTGGGAATGATCAACCCCAGGCGGGTAAGGATGAAGCGTATCAAGGTCGGGCGCGGTCAGGGATGGGCAGCCGGTGGATTGTTGGCGATTGTGTGAGCCGGTCTGCGGCACCGGGGGGTGCAGGGCGATTCTACCGACTGGTGTGCACCCGGCAGAGGTACTGGCGGCCATCATGGCTCGGGACAAACCCTAGTTCGATCGGGCGTCCCTTTGTGCTTGCGCAAAAAAAAGGCCGGCGGATGCCGGCCGTGTGGCGCGCGACGCAGCCGCGCTTATTTGAGGTGTTTGCCGATCAGGCCGGCCATCTCGAACATCGAGACTTGCATCTTGCCGAAGATCTCCTTGAGCTTGGCATCGGCGTTGATCATGCGCTTGTTGACCGCGTCCTGCAGCTTGTTCTTCTTGATGTAGGTCCACAATTTGCTGACCACTTCGGTGCGTGGCAGTGGCGTGGAGCCCACCACGGCAGCCAGAGCGGCGCTGGGTGTCAGGGCTTTCATGAACGCGGCATTGACGGCACGCTTTTTCGCGGGAGCTTTCTTGGCGGCGACCTTCTTGGCCGGAGCGGCTGCCTTGGCGGCGACCTTTTTCGCGGGAGCGGCCTTCTTGGCCGGAGCAGCCTTCTTCGCTGCTACCGTTTTTGCCGGAGCTGCTTTTTTTGCGGGTGCAGCTTTCTTGGCGGCGACCTTTTTGGCCGGGGCTTTTTTTGCAGTTGCCATGATTGAATTGTCCTTCTTGAAGTTGATTAATCACCAGCGAAGAACTGCTTCTTCTCCGGCATTGCGGATGCTACTGGAGAAAAAACCCGTTTCCAAGCGAAAACACATCTTTTTCACTCTGGCGTGTTGTTTTTTCATGCGTGGCGAAACAGGCGTGCGCAAGCGGGAAAGACGGTCCGTCGCCATGGCCGGTTCGATCGCAGCCGCCTCGAACCGGATGACCCTGGGTGCCAGCCGTCGCGTGTGTGGCGCCGAGGCGCTTCGCGCAGTGCTGGAGAATGCCGCGATAACATCCCGTACACGTTGACGATTCAACCCTTTGCAAGGACCACGGCCATGCCCCACTTCACCCCCGTTTGCGACTTGTGCGACGCGCACAAGGACGACACCCGTGGCGACTTTCGGGTCTTGCCGCCGGTGTTCCGCCCGTTCGCGGGCGCTGCGCGCTTTCGGGGACGCGTCAGCACGGTACGTTGCTTCGAGGACAACACGCTGGTCAAGCAGGCGCTGGACAGCCCGGGGCTCGGACGGGTGCTGGTGGTCGACGGGGGCGCGTCGTTGCGTCGCGCCTTGGTTGGCGGCAACCTGGGCGCGGCCGCCGCGCGCAATGGATGGGCCGGGGTGCTGGTCAATGGTTGCGTGCGTGACTGCGCCGAACTGCTGGTTTTGCCGATCGGCATCCTGGCGCTCGCACCGATGCCGATGCCGCCGCGCAAGCAGGGCCAGGGCGAGCGCGATGTGGATGTGCTGGTGCAGGGTGTCTGGATTCGGCCGGGCGACTGGCTGGCAGCCGATGAGGACGGTGTCGTCGTGCAGACGGAATTGTTGGCGTAACCAATGACTGCCCGGCACAATCGCTCCATGCAGGAAATCGTTTGTATCGACTCGCACACCGGTGGCGAACCGACCCGGTTGGTGTTGTCGGGTTTTCCCGATCTGGGTGACCTGCCCTTGCCGGTGGCGGTGCAGCAACTGCGCCAGCGGCACGACCGTTACCGCAGCGCCACGGTCGGCGAACCGCGCGGCAGCGATGTGGTCGTCGGCGCCTTGTTGTTGCCGCCCCGCACGGAAGGCGCCCTGGCCTCGGTGGTGTTTTTCAACAATGTCGGCTATCTGGGCATGTGTGGCCACGGCACGATCGGCCTGATGGCGACGCTCGAATACCTGGGCCGGGCGGCACCGGGCCGCCACACGCTGGACACGCCGGTCGGATCGATCTCGGTGCATCTGCGCGGCCACGGGGAAGTGGCCATCGACAACGTGCCGGCTTACCGGCATCGCGCCGGCGTGGCTGTCGCTGTGCCGGGCGTCGGGACGGTGCGCGGAGATGTTGCGTGGGGTGGCAACTGGTTCTTTCTCTGCGATGGCGCTGGCATCGGCATCACCGTCGACAACGTGGAGCGGCTGACCCAACATGCCTGGGCGATCCGTCAGGCGCTGGAGGCGGCAGGGATCACCGGCGCCGATGGCGCCCTGATCGACCATGTCGAGTTGATGGGGCCTGCGATGGATGCCGCCAACGACGGGCGCAATTTCGTGCTGTGTCCGGGCCGCGCCTACGACCGCTCACCCTGCGGTACCGGCACCAGCGCAAAGCTGGCCTGCCTGGCTGCCGATGGCAAGTTGGCGCCCGGCGTGCTTTGGCGCCAGGAGAGCGTGCTCGGCAGCGTGTTCGAGGCGCAGTACCGCATGCAGGGCGCGCAACTGATGCCCACGATCATCGGGCGGGCCCATGTCTGCGCCCAGACCCGTCTGCTGCTCGACCCCGATGATCCTTATGTCTGGGGTATCGTTCCGCCAGCCGGCGATTCAGCTTCGCACACCGTGCAGCCAAACCGTACCTGAGCACCATGCATTTGCGGGGCGACACATTGCCGGCCATTGCCACTGCGGTCAAGGCCGATCGTGGCGATGCCGTAGTGCGGGCCTAGGGGCGCAGGCATGGGAACGCGCCTCGACAGCGACACGATCGTGGTGGGTGCCGGCCTGGTCGGCGCGGCTTGCGCGGCGCGCCTGGCGCATGACGGCCGCGAGGTGGTATTGCTCGACATGCAGGCGCCTGGTCAAGGCGCCAGTTTCGGCAACGCCGGGCATGTGGCCACCGAACAATTGGTTCCACTGGCCAATCCGCAGGTCATTCGCGACAGCTGGCGTTATCTGCTCGACGCGGACAGCCCGCTGCGTTTGCGTCTTGCCTATCTGCTGCCGATCCTGCCTTGGCTGACGCGTTTCGTGCTCGCTGCACGGCCCTCGGCATTGGCACGCGGCATTCAGGCGCTGGTCGCACTGCAAGAAACCTCGCGCGACGATCTGCAGGAACTGATGCAGGCTTGCGCCATCGGTCACCTGCTCTCGCTGGACGGTCATCTGCGAATCTGGGAGACCGAGGCCGGCGGGCGAGCGGCCAGACGCGAGGCGGCCGAGGTCGCCGCGCATGGCGTGCGCACCGAAGCCATGTCGGCTCAGGCGGTGCGCGCGGAAGCACCGTCGCTCAGTGCGGATGTGGCCGGCGCGCTGTGTTATCCGGATACCGGACATGTCGCCGATCCGTACGCGGTCTGCCTGGGCCTGGTCGACGCGCTGCAACGCTGGTCCGGACGGGTGCAGCGCGCGCATGTGCTGGAGGTTTTTCAGGAGGGTGCCGGGCCGGTGCGCCTGACGCTGGACCAGGGCCCGGCCTTGCACGCCCGCCAGGTGCTGGTCTGCGCGGGTGCCTGGTCGCGGCCATTGGCGCGCAGCCTGGGGTACCGGGTGCCGCTCGATACCGAGCGGGGATACCACATCACCGTTCCCTGGCCCGGACCGGGGGAATTTGGCGCCGGCACGATGGTACTGCGCCGTCCGGTCGCCTCGGCTGAGCGCAGCGTCATCGTGAGCCCGATGTCGGTCGGCCTGCGCATGACCGGCACGGTGGAGTTCGGCGGCCTGCATCTGCCGCCGGACCCGCGTCGCCATGCCTTGCTGCGCCGGCAGATGCAGGCACTGTTGCCGGGCGCACCCGTCGAGACAGCGAGCACGTGGATGGGATTCCGCCCGTCCTTGCCGGACCATCTGCCAGTGCTGGGCGCCGCGCCGCGCCATCGCGGCGTGTTTTTTGCGTTCGGCCATCAGCATCTGGGCCTGACCTTGTGTGGTGTCACGGCGCGCATCATGACCGATCTGATGCACGGGCGTGCGCCGGGCATCGATCTGTCGGCGTATCGGGTGGACCGGTTTTGACCTGTCGGCGCGATCCTGGCAGCCTCAACGGTGGTTCCAGGTCAGGAAGATGCCGAACAATGCAATCGCAAAGGCCACCAGTTGCAAGGCGGTCATGGTTTCACCCAGTACCAGCACGCCCACCAGGGCAGCAGCGATCGGCAGCATCACCGTGAATATGCCGCCTTGCGCGGCGGGCAGGTGGCGCGCACCGGTCATCCACAACCAGACCGTGCCCATGCTGGCCGCCAAGGCGTAGAACACCAGCAACGCCCAATAGCCGACCGCCACCGCGCCAAAGTCGAAGTCCAGTGCCAACGTCAGGCCAAACGGCGTCATCAGCGTGAAGCCCCACAGGTTGATCATGGAGGCGATGCGTTTGGGGCCCAGCACGCCGGTGAGTCTTTTCGCGATCACCGCATACCCTCCTTCACACACGACCGCGCCGAACACCAGCAGATTGCCCAGCCAGGCCTGGGGTGGGGCCGGCCCGGACGATGCGCCATGGGCAAACATGTCGGAACGCGCCAGCGCCAGCACCACCAGGCCGAGTACTGCGCACATCGCCGCGGTCCACAGGCGCGGACTGATGCGTTCGCCCAGGAACAACCAGCTCATCAAGGCAATCATCGCCGGAATGCCGGCCAGGATGACGCCGGCAGACACCGCGCTGGTCATGCTGACGCCGTACAACATGCAGATCGAGAACAGGAAGTTGCCGATGAAGGACTCCAGAAACAGCAGGCGGCGCACGTGCGGCGTCAGTGGCGCTTCGTTGGCCGGCTTGCGCAACCACGGCAACATGGCCACGGCAGCGATGCCGAACCGCATCCAGGCCAGCAGGAACACCGGCAGGGCCGCCACCAGCGGTTTGGACAAGGCCACGTAGCTGCCGGTCAAGGCCATGCTCAGGGCCAGGCAGCCGTACGCGATCAGATGGGAGGGCAGGGGTTTCATGGACGGGTTTGACGTGCGGCGCTTGCCCGCCGCTGACACGCCGCAGTGCCGGGTACGTGGTCGACAAGGCAGAATCGGGATCCATTGTCCGGGAAAAGTCCGGGTGTTTGCATCGGGAGAATCAGCAATGTCGATGGGTGAATTTGCCTATG
Source organism: uncultured Rhodoferax sp. (assembly GCA_964558425.1). Lineage (GTDB taxonomy): Bacteria > Pseudomonadota > Gammaproteobacteria > Burkholderiales > Burkholderiaceae_C > CAISIP01. The sequence goes on along the minus strand of CAZLDV010000039.1, from coordinate 12,654 downwards.
CACAGGATGGCAACCGCTTTCTGGCGGCGCCGCCGCTGCACGAACAGGCTTTCGCCGTGGTCGGCATACCGTTCGATGGCGCGGTGACGAACCGACCCGGTGCACGCTTCGGTCCGGCGGAGATCCGGCGTGCCAGTCTGATGCTCTGCGATGGCCTGCATCCGCATTTCGGCGTCACGCCGCTGGGGCAGCTGGGTGATGCGCTGGACATGCGGCTGCCCAATGCCGGTGCGCTGTCCGAGGTCCGTGCACACATCGAATCCGAAGCCCGACGCCTGATGGCGCGTCACCACTGCGTGTTTCTCGGCGGCGACCATTCAGTGACCTTGCCATTGCTGCGCGCGGCCCGTGCCACCCATGGCCCGCTGGCGTTGCTGCATTTCGACGCGCACTGCGATACCTGGAGCGACCATTTCGGTGAACCCTCCGGCCATGGCACCTGGACCTACGAGGCGATCGCCGAAGGCCTGGTGTCGGCGCTGCACACGGTGCAGATCGGCCTGCGGTCTTCCGGCCTGCGCGCCGCGCGCGAGTATGTGCAGGACCAGGGCGGCCTGATCCTGACCGCGCGCCAACTGCGCGGCAAGGATGGAGAGGGCCTTGAGCCGCTGGTGGCGCAGATTCGCCGTCAGATCGGCGATCGGCCGTGTTACCTGACGCTGGACATCGACTGCCTGGACCCGGCCTTTGCGCCGGGTACCGGCACGCCGGAGCCCGGCGGCCTGACCAGCAGCCAGGTCCTCACGCTGCTGGAGGCGCTGGTGGGACAGCTCGCCTTCGTCGGCATGGACTGCGTCGAGGTGGCACCCGCCTATGACCACGCCCAGCTGACCAGCCAGGCAGCGGCGGCCTTTGTCTGGACCTACCTGTGCGGCCGGATCGCACGGCAAGGCGGGTGAGCCGGGTGTGGGGATCGCCGTCGATCCTGGGCTCGGACACCCAGCTCAATCGAGCGTCTTACTACGAGGCCAGCAGCCAGCGTGATCCGCCGGCGGCGGCGCTTGCCGGCAGCCAGGATGCGGATGTGGTCGTGGTGGGCGCCGGCTTTGCCGGTCTGTCGGCGGCGATCGAACTGGCCCGACGCGGCATGCAGGTGGTGGTGCTGGAGGCCGATCGGATCTGCAGCGGGGCGTCCGGACGCAACGGCGGCCAGGCGCTGGTCGGTTTCGCCAGCGGGCAGCAGCCGTTTGAAGCCCAGCTGGGCAAGGACGCCGCGCGGCGCGCCTGGGACATGTCACTGCAGGGGATCGCCCTGATCGACCAGCGGATTGCCGAGTTTGCGATTGACTGCGACCGCGTCAAGGGGTACCTGCACGTGGCCGACTCGCCGCGCAAGGCGCGTGCGCTCGCGCAGGAGCTGCGCCACGGCGAGCGCGACTACGGGCTGACCTGCGAATGGATCGAGGGGCCTGCGCTGCGCGGCGCGATCGACAGCCCGCTGTATTGCGCGGCCGGATTCGAGACGGTCTCGGGTCATCTGCATCCGCTGCGCTACGGCCTGGGGCTGGCGCGTGCCGCGCGCCAGTTGGGCGTGCGCATCCACGAACACGCACCGGTCATTGCGCTCGAGCGCGGCCGCCGGCTGCAGGCGCGCACGGCGCAGGGCAGTGTGCGCGCCGACTTCGCCGTATTGGCCGGCAACTGCACGCTGGCCGAATACGCACCGCAGATCGCGCCCGAGATCAGCGCACGCATCATGCCGGTGGGTACCTATGCATTGGCAACCGAACCGCTGGGGCAGGCCCGCTGCGCGCGCCTGATCGCACGGCGCGCCGCCGTATGCGACAACAATTTTGCGCTGGACTATTTCCGCTGCAGTGACGACCACCGCATGCTGTTCGGCGGTGGCGTGAGCTACACCACGCGCACGCCACGCGACCTGGCGCAATCGATGCGCGCGCGCATGGTGCGCGTGTTTCCGGAACTGGCATCGGTGGCGATCACCCATGTCTGGGGTGGTTTCGTCGACATCAGCATGAACCGCATGCCGGACTTCGGACGACTGGCGGACAACCTGTATTACCTGCAGGGCTTCAGTGGCCACGGAGTCGTCGCCACCGGCCTGGCAGGCCAGCTGGCAGCGCAGGCGATTGCCGGACAGGCCGAACGCTTCGATCTGTTCGCCGCCATCCGCCACCACGCCTTTCCCGGCGGCAAGCTGCTCAGAACGCCGACCCTGGCGCTGGCGATGTGGTACCAGCAGCTGCGTGATCGGCTGTAGCATGGCCATCCGCGACTGGCACCATGCACAATAGCCACACGAGCGGCGGCGCACCTGAACGGCAATCACGCCATCGGCCCTGGTCCGGTTCGGGTGCGGCGACGACAATGATCGATGGAGTACAGGATGCGTGATGAAAAGCCGATGAGTTTCAATGACCTCGAACAGTGGCTCAATGAACGCCATGTAACCGAGGTTGAGTGCCTGGTACCGGACCTGACCGGCGTGGCGCGCGGCAAGATCCTGCCGCGCGCCAAATTCACCGAGGACCGCGGCATGCGCTTGCCGCAGGCGGTGGTGGCCATGGGCGTGACCGGTGAATTTCCCGAGAGTGGCCCGTATTACGACGTGATCGACCCCACCGACAAGGACATGCAGCTGCGCCCGGACCCGTCCACCCGCCGCCTGGTGCCGTGGGCGACGGATCCGACCGCGCAGGTGATCCACGACTGTTTCGATCATGACGGCAAGATGGTGCCGTTTGCACCGCGCAGCGTGTTGCGCAAGGTGTGTGACCTGTATGCCGCCGAAGGCCTGCAACCGATCGTCGCACCGGAGGTGGAGTTCTACCTGACCGCGCGCAACACCGATCCCAACACCTTGCTGCGTGCGCCGATCGGGCGCAGCGGGCGGGCAGAAACCTCGCGCCAGGCCTACAGCATCGATGCGGTCAACGAATTCGACCCGCTGTTCGAGGAGATCTACGACTACTGCGACAAGATGGAGCTGAACGTGGACACGCTGATCCATGAGGTCGGCGCCGGGCAGATGGAGATCAATTTCTTTCATGCCGAGCCGCTGAGTCTGGCCGACGAGGTGTTCTTCTTCAAGCGCACCGTGCGCGAGGCTGCGTTGCGCCAGGACATGTACGCCACCTTCATGGCCAAGCCGATCGAAAATGAACCCGGCAGCTCGATGCATGTGCACCAGAGCATCCTGGACAAGGCGACCGGCCAGAACATCTTCAGCAATCCGGATGGCACGCCATCGCAGGCGTTCATGCATTACATCGGTGGCCTGCAGCGTTACGTGCCGGCGGCCATGGTGCTGGTGGCGCCGTACGTCAACAGCTACCGCCGGCTGTCGCGCAATACGGCGGCGCCCATCAACATCGAGTGGGGCTACGACAACCGCACGGTGGGCATCCGCTCGCCGATCTCGACTGCGCAGGCACGCCGGGTGGAGAACCGCGTCATCGGGGCCGACGCCAATCCGTATGTGGCGCTGGCCATGACGCTGGCCTGCGGTTACCTGGGCATGAAGAACAAGATCCAGCCCAAGGCCCAGATGAAGGGGGATGCCTACCTGTCGCCGTATGCGCTGCCACGCAGCCTGGGCGAAGCACTCGATTGGTTGCGCCGCGAGTCCGATCTGCACGAGGTGCTGGGCAAGGAGTTCATCACGGTCTATACCGAGATCAAGGAACTCGAGTTCGACGAGTTCATGAAGGTCATCTCCCCATGGGAGCGTGAGCACCTGCTGCTGCACGTGTGATCGTGGCCTGGCGCCGCACGCATCAAACAAGGAGCCCCCTATGAACACGCACATCGACACCCGCAGGATCCAGCAGATGGACAGCGAGCATTTTCTGCATCCGTTCACCGATTTCAAGGATCTCGCCCACAAGGGCGCACGCGTGATCGTGCGCGGCGAAGGCATTTACGTCTGGGACTCCGAAGGCTCGCGCATGCTCGACGCCATGAGCGGCCTGTGGTGCGTCAACGTGGGTTACGCCCGGCGCGAACTGGCCGATGCGGCGCACCATCAGATGATGACGCTGCCGTTTTACAACAGCTTTTTCCAGACCACCAACCTGCCGGCAACCATGCTGGCGGCCAAGCTGGCCGAGTTGGCGCCCGCGGTGGGGGACCGCAGCTTCCAGCATGTGTTCTATTCGTCCAGCGGCAGCGAGAGCAACGACTCCAATGTGCGCATGGTGCGCCGCTACTGGGATCTGCTCGGCCAGCCGCAGCGCAAGGTGATCATCAGCCGCCTGAACGCCTACCACGGCAGCACGATGGCCGGTGCGTCCTTGGGTGGCATGAGCGGCATGCACGCGCAGGGCGATCTGCCGATACCCAACATCGACCACATCGAACAGCCTTATTTCTTCGAACACGGCAAGGACGGCGAGACACCGGGCGAGTTTGGCGTGCGGGCCGCAGGGTGGCTCGAACAGAAAATCCTGGCGCTCGGGCCCGACAAGGTGGCTGCATTCATCGCCGAACCGGTGCAGGGTGCAGGTGGCGTGATCATCCCGCCCGACACCTATTGGCCGGAGATCCAGCGCATCGTCGACCGCTACGGCATCTTGCTGATCAGCGACGAGGTGATCTGCGCCTTTGGCCGGCTCGGCCACTGGTTTGCCTACGAGAAATTCGGCTACAAGCCCGATCTGGTGACCTTTGCCAAGGCCGTGACCAGTGGTTACGTACCGCTGGGCGGTGTGATGGTCGGCAACCGGGTTGCCCAGGTGCTGATCGACAAGGGTGGCGAGTTCAACCATGGTTACACCTACAGCGGGCATCCGGTGGCCTGCGCCGTCGCCCTGGAGAACATTGCCATCATGGAGCGTGAGCAACTGCCGCAGAAGGTCCGCGGCGAGCTCGGCGCCTATTTCAGCCGCCGATTTGCCGAACTGGGTGACCATCCGCTGGTCGCCATGGCGCAGTCCTGTGGCTTTGTCGCCGGGCTGATCCTGGTCAAGGACAAGGCGACGAAGACTCTTTTCGACGCGTCTGCCGGCGTCGGCATGATCTGCCGCAACCACTGCTTCAACAACGGCGTGATCATGCGCGCCGTCGGCGATCGGATGATCATCGCGCCGCCGCTGGTGATGACCACCGGCGAGATCGACGAAATGGTCAGCCTGATCCGCGTGGCGCTGGATCTCACGCACAGGGATCTCAAGACCCGTGGGCTGGCGTGAACGCGCGAGCGGCCATGGCATGAACCCATGGGTGCACGTGCTGGATTTCCCGGGGGTGGTCCGGCGCCCGGCACTTCTATAATTCGCCGGTTTTGCAGCGTCGATTGTCCGATCACGCCTTTTTCGTGTGGTGAGTCCTTTTTTTGAACGGAGAAGCAAGAGTCATGAAACTCTCGAACAAGATCATCGGCGCCTTTGCGCTTTCCGCCATCGTGCTCGCCGCCTGCGGCAAGAAGGAAGAAGCGCCACCGCCGCCGCCCGCTCCGGTGGCTGCCGCTCCGGCCGCCGCGCCCGCGCCACCGCCGCCGCCGCCTGAACCGGCGGAAGAGAAAGTCCTCAATATCTACAACTGGCCTGACTACATTCCGGACGGCATGATTGCGGCGTTCGAGAAGGAGTCCGGCATCAAGGTCAATTACGACACCTTCGAGACCAACGAGGCGCTGCATGCCAAGCTGGTGGCGGGCAACTCGGGTTACGACATCGTGGTCCCGGGCAGTGTTTTCGCCAAGCCGCAGATCGAAGCTGGTCTGATGCAGCCACTGGACAAGTCCAAGATCCCGAACCTGGTCAATCTGGATCCGGCGATCATGAAGGCGCTGGCCACCAGTACCGACCCAGGCAACAAGTACCTGGTGCCCTGGGGCTGGGGTTACACGACAGTGGGCATCAACAAGACCAAGGCCGAGAAGGCCCTGGGCAAGATGCCGATGCCCGAGAACGCCTGGGATCTGGTGTTCGATCCGAAATACACCAGCAAGCTCAAGTCCTGTGGCATCGCCTACCTGGATTCGCCCACCGAGATCATCCCGGTGGCCTTGCATTACATCGGCAAGGATGCCTATTCCAACGATCCGGCGGACTACAAGCTGGCCGCCGACATGCTGGCCAAGGTGCGCAAGGACGTGCGCCTGTTCAGCTCCACCATGATCGACGACATCTCCAGCGGCAAGGCGTGCGTGGCGATTGGCTGGTCGGGTGACATCAACATTGCAGCGGCCCGCGCCAAGGAAAACAAGTTCAAGGACGTGATCGAGGCCTTGTTGCCCAGTACCGGCGCCTTGCTGTTCTTCGACACCATGGCGATCACCAAGGATGCCAAGCACCCGAAGAATGCGCTGGCCTTCATTGACTTTTATCTGCGGCCCGAAAATGCCGCCCGGATGGCCAACGAGATGACCTACCCGACCGGCAACACCGCGGCCATGGACAAGATCAAGCCGGAGATCGCCAACAACAAGACCATCTTTGTCGACGCGGAGCACCTCGCCAAGATGATCCCGCCGAGCAGCTTCACCAACGAAGCCCGCGAGGCCATGGCCAACGCGTACAACGGGTTCAAGAAAGGCAAGTAGCGCCTTCTTGCATCGATTCGCCGGGCTGTTTGTACCAGGTATGAACAGCCCGTTTCATTTGTGGCGCACACCACGCTGACAGGACGGACGGATGGCCAATACAGACCGCGTCGATGGATTCCTTGTTACCGAGCACCTCGTCAAGCGGTTCGACGACACGGTCGCGGTGGACGACGTTTCCTTGTCGATCGGTCGGGGCGAGATCTTCGCGCTGCTCGGCAGCTCGGGCTGCGGCAAGTCGACCTTGCTGCGCATGCTTGCCGGTTTCGAGAAGCCCAGCGCCGGCCGGATTCTGCTGGGCGGACAGGACGTGTCGGAGTTTCCTCCCTATGACCGTCCGATGAACATGATGTTCCAGTCCTACGCCTTGTTTCCGCATCTGGACATCTGGGAGAACGTCGCTTTCGGGCTCAAGCGCGAGAACCTGCCCAAGGCCGAGATCCGGCAGCGGGTCGGTGAGATGCTCGACCTGGTGCAGCTCGGGCCGTTCGCCAAGCGCAAGCCGCACCAGCTCTCGGGGGGTCAGCAGCAGCGGGTGGCCCTGGCACGCAGCCTGGCCAAGCGGCCGAAACTGCTGCTGCTCGATGAGCCACTGGGCGCACTGGACAAGAAGTTGCGCGAACAGACGCAGTTCGAGCTGGTCAACATCATCGAGAAGGTCGAGGTCACCTGCGTGATGGTCACCCATGATCAGGAAGAGGCCATGACCATGGCCAACCGCATCGCGGTCATGAGCAAGGGTCGGGTGCTGCAGGTCGGTACGCCCGAGGAGGTCTACGAACATCCGGTGAACCGATTCGTGGCGGACTTCATCGGCAACGTCAACCTGTTCGAGGGCCGCCTGAGCGTCGACGAGGTCGACCGCTGCGCCGCCGCCACCGCCATTGGCGAGATCCGGGTCGGCCATGGCGTCAGCGGAACACTGAACATGCAGATCGCCGTGGCGGTGCGGCCGGAGAAGATGCAGATCAGCAAGATCCGGCCCGCGGTCGACCACAACCTGTTCGCCGGCACGGTCAAGGAGATCGCCTATTTCGGTTCTTACAACACGTATCTGCTGACCGCCAGCGACGGCACGCTGGTGCGGGTCACCGAGTCCAACACCTCGCGCCATGACCACAGCGGCATCACCTGGGGAGACGCGGTCTTCTTCTGGTGGGGTGACGACGCTGGCGTCGTGCTGCGCGACTGAGGCGAATCCCGGTCATGGCCAAGTTCTCCCTTCCGATGCCCGGCCGGCGCTTCGTCATCGGCGTGCCCTATGTCTGGCTGCTGGTGTTCTTTCTGCTGCCATTTCTGATCCTGGTGTACATCAGTTTCGTGGATATGGGCAACGACATCCTTCCGTTCAAACCGATCTGGGATACGCAGACCGGCGTGCTGGCGCTCAAGTACGAAAACTACTGGTCGATCTTTCGCCGCACGGAAGGCGGGCCGCTGTTCGACACCATCTACATCGAGGCCTATCTGCGTTCGATCTGGTACGCCTTGTGCACGGCCGTGCTGTGCCTGGTGATCGGCTACCCGTTTTCCTATTTCATCGCACGCGCCAGGGCCAGCGTGCGCCCGGCCTTGCTGATGATGGTGATGTTGCCATTCTGGACTTCGTTCCTGCTGCGGGTCTACGCATGGAAGGGCATCCTGGCGGACCAGGGCATCCTGAACCAGTCGCTGATGTGGCTGGGCATCACCGACGAGCCGATCCTGATGCTCTACACCAACGTGTCCATGCTGGTGGGCATGACCTACGTGTACCTGCCGTTCATGATCCTGCCGCTGTACGCCAACCTGGTGAAGATGGATTTCCGGCTGCTGGAGGCGGCTTACGACCTCGGAGCTTCGCCCTTCAAGGCCTTCTGGCTGGTGACGGTGCCCTTGTCGCGTTCGGGCATCGCGGCCGGATTCATGCTGGTGTTCATTCCGTCGGTCGGCGAATTCGTCATACCGTCGCTGCTCGGCGGCCCGGAGAACATCATGATCGGGCGCGTGGTGTGGGACGAGATGTTCACCAGCAACAACTGGCCACGCGCCACCGCGCTGGCCGTGGTGATGATCGCCTTCATCGTGATTCCGCTGGCGATCTATTACCACGCCACCGGCGAATCCGCCGACAACCGCACATAGGGGCGGCCATGACATCGCTGTGGCACAAACATGTGAGCAAGCTCTGGCTGGGCGCGGTGTTTCTGTTCCTGTACCTGCCCTTGTTCTTCATGGTGCTGTTCTCGTTCAACGATACCCGGCAGGATGCGCGCTTTACCGGGTTCTCGCTGCGCTGGTACGACGCCTTGACCCGCGACTCGCGCATCGTCGACGGGTTCTGGCTGTCGGTGAAAGTCGCCCTCGTGACCGGTGTGCTGTCGGCCGTGCTCGGTTGTTTTGCCGCGTTCGTGCTGGTGCGCTACCGGCGCTTTCCGGGGCGCACCGCGTTCTCGGGCATGGTCAACGCGCCCCTGGTGATGCCCGAGGTCGTCATCGGCCTGTCGCTGCTGCTGCTGATGGTGGGCGCCCAGAACTTCATCGGTTGGCCGCCGCGCGGCATGTTGACCATCATCCTGGGCCACACCTTGCTGGGAATGGCCTATGCCATGGTGGTGATCCAGTCACGGCTGACGGACATGGACCGCTCGATCGAAGAGGCGGCGATGGACCTGGGCGCACGACCGTACCAGGTGTTTTTCCTGATCACCTTGCCCAATATCGCCCAAGCCATCCTGGCCGCTTTCCTGTTGTCGTTCACGCTGTCGTTCGACGATGTCGTGATATCCGAATTCCTCTCCGGGCCCGGTATCAACACCTTGCCGCAGGTGATCTTCGGCTATGCGCGTCGTGGCATCAATCCGACGATTTACGCGGCGGCCACCTTGCTGATCGCCACGGTCACCACGGTGATCGTCGGTTACAGCATCTGGGTTGCGCGCCAGACACGCCGGCGCGAACGCGAGATCGCTGCCGCCATGCGGGCTGAAACCGCTGCATTGCAGCGGCACTGAACGGCTCCCGGTCGACACCCGGCCGTTTCCGTGCCACCGGCATTGCATGATGCCGATCGGATTTTTGTAATCCGAAAACACACAGTGCTGCAGCGCATCAAATTCTTTTGCAATAAAGGAAATGATTTCTTAATGCGAAAGTGCGCCGTAACACGTTGATATACATGAATTATTTTTTACTCTTGTATAAGACATAAGAGACGAAAAAGTCTTATACAAGACCTAGAATCTGTCCACGCACTGGCAGTGCGCACCGGTAGCGTGTCGGACGCGGGGTGAACAGCCAGGCCCCGATTTCTGTCAACCCAAGGAGTACCACCATGCCACAAAGCCTCTCGGAGCAACTCAGCCGCGCGCAACAGATCGAAGCCCTGGAAAAAGACTGGGCCAGCAACCCCCGCTGGAAGGGCATCGAGCGCGGCTACAGCGCGGCGGATGTGGTTCGTCTGCGCGGTTCGTTCCCGATCGAACACACGCTGGCGCGTCGCGGCGCCGAGAAGCTGTGGGACCTGTTGCACACGGAACCCTATGTGAACTGCCTCGGCGCGTTGACTGGCGGTCAGGCGATGCAGCAGGTCAAGGCCGGCATCAAGGCCATCTACCTGTCGGGTTGGCAGGTCGCCGCCGACAACAACTCGTATGCATCCATGTACCCCGACCAGTCGCTGTACCCGGTCGATTCCGTGCCCACCGTGGTCGAGCGCATCAACAACACCTTCCGCCGCGCCGACGAGATCCAGCACTCCAAGGGCATCGACGCCGGTGACGCGGGTTACATCGACAACTTCGCGCCCATCGTGGCCGACGCCGAAGCCGGTTTTGGCGGCGTGCTCAACGCGTTCGAGTTGATGAAGGCCATGATCAAGGCTGGCGCCGCCGGCGTGCACTGGGAAGACCAGCTGGCGTCGGTGAAGAAATGCGGCCACATGGGTGGCAAGGTGCTGGTGCCCACGGCCGAAGCCTGCCAGAAGCTGATCGCAGCGCGCATGGCGGCCGACGTTTGCGGCGTGCCGTCGCTGGTGATTGCCCGTACCGATGCCGAGGCGGCCGACCTGCTGACCAGCGACTACGACGCGAACGACAAGCCCTTCATCACCGGCGAGCGCACCGCCGAAGGTTTCTACAAGACCCGCAAGGGCATCGACCAGGCGATCTCGCGCGCCATCGCGTATGCACGGTATGCCGATCTGGTCTGGTGCGAGACCGGTACGCCCGACCTGGCGTTTGCCAAGAAGTTCGCCGACGCGGTGCACAGGGCACACCCGGGCAAGATGCTGGCCTACAACTGCTCGCCGTCGTTCAACTGGAAGAAGAACCTGGACGACGCGACCATCGCCAAGTTCCAGCGCGAACTCGGCGCGATGGGCTACAAGTACCAGTTCATCACGCTCGCCGGCATCCACTCCATGTGGTACAACATGTTCGACTTGGCGCAGGACTATGTCAAACGTGGCATGTCGGCCTATGTCGAGAAGGTGCAGGAGCCCGAATTCGGTGCCCGCGATCGCGGCTACACCTTCGTGTCGCACCAGCAGGAAGTGGGCACCGGTTACTTCGACGAGGTCACCACCGTGATCCAGGGCGGCAAGTCCAGCGTCACCGCGCTGACCGGGTCGACCGAGGAAGAGCAGTTCCACTGAAGCGGCTGGGCAGCGGATGGCGCTGGGTTACACTCGGGCCATCTTCAACCCGGATGTAAGAGCGAGAAAGGCACTGTTGGTTATGACACCGCGAACTACCACCGCCGGTCATTCATAGCTCACGGGGCCTTGTCCGCGCGCCCTGTGCGCCCGGCTTTTGTTCTCTCCCCATCCCCCAAGAAAAGCGCGGCAAGTTCCGCGCTTTTTTGTTGCGCACAGCACCTGGATACGAACCATGATCAACATCACATTGCCCGATGGCTCCAAGCGAGAATTCCCCGGCCCGGTCACGGTGGCCGAAGTGGCCGCATCGATCGGCTCCGGCCTGGCCAAGGCGGCCCTGGCCGGCAAGGTCGACGGCAAGATCGTCGACACCAGCCACCGCATCGACGCAGACAGCGCCGTGTCCATCATCACCGCCAAGGACAGTGACGGTCTGGAGGTGATCCGCCACTCCACGGCCCACCTGCTGGCGTATGCGGTCAAGGAGCTGTATCCCGAGGCCCAGGTCACGATCGGCCCGGTGATCGACAACGGCTTTTACTACGACTTCGCCTACAAGCGGGCGTTCGGTCCGGATGACCTGGTGGC
>CAZLDV010000039.1:0-915 GCA_964558425.1 uncultured Rhodoferax sp. | reverse complement strand
GAGACCACGATCTTCCTGGCGCCGTATGTCAATTCGTACCGGCGCTTCACGCGCTACATGTCCGCGCCGATCAACCTGGAATGGGGCTACGACAACCGGACGGCGGGCCTGCGCGTGCCGCATGCAGATCCGCAGAATCGCCGGATCGAGAACCGGATCGCCGGGGCCGACGTCAATCCGTACCTGGCGATCGCCGCCGAGCTGGCCGCCGGGTTGCTCGGCATCGAGGAGAACCTGCGGCCCGGCTACCCGGAGCAGGGCAACGCCTACAAGCGCCCGTTCGCTCCGGACGACCTGGTGGCAATCGAAAAGAAGATGACCGAACTCGCCGCCAGGGATGAGCCCGTCACGCGGCGCGTGTTGCCGCGCGACGCGGCGGTGGCCTATTTCAAGGGCCTGGGCGAGCACTACAAGGCCGAGATCATTGCCAGCATCCCGGCCGGTGAGGAAGTGTCCTTGTACCGTGAAGGCGCTTTCGAGGACCTGTGCCGCGGCCCGCACGTGCCCAGTACCGGCAAGCTCAGGCATTTCAAGCTGATGAAGGTCGCCGGTGCCTACTGGCGCGGCGACCACCGCAACGAGATGCTGCAGCGCATCTATGGCACGGCCTGGGCGACCAAGGATGAATTGCAGCAATACCTGACGATGCTGGAAGAGGCCGAGAAGCGCGACCACCGCAAGCTGGGCCGTGAACTCGATCTGTTTCATCTGGACGAGCATTCGCCCGGCACCGTGTTCTGGCATCCCAAGGGCTGGACCATCTGGCAGCAGGTGGAGCAGTACATGCGTGCGGTCTACCGCGACAACGGCTACCAGGAGGTCAAGGGACCGCAGATCCTGGACCAGGGCCTGTGGGAGAAGACGGGGCACTGGGGCAAGTACCGCGAGAACATGTTCGTCACCGAGTCGGAGAAG
>CAZLDV010000038.1:0-31100 GCA_964558425.1 uncultured Rhodoferax sp. | reverse complement strand
CGTTCCTGTGGTTCAACACCCATCCGGCGCAGGTCTTCATGGGCGACGTCGGCGCGCTGGCGCTGGGTGGCGCATTGGGCACCATTGCGGTGATCGTGCGCCAGGAGATCGTGCTGGCCATCATGGGCGGTATCTTCGTCGTCGAGGCTGCCTCGGTGATGGCGCAGGTGGGCTACTTCAAATACACCCGACGCCGCTTCGGCGAAGGCCGGCGCCTGTTCAAGATGGCGCCGCTGCACCACCATTTCGAAAAGACCGGCTGGAAAGAGTCGCAGGTCGTGGTCCGGTTCTGGATCATCACGATGCTGCTGTGCCTGGTGGGCCTGTCCACCCTGAAGCTGCGGTGACCGCCATGCTGCCATTGCACGACGCCAACGTACTGATCCTGGGCCTGGGCAGCTCCGGCCTGGCCATGGCACGCTGGTGTCAGCGCCAGGGCGCGCGGGTCACGGTGGCCGACACCCGCGACGCACCACCCCAGCTGGCGAACCTGCACGCCAGCGTGCCCGGTGCCCGCTTCATGCGCGGTACGCTCGACGCCGGGCTGCTGCAAACCGTGCGTCCCGACCTGCTGCTCAAAAGCCCCGGGCTGCGGCCCGCGCAGGTGGCATCGCTGATCGACGCCGCGCGCGCCGCTGGCATCCCGGTTGGCGCCGAGCTGGATCTGTTCGCGCAGGCCCTGGCCGATCTGCGCGTCAACCAAGGCTACCAACCGCGCGTCCTGGCCGTGACCGGCACCAACGGCAAGACCACGGTGGTGTCCCTGACCGCGCAACTGGTCGAGCGTGCCGGCAACAGCGTGGCATTGGCCGGCAATATCGGCCCGACCCTGCTCGACACCCTGGCGCAGCACCTGGACGAGGACAGCTTGCCCGAAGTCTGGGTGATCGAACTGTCCAGCTTCCAGTTGGCCGACATGGCCGTACCCGCGGTGTCGCAAGGCGCAGCACCGGCATTCAATCCGTTCGAGCCCACCGCGGCCTGCGTGTTGAACCTGAGCCAGGACCATCTCGACTGGCATGGGGACATGGCGGCCTACACCAGCGCCAAGGCCCGGGTGTTCGGCAGCCAGGCGCTGATGGTGCTCAACCGCGACGAACCGGCGGTGATGGCCCTGTTGCCAGCGCCAGCCAAGGGCCGCGTGCCACGCCTGTGCACCAGCGTGGGAGCCGGTCTGCCCACGCAACCGGGCGCCTTCGGCCTGGAGAACGTGAATGGCATGGTGTGGCTGGTGCGTGCGCAGGAACAAGACCCCACGATCAAGTTGCGCAAAGGGCAAGACGCGCCCGAGTTGCACCTGCAACGCCTGATGCCGGCCGAGGCCTTGCGCATTCGCGGCCAGCACAATGCGGTCAACGCGCTCACTGCGCTGGCGCTCGCGGTGGCAGCCGGTTGCCCGTTGGCGCCGATCCTGTTCGGACTGCGCGAATACCGCGGCGAACCGCACCGGGTCGAACCCATCATGGTGATCGACGAGGTTGAGTTCTTCGACGACAGCAAGGGCACCAACGTGGGAGCCACCGCTGCCGCACTGGCCGGCCTGGGCGCCGAACGCAAGCTGGTGCCCATCCTGGGCGGGGACGGCAAGGGCCAGGACTTCTCGCCGCTGGCGCAACCGATCCGCCGGCATGCGCGGGCCGTGGTGCTGATCGGACGCGATGCGCCGACGATCCGCGACGCGCTGGCCGATTGTGGTGTACCGCTGCTCGACGCGCGCGACATGGTCCACGCGGTGACGCTGGCGCAGCGCCAGGCCCGAGCCGGCGACGCGGTGTTGTTGTCGCCTGCCTGTGCGAGCTTTGACATGTTCGACAACTACGAACACCGGGCCCGCATCTTCGTCGAAGCGGTGCGCACGCTGGCCGAGGACACAGGCGTGGCGGCCCATGGAGCCACACCATGAACGCCGTCTGGGATCGCATGCGCAGCATGGGCGCCGGCTTGTGGCCACAGGCCTGGACGCGCCCGGAGTCGATTCCGGTGCGCCTGGGGCGGGCGCCGTCGGCCGGCATGCAGGCACCCGTGCGCCTGCAAAGCTTCGATCAGGTGCTGGTCTGGGTCACCGTGGCCTTGCTCGCCTGGGGGCTGGTCATGGTGTATTCGGCCACCATCGCCTTGCCGGACAACCCGAAGTTCGCGCGCTATGCCCATGCCCACTTCCTGCTGCGCCACCTGTTGTGGCTGGCAATGGCCTTTGTGGCGGGCCTGATTGCCTTCCAGGTGCCGGTGGCGATCTGGGAAAAGTATGCCCGCTGGTTGTTCGTGTTGTCCTTGCTGCTGCTGGCGGCGGTATTGATTCCGCAACTGGGCAAAGGTGTCAACGGCGCGCGGCGCTGGCTGGTGCTCGGGCCCATCAGCTTCCAGCCCTCGGAGCTGGCCAAGTTCGCGGTGTTGCTGTACGCGGCCGATTACATGGTGCGCAAGATGGATGTCAAGGAGCGCTTCTTCCGCGCCGTGATGCCAATGGCGATCGCCATCGCGGTCGTGGGCGTGTTGTTGCTGGCCGAGCCGGACATGGGCGCCTTCATGGTGATCGCCGTGATCGCGATGGGCATCCTGTTCCTGGGCGGGGTCAACGCCCGCATGTTCTTCGTGATCGCCACCATCCTGGTGGTGGCGTTCTCGATGATGATCCTGTTCAGCGAATGGCGGCGCGAACGCATCTTTGCGTATCTCGACCCATGGAACGAGCAGTACGCACTGGGCAAGGGCTATCAGTTGTCGCATTCACTGATCGCCATCGGACGCGGCGAGATTTTCGGTGTCGGCCTCGGTGGCAGCGTCGAGAAGCTGCACTGGTTGCCCGAGGCACACACCGACTTTCTGCTGGCGGTCATCGGCGAGGAGTTCGGACTGGTCGGCGTGCTGATCCTGATCGCCCTGTTCGTCTGGCTGACCCGGCGCATGATCCACATCGGGCGCCAGGCGATCGCGCTGGACCGCGTGTTTGCCGGTCTGGTGGCGCAGGGCGTGGGGATCTGGATCGGCTTCCAGGCCTTCATCAACATGGGCGTGAATCTGGGCGCGCTGCCGACCAAGGGCCTGACGCTGCCCTTGATGAGCTACGGCGGCACCGCGATCCTGGTCAACCTGGTGGCGATCGCGGTCGTGTTGCGCATCGACATCGAAAGCCGGCAACTGATGCACGGAGGCCGCCCATGAACCCGCGTCTGCGCGATGGTCCCTGCACCGGCGAGCTGCGCGTCACGGGAACCGCGATCGCGGTGGACCCCGTGGCCAGCGGCGTGCTGCCGCAGACCGGCACCGGCCGCCAGGCCGATGACGGCGCGGTCCGGATGCAACGCCCGGCGCCGGACGAGCGACCGGCCACCCCCACCGGCACGGCGGCAGGCCAGAAGGTCCGCCGCACCGCCATGGTGATGGCCGGTGGCACCGGAGGCCATATCTTTCCAGGCCTGGCAGTGGCACAGGCACTGCGCGCGCGCGGCTGGAACGTGACCTGGCTTGGCGGCAGCGGCAGCGCCAGGGCGCCCAGCATGGAAAGCCGCCTGGTGCCGCCCCAGGGCTTCGTGTTCGAGACGCTGGACTTTTCCGGCGTCCGCGGCAAAGGGCTGCTGACCCTGGGGTTGCTTCCGCTGCGCCTGCTGCGCGCGTTCTGGCAAAGCATCCAGGTGCTGCGCCGCGTTCGGCCGGACGTGGTGGTCGGTCTGGGCGGCTACATCACCTTCCCCGCCGGCATGATGGCCGTGCTGCTGGGCAAGCCGCTGGTGCTGCATGAACAGAACGCCGTGGCCGGCATGGCCAACCGGGTGCTGGCACGCGTGGCCGATCGCGTCTTCACGGCATTTCCCGATGTGATGCCTTCGGCGCAGTGGGTCGGCAATCCGCTGCGCGCCGATTTTGTCAACCGGCGCACGCCCGAACAACGCTTTGCGCAGCGCACCGGCCCGCTACGGGTGCTGGTGGTCGGTGGCAGCCTGGGTGCACGGGTCCTCAACGACATGGTGCCGCGGGCGCTGGCACTGCTGCCGCTCGATCAACGCCCGCAGGTCACCCACCAAAGCGGCACCAGCCAGATCGACGCCTTGCGCGCGAACTACACCCGCGCAGGCGTGGACGCCGAGCTCACGCCGTTCATCGACGACATGGCCAGCGCGTTCGCCGACGCCGATCTGGTGCTCTGCCGGGCCGGTGCCAGCACCGTGACCGAGCTGGCTGCGATCGGCGCGGCAGCGCTGTTCGTGCCCTTGCCCTCGGCGGTCGATGACCACCAGACACGCAACGCCCGCTTCCTGGTCGAGCGCGGTGGTGGCTGGCTGATGCCGCAGGCCGAACTCACGCCGGACGGGTTGGCCCAATTCCTGCTGCAGGCCACACGCGAGAACCTGCTGGCCTGCGCGTCGACGGCGCGCCGCTGCGCCAGACTCGACGCGGCGGCGCAGGTGGCGCACGCATGCGAGGAACTGGTGAACGCATGAAATACGCCATCCACCACATCCACTTCATCGGCATCGGAGGCTCGGGCATGTCGGCCATTGCCGAGGTGCTGCAGGGGCTGGGTTACGTGATATCGGGCTCGGACATTGCCGCCAGCGCCACGCTGCAACGCCTGGCCGGTCTGGGTATCCGGGTCAGCGTGGGGCACGACGCGGCCAACATTGCCGGTGCCGATGCGGTCGTCACGACCACTGCGGTGCATGACGACAACCCCGAAGTGGTCGAAGCACGGGCCCGGCGCATTCCGGTGGTGCCCCGCGCGATCATGCTGGCCGAACTGATGCGACTCAAGCAGGGGATCGCGATCGCCGGCACCCACGGCAAGACCACCACCACCAGCCTGGTTGCCAGCGTGTTGACGCAGGCCGGGCTGGATCCGACGTTCGTGATCGGCGGCAGGCTCAACAGCGCCGGCGCCAATGCCCGGCTGGGTAGCGGCGACTACATCGTCGTGGAGGCGGACGAGTCCGACGCCTCGTTCCTGAACCTGCTGCCGGTGATGGCGATCGTCACCAACATCGACGCCGACCACATGGCCACCTATGGCCACGACTTCAAGCGACTGCAATCGGCGTTTGTCGACTTCCTGCACCAGATGCCGTTCTACGGTACGGCGATCCTGTGCACCGACGACCCGGCGATCCAGCAGATCCTGCCGCAGGTCTCCTGCCCGATCACCAGCTACGGCTTTGCGGCCGACTCCCAGGTGCGCGCGGTCGACGTGCGGGCGGTCGGCGACCAGATGCATTTCACGGTGTTGCGCCGCAATGGCGTGGTGCTGCCGGACATGCCGGTGGTACTGAACCTGGCCGGGCGTCACAACGTGCTCAACGCCCTGGCGGCGATCGCGGTGGCGGTGGAGCTCAACATTCCCGATACCGCGGTACAGGAAGCGCTGGCCGGTTTCCAGGGCGTCGGGCGCCGGTTCCAGCGCCATGGCACGCTCGCCTGCAGCCAGGGCGGTCAGTTCACGCTGGTCGACGACTATGGCCACCATCCGGTCGAGATGGCCGCAACGATCGCCGCCGCACGCGGCGCGTTCCCGCAGCGACGGCTGTTGCTGGCCTTCCAGCCGCACCGCTACACACGCACCCGCGACTGCTTCGACGATTTCGTCAAGGTGATCGGCCAGGTCGATGCGGTGCTGCTGTCCGAGGTGTATCCGGCCGGTGAGGCGCCGATCGTCGCCGCCGATGGCCGCGCGCTTGCACGCGCATTGCGGGTGGCGGGCCAGGTCGAACCGGTGTTCGTCGACGACATCCAGGACATGGCCCAGGCGATCCTGGACAACAGCCAGGACGGTGACGTCGTGCTGTGCATGGGCGCGGGCTCGATCGGCGCGGTTCCTGCCCGGGTCGTCGAACTGGCGGCGCACAGGCCTGCGGCGCCACACGGAGCGGCGGCATGACGCGCAGCGCAGCCGACCTGGGCAAGGTGGCCGTGCTGATGGGCGGCGCATCGGCCGAGCACGCCATCTCGCTGCTGTCGGGCGCCGGCGTGCTCAAGGCCTTGCGCGATCGCGGCGTCGACGCGCATGCGTTCGATCCTTCCGAGCGGGGGCTGCACGTCTTGCGCAGCGAAGGCTTTTGCTGCTGCTTCATCGCCTTGCATGGCCGCTTCGGCGAAGACGGTACGGTGCAGGGCGCGCTCGAACTGATGGGCATGCCTTATACCGGCTCGGGCGTGATGGCCAGCGCGATCGCCATCGACAAGGTGATGACCAAGCGCATCTGGCTGGCCGAGGGCCTGCCCACGCCCGACTATCGGCTGGTGCGGGCCGGTCTGGACCGGCGCCAGCTGATCGAAATACCCGATTTGCTGGGGCTGC
Organism: uncultured Rhodoferax sp.; assembly: GCA_964558425.1. Classification (GTDB taxonomy): domain Bacteria; phylum Pseudomonadota; class Gammaproteobacteria; order Burkholderiales; family Burkholderiaceae_C; genus CAISIP01. The sequence goes on along the minus strand of CAZLDV010000038.1, from coordinate 24,814 downwards.
CGATGATTGTCAAGCCCGCGCGCGAAGGCTCGTCGCTCGGCGTAACCAAGGTCATCGGGTATTCCCAGGTGCAAGCGGCGGTCGAGCAGGCGCTGACCATGGACGCCGATGTGCTGTGCGAGCAGTGCATCGAAGGCGACGAGGTCACCTGCCCGATCATCGGCACCGGTGATGCGGCGCGCGCGTTGCCGGTGATCCGCATCGTCGCGCCCGGCGGCAACTACGATTACCAGCACAAGTATTTCACCGACGACACCCAATACCTGGTTCCTTGCCAGCTGCCCGAAGGTGAAGAGCAGCGTATCCAGCAATTGGCGCTGCGCGCCTACCAAATCCTCGGTTGCCGTGGCTGGGGTCGGGTCGACGTGATGATCGATGGCGCCACGCGCAAGCCCTACCTGCTGGAGATCAACACCTCGCCGGGCATGACCAGCCACTCGCTGGTGCCGATGTCGGCGCGCGCGGCCGGCATCAGTTACGAGGACCTGTGCCTGCAATTGCTGCTGCAGGCCAGCCTGGACAATCCGCCGCCGGTTGCCGGCACAACGCAGACCGGCCAGCCATGAGCGAAGCCTTCACGCCACCGTTCGATGTGCGTCTGATGAACGCCACCGCCAATGTATTGCTGGTGGTGTTCTGCCTGGGCGCGCTGGCATCGCTCGCCCAGTGGGCGGCCAACCATCGGGTCTTCGCGATCTCCGGCATCAGCGTCAGTGGCGAGCTGGTGCACAACAACGCGCTGACGCTGCGCGCAAACATCGCGCCGCGGCTGAGCGGCAATTTCTTCACGCTCGACCTGACCCAGGCGCGCGAGGCGTTCGAGACCATGCCCTGGGTGCGCCGCGCCGTCGTGCATCGGGTCTTTCCGAACCGCATTGGCGTCGAGCTGCAGGAACACCGGGCGGTGGCGTATTGGGGAGCCGAAGAAGGCTCGCGGCTGCTGGACAGCTTTGGCGAAGTGTTCGAGGCCAACATCGGCGAAGTCGAGCAGGAACAGCTGCCCCGGCTCGATGGCCCACCAGGACAGGAACCACAGGTATGGGCGATGTACCGCGCGCTCAAGCCGTTGTTCGCGGCAATGGATCTGGAACTCGAACAGCTCGCCCTCAGTGGCCGTGGCGGCTGGCACGCAGAACTGGACACCGGCGCCGAGATCGAGCTGGGCCGTGGCAGCGACGACGAAGTGCTGGCGCGCACGACCCGATTCCTGCGCACGCTCACGCAGGTTACCTCGCGCTACAACCGCCGGCCCGACGCGGTCGAGTCCGCGGACCTGCGCCACGTGGATGGGTATGCATTGCGGCTGCGGGGCGTGAGCACCGTGGTCACCGAGAGTCAGAAAAAGTAGCGCAACAACAGGGTTCGATATGGCGAAAGAATACAAGGACCTGGTCGTGGGACTCGACATCGGCACCGCCAAGGTCATGGTGGTCGTGGCCGAGGTCATCCCGGGTGGCAAGCTCAAGCTCGCAGGATTGGGCGTGGCGCCGAGCACCGGCATCCGGCGCGGCGTCGTGGTCAACATCGATGCCACGGTGCAGAGCATCCAGCTCGCGCTCAAGGAAGCCGAGTTGATGGCCGACTGCAAGATCACCCGGGTCTACACCGGCATCACCGGAAGCCACATCCGCGGCATCAACTCCAGCGGCATGGTGGCGATCAAGGACCGCGAAGTGACGCAGGCCGACGTGGCGCGGGTGGTCGAGACCGCCAAGGCGATCAACATCTCGACCGACCAGCGGCTGCTGCTGGTGGAGCCGCAGGAATTCATCATCGACGGCCAGGACGTGAAGGAGCCGATCGGCATGAGCGGCATCCGGCTCGAGGCCAAGGTGCATATCGTGACCGGCGCCCAGAGCGCGGCCGAGAACATCATCAAGTGTGTGCGCCGCTGCGGCCTGGAGGTCGAGCAGCTGATGCTCAACCCGCTGGCGTCGAGCCTGTCGGTTCTGACCGACGACGAACGCGAACTGGGCGTGGGCCTGGTCGACATCGGCGCCGGCACCACCGATGTGGCGATCTTCGCCAACGGCGCGATCCGCCACACCGCCGTCATCCCGATCGCGGGGGACCTGATCACCAGCGACATCGCGATGGCGCTGCGCACGCCGACCAAGGACGCCGAGGACGTGAAGATCGACAGCGGCTGCGCCAAGCAGTTGCTCACCGATGCCGAGACGCAGGTCGAAGTGCCCGGTCTGGGCGACCGCGGGCCACGCCTGCTCAGCCGCCAGGTACTGGCCGGCGTGATCGAGCCGCGCGTCGAGGAAATCTTTGCGCTGGTGCACCAGGTCATGCGCGACTCGGGCTTCGAAGAGGTCCTGTCCTCGGGCATCGTGCTCACCGGCGGCTCGTGCGTCATGCCGGGCATGGTCGAGCTGGCCGAAGACATCTTTCTCAAGCCGGTGCGCCGCGGCGTGCCGCACTACGCTGGCGTGTTGGCCGACATGGTGTCGCAATCGCGCGCCGCCACCGTCATGGGCCTGCTCGAAGAAGCCCGGCTGGCCCGCATGCGCGGACTCAAGGTGGCGCAGAAGAACGGCTCCATGCGTACCGCATTCGGCCAGGTCAAGGACTGGTTTGTGGGGAACTTCTGATGACACACGACACACGGCACAAGCTGGGCTGCCCCCCAGGCAAGCACCGCGAAAGCGATCACCGCGGGCTGGCCTGCGCCAGCCCCTGCGGTCGATGGCGGCGCAGCAAGCCACCGGACCGGTCGACCGGCCTTTCAACACAACAAGCAATCCATCGCGCAACTACCGGCAACTGCAACTCAGGAGAACACCATGCCAATTGAAATGATCGAAGAACAGGAATTCCACATGGGCACCCAGATCAAGGTGATCGGGGTCGGCGGCGGCGGCGGCAACGCGGTCGAGCACATGATTGCCTGCGAAGTGGGTGGCGTGGAGTTCATCTGCGCCAACACCGACGCCCAGGCGCTGGTCCGCAGCGCCGCGCACAAGACCATCCAGCTCGGCACCACCGGCCTGGGCGCAGGCAGCAAGCCCGACAAGGGTCGTGACGCCGCCGAGCAGGCAGTCGAAGAGATCCGTGCCTCGATCGAAGGCGCGCACATGCTGTTCATCACCGCTGGCATGGGCGGCGGTACCGGAACCGGTGCGGCACCGGTGATTGCACGGATCGCGCGCGAGATGGGCATCCTGACGGTGGGCGTGGTCACCAAGCCGTTCGACTTCGAAGGCGGCCGGCGCATGCTGATCGCCGACAGCGGCCTGGCGGAGCTGGAAGTCAATGTCGACTCGCTGATCGTGGTGCTCAACGAAAAGCTCGAAGAGGTGCTGGGCGACGACATCACGCAGGATGAGGCGTTCGCGCATGCCAACGACGTGCTCAAGAACGCCGTCGGTGGCATTGCCGAGATCATCAATGTGCCGGCGCACATGAATGTCGACTTCGAGGACGTGCGCACCGTGATGGGCGAACCCGGCAAGGCCATGATGGGTACCGCCACCGCCGGCGGCCCGGACCGCGCGCGCATCGCCGCCGAGCAGGCGGTGGCCTGTCCCTTGCTCGAGGGTGTCGACCTGTCGGGCGCCAAGGGGGTGCTGGTGCTCATCACCGCCAGCAAGGGTTCGCTCAAGTTGTCCGAGTCCAAGCTGGCGATGAACACGATCCGCGCCTTCGCCTCGCCCGACGCGCTGGTGATCTATGGCACCGCCTACGACGACAGCCTGGGTGACCAGATCCGTGTCACGGTGGTCGCCACCGGCTTGTCCCGCCAGGGTCAGCGCCGCACTGCGCCGCCGCTGCAGGTGCTGCGTACCGGTACCGACAACATTCCGTTCCAGATCCCGACGCTGACCAACCAGGTACAGAACCCCACCGCAGGCGGTGGCCTGTCCGCCGGTGGCGGCATGGCGCAGCCCGACTACGGCAGCCTGGGCACGCCGGCCGTCTGGCGCGGTCGCGGGTCGGCGGCCGCCAAGGTCGACGCCTTGTCCAGCGGCGGCATGGATGACTATGAGATTCCTGCCTTCCTTCGCAAACAGGCTGATTGAACCCGCTTGGGCAGGCAACGGGCCGGCTTTCTACAATCGGGGGGTGCTCAGGCAAAGAACCCTCCGATCGCAGACCCGCGCCACCGGCGTGGGGTTGCACAGCGGCCAGCGCGTGGACCTCACGTTGCGGCCGGCACCGCCCGATACCGGCATTGTGTTCCGGCGCGTCGACCTGCCGCAACCGGTCGAGATTGCGATGACGGTCGATGCGGTGTCCGATACCCGCATGGCCACCACTGCATCGCATGGCACGGCCAAGGTGGCCACGGTGGAACACCTGATGTCGGCCTGTGCCGGGCTGGGCATCGACAACCTGATCATCGACATCACGGCCGAAGAAGTTCCGATCCTGGACGGGTCGGCGGCCTCGTTCCTGTTTCTGCTGCAAAGCGCCGGCGTCGTCTGGCAGGATGCGCCGCGCCAGTTCATCCGGGTCACCCGGGCGGTCGAGGTGCGCGACGGCCAGGGCAGCGCGGTACGCTGGGCCCGGCTCGAACCGTTCCACGGCTATCGGCTGAGTTTCGAGATCGTGTTCGACCATCCGGCGGTCGATTCGACCGGGCAACGCGTGAGTTTCGACATGGGCACCGGCTCCTACCAACGCGACATCGCGCGGGCCCGCACCTTCGGCTTCACCCGCGATGTCGAGACCATGCGTGTCAACGGGCTGGCCCTGGGCGGTGGACTGGACAACGCCATCGTCATGGACGACTACAAGATCCTGAACGCCGGCGGCCTGCGTTACGACGACGAATTCGCCAAGCACAAGATCCTGGACGCGATCGGCGACATGTACATGCTGGGCAAACCCCTGCTGGCCAGTTACAGCGCGTTCCGCTCCGGCCATGAACTCAACAACCGCCTGGCGCGTGCGCTGATGGCGGACACGGACAACTGGGAACTGGTCCAGTTCGAGGACGACAGCTTGGCTCCCGAAGGATTCTCCCAGATGGCGCCCGCCTGGTGATGCCCCGGCCCTGCACTGGCCGCCGCCTGCCCTGCCCTACCTGATGCCGAGCCGATGCTGATCTTTCGCTGGATGATCCCCACCCTGTTCGTGCTGGCGGGCGTGTTGTTCGCCGCCTTCATGTTCACCGGCAACCCCCATTACAAGAAAAGCGGACTGCGTGTGCTGGCCGCCACGCTGATCGCGGCATTCGCCTTCTTCGCCGCGCTGATCGTGATCAACCTGACGCAGTGAACACAAACCCCGGCGGCCTGTGATCGCCCGCGCTTGCGTTCGTTCATGGACCGTGGCGAACGGTCAGCGCATCAGGGCGCGCAGGTGCAGCGCGCTCACCTTGCCCGCATGCGCATGTGTGATGGCCATGCCCAGCGCATCGGCCGCATCGGTGCCGGGCAAACCGGGCAGGCTCAGCAATCTGCGCACCATCTCCTGGACCTGGTTCTTCTGCGCCTTGCCGTAACCGACGACTGCCTGCTTCATCTGCAACGCGGTGTATTCGGCCACCGGCAAGCCATGTGAGACCAGTGCCGTGATGCAGGCACCGCGCGCCTGGCCCAGCAACAAGGTGGACTGCGGATTCACGTTCACGAACACGATCTCGACACAGGCGCAATCGGCCTGGTAGCGCTGTGCAACCTCACCGACGCCGTCGAACAGCAGCTTCAGCCGGCTGGGCAGATCGGTCTGCGCCATCTTGATCGTGCTGATGGTGCCGCTGGCGACGTAGCGCAGGTCCTGCCCTGTCACGTCGATCACGCCGAATCCGGTGGTCCGAAGGCCTGGGTCGATGCCGAGAATGCGCATGCCGTACGACCTACAGATGGAAGAACCAGCGGACCGAATGGAAAAACACCGGTGCCGCAAAACACAATGCGTCGACCTTGTCGAGCAGACCGACCGCGCCGGTCGCGCCGTCTCCCTGGCTACCCCAGCTGGGAATGCCGCGGTCACGCTTGATCGCCTTCATGACCAGGTGCCCGAGCGAACCGGCCACGCTGGCGACGATGGCCATCAGCAGTGCATGGCCCGGATTGAACGGTGTGATGCCGGCCAGCAGGCCACCGAGCACACTGGCGACACCGACCCCGACACCCCAGCTGACCCAGTTGAAACTGCTGCTGATGGCCGGGATCGACGGCGCGCGCCGCAGCCGCCTGGCGGCGACATGCTGGACCAGCATGCAGGTCTGTACCACCAGCACCAGGAAAAAGACCAGGAAGGCGCCGCGGCCCCGGTAGTTCGGAAAATCCAGCAACAACAAGGCCGGAACATGGCTCATGCCATAGACACAGACCATGATGCCCCACTGCAAGCGGGCATTGCGCTCCAGGAATCGCTGCGGGTCGTTGGCCAGCGCGCTGATGACCGGTATGGCCAGAAAGACATAGACCGGGATGAAGACGGTGAACAGGTCGAACTGCCGTGTCCCCACCAGCGTGTACTGCAACGGCAGGATGACGAAGAAGGCCAGCACCAGGCTGCGATGGTCGCTGCGCTGCGTCGGCGACAGCGCCATGAATTCGCGCAGCGCAAAAAAGGAAACCAGGCCGAACAACAGGTTCGCCCCGATGTCGCCGGACAACCAACCCACCCAGAACACGATCACCATCAGCCAGCTGCCGCGCAACAAGGTATTGGCATGCACCAGATTGGCACGCTGTTCGTCGGCCAGATGGCCTTCCCGGTGGTCGTGCAACGACACCAGCAACAGCACGGCGCTGGCGACAAACAGGCAACCGAACACGAAGACGAACATCGCGCCCACCTGCTCGGTGGCTGTCATGTGACGCAGGTACTGGTTCATGGCCGAGGCTACGGGGCCAGCCGGGATTCAGACATCGCGCAAGGCCATGACCGCACCGCGTGCACGATCGAGAAAGGCACGCCGGTCCTCACCCGCCTCGAGCTTCAAAGGCGCGCCAAAGGTCACCGAACACAAGACCGGCACAGGCACCACCTCGCCCTTGGGCATCACCCGCTGCACGTTGGCGATCCAGGCTGGCACCAGCACGACCTGCGGAAATCGCTGCGCCAGGTTGTACAGCCCGGCCTTGAACGGCTGCGGATCTTCGGCATGGCCGCGCGTTCCCTCGGGAAACAGAATGATCGAGTCGCCATGCTCCAGTGCTTCGATCAAGGGCTCCAGCGGGTCCTGGTCTGCCGTGCGTTCGCGCGCGACGTAGATGGCATTGAAGACTTCGGTCGTGATCCATTGCCGAAACGGCGTCTTGGTCCAGTAGTCGCGCGCGGCAATCGGACGCGTGAGCGTACGCAGCGCCTGCGGCAAGGCGGCCCAGATCAGCACCAGATCGGCGTGGCTCTGGTGGTTGGCGAAATAGATGCGCTGCTCGGCCTTTGGCGGGCAACCCACCCACCGCGCCTGCGAGCCGGTGAGCAATCGCACCAGGCCCAGCAAGAACCACCCCATCAACCTGGCACGCATGGCGACCATGGTAGCGAGGCCGGCGACGGGACCCTCACGGCAGGCGGGCGCTGGGCATGCGCGCAGTGATCGTCGCCGTGCGGCCTGCCAGATACGCCGACCCTGGCAGCTTCTCGAAATACTTGGGCCGCGGCAACATCACCGCCAGCCGTGCGGCCTCGTAGGCATTCAGACGCGCGGCCGGTTTGCGGAAATAGTGTTCTGCCGCGGCCTGCGCGCCGAAAACCCCTTCTCCCCATTCGACGTTGTTGAGGTAGATCTCCAGGATGCGCCGCTTGTCCAGGATGGCCTCCAGCGCCAGCGCCAGCATGAATTCCTGCCCCTTGCGCAACAAGGTCCGTTCGCCCGAGAGAAACAGGTTCTTGGCCAACTGCTGCGTGATCGTCGAGCCGCCCACCACCTTGGGTGATCGCGTCTTGCGTCCGGCGGCCGCCCGCTGTTCGGCCAGCGCCTCGGCGCGGCTGTTCTTGGCCCAGGCCTTCTCGATCGCGTCCCAGTCGACACCGTCATGCTCGGTGTACCCATCGTCCTCGGACGCGATCACCGCGCGCTTGAGGTTGTCCGAAATCTGCGCATACGGCACCCATTGCTGGCGCCAGCGCAAGTCACCCTTGTCGTGCGCAATACGCCAGGCCTCCGAGCGCTGGAAGGTGGTGGACTGCGGATCGATCACCACCATGGCGACGATACGTCCGATGAAAAAGAGCTCCAGCAGACACAGTGCCAGCGCCACCAGTGCGATCAGACGAAGCAACGGCTTCATGGCCTGGGCCTCATTTGCCGCTGACCCTGGCTTCGAGTTGCTCGTCGCGGGTGAACTTGAAGCGCGACACCAGCACCAGCTGGTCGAAGGCCCGGCGCATGTCGTCGCTGAAGCTGCCAAACGGCCCTGCCGAACGCGCAATCAGTTCCGCGCGCCGGTCCAGCACCGGGTTGCCGGAGCTGTCGACGACTTCGGTGGCGAGCACCTGGCCGTCGTGGTTGACCGTGATCAGCATCGTCAATTCGCCGTACAACTTCTTGCCGCCGGCGCTCGGGAAGTTGGTCGTCCCCATGTCCTCGATCATGCGGCGCATGGTGTCGTAATACACCGCATACGGCACCTCGCGGGTCGCCGGGCTGACATAGCGCTTCTTGGGACGGGCGTTTTCTTCCTTGATGCGCCGCTCGATCTCGGCCAGCAACTTGATCAGCCGTCGCCGCTTTTCCTCGCGGGTGATCTGCTCCGGCGTGGCTCCCGGATTGAGCGGCTCGGGTGGCCGCAGTGCCGCCAGTTGCGTACGGACCTGGGCCAGCATCATCTGCTGCTGTTCGAGCAGGGTCTGGGTGCTGCTGTGCGATTGTTCTTCCAGCGTGTCGCCCAGCGCGGTCAACGCCGAAGCCGGCAGCGGCGTCGTGGCGCGACCCTTGTCCAGCTCGCCGCCACCGGCCATGTTGGCCTGCGCCAGCGCCTGGGCCTTCTGCGGGGTGTCGTTGGTGCGGGCGTTCACCAGGATCACTTCGAGCGGCGTGTCCTCGAACACCCGGTTGAACCGCTGCGGATCGACAAACCGTACCGTCAGCAAGGCCGCATGCACGACCAACGAGGCGCCCAGCGCCAGTTGCATGGTGGTGAAAGTACGCAGCTTCACGAGCCCGGATTATCGCCGCCCGGCGCCGGGGATGCGTCTGCCGTATCCGCCAGATCGACCGCGATGGCCAGCGGGCCGGCCGCCACGGCATCGTCTTCTTCCTCGTCCGCCAGCAAGGCTGCGTCCGACGCTGCACCGTTGGCCTGGGCCGGTGGTTCGAGCCGCTCGATCACCGAGCCGGTGACATCCAGCGCAATCGTGTCGACCGCGCCCAACCGCACGCGCACCAGGGCGCCGCGCGCCAGATCCTGCCCGCCGATCACCGGCAACACCAGTGGCAGCGTTTGCGCGCGCACCAGGTTGTCCTTGAAGGCCACTGCCACCAGCTCCTGGATACCGTTCTGCGTCAGGTAGCGCAAGGTCCAGAACCGCTCGATCGCGCCCTGGAAGGCGCCATACGCGCTGTACGCCGCGTCGAAACCGGAGATGATCGCGAACAACTCCGCATCCCTGGGCTTGAACGGTGCAACCAATGCGGCGGTCTTGCCGTGGCGTGCGCAGGCGATGATCTGCCACTGGTTGACCAGATCGGTATACCTGCGCAAGGGCGAGGTGCTCCAGGCATAGCTGCGTACACCGATACCCGCATGCGGCAAGGCCTTGGTGCCCATCCGCACCTTGACACCCGGCGCCAGGCTGGCCTGGCTGCGGTAGATGCCCGGCACACCGAGCTCGGCCATCCAGTCGCCCCACAGGCTGTTGGCCAGGATCATCGCTTCGGACACGATCAGATCGAGCGGGGCACCCCGTTGGCGCACGCTGATATCGACTCTCTCGTTGCCTTGCGGCGCACCGGCCGCGTCGCGCACCAGCTTGAAGCTGTAATCCGGTCGGTTGAAGGTCTCGGGCTTGCCACGCACGACTTCGCGCCGGGCCTTGAGATCGGTGGCCAGCCGGTGCAGGAACTGCAACTGCGCGCGCAGGCCCGGCAGCGCCGGCAGTGCCGGCGTGTCGACCAACGGGGTCGCCGGGAGCGCGCTGCCAAGCCAGTCCTGGGTGACGACGGCATCGAGCTGGTCGTGCCGCAGGTTGGCCACGATCGGCACCCGCTCCAGCCGTGTCTCGGTGTGTTCGATCGCCAGGCTCTGCGCATTGAACGTGACGTACAGCGATACCGCCGGACAATCGCGCCCCTGCTGCAGGGTATAGGCCTGCACCACCGCATCGGGCAGCATCGTGACCTTGTAGCCGGGCATGTACACGGTGGACATGCGGGCGCGCCCGACCTGGTCCACCGGATCGCCCGGCGCCAACGCCAGCCCGGGTGCGGCAATATGGATGCCGACCGTGACCCGGTCCGACCCCAGCCCCGCCACGCTGAGCGCATCGTCGATCTCGGTGGTGGCCGAATCGTCGATCGAAAACGCCTGCACACCGGCCAACGGGAGTTCATCCTTGATTGGCGGTGCATCCAGCGCGGGAAAACCGATGCCCTTGGGAAAATGCTCGAACAGGAAACGGCGCCAGTGAAACTGGTACGGCGAGTCGATTGCGCCGGCCCTTTGCAACAGATCGAGCGGCGCCAGGTGGGTCGCACGCGCGGCTTCGACCACCGCCTTGTATTCAGGCGCGTTCTTGTCCGGCTTGAACAGGATCTTGTAGAGCTGCTCGCGTACCGGCTCCGGACATCGGCCCGCGCCGAGTTCGCTCGCCCAGGCGTCGATCTGCTGCTGCAGCTTCGCTTTCTTCTCGATCGCCGCCAATGCCAGCGCCAGCACGTCGGCCGATGCCTTGCGGAATCGCCCCTTGCCGGCACGCCGGAAATAGTGCGGCGACTCGAACAGGCGGATCAAGGTGCCGACCTGCTGCTCCAGCGAGGCCTTGTCGCCGAAGTACTCGCGCGCCAGCTCGGCGAAGCCGAACTCCTCGGGCGGCGCGAACTCCCAGGCCATGTCCAGCTCGATGTCTTCGCTCACCGCGCGCGCGGCTTGCAACAACTCGGATGGCGCAGGCTTGTCGAAGGTGAGCAGGATATTGGCGGCCTTGACCTTGACGCGTTTGCCGCTGTCGAGTTCAACCTGGGCCGAATTGTCCGACTGCGACAAAACCCGTCCTGCCAGGAATTTCCCGGCCTCTTCAAACAATAGGAACATGGCCGGTATTGTCCGTGCAAACAGCGCCCGGCCGCGGCCCCGGTTCGCGTCTCGCGCGCCAGCCCCCAGCAGGCGCGGCCACACACCGCCGGTGTCGGTCCGGCGGCGCAGGATAATCGGGCCCATGGTTGCCGCTTTTGACAAACCGCCGCTGTGGCGTCGGATCCTGCCCCTGTTCAGCGGTTTCGACCCACTGCTGCTGATGGCCGTGCTGGCGTTGGCCGCCGCGGGCCTGTTGACGATGTACTCGTCGGGCTATGACCACGGAACGCGTTTCGAGGACCACGGGCGCAACATGTTGATCGCCGCCGGCATCATGTTCATCGTGGCCCAGGTTCCGCCGCAGCGGCTGATGGCCGTGGCGGTACCGCTGTATGCGCTGGGCGTGGCGCTGCTGATCGCCGTGGCACTGTTCGGCATCACGCGCAAGGGTGCGACCCGCTGGCTGAACCTGGGCGTCACCATCCAGCCCAGCGAAATCCTCAAGATTGCCATGCCGCTGATGCTGGCCTGGTGGTTCCAGAAGCGCGAGGGGCAGCTGCGTCCGCTCGACTTCGCCGTTGGCGCGGTGTTGCTGGCGGTTCCGGTGGGCCTGATCATGAAGCAGCCCGACCTGGGCACCTCGCTGCTGGTGCTCGCCGCCGGTATGTCGGTGATCTTTTTCGCCGGCCTGAGCTGGCGCCTGATATTGCCGCCGATGCTGATTCTGCTGCTCGTCGTCGTGGTCGTGGTGCTGTTCGAATCCGACCTGTGCGCCGACGGCGTGCGCTGGTCCGTGCTGCGTGACTACCAGCAGCAGCGCATCTGCACACTGCTCGATCCGACCAAGGACCCGCTGGGCAAGGGCTTCCACATCATCCAGGGCATGATCGCCATCGGTTCGGGCGGCATCTGGGGCAAGGGTTTCATGCAGGGCACGCAGACCCACCTGGAGTTCATTCCCGAGCGCACGACCGATTTCATCTTCGCCGCCTTTTCCGAAGAGTTCGGCCTGATCGGCAATCTGCTGCTGATCGGCGCCTTCATCTTCCTGATCCTGCGTGCGCTGAGCATCGCGCTGGACGCGCCCACGCTGTTCTCGCGGCTGCTGGCCGGCGCGCTGGCGATGATCTTTTTCTCCTACGCGTTCGTCAACATGGGCATGGTCAGCGGCATCCTGCCGGTGGTCGGCGTGCCGCTGCCCTTCATCAGCTACGGAGGTACCGCCATGGTGACCCTCGGGCTGGCGCTGGGCATGTTGATGTCGATCGGCAAATCGAAGCGCCTGGTTCAGACGTGACCGACGCCGTCTATCCGGTGGCGCTCATCGGTGTCGGCAACATGGGCGCCGCGATGGCGGCCAACCTGCTCGATCGGGGCTGGCCGGTGCATGTCTGTGACCGCATCGCCGCACGCAGCTGGGCACTGGCCGCGTCGGGCGCGACGCCCCACGCGACGCCGGCGGATGCGGCGCGCCCAGCCACCGTGGTGATCGTGTGCGTGCGAGACGCCGCGCAGACCCGCTGCGTCCTGTTCGGCCAGGGCCAGGTGGCCGATGCCATGCATCTGGGCCACAGCGTGATGTTGTGCGCGACCATGGCTGCCGTGGACGTCGAGCAGATCGCCTTGCAGTTGCGGCCGTTCGGGCTGCATTGCATCGAGGCGCCGATGGCGGGTGGCCCCGCGCGGGCGCGCAGCGGCAGCATGCGCCTGACGGTGGCCTGTGCACCGACCGTGTTCGAGCGCCACCGCCGACTGATCGAGGCGTTGTCGTCGCAGGTGATCCGGATCGGCGAACGCCCGGGAGACGGCGCGCTGGCCATGCAGGCGGCGCTGCAACCCGGGTTCGAGGGCCCGCCCGGAGCGGCCACGCGCGATGGCCCTGCCCCGCACCCAGACGCTGGCGCGAACCTAGAATAGGCCATGATCTCTCGCGAACCCACCATTGAACGCCTGGCCATTGCCAAGTCCCTGCTGCTCGATCCATTCGGCTTGGATGAATCCCATCTGAGCCGCGCGCTGGCCGAGATCCGGGCGCACCGGGTCGATGACGCCGACCTGTATTTCCAGTACACCCGCAGCGAAGGCTGGGGGCTGGAGGAAGGCATCGTCAAATCGGGCTCGTTCAGCATCGACCAGGGCGTCGGCGTGCGGGCAGTCAGTGGCGAAAAGACAGCGTTCGCGTATTCGGACGATATTTCGTTTGCCTCGCTGCTGGACGCCGCGCGCACGGTGCGCTCCATCTCTTCGGCGGCGCGGGGGGGCCGCGTCAAGGTCGCACCCCGCACCATCGCCGGCACGCGTTCCCTGTACCCGGACCTGGACCCGATCGCCACCATGGACAGCGCGGCCAAGGTTGCCCTGCTGGGCAAGGTCGAAGCCCGCGCCCGCGCCAAGGACCCGCGCGTGGCACAGGTCATGGCCGGCCTGGCCAGCGAATACGACGTGGTGCTGGTGGCGCGCGCCGACGGCACGCTGGCCGCCGACGTCCGACCGCTGGTACGCCTGAGCGTGACCGTGATCGCCGAACACAAGGGCCGCCGCGAGGTGGGTAACGCCGGCGGCGGCGGGCGGTTCTCGCTGGCCTACTTCGACGACGCCATCATCGACCGGTATGTCGACGAAGCGGTGTCCGCCGCGTTGACCAATCTGGGCGCACGCGCGGCACCGGCCGGCGAAATGACCGTCGTGCTCGGCCCGGGCTGGCCGGGCATCCTGTTGCACGAGGCGATCGGCCACGGCCTGGAAGGCGACTTCAATCGCAAGGGGTCGAGCGCTTTCAGCGGCCGCATCGGCCAGCGGGTCGCGGCCAAGGGCGTCACCGTGCTGGACGACGGCACCATCGCCGACCGGCGCGGTTCGCTCAACGTCGACGACGAAGGCAATGCCACCCAGCGCAACGTGCTGATCGGAGATGGCGTACTCAAGGCCTACATTCAGGACGCGATGAATGCGCGACTCATGGGCGTTGCGACCACCGGCAATGGCCGGCGCGAAAGCTATGCGCACGTGCCGATGCCACGCATGACCAATACCTACATGCTGGCCGGCGACAAGGCGCCGCAGGAAATTGTCGCCAGCATCGAGCGTGGGCTCTACGCAACCAATTTCGGCGGCGGACAGGTCGACATCACGTCGGGCAAATTCGTCTTTTCGGCCAGCCAGGCGTTCTGGGTCGAGAAGGGAAAGATCCTGTACCCGGTCAAGGGCGCAACCATCGTCGGCAACGGTCCGGACGCGCTGACAAGGGTCACGATGATCGGCAACGACATGGCGCTCGACAGCGGCGTGGGCACCTGCGGCAAGGAAGGCCAGAGCGTGCCGGTCGGCGTGGGGCAGCCGACACTGCGTATCGACGGGCTGACGGTGGGTGGTACCGCATGAACGTGAGCGCCGTTTTTTCATGCTAAAGTTCAGCGCAATGTCAATCCAGCGATTTTTCTTTGGCTTCTTCTGGTTCTCGAACGCCGCCGGCGCAAGAGAGAAGTAGTCGTGGTCATGCCTTGACATCCCCTACCCCTCGAAACCGCCGGCAACCCCGGCGGTTTTTTTGTTTCCGGACCTCTTTTTCCAACAGGACCTCACACCATGACGCAATCGACCCCCTCCTGGCCATCCAGTACGTCGCCCCAGCACGACGGGCTCGATCGCCGGCGCAGCAACGACCGCACGAGCCAGACCGACGACGAACGTATCAAGGCCATCAACGTGTTGCCACCGCCCGACCACCTGATCCGGTTTTTCCCGATCGCCGGTACGCCGGTCGAGAAGCTCATCACCACCACCCGCCGCAGCATCCAGGACATCATGGCCGGCCAGGATGACCGCTTGCTCGTCGTGATCGGCCCGTGTTCGATCCACGATCCGGTCGCGGCACAGGCATACGCCCGCAAGCTGGTGCAGCAGCGCGACAAGTACCGTGACACGCTGGAGATCGTGATGCGGGTGTATTTCGAGAAGCCCCGCACCACGGTCGGCTGGAAGGGCCTCATCAACGACCCCTATCTGGACGAGACCTTCCGGATCGACGAAGGCCTGCGTATCGCGCGTCAGCTGCTGATCGAGATCAACCGGCTGGGCCTGCCCGCGGCCAGCGAGTTCCTGGACGTGATCTCACCGCAATACCTGGGCGATCTGATTTCCTGGGGCGCGATCGGCGCGCGCACCACCGAGAGCCAGGTGCACCGCGAACTGGCGTCGGGGCTGTCGGCGCCGATCGGCTTCAAGAACGGCACCGACGGCAATATCAAGATCGCCACCGACGCGATCCAGGCTGCCGCTGGCGGACACCATTTCCTGTCGGTGCACAAGAACGGCCAGGTCGCCATCGTGCAGACCAACGGCAACCACCATTGCCATGTGATCCTGCGCGGCGGCAAGACGCCGAACTACGACGCCGACAGCGTGGCCGCCGCGTGCAAGGCATTGACCGCCTCGGATCTGCCGGCCACCCTGATGGTCGACTGCAGCCACGCCAACAGCAGCAAACAGCATGAAAAGCAGCTGGACGTGGCGCGCAGCGTCGCCGCGCAAGTCGCTGGCGGCTCGACCAGCGTGTTCGGGCTCATGGTCGAGAGCCACCTGCAGGCCGGTGCACAGAAATTCACGCCGGGCAAGGACGATGCACGGGCGCTCCAATACGGACAAAGCATCACCGACGCCTGCCTGGGCTGGGACCACTCGCTCACACTGCTCGAAACCTTGTCGCAGTCGGTCCTCGCCCGGCGCAGTCGCGCCGCCTGACTGCGCGCGCATCGCCATTGGAGCACCTTCAGACGAAGGCGGCGGGTGGTCGTGCGCCCTGGACGCACAGTCCGGTGGCGCTCAGGCCGCCGCGGCCTCGACCTGCCAGCGCGGGGTGACCGACTGCAGGCGATCGAGCAGCTTCGCGTGAATGCCCCCAAACCCGCCGTTGCTCATGCACAGGATCTGGTCACCCGGTCGTACGGCGGCCATCACCAGGTCGACCAGACTGTCGATGTCATCGGCGACCTTGGCGGTGTCACCCAGCGGCGCCAGCGCCTGCCGTGCATCCCAGCCCAGTCCGCCGGCATGGCAGAACGACAGGTCCGCCGACGCCAGAGCCCAGGGCAACTGCGCCTTCATGGCGCCCAGCTTCATCGTATTGGTGCGCGGCTCGAACACCGCCAGGATGCGCACCAGCGGTCCGATCTTGCGCCGCAATCCGTCGATGGTGGTGTGGATCGCCGTCGGATGGTGCGCAAAATCGTCGTACAGCGCAACCGGCGCAGCGCTCGCCGGAAACCCTGCCAGCGCCACGCTGCCGCGCAACTCCATGCGCCGGCGCACGTTCTCGAAGCTGGCCAACGCCAGTGCGCTGGTGGCCGCGTCGACCCCGACATGTTCGGCCGCCGCGATGGCCGCCAGCGCATTGTGCTGGTTGTGCTGGCCGCTCAAGCCCCAATTCACCCAGGCCACCGGCTCGCCATGGCGCAGCACCTCGAAACGCTCGGGCCCGCCGCGCGCGGTGTAGTCGCTGACCGCAGCGCCAAAACTGCGCTGCTCGCTCCAGCAACCCGCGGACATCACGCGCGCCAGGCTTTCCTCCAAGCCGTTGACGATGATGCGGCCACTGCCATGGGGGCCGATGCCCGGAACGGTACGTACCAGATGCCGGAACTGCCGCTCGATGGCGCAGAGGTCATCGAAGATGTCCGCATGGTCGAACTCCAGGTTGTTCAGGATGACGGTGCGCGCACGGTAATGCACGAACTTGCTGCGCTTGTCGAAAAACGCGGTGTCGTATTCGTCCGCCTCGATGACGAACAGCGGCTTGCCCGCGGTGGCGGCGCTGCCCGCTGGCGGCAATCCGCCAAGGCGTGCCGATTGCGCGAAATTCATCGCCACGCCGCCAATCAGGAATCCGGGCTGCAGGCCGGCGCATTCGAGGATCCACGCCAGCATCGCGGTGGTGGTGGTCTTGCCGTGGGTGCCTGCCACCGCCATCACATGGCGCCCTTGCAGGACCTGTTCGGCCAGCCACTGTGGTCCGCTGGTGTAGGGCGCGCCGGCGTCCAGGATCGCCTCCATCAGCGGGTATCGCGGGCAACCGTCCGGCAACACGGCCCGGCTCACGACGTTGCCCACCACGAACATGTCTGGTTGCAGCGCGAGCTGTTCCGCCCCGTACCCTTCGATCAGCGCGATGCCCAGCGCGCGCAACTGATCGCTCATTGGCGGATAGACGCCGGTATCACAGCCGGTGACGGTGTGGCCCTGCGCGCGCGCCAGTGCAGCCAGACCGCCCATGAACGTGCCGCAAATACCCAAGATGTGGATGTGCATCGCGCAATTCTAGGGTCACGCCTTCGGTCCCTTTTCCCCGCGTTGCCCCGGGCCGCGCGAGGGCTGCGGCAATGGATGCACAATGGGCCGCATGGAACAAGGCGCCGAAGGCATCCGAGCCGAGATCGCCGCCGCTGCGGCCCGGCTGGTGGTAGACGATGGAATGGAATATGGGCCCGCCAAGCGGCAGGCGCTGCGGCTGCTGGGGCTGCCGGCCCGAACACCGCTGCCCGGCAACGACGCCGTCGAGGATGCGGTGTTCGAGCACATCGCCATTTTCTGCGCCGAATCGCAACCGAAGGAGCTGGCCGCGCTGCGGCTGCTTGCTGCGCTGTGGATGGAGCGACTCACCGAATTTCGCCCGTATCTGACTGCCTCGGTCTGGCGCGGCAGCGCGACACGCCAGTCCGACATCGTGCTCGAGCTGTTTTGCGATGACTCCAAGGCAGCCGAGATCACCCTGATCAACCAGGGCATCGTCTACCGGCCAGGCACGGTCAATGGCATCCGGGGCGAACCGGTCGATACGTTGAGTCTCTCGGACTTCAGCGCGCATTTGCAAACGCCGGTGGCGATCCACCTGCTGGTGTACGACCTGGACGACTTGCGCGGTGCGTTGCGGCATGACGCGAAAGGCCGCGCCGCGCGGGGAGATCTGTCGGCGCTGCGAGAATTGATGCAAACCACCTCCCCATGACGACACTGCACCCCGACCATCCGACTCCTGGCCATGAACCGGCGCCTGCTGGCAATCCGACGCGCCGCCGCTGGTTGTTTGCCAGCGTTGCGACCGCCGCGGGATTGACCGGCGCAGGGATGGCCTGGTGGCAAGCGCGGCCACGTGAGGCCAGGACCGCGGCGCCGTTGCAGTTCTGGGACATGTCTTTCCCCACGCCAGCGGGTGCGCCAATGGCAATGCGGGCGCTGGCAGGCAAACCGTTGCTGCTCAATTTCTGGGCCACCTGGTGTCCGCCCTGTGTCGAGGAAATGCCCTTATTGGATCGCTTTTACGCCGAAAGCAAACCCAACCGATTGCAAGTGCTCGGCATGGCAATTGACCAGGCGAGTGCTGTCAGCCGCTTTCTGGAGCACACACCGGTGCGTTTTCCGATCACACTGGCCGGCATGGCGGGTGTGGAACTGACCCGCTCGTTCGGCAATCTGGAGGGCGGGTTGCCGTTCACCGTGGTGATGGACAGTGCCGGCCTGATCGTCCAACGTAAAATGGGCCGCGTCAGTCCACAAGACCTCGCACAGTGGCGTGACGTGCCCTAGCACCGACACCGCCCACATTGGCAGTTGCACAGCGCAATGATCGGCGCACGACGCGCTTGGATCGCATGCGGCGCGATGCAGCGACAGACAAAATTAAACGAAGTTGAATGCTTTTAGGATGTAATTGGGGTAAATTCCCCGCTCATTACATCAAGTCGTTGGAGACACCATGGATCTGAGAAAACTCAAGACACTGATCGATCTGGTTTCAGACTCGAATGTGTCGGAACTCGAAATCACGGAAGCCGAAGGCAAGGTGCGCATCGTCAAGGCGAGCGTGTCCGCCGTGCCGATGCAATACCAGGTGATCGGGCCGGCCCAGACCACGCCCGCTGCAGCGCCCAGCGCCGGCACTGCGCCAGTGGCAGCCGAACCCGCTGCGCCGACCGAACATGTCGTCAAGTCGCCGATGGTGGGAACCTTCTACCGCAGCGCCTCGCCTGGCGCCAAGCCATTTGTCGAAGTCGGCAGTGCGGTAAAGGAAGGCGAGACGCTGTGCATCGTCGAGGCCATGAAGATCCTCAACGAGATCGAATCCGACAAGACCGGGACCGTGACCCACATCCTGTGCGCCAACGGCCAGGCCGTCGAATACGGACAACCGCTGTTCGAGATTTCCTGACCATCCGTACCGCCACCCATGTTCAAGAAGATATTGGTCGCCAATCGAGGCGAAATTGCGCTGCGCATCCAGCGCGCCTGCCGCGAACTCGGCGTGACCGCCGTGATGGTGTACTCCGAGGCCGACCGCAGCGCCAAATACGTGAAACTGGCGGACGAAGCGGTGTGCATCGGTCCGGCGCCCTCGGCATTGAGTTACCTGAACATGCCGGCGATCATTTCCGCCGCCGAGGTGACCGACGCAGAGGCGATCCATCCCGGCTACGGCTTTCTCAGCGAAAACGCCGGCTTCGCCGACCGGGTCGAGAAAAGCGGCTTCCAGTTCATCGGTCCGACCGCGGAGTCGATCCGCCTCATGGGAGACAAGGTCTCCGCCAAGCAGACCATGATCAAGGCCGGCGTGCCCTGCGTCCCCGGCTCGGAGGGCGAACTGCCGGAAGACTCGGTCCAGGTGCGGCGTATCGCCAAGAGCATCGGCTACCCGGTCATCATCAAGGCCGCAGGCGGCGGTGGCGGGCGCGGCATGCGTGTCGTGCATACCGAAGCCGCCCTGGTCAACGCCGTGCAGATGACCAAAGCCGAGGCAGCGGCCGCGTTTGGCAATCCTGCGGTGTACATGGAAAAGTTTCTGCAGAACCCGCGCCACATCGAGATCCAGGTGATGGCCGACAAGTTCAAGAACGCCGTCTACCTTGGCGAGCGGGACTGCTCGATGCAGCGGCGCCACCAGAAGGTGATCGAAGAATCGCCGGCTCCGGGCATTGCGCGCAAGTTGATCGAACGCATCGGTGAGCGTTGCGTGGCGGCGTGCAAGAAGATCGGTTACCGCGGCGCCGGAACCTTCGAGTTCCTGTTCGAGAACGGCGAGTTCTATTTCATCGAGATGAACACCCGGGTGCAGGTCGAACACCCGGTCACCGAATGGGTCACCGGCGTGGACATCGTCAAGACCCAGATCATGGTCGCCGCGGGCGAAAAGTTGCCATTCACCCAGCGCCAGGTCGAAATCCGCGGCCACGCGATTGAATGCCGGATCAACGCCGAAGACCCCTATACCTTCATGCCCTCGCCGGGGCGCATCACGATGTGGCACCCGCCCGGCGGCCCGGGCGTGCGCGTCGACTCCCATGTCTACACCAATTATTTCGTGCCACCCAACTATGACTCGATGATCGGCAAGATCATCGTGCACGGCGACACGCGCGAGCAGGCATTGGCGCGCATGCGCACGGCGCTGGGCGAGACCGTCATCGAGGGCATCAATACCAACATCGCTCTGCACCGCGAACTGCTCGTCGACGCCAAGTTCTGCAGTGGCGGCACCAATATCCACTACCTGGAAGAATGGCTTGCGCAGCACAAGCGCTGACGGCAGTGACATGGTCGAACTGACCCTGCTGTGTCCACAGGATCGGGTCGAGCCTGTCGCCGATGCATTGGAGGCGCTCGATGCACACAGCGTCAGTGTCGAGGACGCCGACGCACTGACCGATGACGAACAGGCCCTGTTCGGAGAACCCGGCATGGTGCCGACCCGGATCGGCTGGCGACATTCGACGATCAAGGCGCTGTTCGCGGACGATGCGATCGCGCGCGATGCGGCCCGGATCCTGGGTGCGCAGGACTTCTTTGCAGGCTGCAGCATCCGCAGCATGGCCCCGCTGCCGGACCAGGACTGGGTTCGCCTGACGCAGTCGCAGTTCGACCCGGTTGCCATCGACAGCGACTTCTGGATCGTGCCAAGCTGGCATGCGACGCCGCCGCAGGCCGTGCATGCGATCCGCCTCGACCCCGGCCTGGCGTTCGGCACCGGCACCCATCCAACGACCCGGATGTGCCTGCAGTGGATCTCCAGGCACCGCAGTGCGGGACTGTTGGGCCGGGTACTCGACTACGGATGCGGCTCCGGCATCCTGGCGATTGCGGCTGCCATGTTCGGCGCACAGGCGGCCGATGCAGTGGATATCGACCCGGCCGCGGTGCATGCCGCCCGCGCCAATGCGCTGGACAACCAGGTCGAGATTGCCTGTGGCCTGCCCGACGCCGCCAGCGGCCAGTACCAGACCGTGCTGGCGAACATCCTGGCATCACCGCTCAAGGTCCTGGCACCCCTGTTGTGCGAGCGCGTCGCGCCAGGCGGGCAACTGGTGCTGTCCGGCATTCTGGAGCGCCAGGCAGCGGAATTGACAGCGGCGTATGCCCCGTTCGTGACGCTCGCAGTGGCGGACACACAGGAGGGCTGGGTCCTCATGGCTGCGCGCAAACCGGCCTGAACGCGCCACTACAATCGCTTCGCCATGAGCCTCATCACCCGTTGTCCGACATGCGAAACCATGTTCCGGGTCGTGCCGGATCAGATTCGGGTGTCCGAGGGCTGGGTCCGCTGCGGGCAATGTGCAGCGGTGTTCGACGCCACGCAAAACATGGTGGCCTCGCCCGAGGCCGCTGGCGCTGCCGCGACTGCCCCGGTACCGGCGCCAACACCTGTACCGCAGACCACAGGTCAGGTTGCGGAACCCACACCGACACAGCCAACGCGTTGGGCATCGACCCCCGCCAGCACGGTTGCGTCCGTGGCCATGGACGGTGGCGCCGGCGACAACCACCCCTGGACTGCGTTGCGGCGCCCAGCATCACCCGCTGCACCAGCGCTCGCGCCAGACACGCCGGCAGCGGCGCACACCACCGCAGAAGCCCCAACCACGGCGGCCGCGCGAGCGACCGCGGATCGGGATGCGCCACCCGCGGTGGTCACCGCGGCCGAGCAGGAAGACGATTGGCTGGATGCGCCGCTGACCGACCCGCAGACCGTCATCCTGGCGACGGAGGATGACGACGAGGAGTTGCTGGACACCGTGCCGCCACCAGCGCCGCCCACCACGCGCCCCGGATCATCGCCCTGGCAGCGTGATGCCGCCGACCCGGACGCGTCCGCCGTCCCCAGGCCTTCGTTCCTGCGCGACGACGCGAACAAGGCGTCGATCTGGCGTCGTCCAGCCGTGCGCATCGCACTGGTCGTCGTGCTGCTGGTACTGCTGTCCCTGCTGGCCGGGCAGTTCCTGATCAAGGAGCGCAACCGCGTTGCCGCCGTGGAGCCCGCCTTGCAGCCGGTGCTGCACGCCGTATGCGCGATCGCAGGATGCACCGTCGCGCCACTGCGCCAGATCGAGTCGATCGTCATAGACAGTTCCTCGTTCAGCCGCGTGCGCGACGACAACTACCATCTGGGCTTCTCGCTCAAGAACACCGCGCCGATCGACGTGGCCATGCCTGCCATCGAACTGTCGCTGACCGACCCGCAGGACCAGCCGGTGATCCGCCGCGTGATCCTGCCAGCGGAGTTCGGTGCGCGCACACCGGTGTTGGCACGCAGCGCGGTCTGGAGCGGATCGATGGCGCTCACCGTGCGGTCAGCCTCCGACACACAACGCATCGCCGGTTACCGTCTGCTGGCGTTTTACCCCTGACCCCTGACCGGATATCGCCATGGCTTCGCTGATCTGCGGCTCACTCGCATTCGACACCATCATGAACTTCGAGGGTCGGTTTGCGCAGCAGATCCTGCCGGAGCAACTGCACATCCTGAACGTGTCCTTCCTGGTGCCGTCATTGCGGCGCGATTTTGGCGGATGTGCCGGCAACATTGCCTACAGCCTCAAGCTGCTCGGTGGCGATCCACTTCCGATGGCCACACTGGGCAGTGATGGCGAGGGCTATCGCAAGCGCCTGCAAGACATGGGCATCCGGTGCGATTTCGTACGGACCATCGAGGACGCGTACACCGCCCAGGCGATGATCATCACCGACATCGACAACAACCAGATCAACGGCTTTCATCCCGGCGCGATGGAGCA
Source organism: uncultured Rhodoferax sp. (assembly GCA_964558425.1). Lineage (GTDB taxonomy): Bacteria > Pseudomonadota > Gammaproteobacteria > Burkholderiales > Burkholderiaceae_C > CAISIP01. Next base: position 1,620 of record CAZLDV010000038.1, on the reverse strand, counting down.
GGCCTGGCGCAACCGGATCAGCGCCCATGCAGACATCCGGCTGGGCATCATCGCGCCGGACGGGCGCGACGCGATGCTGCAACACGCGGCCCAGTTTTTCGAGGCCGGGATTCCATTCATTTTTGATCCGGGCCAGCAATTGCCGCGCTTCGATGGCGCTGAACTGCGCGATTTCGTCACCAAGGCCAGCTGGGTCGCGGTCAACGACTATGAAGGCAAGATGCTCAGTGACCGCACCGGCTGGGATACGGCCGAAATCTCGCGCAAGGTCCGGGGACTGTTCGTCACCGTGGGTGCCCAAGGCAGTGAAGTCTGGGTCGATGGCGTGATGACCCCTGTACCGGCAGTGACCGCGGCAGCCGTCGTCGATCCGACCGGTTGTGGCGATGCGTACCGCGGTGCCTTGTTGTTCGGCCTGGAGCGCGGTTGGCCGCTGGAACGCTGCGCGCGGCTGGGCAACCATCTCGGTTCGATCAAGATCGCGCAACGCGGACCACAGAACTACACGGTCGACGCGGCCCAACTGCGCCTGGAATGAACGCGCGCTGCGCGCATGCGCAGCGCAAAAGAAAAAGGCCCGAGACCTTGCGGTACCGGGCCAGGTGCCAACCCTCAGGCTCGCTCAGGGCTTGCTGGCGGTCGGAAACGGCCAGGCCGCTTGCGGATTGAGCGTCGTCTGAGCAGCAGCGGCTGGGGCAGCGGCAGCGGGCGCTTTCGCGGCTTTCTTGGCGGCCGGCTTCTTGGCTGCTTTCTTGGCGGCAGGTTTCTTGGCAGCGGGCTTCTTGGCCGCGACCTTCTTCGCTACTGCCTTCTTGGCTGGCGCTTTCTTGGCAGCGGCTTTCTTGGCCGGAGCTGCCTTTTTCGCCGGAGCCTTCTTCGCTACGGCCTTCTTGGCGGGCGCTTTTTTCGCAGCAGCCTTCTTGGCCGGAGCTGCCTTCTTCGCTACGGCCTTTTTGGCCGGCGCTTTCTTGGCAGCGGCCTTCTTGGCCGGTGCTGCCGCTTTCGCCGGAGCCTTCTTGGCCGCGGCCTTCTTCGCAGGGGCAGCTTTTTTTGCCGCCGGTTTTTTTGCAGTTGCCATCATTTTCTCCTTGATCAAGAAACAAAGAGCACTTCATGCCTGTTGGTGCGCATGAAGCGATTCAGGGGGTTGGGCTTGATCCCAGCGCCTTGAATGGGGGGACACATGCCGCCCGTGCGCTCTGCGGCGCCTGTGACGGTAGGTGGATTCGGTTGTGCCATGGTGCAGTGGTTTGCGCGTCAATCCCAGGACAAGGCGCCGCCGGACTGGTACTCGATGACGCGGGTCTCGAAGAAGTTGCGCTCCTTCTTCAGGTCGATCATCTCGCTCATCCAGGGGAACGGATTCTCCTCGTTCGGGTAGAGCGCCTCCATGCCGATCTGGGTCGCGCGACGGTTGGCGATGTAGCGCAGATAGCCCTTGAACATCGACGCGTTCATGCCCAGCACGCCGCGCGGCATGGTGTCTTCGGCGTATTGGTATTCGAGGGCGACGGCCTGCTCGAACAAGGCGCGCACTTCCGACTTGAATGTGGCGGTCCACAACAGCGGGTTCTCGAGCTTGATCTGGTTGATCAGGTCGATGCCGAAATTGCAGTGCAT
>CAZLDV010000037.1:423-31783 GCA_964558425.1 uncultured Rhodoferax sp. | reverse complement strand
CGCTAGTACCTGAAACTAGTGCGTCTACCAATTCCGCCACCTGGGCATTTCAGGAAAGAGAGAGAGTGTATCAAAAATATTAGTACTTCCAGCACCTTGCTGGACGAAGTTGAAGGAACCATCCAGGGTCACCGGGATGGGCATGGTTTTGTTGCCCGTGACGATGGCGAGGCGGACATCTATCTGCCGCCCAACGAGATGCGGGCGGTGTTGCACAAGGACCGGGTCAAGGTCCGGATCGTGCGCAGTGACCGCAAGGGCCGGCCCGAAGGCCGCGTGGTGGAGATCGTCGAACGTCCGCCGCAACCCATCATCGGGCGCCTGTTGCAGGAAGGTGGGGTCTGGCTGGTCGCGCCCGAAGACAAGCGTTACGGGCAGGATGTGCTGATCCCCAAGGGTGCGACCGGAACGGCCAAGGCCGGCCAAGTCGTCGTCGTCGATCTGGTCGAGCCACCGGCACTTTATGGCCAGCCGGTCGGGCGGGTCAAGGAGGTGCTGGGCGAGATCGACGATCCGGGCATGGAGATCGAGATTGCGGTGCGCAAATACAGCGTGCCGCACACCTTCTCCGAGGCCTGCATTGCCCAGGCACGGAGCTTGCCGGAAAAGGTGCGCGCGCAGGACAAGAAGCACCGCATCGACCTGACCGACGTGCCCCTGGTCACGATCGATGGTGAGGATGCACGCGATTTCGACGATGCGGTGTATTGCGAACCCACCACGATGGGGCGCGGCAAGACAGCGGCCAAGGGTTGGCGCTTGCTGGTGGCCATTGCCGACGTCAGCCACTATGTCGAGACCGGATCGGCCATCGACGTGGACGCCTACGACCGGGCCACCAGCGTGTATTTCCCGCGGCGGGTCATTCCCATGCTGCCGGAAAAGCTCTCCAATGGCCTGTGTTCGCTGAACCCGGATGTCGAACGCCTGTGCATGGTCTGTGACATGTTTGTCGACGCCACCGGCGAGGTCACGGCCTACCAGTTCTATCCGGCGGTCATGTGGAGCCATGCGCGCCTTACCTATACCGAGGTGGCGGCGATCCTGGCCAACACCCGTGGCCCCGAGGCGCACAAGCACCAGGAGCGCGTCGGTGACCTGATGCACCTGCACGATGTGTATCGTGCGTTGCTGACGGCGCGCAATCGGCGGGGTGCGGTCGACTTCGAAACGGTCGAGACGCAGATCGTCTGTGACGAGAGTGGCCGGATCGAGAAAATCATCCCGCGCACCCGCAACGATGCGCACAAGCTGATCGAGGAGGCCATGCTGGCAGCCAACGTGTGCAGTGCGGACTTCATATTGCAGAGCAAGCATCCGGGCCTGTACCGGGTGCACGAGGGACCGACACCGGAGAAGCAGGAGATCCTCTCGGGTTACCTCAAGGCGATGGGGGTCGGCATGTCGATCGGCGACGATCCCAAGCCAGGCGACTTCCAGGCGATTGCATTGGCGACCAAGGACCGGCCCGACGCGCAGCAGATCCATGCGATGCTGCTGCGGTCCATGCAGCAGGCGATCTACACGCCGACCAACAGCGGCCACTTCGGCCTGGCCTTTGACGCCTACACCCATTTCACCAGCCCGATCCGCCGCTATCCGGACCTGCTGGTGCACCGTGTGATCAAGGCCATTCTGGGCAAGCGCCGCTATGCGTTGCCCGCGTTGCCGACCCCGGGCGAAGCCCATGCCAAGCTGGCGCGGCGACTGGAAAAGTCCGCCAGCGCGCGTGCCAAGCTGTCGGACGAAAAGCCGCGCAAACTCACGGCCGATGGCATGGCCTGGCTGGCGGCCGGCTTGCATTGCAGCGCCAACGAACGGCGCGCCGACGAGGCCAGTCGCGATGTCGAAGCCTGGCTCAAGTGCAAATACATGCGCGAACACCTGGGCGAAGAATACGGCGGCGTGGTGTCGGCGGCGACCAGCTTCGGCATTTTCGTGACGCTGGATGCGATGTACGTCGAGGGCCTGGTGCATATCACCGAGCTCGGTGGCGAGTATTTCCGCTTTGACGACATGCGCCAGGAGCTGCGTGGCGAGCGTACCGGCATGCGCTATGCGATCGGCACCCGGGTGCGGGTCCAGGTGAGTCGGGTCGACCTCGATGGTCGGCGCATCGACTTCCGTCTGGTGCGCGACGACGACGACTTGACGCAGCGCGCGCTCAAGGACAAGGGGCTGACGCATGAGCCGCGGCAACGGCGTGATGACGCGGGCGCGGATGGTGCGCCGCGGCGCAAGGCACACAGCGCTGGCGGCGCCAGCACGGGGGGCCGGAAGAATGCCGCCTCGGCCGGCAAGCCGGCACAGCGCAATGGCGCGGCCAGCAAGCGGGGCCGCGCATCGCGGCGCTGACGCGCGGCCACGGCCGTGCAAGGCGCGTTCTCCTGTTCCGTCATCAACCGAGTGTGAACACCATGCCATCCGTTTCCAAAGTGGCCATCGTGACCGGCGCTGGCAGCGGGGTCGGACGGGCCGCGGCCTTGGCGATGCTCCAGGCCGGTTACCGGGTCGTGCTGGCCGGTCGGCGCAAGGACCCGCTGCTGGCGGTTGCCCAGCAAAGTGGCCAGCGCGACCAGGCGCTCGTCGTGCCGACCGATGTGGCCGACCCGCAGTCGGTACGGGCCCTGTTCGATGCCGCAGTGGCGGCCCATGGCCGGGTCGATGTGCTGTTCAACAATGCGGGCGTGAATGCACCGGCGGTTCCGCTGGAAGACCTGCCGCTCGAACAGTGGCACAAAGTGGTCGATACCAACCTGACCGGCATGTTCCTGTGCATCCAGCAGGCGTTTCGCGTCATGAAGGCACAGGCGCCACGCGGCGGGCGCATCATCAACAATGGGTCGATTTCCGCGCATGCGCCGCGACCGAACTCGATCGCCTACACCGCGACCAAACATGCGGTGACGGGGCTGACCAAGACCGCATCGCTCGATGGGCGCAAGTACGACATCGCCGTCGGCCAGATCGACATCGGCAATGCTGCCACCGAGATGGCGCAGCGCATGGCCACCGGTGTTGCACAGGCCAATGGCCAGATTGCGATCGAACCGCTGATGGACGTCGACATCGTCGGGCAGTCGGTCCTGTACATGGCCAGTCTGCCATTGGCGGCCAACGTGATGTTCCACACCGTGATGGCCACCCAGATGCCATTCGCCGGACGCGGCTGACGATGTCCTGAAATGGGTTGCGGGGTGGCGCGCCTTCAGGCGTGGCGCGCGAGCGCGAAGGCGGTCAAGGCCTCGTCCGCTGGCCAACGGTCCGCTGCCAGGCCATGGCGGTAGACCGCCTGGCAGGCTGCGTCGAATGCACCGGCACCGGCGGCCAGTACCGCGCCGACCATGCCGGCCAGCACATCGCCACTGCCCGGTGTGGCCAGTCGCGGATTGCCACTCGGGTTGATGCACGGCGTCAGGCCGGGCGCTGCGACGATCGTGCCCGAGCCCTTGAGCACCACGGTGCATGCCCCATGCTGCGCGAGCCGATGGGCCGCCTGCAGGCGGTCCGACTGCACCTGGGCGGTTGTCAGGCCCAGCAATCGGGCCGCCTCCAGAGGGTGTGGCGTGAGCACCGTGGGCGCATCGCGCCGGCTGCGCGCGCGCAGCAGTTGCAACAATCCGTCATCCGCCGCCACGGCGTTGAGGGCATCGGCGTCGATCACGAGACGAGCGGCAGTGGACAGCAGTCGTGGCAGCGCGGAGCCGATACTATCGCCACCACCACACCCGCACACGACCGTCATGCGCGACACATCGATGGACGACGCATCGCGCTGCATCAGCTCCGGTGTCGATGCGATGCCGCTGGCGCCGGCGCCAGCGTCGTCCAGCGGACACAGGAAGACTCTGCCGGCGCCGTTGTACAGGGCAGCGGTCGCGGCCAGAACCGCGGCGCCGGCCATGCCCGGCGCGCCGCCGACCACCGCGACATCTCCAAAGCTGCCCTTGTGCGATGCGTGAGGTCGCCGCCTCGGTGCCGCTGCGCCGATCAGGTGGGCCGTCGCTTGCACAGACGGGGCCAGTGTGCCGATGTCCAGTTGCAGGTCGTCGAGCCACACTGTGTGTGCGTTGTCGCGGCCATCGGCCGTGAACAGGCCGGGTTTGACGGTCAGCAGGCACAGGGTTGCTGCCGATACGACATGCGAGGGCGCGGCCACACCGGTGTCGGCATCGAGTCCGGTGGGCACATCGATCGAGAACACCGGCGACGCGGATGCGCCCATGCGGCTGATCCACTGCGCCATCACTCCGTCTGGCGCGCGGCGTGCACCGATGCCCAGCAGGGCGTCGATGCACAGGTCCCACTCGGTGGGCGGGTGGTCGGCGAACGTCACCCCCGCTGACCGAGCCCGATCGTGGGCCATGGCGGCGTCGACCGGGATGCTGGCCGGATCGCCCAGCCAGGTCACCACCACGTGCTTGCCCCAGCCATGCAGGTGGATCGCCGCTTCCATTCCGTCGCCGCCGTTGTTGCCGGGGCCGGCCGCGATCCAGATGTGTCGGGCGTGGGGGTGCAAGGCCAGCACCAGTCGCGCCGTGGCCAGACCGGCGCGTTGCATCAGCACATGCTGCGCCGTGCGTGCGAGTCCCGCGCACTCCAAGGCACGCGTGCCGGCGACATCGAACAAGGGCCAGGCAGTGCCGGCACTGACCAGTCGGGGAGCGGGCGCGCAATTGTCCATCGTCCTCAGATCTCGATGCAGTCGCCTTCGCGCGCCAGCCGTATGGCGGGCCCGCCTTCGGGTCCTGGATTGTCCTGCAGGGCCTGGGCGAAGGCGGCCTCCAGCGCGTCGTCGCTGCGCGTGGGTTCATGGTGGGTGCAATAGAGCGCGCCCACCCTGGCCTGGCGGGCATAGGCGATGCTGGTATCGAAACTGCCATGGCCCCAGCCCCGCTTGGCCGGGAATTCCTGGCGCGTATACGACGTGTCCGCAATCAGCACGTCGACCCCCTGCATCGCGCGCAGGATGCCCTCGGCCTTCTCGTCGACGAACTGCTGGTATTCGGCGAATTCGGCGTCGGACGGGTCGTAGATGTTGTACGGCGGCTCGTGGTCACCGGTGAAGAACATCGACTTGCCAGCGCATTCGATGCGGTAGCCCAGATTGATCACCGGGTGGTTGAGCAAGGCCGGTGTCACCGTGGCGCTGCCCACCGGTATCGACTCTCCGGGTGTCAGCGTCACGTATTCCATGCGTGCCTTGAGTTCGGCTTCGCGGACCGGAAAATAGCTGTACTGCAGCTGCACCGACATCACCTGTTCCACGCCATTGCCCGATACCGGGTCGAAGGCGCCATGCAGCCGCAGCGTGTTGCCGGGAATGAAGTTGGGCACGAACAGCGGCAGTCCCTGGATGTGGTCCCAGTGCGAATGGGTGATCAGCACGTTGGCGGTCAGGGGCATCTCGCCCAGCAGGGAGTGCGACAGCGGAAAGATGCCGGTGCCCGCATCGATGATGATCAGTTCGTCGGCATCGGTACGCACCTCGATGCAGGTGGTATTTCCACCGTAACGCACCGTCTTGGGCCCGGGCGAGGCGATCGATCCGCGTACACCCCAGAATCGGATTTTCATGTCATGGCTCCCGCAGTCTGACACAGTGGCGTCGGATACCGTTCCACGCGTTGCTGTGCGGAACGATAGCACCAAGCGCCGGTGCGTCGATGGCCGGTGGCATGGACGGCGCCATCAGTGCGCCAGGCGGTCCAGTGCAAACCCCTGCATGGCGATCTCGGGAGCGTGCCCCGCCATCGTGTCGGCCAGCGCGCGGGCCGAACCACACGACAAGGCCCAGCCACTGGAGCCATGGCCCAGATTGAGCCACACGCCCGGCAGGCCGCTGGCTCCGACAATCGGTGGGCCGTCAGGCAGCATCGGGCGGGCGCCTTTCCATTCCTGCACGCCATTGCGGGTACTGACCGCCCCGGGAAACCAGTCCTGCAGGACCTTGTACAGGGTACGCAGCGACGCAGCGCGTTTGACGTGCGGCCGCCCGCCGATCTCGGCACCGCCGGCGACCCGCACCCGATTGCCCAGGCGCGTGATGGCCACCTTGTAGTGCTCGTCCATGATGGCGCTGCGCGGCGCGTTCAGCGTCTCCAGGATGGTGGCACTGAGCGAGTAGCCATGCACGGCAACCAGCGGCAAGCGGATGCCGATGGCCCGCAGCAACGGCACCGAATCGACACCGGCACACACCACCACCGCGTCGAATGGCAGCGCTGCCGGTTCGCCGCGCAGGCGCAGCGTAGGCCCCGGTTGGCATGCGATGCCGTCGATGTCGCACTGGAAGCGGAACTGCACGCCGATGCGTTGTGCTTCATTCTTGAGCAGCAACGCGAACTGGCGGCAATTGCCCACTTCGTCGTCGGGCAATTGCACCGCGGCGCAGAACGGTGTGTCGGTGTTGAGCGCCGGTTCCACCAGACGGGCCTGATCGGGCTCCAGCAGCCGGAACGCGACGCCCGCTTCGCGCAGCACCTGCAGGCTGGGCTGCACCATCTGGCGATCGCGCTCGGTGCGCAGCAACACCAGATAGCCGTCACTGCGGTCGTACTCCAGACGCAGCTGGGTGCGAATGGCGTGCAGCCGCGCGCGGCTGTAGAAGGCCAGGCGGCGCATGTGGGAGCGGCTGGTCAGATACGACTCCAGCTTGCAGGCGCGGTACCAGCGCCGCATCCACGCCAGTTCATCCATGCCCAGTGGCCAGCTGATGCGGACGCCGGCATGGCGCTGCAGCAATTGCCCGATCACCTTGCGCGGCATGCCGGGCGCCGCCCAAGGCGTGACATATCCCGGCGCAATGATGCCGGCATTGGCAAAGCTGGTCTCTTCGGCCGCCGCGCCCCGGCGTTCGAATACCGTCACGTCGTGGCCATCCTGGCCGAGTTCGTACGCGGTGGTGACGCCGATGATGCCGGCGCCAATGACTGCAATTTTCATGAATCCCTTTGATGCGGCGGTGCCGGTGGGCGGCAAGCCCACCGATGCGCGCGATCGCGGATTATCCGGCGCCAAGCACCTGTTCGATCTGCATGCTGATATTGAGCACCGTGTCGTCGTGCAAGGCGCCATGCCAGACCATCAAACCCACCGGGAGATCGTCACCCTGGTGACACGGAAGCGACAGCGCGCAGCCGTCGAGCAGATTCACGACACCGGTGTTGCGCAGCAACAGGCCGTTGACGCGAAAGAACGCGCCATCGCGCTCTGCGCCGGGGGCAACGGAGGCGATCGTCGGTGCAACGATCGGAACCGTGGGCGACAACACGGCATCGCAGCACTGCAGGCGTTGCGCGATCCGCCCGATCCAGTCGGCGCGCAGATGCAGCAGGTCGACGTAGTCCGCTGCGCTCATGGCCGCGCCGCGCTGGATGCGCGCCACGACGCGCGGGTCGAACCGCTCACCGGCACGTGCGATGGCCGCGCGGTGCAGGGCATGGCTTTCGGCGCCTGCAAAGCCACCATGCGCCATCAAGGCTGGCAGATCGTCCAATGCGGGCAGATCGATATCGACAATCGTGGCTCCGGCCGCGCGCAACCGGGCCAGCGTGGCGCAGAAAGTCCGCGCCACCGTCGGGTCCAGGTCGTCCTGCATCAGGTCGCGCACCACCGCCAGTCGGTAGAGCGACAGTGGCGCATGGCTGCGCGTGACGGTGCGGGCCGCGAGTACCTCGTGCACGACGATGGCGTCAGCCACCGAGCGTGTCATCGCGCAGGCGGTGTCCAGGGTGGTGGACAGGGGAACCGCGCCCACGGTGGGAACCAGACGGGCGGTATTCTTGAATCCGACAATGCCGTTGAGCGCCGCCGGAATCCGGATCGATCCGGCGGTGTCGGACCCCAGAGCGACGAAGGCAGCGCCGGCAGCCACCGACACCGCCGCTCCCGACGATGATCCGCCCGGAATCAGCGCTTGGCCGCGGCTTGCCGCATTGGCCGGCGTGCCGAAATGGGGATTGATGCCAATGCCGGAAAACGCAAACTCCGTCATGTTGGTGCGACCTATCACCGCGCCACCGGCGGCGCGCAAGCGCGCCACTGCCGGGCAATCGGCGCTCGCAGGTGCGTCGCCCTCACGCGTCAATGAGCCGGCGCGGGTCACCTGGCCACGAATGTCGAACAGGTCCTTGACGGACACCGCCAGGCCGGCCAACGCGCGCCGCTGCTGGTGCGGGTCGTCCGCCACCGCCTGCGCCTCATCGAACATCGTTTGCAGGAACACCTTGTCGCACGCTGGCGCCTGCGCGGCGGCGACACAGTCACGCATCGATTGGCTGGCAATCGCGGGGTTGGAACGGATGGCGGCACGGGTGCCGGTCAGGTCAGGGAGAGGCATGCTGGGCATCGGTCAGACTGGCGGCCTATGTTATAGTCCTTGGGTTTTGCCGGGGGCCATCGACTGGTTTTTCCGGCACGACACATTCGCGAATCCGGACCCGTCAAGGTGTTCAGCGCATGCAGGCAGTTCGAATCTTCGGCGAGACCATCGCTTCGGGTTTGTTGCAGTCGCCACGCTGGATAAGGGACCGGATTTTAGACCCAACCTTTGGAGCAAACTATGTCAGTCACCATGCGTGAAATGCTGGAAGCCGGCGTCCATTTCGGACACCAGACGCGCTTCTGGAACCCCAAGATGGCCCCCTTCATTTTTGGCCATCGCAACAAGATCCACATCATCAACCTGGAAAAGTCGCTGCCGATGTTCCAGGACGCGGCCAAGTTCGTGCGCCAGCTGACCGCGCGTCGCGGCACCGTGCTGATGGTGGGCACCAAGCGCCAGGCGCGTGACACCGTGGCGGCCGAGGCCCAGCGCGCCGGTGTTCCCTATGTCGACCAGCGTTGGCTCGGTGGCATGCTGACCAACTTCAAGACCGTCAAGACCTCGATCAAGCGCCTCAAGGAGATGAAGGTGCAGCAAGAGGCGGGGCTGGACAGCATGAGCAAGAAGGAGCAACTGATGTTTGCCCGCGAGATCGCCAAGCTCGAGAAGGACATTGGCGGCATCCAGGACATGGGCGCCTTGCCCGACGCGATCTTCGTGATCGACGTCGGCTATCACAAGATTGCCGTGGCTGAAGCGAAAAAGCTCGGCATTCCGCTGATCGGCGTGGTCGATTCGAACCATTCGCCCGAAGGCATCGACTACGTCATTCCAGGCAATGACGACTCGGCCAAGGCGGTGACGCTGTACGCCCGAGGCATCGCCGATGCCGTGCTCGAAGGCCGTGCCAATGCCGAAGACGATGTCGTCAAGGCTGTCGCCGGCGAGGGCGCCGACGAATTCGTGGAAGTCAACGAGACCGAGGCCTGAAGGTTCGAGGCCCGCACAAAGGGGCTCCGGGCCCCTTTTTTTTAGTCTCGACAGAGATAATGTCGTAACAATTACGGAGAACAATGATGGCAGCAATTACTGCAGGCATGGTCGCACAATTGCGCGGAAAAACCGATGCCCCGATGATGGAGTGCAAACGAGCGCTGACGGAGGCCGACGGCGACATGGTCAAGGCCGAGGAGCTGCTCCGGGTCAAGCTGGGCACGAAGGCCGGCAAGGCGGCGGGCCGCATCACTGCCGAAGGCGTGGTCGCGATTGCCCGTGTCGCGGATGCCGCGGCGATGATCGAGGTCAACTGCGAGACCGACTTCGTGACCAAGAACGACAGTTTCCTGGCGCTTGTCAACGCGGCCGCTGCGCTGGTGGCCAGCCAGAACCCGGCCGACCTGGCCGCACTGGGCGCACTGGCGTACACGCAGGATGGTTTTGGTCCCACGCTGGAAGACGTCCGCAAGGGTCTGATCGGCAAGATTGGCGAGAACATGGGCTTTCGCCGTTTCGTGCGCTTTGGCTCCGCCAGCAAGCTGGCAACTTATCTGCATGGCACCCGCATCGGCGTGGTGGTCGAGTACGAGGGTGATGAGACGGCTGCAAAGGACGTTGCGATGCACGTCGCGGCGATGAAGCCGGTGGCGCTGTCCAGCGCCGATGTGCCGGCCGAGCTGGTCGCACGCGAGCGTTCGGTTGCAGCGGCCAAGGCGGCCGAGGACGCGGCCACCGCGGTGGCCGCCGGCAAACCGGTGCAATCGGCGGAGATCGTGAGCAAGCGTGTCGAAGGCGGCGTGCAGAAGTACCTCAAGGAGGTTTCATTGTTTGACCAGGCCTTTGTCAAGAACGACAAGCAGTCGGTGGCGCAGATGCTCAAATCTGCCGGTACCACAGTGACGGGGTTCACCTTGTACGTGGTGGGTGAGGGCATCGAGAAGAAGGTCGACGATTTCGCCGCCGAAGTCGCTGCCCAGGTGGCTTCGGCCAAGCAGGCAGGTTGAAGTCCTTGCCCGACCCGAACCGGTCGGGCGACATGCTGACGGACCCCAGGAGATTGCGATGACCCAAGCCACACCGGCCTACAAACGTGTCCTGCTCAAGTTGTCCGGTGAGGCACTGATGGGCGATGATGCCTTTGGCATCAACCGCGACACGATCGTGCGCATGGTCGATGAGATTGCCGAAGTCACGCGGCTGGGCGTCGAGGTGGCCGTCGTCATCGGCGGCGGCAACATCTTTCGCGGTGTCGCCGGGGGTTCGGTCGGCATGGACCGTGCAACCGCCGATTACATGGGCATGCTGGCAACCGTGATGAATGCGCTGGCGCTGGGCGACACGATGAACAAGGCCGGCCTGACCGCCAGGGTGATGTCGGCGATCTCGATCGAACAGGTGGTGGAGCCGTATGTGCGGCCCAAGGCCTTGCAATACCTGGAAGAGGGCAAGGTCGTCATTTTTGCCGCCGGCACGGGCAATCCATTCTTCACCACGGATACCGCCGCGGCCTTGCGGGGCGCGGAGATCGGCGCCCAGGTGGTGCTCAAGGCCACCAAGGTCGATGGTGTCTACACTGCCGACCCAAAGAAGGATCCGGCGGCGACCCGCTACCACCGGATATCGTTCGACGAGGCCATGGCCAAGAACCTGGGCATCATGGACGCCACGGCATTTGCCTTGTGCCGTGACCAGAAGCTGCCGATCAGGGTCTTTTCGATCGTCAAGCACGGGTCGCTGCGGCGCGTGATTCTGGGCGATGACGAGGGTACCCTGGTCTATGCCTGACAATCGACGGCGGGCAACCACTGCCGGGCATGATGATCCCGGCGCTTGCAGGAGGTGATGATGGAGCTTGCAGAAATCAAGAGTACGGCGGAAAGCCGGATGGACCAGTCGATCGAGGTGTTCAAGGCGAGCCTGACCAAGATCCGTACCGGTCGCGCGAATCCGGCCTTGCTCGATTCGGTGCATGTGGACTACTACGGGTCGATGCTGCCCATCAGCCAGGTCGCCAACGTGTCCTTGCTCGATGCACGCACGATCGGCATCCAGCCCTGGGAAAAGGGCATGGGCGCAAAGATCGAAAAGGCCATCCGCGAGAGCGACCTGGGGCTCAATCCGGCGTCGATGGGCGATCTGATCCGTGTTCCGATGCCACCGATGACCGAAGAGCGGCGCAAGGAGCTCACCAAGGTCGTGCGGGGCGAAGGCGAGTCGGCCAAGATCGCCGTGCGCAACCTGCGCCGCGACGCCAACGAGGCTGTCAAGAAGCTCGTGAAGGACAAACAGGCATCCGAGGACGATCTCAAGCGTGCCGAGGCGGAAATCCAGAAAGTGACCGATCGCCATGTCGCGGCGATCGACCAGCTGGTGGCGTCCAAGGAAAACGACATCATGGCGGTCTGACGGCAAGCCATCGGTCATGATGGATGCACATGCATAAGATCGGTCCGATGCCCCACCACGTCGCCATCGTGATGGACGGGAACGGCCGTTGGGCGACGCGCCGGCTGCTGCCACGGGTGGCGGGCCACAAGGTTGGCGTGGACTCGCTGCGACGCTGTGTGCGCGCCTGTGCCCAGCGAGGCATCGGTGTCCTGACGGTGTTTGCGTTCTCCTCCGAGAACTGGAACCGACCGCAGGACGAAGTCTCCGGCCTGATGGATCTGCTGGCCATGGCCCTGGCCCGCGAGGTGCCGCAACTGGTGCAGGATGGCGTGCAACTGCATTTCGTGGGCGAACGCGAGCGCCTGTCGCCCAAGGTGCGCAGCGGCCTCGACGACGGCGAGCGAGCAACGGCACCCAACCAGGGCCTGGTATTGAACGTCTGTTTCAACTACGGCGGACGCTGGGACATCACGCAGGCGGCGCGTCGGCTGGCTGCGGCTGGCCAAGACATCACCCAAGACAGCCTGGCTGCGGCCATGGCCCTGGGCCATGTGCCGGATCCGGACCTGATCATCCGCACAGGCGGTGAGCAGCGCATCAGCAATTTCATGTTGTGGCAGTGCGCCTATTCCGAGCTGTATTTCACCGACACCCTCTGGCCCGATTTCGACGAGGCCAGCCTGGATCAGGCAATCGCTGCATTCGCTGGCCGCGAGCGCCGCTTTGGCAAGACGTCGGCGCAGCTTGCGGATGCGCCGCGCCGCCAGCGCGCCGCCTGACCGCGATCCATGCTCTGGCAGCGCGTCGTCACTGCGGTGGTGCTCTTGCTGGTGCTGTTGCCAGCGCTGTTCTATCCGTCGGCATGGCCGTTTTCCGCGCTGGCATTGGTCTTCATCGCAGCTGCCGCATGGGAGTGGGCTCGACTGGTCGGTTACGGCCAGGCTGGCGCGTTGACCAGTGCGGCCTTCGTCGTGCTGGCATGTGCGCTGGCGTGGAGCGCGGGTGTATTGCAGCAGTCCTTGCAGGCGGGATGGGTCGCGGCGGCGGTCTTGTGGGGGGTTGGCGGCACCGTGCTGCTGCGCGGCGGCACGGCATTGTGGTTGCAGCTATGGCCGGGTGCCCGGCTGGCGCTGGGTCTGCTGGTGTTGATGGCCGCCTGGCTGGCGGTGGCGCAGGCGCGCCAGGTCGGCATCAATTTCCTGTTGTCGATCCTGTGTCTGGTCTGGGTGGCCGACATCGGCGCCTATTTTGCCGGTCGCACCTGGGGTGGCCGCATCGTGCGGCGCAAGCTCGCGCCCAGCATCAGTCCGGGCAAGACCTGGGAAGGCGCCTTGGGCGGCGTGGCTGGCGTCTTGATCCTGGCCGCCGGCTGGAGCTGGCTTGACACGCGCCTGGCCGTGACCTCGCCGAGTCTGTACAGCCGATTGCTGGACGGTGGCCTGTGGGTCATGCTGCCCGCCATCGTCTGGCTATGTGCAATGAGTGTCGTCGGCGACCTCACCGAATCCTTGCTCAAGCGCTCGGCCGGCCAAAAGGACAGCAGCCGGCTGTTGCCTGGCCATGGCGGCGTGCTCGACCGCATCGACGCCTTGTTGCCGACGGTTCCGTTGGCCATGCTGGTTTTTTCATTGTGACGCGCACGGCAGACAAGCAACGACAGGGCGTGGCGATCCTGGGCTCGACCGGTTCGGTCGGTGCCCATACGCTGGACGTGTTGGCACGCCATCCCGATCGGTTCGAGGTGATTGCCTTGACTGCCTCGACCCACGTCGAGGCGATGGTGGCCCAGTGCGTGGCATTCAGGCCGCAGATGGCGGTGATGGCCGATCCGCCGAGCGCAGCAGAACTGACGCGCCGCTGCCGCGACCTGGCATTGCCGACCCGTGTGCTCGGTGGCGCGCAGGCGATCGCCGACGTGGCCGCCGATGAGCGGGTCCGGATTGTCATGGCCGCCATCGTGGGAGCGGCCGGATTGCCGGCATGCATGCGCGCGGCGCACGCCGGAAAACGCCTGTTGCTGGCCAACAAGGAGGCGCTGGTGGTAGGCGGCGCGGTGTTCATGCAGGCTGTACGCGCGGGAGGCGCACAGCTGCTGCCGATCGACAGCGAACACTCGGCGATCTTCCAGTCGCTGCCGGCCGATGCAGGCTGCTGGGCGGACCAGATCGACAAGCTGATCCTCACCGCATCAGGAGGTCCGTTTCGTACCCGTGACCCCGCAACGCTGCAGTCGGTGACGCCCGAGCAGGCGTGTGCGCATCCGACCTGGACGATGGGGCGCAAGATTTCCGTGGATTCGGCCACCATGATGAACAAGGCGCTCGAAGTGATCGAAGCACGGTATCTGTTCGACATGCCGGCCGAACGCATCTCGGTGGTGATCCATCCACAAAGCGTCATCCACTCGATGGTGCAGTTCCGGGACCATTCGATCGTGGCCCAGATGGGCACGCCGGACATGCGGGTGCCGATAGCCTACGGTTTGTCCTGGCCCGACCGCATGGCCTCGGGTGCGCAGCCGCTGGACCTGCAAGCGCTGACGGGTCTGACCTTCGAAGCGGTCCAGCAGCCGGCCCACCAAAGTCGGTTTCCCGGGTTGAAGCTGGCCTGGCAGGTGCTGGCGGCGCCTTGTGGTGCGCCCGCTGCGCTCAATGCAGCGAACGAGGTTGCCGTTGCTGCATTCCTGGATGGCCGCATCCGCTTTGACCAGATCCATGCGGTGAATGCCCACACCTTGGGCGCAGTGGCGCAATTGGATGCAGACTCGCTGGAGTCCTTGCTGGCGATCGATGCGCAGGCACGGGATCGCGCAGGACAGATGGTCCGTTCCCTTTCACGCTGAATGGCAAGGCAGGCACTGGCATGTTGACGATCATGGCGTTTGTGGTGGCGTTGGCCGTGTTGATCGCGGTGCACGAATACGGACACTACCGTGTCGCTGTCGCCTGTGGCGTCAAGGTCCTGCGATTCTCGGTTGGCTTCGGCAAGACCATCTGGCGTTGGCAGCCCAAGGGCTCGCCAACCGAATTCGTCCTCGCCGCTTTCCCGCTTGGCGGGTATGTACGCATGCTCGACGAACGCGAGTCGCCGGTAGCGCAGGAGCAGCGCCATCTGGCGTTCAACAACCAGCCCTTGGCGGCGCGGGCCGCCATCGTGGCGGCCGGACCGCTGATCAATCTGCTGCTTGCCGTGGTGTTGTACGCGGTCGTGAACTGGGCCGGCGTGCAGCAGGCCAGCGCGGTGCTGGCCAGCCCGGTGCCCGACTCGATCGCGGCCCGCGCTGGAATCGAGGGCGGCGAACGGGTCTTGCAGATCGCCGTCGCGGAGCAGGACCCGGTGCCCGTCGTCTCGTTCGATGACTTGCGCTGGCAGCTGGCGCAGGCAGCGCTGCACGGCGACGATGTCCGGCTTCGGCTGGGCATCGGATCGGGTGCCGTGACCCGGGACGTGACGCTCGCGTTCGGGCAGCAGCCCGGCGCGTCCATGGATGCGGAGCTGTTTCGCCGCATTGGTATCGTCGGGCCGATGACCCGGCCCGAACTGGGAGAAATCCTGCCGGGTGGCGCGGCGCAGGCCGCTGGATTGCACGCCGGGGACCTGGTACTGGCCGTCGACGGCAAGGCCGTGCAGGACGGCCAGCAATTGCGCGATCGCATTCGTGCGTCGGGTGGCGGCGACGCCGTCGCCGTGCAGCGCTGGCTGATCGCGCGCGATGGCAGGCAGATGGAACTGGCCGTGTCGCCCCGGCCGGTGGTGGACGGGAAGCAGACGATCGGCCGCATTGGTGCCTACGTCGGGGGTGCCCCCGAATTGGTGACCGTGCGTTACGGCCCGGTGGACGGCGTGGTCCAGGCGTTTGAGCGAACCTGGCAAGTGTCGGCCCTCACCGTGCGGATGATCGGGCGCATGGTCATCGGCGAGGCTTCGCTGAAAAACCTGAGTGGTCCGTTGACGATTGCCGACTACGCTGGCAAGTCGGCCAGCCAGGGGTTGACCCAATATCTGCTGTTTCTGGCGCTGATCAGCGTCAGCCTGGGGGTGCTCAATCTGCTGCCGTTGCCGGTGCTCGACGGGGGGCACCTGATGTATTATCTTTGGGAGGGCGTGACAGGGCGTGGTGTGTCGCAAGCCTGGCTGGAACGGCTGCAACGGGGCGGGGTTGCGGTTCTGCTGCTGCTGATGGGCATTGCCTTGTACAACGATCTGGCCCGACTCCTGGGGTAGCTTCCTTATCGCCCTGGCGTGTCAAGCCGGGCAGACTTAGACAGACAACATGCAACTCAATCGATTTCGACGGCAGGCCATCGCCATTGCCGTAGCCGCCAGCGTTTTTGCCGGCGCCGCCTGGGCCGTGGAGCCTTTCACGGTGCGCGATATCCGGGTCGAAGGTTTGCAGCGGGTGGAGGCCGGAACCATTTTTGCGTCGTTGCCGGTCCGCGTCGGCGACACCTACGACGACCAGAAGGGCGCTGCGGCGATCCAGGCCATCTTTGCCTTGGGCCTGTTCAAGGACGTGCGCATCGAAGCCAATGGCGATGTGCTGGTCGTGATCGTCGAGGAACGGCCCACCGTGGCCGACATCGATTTTGCTGGCAACAAGGAGTTCGACAAGGATGTCTTGCGCAAGATGATGCGCGACATCGGCCTGGCCGATGGCCGGCCATTCGACAAGGCCTTGCTCGATCGCGCCGAACAGGAGATCAAGCGCCAGTACATCAATCGCAGCCTGTATGCCTCCGAGGTGGTGACCACGGTGACGCCGATCGAGCGCAATCGTGTCAACCTGTCGTTCACGATCACCGAGGGCGCGCGCGCGCGGATCAGGGACATCCACATCGTTGGCAACAAGGCTTTTGGCGAGTCGACCTTGCGCAACCTGTTCGATCTGGACACCGGCGGCTGGCTCAGCTGGTACACCAAGTCGGACCAGTATTCGCGTGCCAAGCTCAATGCCGATCTCGAAACCCTGCGGTCGTATTACCTGACGCGCGGTTACCTCGAATTTCGCATCGACTCCACCCAGGTCGTGCTGGCGCCCGACAAGCAGGAAATCGACATCGCGATCAACATCACCGAGGGGGACCGGTATGTGGTCTCCGAGGTGAAGCTCGAAGGCAATTACCTGGGCAAGGACGACGAGTTCAAGAGCCTGGTATCGATCCGCCCTGGTCAGCCTTACAACGCCGACGATGTGGTCCAGACGACCAAGGCCTTCACCGACTATTTCGGCAATTTCGGCTATGCGTTCGCGCGTGTCGAGGCGCGCCCTGAAGTCGACCGCACCAACAACCGTGTGGCATTGGTGATCCAGGCCGAGCCGTCGCGGCGCGCCTATGTGCGACGCATCAACGTGGCCGGCAACAGCCGCACCCGCGACGAGGTGGTGCGCCGGGAGTTTCGCCAGTTCGAATCGGCCTGGTACGACGCCGACAAGATTCGCCGCTCGCGTGACCGGGTCGATCGGCTGGGCTTCTTTCGCGAGGTTTCCATCGAGACGCAGGAAGTCCCCGGCGCACCGGATCAGGTCGATCTCACGATCACGGTCGCTGAGCGGGCCACCGGGAACCTGTCGCTGGGTGCCGGGTATTCCAGCGGCGACGGCCTCGGTCTGACAGCGGGCATCAAGCAGGAAAACGCGTTTGGCTCGGGCAACTCGCTGGGTATCCAGCTCGATACCAGCAAGATCAACCGCACCGTCGTCTTCAACACCACCGATCCCTATTTCACCGTCGACGGCGTGTCCCGGTCGATCGACGTCTACCACCGAAGCACCCGTCCTTACACGGCCAACGACAGCTACCAGCTGGTGACGACCGGGGCCAGCCTGCGTTTCGGGGTACCGTTCACCGAGACCGACACCGTGTATTTTGGTGGCGGCCTCGAACGCACGAAGATCGTTCCCGGCACCTCGCTGCCCGCTGCATATGCGGCGTACGGCAATCAGTTTGGTTATTCCAGCAGCAGCGTGCCGCTGACCATCGGTTGGGCGCGCGACACCCGCGACAGCGCACTGGTGCCCAACACCGGCCGTTACCAGCGGATCAACGGTGAATGGGGCGTTGGTGGTGACACCCGCTATCTCAGCGGCAGCTACCAGTTCCAGCAATACTGGCCCTTGAACAAGCAATACACGCTGGCGTTCAATGGCGATCTGGCCTACGGCAAGGGCTTGTCGGGCCGCCCGTTTCCGCTGTTCAAGAATTTCTACGGCGGTGGTCTGGGATCGGTGCGTGGTTTCGAACAGGGCAGCCTGGGCGAGAAGGAGATCACCAATGGCGGCAGCCTGGGTGGCAACAAGAAGGTCAACGTGAATATCGAATTGCTGACCCCGTTCCCGGGTGCCGGCAACGACCGGACCTTGCGCATGTTCGGGTTTTTCGACGTCGGCAACGTGTATGGCGAATCGCAGCCGATGCGGCTGAACCAGCTGCGCGCATCGGTGGGTGTGGGCATCAGCTGGATCTCGCCGGTCGGCCCGTTGCGACTGGCTATCGCCAACCCGATCCGAAAATTCGCTGGCGATAGAATCCAACGGGTGCAATTTCAAATCGGAACCGCTTTCTAATGAAGAAACTATCCAGTCGCCTGTTGGCCGCCGTCGTGATGGCGGCGTTGGCCTTTGGTGCATCAGTGCATGCCGAAGAGTTCCGGGTCGGGTTCGTCAACACCGACCGCATCTTCAAGGAAGCCAACAGCGCGAAGGCGGCGCAGACCAAACTCGAACAGGAGTTCTCCAAGCGCGAGAAGGAACTGGTCGACGCCGGTGCAGCCATCAAGGCCCTGGCCGACAAGCTCGAGCGGGATGGGCCGACCCTGTCGGAAGCGCAACGAGCCACGCGCCAGCGCCAATTGGTGGACCAGGACCGCGAGTTCCAGCGCAAGCGGCGCGAGTTCCAGGAAGACCTGAACTCGCGCAAGAACGAGGAACTGCAGTTGGTCCTCGAACGCGCCAACAAGGTCGTCAAGCAGGTGGCCGAGTCCGAGAAATACGACCTCGTGCTGCAGGATGCGGTCTACATCAATCCCAAGCACGACATCACCGACAAGGTGATCAAGGCGCTCAACGCCGTCAAGTAGCGGCCGGTCGGGGCTCGCGTGCCGGTGACCCTGGGAAACATCGTCGACGCGCTCGGTGGAGCATTGCACGGCGATCGCGACGCGATCGTGCACGGTCTCGCATCGCTTGCCACGGCGGGTCCGGGGCAACTGGGCTTCGTCAGCAATCCGCGTTACCGGCAGCAGCTGGCCAGCTCGCGGGCCTTGTGCGTCATCGTGGCCCCCGAACTCGAGACGCAGGCCGTGCAACGCGGCGCCTGCATCGTCACCGCGCAACCCTACCTCTACTTCGCACGCCTGACGCAACTGTGGAAGCGCCAGCTGCAGTCGGGCCGACAGGCTTCGGTGCACCCCAGCGCCATCATCGATCCCGCGGCCATGCTCGATCCATCGGTGTCGGTCGGCCCTTTGTGCGTGGTGGAGCAAGGTGCCCGTATCGGAGCGCACACCGTGCTCAAGGCGCGTGTCACCATCGGCGAAAACTGCAGCGTCGGCGAGCGCTGCCTGCTGCACAGCGGGGTGGTGATCGGCGCGGACGGTTTCGGCTTCGCTCCCAATGCGGGTGCCTGGGAGAAGATCGAGCAGCTCGGCGCGGTCGTGATCGGCAATGATGTCGAGATCGGTGCCAATACCTGCGTGGACCGCGGCGCGCTGGAAGACACCGTCATCGAGGACGGCGTCAAGCTCGACAACCTGATCCAGATCGGACACAACGTGCGCGTCGGACGCCATACCGCGATGGCCGCCTGTGTCGGTGTCGCCGGCTCCGCGACGATCGGCGCCCATTGCACGATCGGCGGCGCGGCCGTCGTGCTGGGCCATTTGACGATCGCCGACCATGTGAACATTTCGGCGGCGTCGGTGGTGACGCGTTCGATCCACAAGGCCGGCCACTACACCGGGCTGTTTCCGATCGACGACAATGCGCAATGGGAAAAAAATGCGGCCGTGCTCAAGCGGCTGCACAGCGTGCGCGAACGCTTGCGGGCGCTCGAAAGCAGCAACCAGGACAAGACGACGCCATGATGGACATCCACCAGATACTCAAGCAACTGCCCCACCGCTATCCGTTTCTGCTGGTCGATCGGGTGCTCGAGATCGAGCAGGGCCAACGGATCGTCGCGCTGAAGAACGTGTCGATGAACGAGCCTTTCTTCACAGGCCATTTTCCGCACCGACCGGTCATGCCGGGTGTGCTGATGCTCGAGGCGCTGGCGCAGGCGGCTGCCCTGCTGGCGTTCGACACGCTGGGCGTGACGCCCGATGACAAGACGGTGTATTACTTTGCGGGCATCGACAACGCGCGGTTCAAGCGGCCGGTGGAACCAGGCGACCAACTGATGCTGCATGCCCAGCTCGATCGCATGAAGGCCGGGATCTTCAAGTTCAAGTCGCGCGCCATGGTGGGCGAGGATCTGGCCGTGGCGGCCGACCTGATCTGCACCATGCGCCGCATTGCCTGATTGCGCGTGGCGGGTTCGAGCGTGCCGAACATCCACCCGACGGCCATCGTCGATCCCGCTGCCGAGATCGATGCTTCGGTGGCCATCGGGCCTTATAGCGTCATCGGTCCGCATGTGCGGATCGGCCGCGGCACCACGGTCGGCGCCCATTGCGTGATCGAAGGGCGCACCACGATCGGGTGTGACAACCGCATCTTTCAGTTCAACTCGCTCGGTGCGATACCCCAGGACAAGAAATATGCAGGCGAACCCTGCGAATTGCAGATCGGTGACCGCAACACGGTGCGCGAGTTTTGCACCTTCAACATCGGCTCTCCGGGTGATGCCGGCGTGACCCGTGTCGGTGACGACAACTGGATCATGGCGTATGTCCATCTGGCGCACGACTGCCAGGTCGGCAACCAGACCATCTTCGCCAACAACGCACAGCTGGCGGGTCACGTGCACGTGGGCGACTGGGCCATCCTGGGTGGATTCACCGTGGTGCACCAGTTCGTGCGTATCGGTGCGCACAGCATGACAGCCATGTGCGCACTGCTGTTCGCCGACCTGCCTCCGTTCGTGATGTGCCAGGGCCAGCCGGCGGCCGCGCGATCGATGAATTTCGAGGGTTTGCGACGGCGTGGTTTCTCCGCCGAGCGCCTGGCCGCTGTCAAGGCCATGTACAAGTTGCTCTACCGGGACGCTCTCACCATGGAGCAGGCCAAGGCGGCGATCGACGCGTTGTCCGCTGCTTATCCCGACGCGCAGGCGGACGTTGCGATGATGCTCGGTTTTCTCGCTGACGTGGCGCCGCAACGCGGCATCGTGCGGTAGCAGCCGATGCCCCAGATGGTGCCGCCGGAGCGGCTCGCGCAGGCGGCGCGGTGGCCGCAGGTGGCCATGGTGGCCGGCGAAGCGTCCGGCGATCTGCTGGCCAGCCTGCTGCTGACCGGCATGCAGTCTCGCTGGCCGGATCTGGTGTCCATGGGTATCGGCGGCGCGAAGATGGTCGCCCAGGGATTCGACGCCTGGTGGCAGAGCGACACGCTCGCGGTGCGCGGTTATGTGGAGGTGTTGCGGCATTACCGCCGCATCGTCGCCATCCGCGCCCAGTTGCGTGAACGGCTGCAGCGGCACAAGCCCGATGTATTCATCGGGGTCGACGCGCCTGACTTCAATCTGGCGCTCGAACAGGATCTGCGGCGCAGCGGCATCCGCACCGTGCAGTTTGTCTGTCCGTCCGTCTGGGCCTGGCGTGCCCAGCGACTGGAAAAGATCCGGGCCAGTGCCGATCATGTGCTGTGCCTGTTCCCGTTCGAGCCCGGGCTGCTGCAGGCGCACGGGATTGCGGCGACCTATGTCGGGCATCCACTGGCCGATGTCATTCCGATGCGTGCCGACCGCGCTGCTGCGCGCGTCGCCCTCGGCTTGCGGCGCGATGCGCCGGTGCTTGCCATCTTGCCGGGCAGCCGACGCTCCGAGATCGCCTACCTGGCAAAGCGATTTTTCGCCGCCGCCGCATTGTTGCAGCGCGAGCGCCCCGATCTGCAATGTGTCGTTCCGACCCTGCCCACACTGGTGCCAGAGGTCGAACGACTCGCCCGGACGGCTGGCATGGGAACGCGGCTGCGCATCGTGGCGGGCCAGTCGCATGCAGCGTTGGCTGCCTGCGACGTGACACTGATCGCCAGCGGGACCGCCACGCTGGAGGCCGCCTTGTTCAAGCGGCCGATGGTGATCGCCTACAACATGCACGCCGTGTCCTGGCGGATCATGCGGCGCAAGCGCTTGCAGCCCTGGGTCGGTCTTCCGAATATCCTGTGCCAGGATTTCGTGGTGCCCGAGCTGCTGCAGGAGGCGGCCACTCCGTCCGCGTTGGCGTTGGAGGTCAGCCGTTGGCTGGACGCGCCCGATCGGATTGCCGCCTTGCAATTGCGTTTTGACGCGTTGCACGCGCAGCTGCGGTGTGATACTTCCCGGTGTGCGACCGATGCCATCGAAAAAATCCTTCGTTCCTGAACAGGTTTGCTTGCCATGGGACGTGCCCGGCCTGATTGCGGGCGTGGATGAGGCCGGGCGTGGCCCGCTGGCAGGCCCGGTCGTCGCCGCCGCGGTGATCCTGGACGACCGCAACCCGATTGCCGGCCTGGCCGATTCGAAAAAGCTCAGCGCCTTGCAGCGCGAGCGCCTGTTCGACCAGATCTGCGCGCGCGCCCTGTGCTGCGCGGTCGGATCGGCATCGGTGCAGGAGATCGATGCACTCAATATCCTGCAGGCGACGATGCTGGCGATGCAACGTGCAGTGCAAGGGCTGCGCCTGACGCCGTTCAAGGTGCTGGTCGATGGCAATCGACTGCCGGTGCTGCGGGTTCGCGCCGAGGCCGTGGTGGGCGGTGATGCACGGGTGGCTGCGATTTCCGCCGCCTCGATCGTGGCCAAGGTGCACCGCGACCGTTGGTGTGCGCAATTGCATGCCCGGTATCCCGACTATGGTTTTGCCGACCACAAGGGGTATGGCACGCCGCAGCATCTGGCTGCATTGCGGCAACGGGGTGCGTGTCCGGAGCACCGGCGCAGTTTCGCTCCGGTTGCGCAGGTGCTGGCGTGAACCAGACCGACGGCCTGCGCGTCAGCGCGATTGCCTCGCGCGACAACGCCGTCATCAAGATGGTCCGGCGCCTGTCCCGGGACAACACCGCCTATCGCAGCTTGGGCCAGGTGTGGCTCGAAGGGGAGCATTTGTGCCAGGCAGCCCGCGAGCGGGGCGTCGTTCCGGCCATTGCCGTGTTTGCGGAGTCGGCATGGATCGCGCAAGAGGCGCAGTGGCGCCACGGGTTGGCGCGGGTGGCGGTCGTGCCGGATGTCTTGTTCCATGCCATCAGCGCACTGGAATCCTCCGGGCGGATGGGTTTTGTCATCGATCTGCCGCAGGCCAGGTCGGTGCAGGCCGGTGTTCCCTCGGTTGTGCTCGATCGGCTGCAGGATGCCGGCAACGTCGGCTCCATCTTGCGCAGCGCAGCGGCACTGGGCTTTACCCAGGTGATTGCCATCAAGGGCAGTGCGGGCTTGTGGTCGCCAAAGGTCCTGCGCGCCGCGATGGGCGCGCATTTTGCGCTGCATCTGGTCGAAGGAGCCGAGCCGCCGGATTTGTCCGGGCTGCAGGTGCCGTTGATTGCCACCAGCTCGCATCAGGGGGTGGCGCTGCACACGGCCGATTTGCCGTGGCCCTGCGCCTGGGCATTCGGGCACGAAGGCCAGGGTCTGGGCGCTGCGGTCGCGCAGCAGGCGCAGGTCTGGTGCCGGATCGGCCAACCCGGTGGGCAGGAGTCACTGAACGTCGCCGCTGCTGCCGCGATCTGCCTGCACGCCAGTGCAATCGGGCAGCCACACCGAGCGGCCAGCCCCTGTTGACGGCAGGGTCTGGCGAGGCCCCGTGGCTATAATGAAGGGCTTTCGAGAAAGCCAGCGCACCCAAGCGATTCTCCGATCCAATCCCCCTGTAGAGATCAAGTATCTAGCAGCATCACGAGTCCAGTCGTGAGGATGCTTGGGTGTACCCGAAAACGTTCCGGAGATACCCGTGCTCTTGTCTCTCAAGGCAAACAAACCCCGCGCCGTGCTGGCGCTCGCCGACGGTACAACCTACCTGGGCGAATCGATCGGCATCGTCGGCGCGTGTGTTGGAGAAGTCGTCTTCAACACGGCCATGACCGGTTACCAGGAAATCCTGACCGATCCGAGCTATTGCCAGCAGATCGTCACGCTGACGTATCCGCATATCGGCAACTATGGTGTCAACACCGATGACATGGAGTCGAGCAAGGTGCAGGCCGCCGGCCTGGTGATCCGCGATCTGTCCGCCGTCGTCTCCAATTTCCGTCAGATGGGCTCGTTGCAGACCTATCTGGAAGTGGAGAACGTGGTGGCGATTGCCAATATCGATACCCGCAAACTGACGCGCCAGATCCGCAGTCAGGGTGCCCAGAATGGCTGCATCCTTGCATTGCAGGACGGGCAGGAGATGACCGATGCGGTCATCGCCCAGGCCATCGCCAGGGCGCGGTCCGCCCCGTCAATGACCGGTCTCGATCTGGCCCGGGTCGTGACGACCGACAAGACCTATCCATGGCTCCAGGGGGAATGGTCGATCGGTGCGCAAGCGGGTCAGGCCGGACCGGCATTCGCCGAACTGGTGGCGCCGCGGTTCCACGTCGTTGCCTACGATTTCGGCGTCAAGCGCAATATCCTGCGCCTGCTGGTCGGCCATGGCTGTCGGGTGACCGTGGTGCCTGCCAACACCACGGCCAAGGACGCGCTGGCGCTCAAGCCCGACGGCATTTTTCTGTCCAACGGGCCGGGCGATCCCGAGCCCTGCGATTACGCCATCACCGCCGTGCGTGAGTTGCTCGATACGCAGATGCCGATCTTCGGCATCTGCCTGGGCCACCAGATCATGGCGCTGGCGTCGGGTGCGCGCACTTTCAAGATGAAGTTCGGCCACCATGGCGCCAACCATCCGGTGCGCGACACCGAGTCCGGCCGAGTCAGCATCACCAGCCAGAATCATGGCTTTGCTGTCGACGCCGACAGCCTGCCGGCCAACCTGGTGGCCACCCACGTCAGCCTGTTCGATGGCACCGTGCAGGGACTGCGGCGCACCGATCGGCCGGCCCTGTGTTTCCAGGGACATCCCGAAGCGTCGCCCGGGCCCCACGACATCGACTACCTGTTCGACCGCTTCGTTGCGTTCATGGACGCCGCCATCCGGAGCCAGCATGCCTAAACGTACCGACATCAAGAGCATTCTGATCATTGGCGCCGGCCCGATCATCATCGGCCAGGCCTGCGAGTTCGATTACTCCGGCGTGCAGGCCTGCAAGGCCTTGCGCGAAGAGGGTTTCAAGGTCATCCTGATCAACAGCAATCCGGCCACGATCATGACCGACCCGGCCACAGCCGATGTGACCTACATCGAGCCGATCACCTGGCAGACGGTCGAGAAGATCATCGCCAAGGAGCGACCCGACGCGATCCTGCCAACCATGGGTGGCCAGACCGCGCTCAACTGCGCGCTCGACCTGTGGCACAACGGTGTGCTCAACCAGTACCGGGTCGAACTGATCGGCGCCAGCCCCGACGCGATCGAGAAGGCCGAGGACCGCCTGAAATTCAAGCAGGCGATGACCCGTATCGGGCTGGGTTCGGCGCGTTCGGGCATCGCCCACAACATGGAAGAGGCCTGGACGGCGCAAAAGACACTCGGCTTTCCGACCGTGATCCGCCCCAGCTTCACGCTGGGCGGTACCGGCGGCGGCATCGCCTACAACGCCGAAGAATTCGAGATCATCTGCAAGCGCGGGCTCGAAGCCTCGCCGACCAGCGAATTGCTGATCGAAGAGTCGCTGCTGGGCTGGAAGGAATACGAGATGGAGGTGGTGCGCGACAAGGCGGACAACTGCATCATCGTGTGTTCCATCGAAAACCTCGACCCGATGGGCGTGCATACCGGCGACTCGATCACGGTGGCTCCGGCGCAGACACTGTCCGATCGTGAATACCAGATTCTGCGCAATGCGTCACTGGCGGTGCTGCGCGAGATCGGCGTCGACACCGGCGGATCGAACGTGCAGTTCGCCATCAATCCGGACAACGGCCGCATGGTCGTGATCGAGATGAATCCGCGCGTGAGCCGCTCCTCTGCGCTGGCATCCAAGGCGACCGGATTTCCGATCGCCAAGATTGCCGCCAAACTGGCGGTGGGCTATACGCTGGACGAGTTGCGCAACGAAATCACCGGTGGCGCAACACCGGCCAGCTTCGAGCCCAGCATCGATTATGTGGTGACCAAGATCCCGCGTTTCGCCTTCGAGAAGTTTCCTGCCGCCGATTCGCGCCTGACCACCCAGATGAAGTCGGTGGGCGAGGTGATGGCGATCGGCCGCACCTTCCAGGAGTCGTTCCAGAAGGCCTTGCGCGGGCTCGAAGTGGGCGTGGACGGCATGAACGAAAAGACCCAGGACCGCGAGGTGCTGGAAAAGGAACTCGGCGAGCCAGGTCCGGAGCGCATCTGGTATGTGGGTGACGCCTTTGCCCAGGGCATGACGGTTGAAGAGGTGTTCGCACTCACCAAGATCGATCGCTGGTTC
The DNA here is from genome assembly GCA_964558425.1 of uncultured Rhodoferax sp. Classification (GTDB taxonomy): domain Bacteria; phylum Pseudomonadota; class Gammaproteobacteria; order Burkholderiales; family Burkholderiaceae_C; genus CAISIP01. The sequence continues at coordinate 5,426 of CAZLDV010000037.1, read as the reverse complement.
CTCACCCAGATCGAGGAGATCGTCAAGATCGAACTCGAATTGGAGACCCAGTCGCTGGACGACATCGACGCGCCGACCTTGCGCGCGCTCAAGCGCAAGGGGTTCTCGGATCGGCGCCTGGCGCGCCAGCTCAAGACCACCGACACCGTGATCCGCAAGCTGCGTCACGCCCTGGGCGTGCGGCCGGTCTACAAGCGGGTGGATACCTGCGCCGCCGAATTTCCGACCAACACCGCCTACCTGTATTCGACCTACGAGGACGAGTGCGAGGCGGCGCCGACCGATCGCAAGAAGATCATGGTGCTCGGTGGCGGGCCCAATCGCATCGGCCAAGGCATCGAATTCGACTATTGCTGCGTCCATGCCGCGCTGGCGTTGCGCGAAGACGACTACGCGCCCATCATGGTCAACTGCACTCCGGCGACGGCCTCGACCGACTACGATACCCGCGACCGGCTGTATTTCGAGCCATTGACGCTGGAAGACGTGCTGGAGATTGTCGACAAGGAGAAGCCGCTGGGCGTGATCGTCCAGTACGGCGGTCAGACTCCCCTGAAGTTGGCACTCGACCTGGAGGCCAACGGTGTGCCGATCATCGGTACCAGCCCCGACATGATCGACGCGGCGGAAGACCGCGAGCGGTTCCAGCAGCTGCTGCACACGCTGGGGCTGCGCCAGCCGGCCAACGCGACCGCGCGCACCGAGTCCGAAGCACTCGAAAAGGCCGCCAAGCTCGGCTATCCATTGGTCGTGCGGCCCAGCTACGTGCTCGGCGGACGCGCGATGGAGGTGGTGCACGAGCAGCGGGACCTGGAGCGCTACATGCGCGAGGCGGTCAAGGTCTCGCATGACTCGCCGGTGCTGCTGGACCACTTCCTGAACGATGCGATCGAATGCGACGTGGATGCGGTCTGCGACGGCACGCGCGTGTTCATCGGCGGCGTCATGGAACATATCGAGCAGGCCGGCGTGCACAGCGGTGACTCGGCCTGTTCGCTGCCGCCGTATTACCTGTCCGCTGCCACCGTGACCGAGCTCAAGGCGCAAACCGCCGCGATGGCGCGGGCGCTGCATGTCGTGGGCCTGATGAACGTGCAGTTCGCGATCCAGCAGATACCCGCGCAAGACGGCGCGTTGACCGATGTGATCTACGTGCTGGAGGTCAATCCCCGCGCGTCGCGCACCGTGCCGTTTGTCAGCAAGGCCACCGGCATCCAGCTGGCCAAGGTGGCTGCACGCTGCATGGTGGGACAGACGCTGGATGATCAAGGCATCCTGGCGGAGGTCACGCCGCCGTATTTCAGTGTCAAGGAAGCGGTGTTCCCGTTCGTCAAGTTTCCGGGTGTCGACACCATCCTGGGCCCCGAGATGAAATCCACCGGCGAAGTCATGGGCAGTGCCAAGACCTTTGGCGAGGCGTTCGTGAAGTCGCAGATCGCAGCGGGCACCAAACTCCCGCGGTCCGGCAAGGCCTTCATTTCGGTCAAGCAGAACGACAAGCCCCGCGCGGTGGAAGTGGCACGGGGTCTGGCCGCACTCGGATTTCAGCTGATCGCCACCAAAGGCACGTCGGCGGCGATCCTGGCGGCCGGCCTGGAGTGCCAGACGGTCAACAAGGTCACCGAAGGGCGCCCCCATATCGTCGACATGATCAAGAACGACGAGATTGCAATGGTGATCAATACGGTCGAGGAGCGTCGCAATGCGATTGCCGATTCAGGCCAGATCCGGACTTCGGCACTGGCCGCCCGGGTCACGACGTTCACCACGATTGCCGGCGCCGAGGCGGCGGTCGAAGGCATGCAGTACCTGGACAAGCTCGATGTGATTTCGGTGCAGGAACTGCATCGGCAACTCGCGGCATAATTTGCAATCCAATGCAGGGAGCATCGGGTGCAGCGCACCCGATGCTCCCTGAAACTTTTTCAGGGACGAATTTCTCATGGCGACCATACCCATCACGCAACGCGGAGCGGAAAAACTCAAGGCGGAGTTGCATCGACTCAAGACGGTTGACCGGCCTTCGGTCATCAATGCGATCGCGGAGGCGCGCGCCCAGGGTGATCTGAGCGAAAACGCCGAATACGAGGCTGCCAAGGATCGGCAAGGATTCATCGAAGGGCGCATCCAGGAAGTCGAGGGCAAGTTGTCGGCGGCGCAGGTGATCGACCCCAGCGCGGTGGACGCCGAGGGACGGGTGGTCTTCGGCGCCACGGTCGAACTCGAGGACGAAGCCACCGGCGACAAGGTCACTTACCAGATCGTCGGTGAAGACGAGGCCGACCTCAAGCAAGGCCTGATCAACATCAGCAGCCCGATCGCGCGAGCGCTGATCGGCAAGGAACAAGGCGACAGCGCAGAGGTGCGGGCACCCGGCGGGACCACCTATTTTGAAATCGTCGCAGTCCGCTACGTTTGACTGGCTGCGCGCCTGGCCGCTGTGGCTGGCGGCATTGTGGTGGGGCAGCCTGACGGCGCTCGGTTTCTGGGTCGTTCCGACGCTGTTTGCCCAGATGCCATCCAAGGCGCTGGCCGGCAACGCGGCAGCCGCCTTGTTCGCGGTTCAATCGACGGTGGCAGTGGTGCTGGGCGCCGGGCTGCTGCTGGCCACCCAGGCGCGCGCCGGAGCGGCGGCGCTGGCCAACGCGCTCGATGCTCGCGGGTTCGTGCTGGCCGGCATGCTGCTGGCGTTGCTGCTGGAGTTCGCCGTTGCGCCGCGCATCGTGGCGCGCACCGACCTGCCGTTATGGCATGCAGTGGGAAGCGCGATGCTGCTGCTGCAGTGGGTGTGCGCCGCCGTCGTTTTCTGGCGCATGGTGCGCCCTGTGGTCGCCAGGAGCGATGCTCAGGTCTGACTGCGCTTCTTGATGCTGACGTTCTTCGGCTTGGCCCGCTTGATCTGGCCGCCCGGGGTCAGCCGTTGATTGCCCAGTACCCGCAAGGTCTTCACTTCGGGTCGCTGACCGCCCCGCTTGCTGTACTTGAGCACCTTGACGTCGCGCGGACCAGGTTTGCGGTCTTCTTCGGGCGCCTTGTCGCGCTCGGCGACGGGACGCCAGAACACCAGCAATTTGCCGATATGTTGAATCGGGGCCGCGTTCAATTCATCGGCGATGGCCTGGAACAACAGCTCGCGCGCGGCACGGTCGTCGGAGAAGACCCGGACCTTGATCAACCCATGGGCCGACAGTGCGGCGTCGGTTTCCTTGCGCACTGCTGGGGTCCAGCCATCGGAGCCGATCAGGATGACCGGATTCACATGATGGGCATTGGCACGGTGCTCCTTGCGCTGCGCGGGAGTGAGTTGGATATGGGGCATCGCGCTATTATCGGACGAACGACAGTCGCTGCGCACCTCGACGCCGACAGGGAACCTTCCACGCGGTGATGACGACCAAGACCAAGATCAAGAGCAAGAAGGTCAACCGGGCCTGGCTGAACGACCACGTCAATGACCCATACGTCAAGCTGGCCCAGCGCGAGGGATACCGTGCCCGTGCCGCCTACAAGCTCAAGGAAATCGATGAGGCCCTGGGGTTGATCAAACCGGGCGATCTGGTCGTCGACCTGGGTTCCGCGCCGGGTGCCTGGAGCCAGTATGTGCGCAATCGCCTCTCGCCCCGGTCCGCCGTCGGCGGCGGGGCGGCTGCCGGCGCATTGAACGGAACCATCATTGCGCTGGATGTTCTGCCGATGGAGCCGGTCGAGGGTGCCTTGTTCCTGCAGGGCGACTTTCGGGAGCCGCAGCTGCTGCAGCAACTGACCGACGCCATGCAAGGGCGGCAGGCCGATGTGGTGGTCTCGGACATGGCGCCCAATCTGTCCGGTATCGCCGCCGCCGACGCTGCCCGGATGGTGCATCTGGTCGAGCTGGCGGTGGAGTTCAGCCAGCACCACATGAAGCCACAAGGCGCTCTCGTTGCAAAAGTCTTTCACGGTGGCGGTTACAGCCAGCTGGTCAAGCTCTTCAAGGAGACGTTTCTCCACGTCAAGCCGATCAAGCCAAAGGCCTCGCGAGCCAAATCCTCGGAAACCTTTCTGGTCGGCCAGGGTCTGAGGAATACGGCGCCGTAACCGCGGCGCATGCGATTGGCTGAACAATTTGCGCGCAATCCCTCTTGTTGCAGAGGTTGAAGTCGCGCAATTGCCGCGTTGCATGTCTTGAAACGCCTAAAATGGGTCTCAACTACCCTTCGGGTTCGTTAACGCCCCAGGATTGGAGCTTTGCTTGAATAATCAGTGGTTTTCGAAAGTTGCAGTGTGGCTGGTCATAGCCATGGTGCTTTTCACCGTCTTCAAACAGTTCGACACGCGTGGCGCCACGAGTTCGGGCACCATGGGTTACTCCGACTTCCTCGAAGAAGTCCGCGGTCACCGCATCAAGAGCGCGCTCATCCAGGAAGGCCAGGGCGGCACCGAGATCATCGCCGTCACCAACGATGATCGCAAGGTTCGCACCACGGCCACCTATCTCGACCGTGGCCTGATCGGGGACCTGATCAACAACGACGTCAAGTTCGACGTGAAACCGCGCGAAGAAGGCTCGCTGCTGATGACCTTGCTGGTCAGCTGGGGCCCGATGCTGTTGCTGATCGGTGTCTGGGTCTATTTCATGCGACAGATGCAGGGAGGCGGCAAGGGCGGCGCCTTCAGCTTTGGCAAGAGCAAGGCACGCATGCTCGACGAGAGCACCAACCAGGTTACCTTTGCCGATGTCGCCGGGTGTGACGAGGCCAAGGAAGAGGTCAAGGAAGTTGTCGATTTCCTGAAGGACCCGCAGCGGTTCCAGAAGCTCGGTGGGCGCATTCCGCGCGGCCTGCTGCTGGTCGGCCCGCCCGGTACCGGCAAGACGCTGCTGGCCAAGGGCATTGCCGGCGAGGCCAAGGTGCCGTTTTTCTCGATCTCCGGTTCCGATTTCGTCGAAATGTTCGTCGGCGTGGGCGCGGCCCGTGTGCGCGACATGTTCGACAACGCCAAGAAGAATGCGCCGTGCATCATTTTCA
>CAZLDV010000037.1:0-413 GCA_964558425.1 uncultured Rhodoferax sp. | reverse complement strand
GCTGCGGTCGGGCGCCAGCGGGGCGCGGGCCTTGGCGGCGGCAACGCCGAGCGCGAGCAGCCACTCAACCAGATGCTGGTCGAGATGGACGGTTTCGAGACCAATGCCGGCGTCATCGTCGTGGCTGCGACCAACCGGCCCGACATCCTGGACGCCGCGTTGTTGCGCCCTGGCCGCTTCGACCGACAGGTCTACGTGACCTTGCCCGACATCCGCGGGCGCGAACAGATCCTGAACGTGCACATGCGCAAGGTGCCGCTGGGGCAGGACGTCAATGCGAGCATCATCGCGCGTGGTACGCCTGGCATGTCCGGGGCCGATCTGGCCAACCTGTGCAACGAGGCCGCGTTGATGGCGGCACGCCGCAATGCACGCGTGGTCGAGATGCAGGACTTCGAGAAGGCCAAGGACAA
>CAZLDV010000036.1:0-33180 GCA_964558425.1 uncultured Rhodoferax sp. | reverse complement strand
AATCCCGTGGCCACATCCACACCCGGATCATGGCCTACAGCGCCAAGTACGCGAGCGCGTTCTACGGACCGTTCCGTGACGCGGTCGGATCGGCCGCCACCCTGGGCAAGAGCAACAAGAAGGTCTACCAGATGGACCCCGGCAACACCGATGAGGCCTTGCGCGAGGTGGCGATGGACATCGCCGAAGGCGCCGACATGGTGATGGTCAAGCCGGGCATGCCCTATCTGGACGTGGTGCGCCGGGTCAAGGACACGTTTCGCGTACCCACCTTCGCCTACCAGGTCAGCGGCGAATACGCGATGCTCAAGGCAGCAGCGCTCAACGGTTGGCTCGACCACGACGCAGTCATGATGGAAAGCCTGCTGGCATTCAAGCGGGCGGGGGCCGACGGCATCCTGAGCTACTTTGCCATCGACGCCGCCAGGTTGATGCAACGCAACTGACTCCACAGTGTTGGCTGTTGGCGTCACACAACAACCATCTCGGCATTCAGCGTCAAAGTTGTAACGGTCCGGGCAGCTTTGCCAATAGACTCCGGTCAAGATACCTGGGGAACTTTTGTTGGCGTAGCGGCCAAACCAACCCGTCTGCCTGCGGCTGCTGCGACGCCATCGCGCGGGAGACCTTGAGCCGCGCGTTCATCGGACAGACCTGGGAAGGAGTGATGACGGTGCCAGACTTCCCGCATGCCAAGCCGCGTTTGCCGACCTTGAACAATGCCAAGTGCAACCAACGGTCGTGGCAATCTGCCAGACCCCGCACGCTGGCGCTGGCGCTGTCCGGCGTATTTGCCGCCGCAGCGATGGCGCAAACCCTTCCCACCGGTGGGGTCGCCATGCACGGCCAGGCCCATATCGTTCAGACGGCACCCGGCCAATTGCGCGTCACCACGACCAACGGGCCGGGCAGCGGACACTCGGCGATCAACTGGCAGAGCTTTTCCCTGTCAGCGGACGCCGCCGTGCGTTTCGTGCAACCCAGTTCCACCAGCCTGTCGATCAACCGGGTGGTCACGCAGACGCCATCGGCCCTGTTTGGAACGCTCAGCTCCAATGGCAGGCTGGTGTTGGTCAACCCGTCGGGCATCACCGTGGGTGCCGGTGCCGTGGTCGACACGGCCGGGTTCACCGCATCCACACTGCGCATGACCGATGCCGATGCACTGGCCGGCCGGCTGCGTTTCGGCGCGGCCACAGCAGCGCAGGACATGGGCGGCGCCGGTCTCACGGTCGATGGACGTATCACTGCACGCGATGGTGACGTGGTGCTGATCGCGCCACAGATCGGCGTCGGCGCCAGCGCGCTGGTGCAGTCCCCCAACGGCAGCACCATCCTGGCGGCAGGCCAGCAGGTCGAGATCACCGGCCGCGGGCTGGAGGGCATTTCCTTGCTGGTGCAGGCGCGCGCCAACGAGGCGCGCAACCTGGGTCGGCTTGAAGGCGATGCGGTGGCGATCTTTGCCGGCACCTTGCGCCACAGCGGTGCGATCCAGGCCACGCGAGCGACGCTCGACGGCGGCACGGTGGTGTTGCAGGCTGCCGGCGACGCCGTCGTCGAAGGCGCGGCTACCGTACTGGCCTTCGGTCAGCGCGGCGGACGGGTCGATGTGCTGGGGCAGCGCGTGGGCATTGCCGATCAGGCCGTGATCGATGCTTCCGGCACGCACGCCGGTGGCGGCATCCGCATTGGTGGCGATTACCAAGGCAAGAACGCCGCAGTCGCCAATGCCGACAAGACCTTTCTGGGCCCGGACACCATGGTGCGCGCCGATGCGCTGGAAGCGGGCAACGGCGGACGTGTCATCGTCTGGTCCGACAACCAGACCCAGGCCTATGGCTCCATCAGCGCGCGCGGCGGTAAGAGCGGCGGTGACGGAGGGTTTGTCGAGGTCTCCGGCAAGCATGCGCTGGCTTTTGCCTCTGTCGTCGATACCCGCGCGCCGATGGGCATGACGGGGTCGCTGCTGCTGGACCCGGACTTCATCGACATCGACGCCACCGGCGCGTCCTATACCGGTCCGGTGTTGTTCGGTGATGCACCCAGCAACCTGGCCATCGCCGCCGGAACGATCGCATCCGCAGCGTCGAACGTCATCCTGCAGGCCAACGAAGACATCAGTTTCAACGCCGCGATCTCGATGGCGAATCCCGGCATCGGAATCACCGCCCGGGCCGGGGGCTTCCTGTACGTGCAAGCGCCCATCACGACCCGTGGCGGCACGGTCAGCCTGACCGCCGGCGATGCCGCTTCGCTGACGAGTCCCAGCGAGGGCGCACTCTATGTCAATGGCGCGATCGATACCACGGGCGCCGGGGCCGTGCCGGCCGGCGCCAACGTGACACTGACATCGAACCTGTCGGATGTCGGCGGCAACAGCCTTTACATCGCGGCCAATGTGAACGCGGGCAGCGGGGTGCTGACCCTGAATGCGGCGGACAACCGCATCGAACAATCCGCCGGCGCATTGACCGCCAGTATCCTGTCGGCCACTGCGGATTACCTGATCGACCTGAACCAGGCCGGCAACGCGATCAGCTCGGATGTCAGCCTGATCACCAATCTGGGTACGGGCGGCGGCAGCCTGGTGCAGTTTCGCAACAGCGCCGCCAGCTTCAATCTGAACAATGCGCTGGCCAGGGGCAACGTCGTATTGACAGCAGCGGGGTCGATGACGACCGACGGTGTGATCGAGTCGGCTGCAGGCAATGTCAGCATATCGACGAATGGCGCGGTGACATTCGGCGACGATGTAATCGCTGCGGGCAATCTGGCCGTGGTCAGCAACAACGGCCAGATCAGCCAATCAGGCGGTGCGTTCACGGTTGGCGGGACCAGCACCATCAATGCCGGCAGCGCCGATGTGTCGCTGACCTCGGCCCTGAACGATCTGACCAGCCTGGCCGTCAGCGGCGGCAACATCAGTGTGCGCGACGCCACTGCACTGACAGTGACCTCAGTGGCCCAGGTGAGCGACCGCAACCTCCAGTTGCAGGCCGGCGGCCTGTTGACACTGCCCAATGCGGCCCTCAACACGGGAGCGGCGGACCTGACCTTGCGCTCAGGCAGTTTCCTGACCACGCCCACGGCCCTGTCAGGTGCCAACATCAGCCTGTCCGCCTCAACCGGCATGGACCTGTTCGGCGCGATCGCTGCCAGCGGCAATTTCAGCGCCAGCACCAGCGCAGGGTCATCAACGGTGACCGTCCGTGCACCGGTCACTGCCGCTGGCAGCATGAGCCTGGCGCTGGCAGGCGACCTTTCGGTATTGGCCAGCGCCAGTGGTTGGGCCGGTCTTGCCTCCGCAGGCAACCAAAGCGTCACCACCGGCGGCAACATACTGCTGCAAGGGGCCGGGTCGGGCAACAGCAACAAGGCCGTGATCGAGACCACCGGCGCGGCAAGCACGCAGTCGGTATCGGCCAACGGCATCACGCTGCTTGGCGGCGCCGATGGCGGCGGCCTGGGCACCGGCAACTACGCCAGCCTTCGCGCGGCCGCAAGCCAATCGGTCACGGTGGGCAATGGCGGCATCACGATGACCGGTGGCGGGGGTTCGCTGACCGGCAACCATGTGAGCATCGAGCAGAACGGCGGCGCCGGCACCAGCCAGCTGATCACCGTCAACGGCACCGGCTCGATCACGCTGACCGGTGGCTCGTCGGCCCAGACCGGCGTCGGCGACGGCAATGGCAGCGAAGCGTCCATCCACACCGCCAATGGCGACAGCCAGACGATCGTCTTTACCGGGGGCGGAGCCGGACGGGACATCACCTTGACCGGCGGTACGGTCGGCAGCGACGCGGCGGCCAATATCTTTGCAGGAAACCTGCAGACGGTCACGGGCGCGCACCAGATCACGTTGACTGGCGGTGCCAGCGGCGGCGGCGCGTCCGATGTCGGCGGCAATACGCACGGCAACATCGCAATACTGTCCAGCGACCTGTCGACACAGACCATCAGCGCCAACGGCATCTCGCTGGTCGGTGGCGCCGCAGGCGTGGGCAATCTGGCTGGGCTGTATGCCGGCGCCAGCCAGTTGATCACCGTCGGCGGCGGTGGACTGCACCTGACCGGCGGCGGCGGCGGCGCGTCCGACCGGCAGAATGCGGCCATCGTCTGGAAGGGCGACGACGTGCCGGGGGCGGTGCAGACGATCACCGTCGATGGCGGCGGCGCCATCACCCTGCAAGGCGGCAACAGCAGCGCCACCAGCGTCGGTGGCGATGCCAACCTGGGCGGCATGAGCAACGGCAGTGCTGCCACGATCCGGTCCAACGGCACGGCGCAGCTGATCGAGTTCACTGCTCCCGGCAGCAGTGTCACGATGACCGGTGGCTCGATCGGCAGCAACAATGTCGCGAACATCGTGGCGGCAACGGGCACCCAGACAATCCAGGGCAGCAGCGCGGCAAACGCGCCGACGATCGCGCTGCAAGGCGGCGCATCGGGCGGCATCACCAATGAAGGCAATCGGGCGGTGATCGCCTCCGAGCTCGGCGTCCAGACCATCGGCGCGAGTGGCATCAGCCTGGTCGGGGGGGCAAGCGGTACCGAGAACCTGGCCCAGTTCCGCCAGGGCTTTGCATCGGGAGGCCTGGCCGAGACCCAGACCGTGACCATCGTCGGTGCCGGCGTCCTTGCCATCCAGGGCGGCGCTGGCACCACCAACGGAGCGCGCATCCAGTCCTACGGGTCAACACAAACGGTCGCCATGGGCGCTGGCAGCACGCTGGACATCACCGGTGGCACCGGCGCGAGCCTGAACTTCGCGCGCATCGAGGCAATCAACGGCGACCAGCTCATCACTGGTTCGGCCAACATCACCCTGACCGGCGGCGCCAGCGGCGGCAGCACCGGCAATGGCAACTTTGCCGACATCCGCCAACGCAACACCGCCAGGCAGCAATCGGTTTCGGCCGGCACGCTGGCACTGCACGGTGGCGCTGCGGGTGTCGAGAACATTGCGGCACTGACCGCCGACGGCAACCAGAGCGTGACGGCGGACGGCATGACTCTGGCCGGGGGCGCGACGGGGGATACCAACCGGGCCGGGATCGTTTCGAACAGTGCCAGCCAGACCATCAACGTCGGAGCCGGCGGCCTGACTCTGACCGGCGGTGGCGGCAGCGTGACCGACAGGCGCAATTTCGTTTCTGTCTTCCAGGGCGGCCTGGCCGGCACCAGCCAGACCATCAACGTGGCCGGCGGCGGCGGCGTCTCGCTGCAGGCAGGCAACAGCGCCGGCACCAACGTCGGCACCGACAACGGCAGCCTGGCCTACATCACCAACCAGGGCGATTCGCAGCTGATCGAGTTCACCGGCACGGGCAGCACCATTTCGGTCACGGCCGGCAGCGTCGGCAGCCTCAATACCGCGGGCATCCTGGCGCGCAACGGCACCCAGACGATCCGGGGCTCGATCGCCGCGCACGACCCGACGATCAGCCTGACCGGCGGCAGCAACGGCGTGGTGGGCGAGGCCAATGGCGCCAACATCGGCGCCAACACCCTGTCGCAGACCATTTCGGCCAAGTCCGTGACGCTCGACGGCGGCAGTGGCATCGACTCGTTTGCGACCATCACGGCGCCAACCCAGTCGATTGCCGTCGATGGCAACCTGAGCCTGTCGGGCGCTGGCGGCACCGGAACCTCTCCAGGCACGCGCATCGGCGGGCGCGGTGGTGTGGGCGGCTCCAGCACCGACCTTAGCCTGGCGGTCACCGGAAACGTGACATTGACCGCCGGCGCCACGAGTGGCGCGGCGATCGGTGTCACCAGCCAGCAAACCGGGTTGACCAACACCATCCATCTCAACGCGGGCGGCGTGCTGACCATGAGCCCGAGCGCAGGCGGCGGGAGCCGCATCGGCTCGCGCGCGGTCGACGTCCAGGGTGGCGCCATTGCGGTCACGGCCGGCAGCATCGCGATGAACGCCGGCGACGGGGCGGCGAATGTCGCCGGGATCCGCTCCCTGGGCAACGTCAGCCTGACGACGAACACCGGCGGCATTTCCGAGGCGGTCGATTCCACCGTGCAAGCCAACCTGTTGACGCTGAGTTCCGCCGGCACCATCCAGATGGACAGTGTGTCAAACCAGGTCGGCAGCCTGAACGCCACGGTCCCGTTCTTCAATACCGGCGACATCTTCTTCACCAACAGCGCCGGCAACCTGCTCACGGTCACCGGGCTGGCGATGGCCGGCATCAACAAGACGGCGCGCATCACCGCCGACGACCTCGCCATTTCCGGTGCCGTGTCCAATCCGTCGGGTGCGGTGGTATTGCAACCGCTGGATCTGTCCCGCGCGGTCCGCATCGAGACGACGCCGACTGCCGGTGTGCTGAGCCTGCAACCATCCGACCTGCAACATATTGCTGCGGCGACACTGGACATCGGTCGACTCGATGGCAGCGGCAGCCTGAGTGTCTACGGCAGCCTGGCCAGCGCCGATGTCAACGCCGGCAGGTTGCGACTGCTCAGCGGCGACCACGTGCAGATCAGCAGTGGCGGCGAAATCGGCAGCAGCACAACGGCATTCGACCACCATCTGGACGTGCGCGCCGCAGGCAATTTTCTGCTGAGCAATGGCAGCATCTATCTGGCGGACAACCGCGGGCTGACCTTGGTTGCCGACAACGATGGCTCCTCTGCGGGCGACGTGATCATCTCCAGCGGCACCATCCGGGTCGGCAGCAGCGCTGCCAACAGCAGCGGCAATATGGATATCCAGGGCGCATCCATCGACATGACGCAATCGGCCGGTCTCAATACGCTGGTCACCGTTGCGGGTGCTGGAACCCAAAGCCTGACGTCCACGTCGGGCAGCATCATCCTGGACAACGCCAACTCCGTCAGCGGCAGCCTGATGGTATCGACCACCAGCGGCGCCCAGACGCTGGCGTCTGCTGGCGAGATCCTGGTGTCGGCCGGCACCGGCAACGGAACCTCCACCACGCTGAGCAGTGGCGGCAACCAGACCATCACGGCGAGCAGCCTGCGGATCCTGGCCGGCAGCAGCAACAGCAGCAATGGCAACAGTGCCGTCGTGCGCAGCTACGGCAACCAGACGCTCACGATCGACAGCGACGGCCTGCGCCTGGCGGGGGGCAGCGGCAGCGGCACGACGGACCATGCCGCCATGCTGCTGCAAAGCGGCAGTGCGGGAAGCAGCCAGACCGTCACCCTCAACAACGGGGGGTCGCTGTCCCTGCAGGGAGGGTCTTCCACGCTGACCAACGTCGGCGGCTCCGGCCACGGCAGCCGGGCCCTGATCCAGGCCGATGGCGACGCACAACAGATCACGCTCAATGGCGGGGGCAGCATCGACCTGACCGGCGGCACAGCCGGCAGCCGGTCCTACGCGCTTGTCTACGCGCCGAATGGCACGCAGACCATCTCCGGCGCATCAGCCATCACACTGACGGGTGGAGCCAGTGGCGGCATCGCAGGCGAAGGCAACAGTGCCGCGCTCCACACCGACAGCGGATCGCAGACCATCAGCGCCGGCGCGATCACGATGCGGGGCGGTGACAGCGGTACCGAAAACCTGGCGCAGATGCGCCAGGGACTCAGCGCCAATCCGGGCACGCAGACGGTGACTGTCCTGGGCGGTGGCACGCTGGCATTGCAAGGCGGCGGCGGCGTGACGAACCTCGCGCGCATCCAGTCCAATGGCGCCAGCCAGACCTTGAACTTTGCCAGCGGCGGTGCGCTGACCCTCGATGGTGGCACCGGTACCAGCAACAACTTTGCGCGGGTCCAGTCGCTCAATGGCGCGCAGCGCATCGACGGCTCACCCGACATCACGGTCACCGGCGGCACCGGCGGTGCCGACCTGGCAGGCAACTTCGCCGATATCCGGGCCAACCTTGCCAGCGCCACCCAGACCATCCATGCGGCGAACCTTGCGCTGGTTGCAGGCGCCAGCGGTCAGGAAAACTCGGCCCATGTCGGCGCCGCCAACCAGATCATCGACGTGTCGGGTGACCTGACGCTGACGGGTGGCGGATCGGCGACCAGCCTGGACGGCAGCTCGGGCGGCGGCGCGCGTATCGGTGGGGCGGGAACCGCGACCAAGCTTGCGCTGACCGTTGCCAACAACGTCACGCTCACCGGCGGCACTGCGGCGGGTGCGGGAGCTGCCATTGGCAGCAACCGCATGGGCGGCCTGGCCGCGACGATCAGCATTGACGCCGGCGGCAGCATCCAGCTCCATCCCGGCACCAACCCCAGCGCAGGCTCACGCATCGGCAGCCCGGCCGCTGCCATGGGCGGCGGCAGCATCGACCTGACAGCGGGAAATGCGATCACCCTGGCTGGCTCGGTTGCGGGTGAAACCGCCATCCGCACGCTCGGCAGCGTAACCCTGGATTCCGGCAGCTTGTCGATCGGCAATCTGGTGAGCGGCGCCACCGTCCAGGGCGTCACCAGCAATGCGATGACCCTGAGCGGTGTCGGTCAGGTCAATGCCGGCGCATTGTCCGGCGACAGCCTCACGCTGGTGGCTGGCACCACGTTCAGCAATACCGCAGGCGCGTCCGCGCTGGTCACCACCGCACCCGCGCGCTGGCTGGTGTATTCAAACGACCCGGCCAATGATGCGCGGGGTGGACTGGTTGCGGGCTTCAAGCAATACAACAAGGCGTTCGGCGACGCGACACCGATCGCCGGCACCGGCAACGGATGGCTGTACACCGTCGCCCCGACCGCCACCGTCGGTCTGACCGGGTCGGTCAGCAAGGTCTATGACGGCACCACCCTTGCGACGCTCACCGCTGGCAACTTCCTGGCGATCGGCGGCATCGATGGCGACACGGTGTCCGTCGGTGGCAGCACCAGCGCAAGCTACGACACACGCAACGTCGGAACGGCAAAGGTCGTCAGTGCCAGCGGCATCACGATTGCGGCATTGGACGGCACGACACCGGTTTACGGCTACGGCCTGGCGGGAGGCATGGCGTCGGGCCCGATCGGCGCCATCACTGCGGCGCCTCTGACGGTATCGACGACCGCGGTCAACAAGACGTACGACGCGACGACGGCTGCGCCCGGCGGCGCGGCCATCGTCACATCCGGTGCACTGGTGGCCGGCGATACGCTGGCCGGCGGCAACTTTGCGTTCGTCGATCCGAATGCCGGCAGCGGCAAGAGCGTGACGGTCTCCGGCGTGACCATCAACGACGGCAACGGCGGCAACAACTACAGCCTGACGCTGGCCGACAACACCGCAAGCAGCATCAGTGCTGCTGCCCTCACCCTGAGTACCTCGAATGTGATCAAGACCTACGACGGCACGACCCTGGCCAACGGCGTACTGGTGTTGACCAGCGGCAGTCTGTTCGGCAGCGACACGGTCGGCGGCGGCAACTTTGCATTCACCAACAAGAACGTCGGCGCGGGCAACAAGACCGTCACGGTGGGTGGCGCGACGCTGAACGATGGCAATGGCGGCGCCAACTACCTGGTCAGCTACACCAACAACACCAGCAGCACGATCAACCCGGCCAACCTCACGTTGACCGCAAACCCGGTCAGCCGCAGCTACGACGGCAGCGTCGTGGCCATCGGCAGCGCCTCGGTCACCGGCGGCGCCCTGGCCAGTGGCGACACGCTCGGCGCGACAACGCTGCAGTTCGACAGCAAGCACGTGGGCAGCGGCAAGACCGTCTCCATCACCAGCGCGGGGATCAACGACGGCAATGCTGGCGCCAACTACAACCTGAGCTTGCTGCCCGACACCGGCAGCAGCATCACGCCGGCCAGTCTGGTGATTTCGACCAGCCCGGTCAGCAAGGTCTACGACGGCAACACCCTTGCCAGCGGCAGCGCGGTTGTCACAGCGGGCTACACCCTGTTCTCCGGCGACACCTTGTCCGGCGGCAGCTTCGCCTACAGCGACCGCAACGTGGGCGCAGGCAACAAGACCGTCACGGTGGCCGGTGTCAGCGTCAATGATGGCAATGGCGGCGCCAACTACAGTGTGAGTTACGCCGACAACACCAGCAGCAGCATCACCCGCCGTGCCGTGTCGACCTGGACCGGCGCGGCCGGAAACCATCTGTGGTCCAGCGCGTCGAACTGGGATGCCTTGCCCGATGCCAGCAACGTTGAGGCGGTGTCCATTCCCAGCGGCGCCGGAACCGTGTCGCTGGACGTGGGGGTCGATCTGCAAAGCATCAGCAGTGGCAGCCCGATCAACCAGGTATCGGGCGGCAGCCTGACGTCGAGCGCGCTCGACCTGCTCACGCAGGGCGGCCTCAGCCTCACGAGCAGCGACAACCGGATTGACCAATTGACCGCGGCCAACAGCGGTGGTGGCAATTTCACGCTGGTCAACGGCGTGCCCCTGTCAATGGGCCGCGTGAGCAACAGCAGCGGCAACATCACCGTGACCAACACCGGTGCGGTCAACAGCAACGGGCCGGTGGTCGCATCGGGAGACGTGCGCATCACCGCGCTGAGCCCGCTGACGATCGGCGCCGGCGGCGTGAACGCCGGTGGCAACGTGGTGCTGACCGCAGGCAACCTGTCGTCGCCAGGGCCCAGTGACAATCTGACGCTCGACGGGCCGGTCACGGCCGGCAACACCGTGGGCCTGTACGCAGGCAACAATCTGGTGCAGAACACCGCCGTGCTCGGGCTCAACGGCGTGACCGCCGAGGCACTGGGCAGCATGCGCTTCGGCCCGCTGGCCACCACCAACAACCCGTCGATCGTGTACACCGCAGGCGGCCGGCCGGTGACGCCACCGCCGACCGGGTTGGCCAGTGACATGCAGGCGACCGGCGACATTCTGGTGACCTTCCTCGACCTGCTGCAAGACGTGATCAACAGCACACAGGACGATGGGCTGGAGCTCAACCCGGATGGCAGCAAGAAGAAGAAGTCACAGGATGGCGTCGTGGCCGAGGAGGAACTATGCCGCTGATCCCCCAACACCGTGCAGGCATGCGGCTTGCTGCCTTGCTGATGGCCAGTGCGCTGGCGTCGCTGGCTCCGGCGCATGCGCAGTCGCAGGCCGAGCCGGTCGGTCAGGTGGAATTTGCCCGGGGAGTCGGTTATGCGCAGTCGCCCGGGCAGAACGCGCGCATTCTGGGCAAGGGCCTGCCGTTTCACGAGGGCGATACCTTGAGCACGTCGGACAGTGGCTCGGCCATCATCCGCATGCAGGACGGAACCCGCATGACATTGCGCCCGGGCACCGACATGGTGATCGAAAGCTACCGCTACCGCGAGAACGCCAAGGACAACAGCATGCTGCTGCAGTTGTTCACGGGCGGCCTGCGCGCGATCACCGGCCTGATTTCGAAGAACGCACCCGAGGCGGCCAAGCTGCGTACCAAGACGGCCACGGTGGGCATTCGCGGCACCGATTTCGACGCCCGCATCTGCCAGGGAGAATGCGCCGCCGAGTCGGCGCGCATTGCGCAGCAGCCGCGCGCCAACACCGTGCTGGCCAGCGCCAAGCTGGTGGCCCCGCAAGGAGAAGTGTTCGCGCTCGACGCGGCAGGGCAGCGGCGTCGCCTGGCCGAAGGTGGTGCGATCTACCCGGGCGAGACCGTCGAGACCTCGGCTGGCGCGCGCGGCGTGCTGGCATTTCGCGACGACAGTCGGCTGACGCTGGGGTCGGCGACCCGGTTCAAGGTCGACAGCTTCGTGTTCGACGCCAAGAACCCGGCCGAGGGTCGGTTCCTGGTGTCCTTGTTGCGTGGCTCGATGCGTGCCTTGACCGGGTTGATCGGGCGCGCGAACAACCGCAACGTCGGTTTTGCCACCGCCACCGCCACCATCGGTATCCGTGGCACCGGGCTGGATGTGTCATGCGACGAAGCCTGCAACTTCTTCACCTGGCTGGGCACCATCGAGGTCACCCCGACCGGGTCATTCGGTACCGCCGGCCAGACCGCCTTGCAGACGCTGAACGCCGGCCAGGGACTGTTTGTCAGCAGCACCGGCATGCGGGCCATCCGTGCGCCCATCCTGGACAACCTGCCCCGGCCCGATACGGTGCCGATCGACACCGAACGCCTGTTCGGCGCCAGCGCGCTGCCGGCCGATGAGCAAGGCTTGTACGTTCTGGTGCGGGACGGGCACATCGAAATCACCACCGCCAGCGAAACACTGGACCTGGGCAAAGGCGAGGCGGGCTTTGCGTCCGACACCGGAACCACCGCGCGACCATTGACCTTGCCCCTGTTCCTCGAGTTCGACCGCACGCCCCGGCCCGACAGCAAGAACCCGATGCTGCAAACCGTGCTGAGCGAGACCACCAACCGTCCGGCCAACGTGTGCCGCTGACCCGATCGACCAGCCCCGCGCGCCGTACCATGCCCACGACCCCGCCAACCTTTCCCGTGTCCCGATTTGTATCTCGCGCCTTGTCCCGTGCGCGCGGCCCGATCACCTCTGCGCCGATGCGCAAGCAACTGGCCTGCGCGCTGGCGCTGGGAGCACTGACCGGCCTGGCCGCCGCGCAACCGACCATGACACCGCCAGCCAAACCGGTATTCGCCATCCGGGGCTTCGACGTCATGGGGGCCAACCCCTTGCCCGAGGGCGAGACGGCGCGCGTGCTGGCGCCATTCCTGCGCAATGACGCGACCATCGAGACGCTGCAAAAGGCCAGCGCCGCCCTCGAAGAGGCACTCAAGGCGCGGGGTTTCGGCCTGCACCGCGTGGTGCTGCCACCCCAGCAGGTCGGAGCATCGGTGCGACTGGATATCGTTGCGTTCAGCATCGGCAAGGTCAGCATCGAAGGTTTGTCCCGTTACGACGCAGCCAATATCCGCGCCAGTGTGCCGGAACTGCGCGAAGGCGAAGCACCCAACTTCAAGACACTGTCGGTGCAGACGGCGATCGCCAACGAGAGCCAGGGCAAGCAGGTGCAGGTGGCGTTGAAGGAATCCGACGAGCCCGACAAGATCGATGCACGCATCGTCGTCAAGGAATCGCAACCGTGGAATTTCGCGACCAGCCTGTCGAACACCGGCAGTCGCGAAACCGGCCGTGATCGCTTCACGCTGTCGGGCGGTCACTCCAACCTGTTCAACCTGGATCACCAACTGGTCGCCGCTTACACGACGTCGCTCGAGCGGACCAGTGACGTCCAGCAACTCGGCCTGAACTACCGCATTCCGCTGTACCGCGCCGGTGGCGTGGTGGGGGCCAGCTATACCCGTTCGACCGTGGTCGGCGATTACGGGAGCTTCTCCAGCACCGGCGCCGGCCAGACCATGGGACTGAACTACAGCCAGTACCTGCCTGCCAACGGGGGCTATCGGGGCTTCTTCATGGTCGGTATCGACGACAAGCGGTTCGACATCACCGAGATTTCGGGCATCCCGATACCCGGACAACAGGTACGCCGAAGCCGGCCGTTGACGCTGGGCTACAACGCGCGGGTGGATGGCAACTCGGCGGTGTGGGGCTATTCGGCCGAGCTCGCCAGCAACCTGTCGGGCGGCAGCGGCAACAACCTTGCCGCCTACCAGAGCGAAGATCCGCGCATCACGAGCAGCCACTTCACGGTGGTCCGCGCGAACGCCAACTACATGGGGCTGCTCGCTGGCGGCTGGTTGTGGTCGGCGCGCGGGCAGTTCCAGTACAGCGGCGACGCGTTGATCGCGGGTGAACAATTCGGTCTTGGCGGTGCCGGCAATGTGCGCGGCACCACCGAGCGCCCCATCTCCGGTGACCGGGGCCTGTTCACGTCATGGGAATTGAACACGCCCGAACTGCATCCGGGTTTGCGGCTGCTCGGGTTCGTGGATGCAGGCTGGCTGCGCAACAACAACCCGAACGCCACCAACAAACCCGCCAGCGACCATCTGGCCAGCGTCGGCGTGGGCCTGCGCTACAACCTGGGACACATCGGCGTCAGCGCCGAATGGGGCCGCATCGTGACCGGCAGCGTGTTGGCCGGCGGCGCCAATCCGGCCATCCCGCGCGCCGGCAACAACCGGCTGCATGTGAACCTGAGCGCCCGGTTCTGAGCGCAGGCACAGGCTGCGCGCGCCGGATCAGTCGCGCAGGCGCAGTTGATCGCCCTCCAGGCGCACCTTGGCCCCGACCGCCAAGCCGGGGTCCGACGGATAGCTGACGGTGCGGCTGCTGCCGTCGTCGAGCCGCACGACGACGTCGTAATGGCTGTCGGAACGCACCTGCTTTTCGACCTCGCGACCGGCCACCGCACCACCCAGGACACCGAGCACCGTTGCCAGCGTGCGGCCATCCCCCTTGCCGACCTGGTTGCCCAGCGCAGCGCCGGCAACCCCACCGGCAATCGCTCCGACATAGTTGGGCTTGCCCTTGACCTTGACCTTGTTGACCGACACCACCACAGCGCAGGTCGTACACGCCACCGCCACCGGTTCGACCAAAGCCGTCGGAACCAGCGCACCACTGGCCAGCGGTTTGGCGGAGCGCGTCGTCTTGTCGGCGACGGTCAACGAAAACAGGGCCTGGGTCGCATCGCCGAACTGGTCGCGCGTCTTGACCGTGTAACGTCCGCTGTAACGTCCGGCGCGTTCTTCGGTCAAAGGGATCATGGTCCTGCCGCCGTCGAGTGAGACCTGGGCAGAACCGCCCGCTGTGCCATGGGCCGTGAAGATCAGCTCATTGCCGCCCGTGAGCGCGCCGGTGTTGCGGGTTTCGATCCGGGTGAGCTGCGGCTGGGGATGCGCCAGCGCCATGGCCCGGGCATGCGCCGCCTCGGTCAACAGGGTCTGGCCCAGGGTCGCGCTGGCCTGTCGGTTGTCGCGGCGCAGGGTTGCCAGCACCCGGCTGTCGGGCCGGATCGTGTCGCGGATGCTGATCGTGTAGGCGCCGGCATACATGCCCGCACTGGTCTCGGACAGACCCAGCGGGCTCGCCACGCCGTCGATGTCGAGTTGCACAGTGCCGCCAGGGCTGGCATTGACGCGAAAGATCAGTTCAGTGCCCGGCACAAGTTCGGCCACCTGATCGACCGCGAAGCTGCGGATCACCGGAGCGCTGCCTTGCGCATGCGCGCCGGACAGCGGTAACAGGCTGGTCATTGCCAGCATCAGCATCATGCAGCAGCTGCGAAGGTTCATCTGGGACCCCGGGTTGGATGGCTTTTCCGACGCAACAGGACTGCGCGCCGGGCCCTGCTATGGTAATCAATCTGCGCCTCAGCGGGCAGGACTGCGCTGCGGGCCAGCGCGATGCGCAGTGCGATCAGATGTCGGTCAGGGCCAGGCGCTCGGTGGCAAAGACACGCTGCACCGCCGGACGCTCCATCACCCGGGCCATATGCGCGCCCAGATGCTGCCGCTCCCGGGCCGGGGCGGCTGAAAAATTGCGCGTCCAGCGGCACAACATCAGGCTGTACCCGTCGACTGCGGAATAATCGTCGCCCAGCAACCACGGACCGCCCTGGCGCGCCAGCTCGGCGTCGAGCTGGTCGAGCAGCACGCCGACACGCTCCTGCGCGTGCGCCTTGAGCTGCGCGGCGCCGTCGACATTGCCCGGGTTCATCCAGCGCTCGGGATAGAAATAGCTCAGCAAGCTCGTCTGCAGTGTGTTGGTCAGCCAGATCAGCCACTTGTAGCCATGCGCGCGGGCGGCCGTGCCCACCGCTGGGAACAGGCCCGCGGTGGGTGCGCTGTCGCACAGATGCAGGCAGATGGCGGCCGACTCGTACAACACCAGCGGACCATCGACAAACACCGGAATCAGCCCGTTGGGATTGAGCCGCAGGTATTCGGGTGACTTGTGCCCGGCATTGTCACGGTCCACCAGCAGCAGTTCGAACGGCGCGCCGATCTCTTCGAGCAGCATGTGGGGCGCCATGCTGGCGTTGCCCGGGAAATAATGGAGTTGCCGCATCGCTGCACCCGCTCACGCCAGATGGCGCGCGAAGAAGTCCAGTGTGCGCTGGCGCGCCAATGCCGCCGATGCGGCGTCAAAGGACGCACGCTGGTCGCAGTGGAAGCCATGCTGCGCCGGATAGATGTGCACGGCAACGGCGCCGTGCGCCTTGGCAAACGCGTGGACACCGTCGATCGGAATCGCATGGTCCTGTTCGCCGAAGTGGCACATCACCGGACACAGCGGTTGGCGTGCGACCTCCGATGCAGCTGTCATGCCGCCACCGTAATAGGCCACGGCGGCATCGAGCCCCGGCACGGTGCAGGCGCTGCGCCAGACCAGCAGACCACCCCAGCAATACCCCACGACACCGACCTTGCCGGCGCCCTGGGTTGCGGCATACGCGACGGCGGCGGCCACGTCGGCCAGCACGCCCGGCGCCGGCAATGCCTCGGCAGCGGCCTTGAGCGTGCGGCCCTGTTCCACGTCGGCAGCGGTGTAGCCCAGTTGCACATCCGTTTGCAACCGGTGGAACAAGGCCGGCGCGACCGCCAGATACCCTTGCTGGGCAAAGTCGTCGGCCACCGAACGGATATGGCTGTTGACGCCGAAGATCTCCTGCAGCACCAGCACGGCGCCACGGGCAGCCTTGGCTGGTCGCGCGACGTGGTTGGGGCATTCGAATCCATCTGCGGCCTTCAGAAAGACGGTCTCCGACATGGTGTCTGCACTCCTGGGTTGTGTTGCTCGATGCGATGGGCCGATGCCCGCTTCACGGATAGGTCACAGCATACATGGCTGCAACGGCGAATGTACCGTCCCCTGCTCGACCCGTTTGCACCGCCTGGCCAACCCGGGCGTTCGCCTGGGCGGAACTTCCCGTGTCAGTCGGGGGTGTAGTCGGGCTCCTGGTGCTGCAACACCTTGACCAGACGGTTGCTGGTATTGCGCAGACGCTGGGCCAGCAACTGGGTGAGTTTGACCAGGATCTTGGCGCCGATCGCGGGATGGGTCTGGATCAGGTCGGCGATGGTCGCGCGCGTCAGCACGCCCGCACGGACCTCCTCGAGCGCAATGCAGCTGGCATAGCGCGGCGCCGAGTCGAGCATCGACATCTCGCCGATCGACGCACCCTCCTTGACCACCGCCAGCCGTGACGATTCGCCGGTCTGCTCGGATCGTTTGACGACATCCACCGTGCCTTCGAGCAGCAGCAGCATCCAGTCGCCGAGTTCGCCTTGCGTGATGAGCGCCTGGCCCGGCTGCGCACGCAGGGTCAGCATGCGCTGGCCCAGCGTATCGGCCTCGGCGGGGGTCAGGTCTTCGAGCAGCGCGGCCGTCTGGCGCCAGCGCTCGCCGAGGTTGGACAAATCGTCGCAGACCCCTTCGATGTGCAGGCCGGCGCGCTCGAAATGCGCAAGCAGCTGCACTTCGGCCTGGGTTGGCTCGCTCAGCGCAACGTGTTCAGCCATGACACGATCTCGGCCACCAACTGGTCCGAAGCAGCCGTCAATGCGCGCACGCCACCGCCGGCATCGGCAGTGGGTGCCGGCTGTTGCGCCACGAACCGACGCTGCGCCAGCAGGCGCCCGCCAGCGGCATCGGGCTGCACCACGGTGGCGTTCACACGCACCAGCCCCACACTGGTGCCAGGCGCATCGAACACCTGGCTGAATTCGTCGAGCTCGATCTGCAGCAGGCGTGCCGGCTGACCGGGCACCCGCACTCCATCTCCCTGGCGCAACACCAACTGCTGCTGGCCCAGCGCCTCGCGCAGGCGTTGGCCCAGCAACTGGGCTGGCGGCATGCTCCAGCGTGCCTGCGCATACGGCTGCAACTGCTGTGCGTCGGCGTAGGCCAACCGGTACAGCACGGCGGTGCTGTCCAATGCGCTGGCCGCATCGACTTCGCCGATCACGACCGCCGTCTGCCGATCCGCCACAGCGACCATCGGGCTGCTGCGCGCACCCGGTCCGAAGTCATATACGACTGCGCGCACGGGCTTGTCGAACACGCTGCACCCGCCCACCAGCAACAGGCTCCCGACCAGCAGCCAGGGCCGGAGCCGGCGCAATGTCGTGGCCCCCACCCCTGGCTTGGCCAGCCCCCCCGAGGGGGTGCAAGAAAACGTGGGAGCGGCCCGGCGCTTTCCTGTGAACGTGCGTGTCCGTATCATGGTTTGCCTTTCACGGCGGAGAAACCCGGCTCACCCGGGCCGGGCGGTATGCTGCCGTTGCCAAAGATCAACGACTGCGGGTTGTCGCTGACCGCGTTGACGGCACGATTGACTTGCCGCGCAGCGCGTGTCGTCTCGTCGCTGGTGCGGTTCAGTCGTGGCAGGGTTCCTGCATTGAAGGCCTTGCCGGCTTCGCTCAGTGCCACCGCACCCTGCGTCAATGCGGCCGCGCTCTCGGTCAGCCGCTCGACCGCGCCGCCCTTGGCATTGAGCCGCTCGGCCAAGGTCGTGAAGGCGCTGGCGGTGGTCTTGAACTCGGCCGCCGTGCGGTCGATACCTTCCGAGGTCTTTTGCAGCGTTTTCAACGTCGTGGTGGCATCGTCGACGAAGCGCGGAACGTTGACCCGTTGCGGACCGAGTTGGGCGTTGAGGATGTCGTCCATGTTGGCCGACAGTTTCTCGATACGGTCGGACATCTTCTGCACGCTGGTCGCGGTCTGGCCAAAGCCCTCGATCGTGGTCATCAGCTGCTTCTGGTTCGCCGGTGACAACAGCTGGTTGACCCGTTCGCTGGTTTGCTCGATCCGCTCCAATATCGCCACGCCCTGGTCCGACAGGCGCGACAACAAGCTCGCCCGCATTGGAATGCGCGCCGGTTGGGCATCGCTGGTCACCAGCGGCGTCTTGTCGTTGCCTTCGTCGTCCAGTTGCACGAACGCCAGCCCGGTCACACCCTGGAATCCGAGGGTTGCGAAGGTCGACGCGGTGATCGGCGCGGCGTCATCGAGCGACAGTCGCACCAGCACGTTGCCCGAGACCTTGGGATCGAAGCCGATAGCCATCACCTTGCCGACCGCGACACCCTTGTAACGCACCGTTGCCTGCGGCTGCAACCCATTGACCGCCTGCGCACTGGAGATCTCGTAGACCCGGTGTTCGCCGGTATCGGTTGTCAGCCACACCGCCATGGCAATCAGCATCGCCGACACCACCGTCACGAAGATGCCCGCCGCCAGCGCATGCGCCTTGTTTTCCATATGTCGACCTTTCTACACCGCGAACGGATATTCGCGCAACAGCTCCATCGCACGTTGACCGCGTTCGCCCAGGAAGAAGTCATGGATGAACGGATGGGGAAACGCGATCACGTCCTTGGGCGCCCCATGCACGATCACATGCTTGTCCGCCAGCACGGCCACGCGGGTGCTGAGCTCGTACAAGGTGTCGAGATCATGCGTGACCATCACCACCGTGAGCCCCAGTTCCCGGTGCAAGGAGCGTATCAGCGCGCAAAAGGCGTCGGCGCTGTCGGGATCGAGCCCCGCCGTGGGTTCGTCGAGCAACAGCAGCGGCGGATCCATGATCAGCGCGCGGGCCAGCGCCACCCGCTTGATCATGCCACCGGAGAGGTCGGACGGCATCTTGTGCGCGTGCACCACGTCGAGCCCGACCATCTGCAGCTTGACCAGCGCCGCTTCCCGGATCAGATCGTCCGGCAATTGCTTGAGCTCGCGCAACGGAAAGGCGATGTTGTCCAGCACGCTGAACGCCGAAAAAAGTGCGCCATGCTGAAACAACATGCCGACCCGGCTGGCCGCACCGACATCGGACAACTGCGCGGCCGGCCGGCCCAGCACCGATACCGTGCCCCGGGCCGGTGTCTCCAGTCCCAGGATGGTGCGCAGCATCACCGTCTTGCCGCTGCCCGATCCGCCGACCAGCGAGACCAGCTCGCCACGTTCGATCAGCAGGTTCAGGTTCTCGTGCACGACGATCTCGCGTCCGGCAACCCGGAAGATCGACCACACATCGCGGATCTCGACGACGGCGGGCAAGGCCGCTGCGTCATGCCGCACAACGCTGCTCTCGGGCCTACCGTCGTGCCGCGCGCCGAGGCTCATATGCCAACATCCTTGAACACCACCGCGAACAAGGCATCGACCAGGATCACCACCGTGATCGAGGTCACGACCGACGCGGTGGTGCCTTCGCCAAGACTTTCGGTATTGGGCTTGACGCGCAGCCCATAGTGGCATCCCACCAGCGCGATCAGCACGCCGAACACCATGGACTTGCACATCGACAGTGTCAGGTTGGACACCTGCACCGTATTGGGCAGAGCCGTCAGGAAATACGCCGGCGTGACGCCCATCGACAGGTCCGCCGAAAGGATGCCGCCCAGCAGGGCCGCCAGCGTGGTCCACACCGTGATCAGCGGCATCGCGATGGCCATCGCGATCGCCCGCGGCATGACCAGCCGATAGCCCTGGGCGATGCCCATCACCCGCATGGCATCGAGCTCCTCGGTGACCCGCATCACGCCGATCTGCGCGGTGATGGACGAACCGGATCGCCCGGCGATCAGGATCGCCGCCAGTACCGGCGCCAGTTCACGGATCAGCGCGATGCCCAGCACGTCGACGATGAATGCATCGGCGCCGAACTTGCGCAGTTGCTGCGACATCAGATACGCCAGCACGACCCCGATCAGGAAACCGACCAGCGCGGTGATCGGCAAGGCGGTGGCGCCGATACGGTAGAGCTGTCCGGAGACGTCGCGCCACGGTCCATCGCGGGGCGCGCGCAGCAAGCGAGCGACATCCAACAACAATTGACCGATCAGGCGCAAAAGGTCACGGCCATGGTCCACCACCAGGTAGACCCGTTCACCCAGACCCAGGAAACGCTGCCAGAAACTGCGCGGCTGCGCCTGCGGTGGCGCCACGGTAAACCGCGCGACCCGCTCGAGCATGGCGCGTTGTGCCGGCAGAACCTGCAGCTGCGCCGGCCATTGGTGTCCCCATGCATTCCACAGCACCTGCGCGCCAGTATGGTCGAGCCGGTCGAGTGCGCGCAGGTCCCAATGGCCTTGCGCCGCACGCGCCCGCGGCGCCAGGGTGTCGATACGCCGGCGCAGGGCTTGCCACACCGCCGGCCTGGCCAGTGCGTCGGCCGACCAGCTTCCGGCCAGCGTCACCTGCCAGCCGTGCGGGCCTGACTGACTGTCGATACGGGGACTGGATTCATCCATGAATGGGGGAGAAGCAAGCCCGTGGCGGGCATCAGCTGCGAATGTCTGCGATCGTACCCGCAGTGGGGACCATGCCAGCCACTGGCGGCGCACGCGTTGGCATCGGCACAACGGATGTTGCAGGACGGCGCATGCGGCGGGGGTAAATCCCGATGTCCCGCCAGCCGCAAAACGCATACAGTGGGTGCACTCGAAGGCTGACGCATCCGGCGGCCAGATTGAGGACCCTGGAGACGACAACAATGCGGCAGCCGCCTGCGCGGCACGTCGGAGAAAAGGCGCTGGCGATCCCGGCGCCTTTTTTCATGCGCGCGCGCAGCGCCCCACCATCACGGCGCAGACCCGGGCCAAGGCATGTCGGCGGCCAGGCGTGGTTTGCCGATCGGCGCTCCCGCCTGGCCGGCCCGCGCGGCCGCGATGTCTTCTTCGCTCGGATACTGGCCCAGCAACCAATAGTCGAATACGCGGCGCGCGATCGGCGCAGCCTGGGCGGCGCCGAAGCCGGCGTTCTCGACAATCACCGCCAACGCAATCTGTGGATCTTCCGCCGGTGCGAAGGCCATATACAGCGCATGGTCGCGCCGACGCTCTTCCATCTTGCCTGCGTTGTATCGGCTGCCTGCGGCAATGCCGATCGCTTGCGCCGTGCCCGTCTTGCCGGCCGAACGGTACGGCGCGCCGGCAAAGACCCGGGTCGACGTTCCTTCGGTGGTGACGGAGACCAACGCATCGTGGACCACCGCCAGGTTGGCGGGCTTGTAGCCCAGGTCGACACCCGGCTCCGGCGTGATCGGCGTGCGCACGCGGGTGAGCGCGTCCTGCGTCGCGATGACCAGTTGCGGTTTGTGCTTGATGCCCTTGTTGGCCAGGATCGCCGTGGCCTGCGCCAATTGCAGCATCGTGAAGCTGTTGTAGCCTTGCCCGATCCCCAGGGAGATCGTCTCGCCGGCGTACCATTTCTGCTGGTCGCGCCGTTTGTAGTATTTGCGCTTCCACTCGGTGCTGGGCAGGATGCCGCGCGATTCCCCCTGGATGTCGATGCCGGTGATCTGGCCGAACCCGAGCGGCGCCATGAAGTCATGGATCGTGTCCACACCCATGTCGTTGGCCAGCGAATAGAAATACACGTTGCTCGACTTCGCGATCGCCTGGCGCATGTCGACCGGCCCCAGTCCCTGGTCCCCGTGGCTGCGAAACTGGTGTCCGGCGAAGGTCCAGGTACCGTTGTCCTGGATGATCACGCCAGGCGCGCGCTTGCCCGTCTCCAGGGCGCCCAGGGCCATGAAGGGCTTGTAGGTCGACCCGGGCGGATAGGTGCCACGCAAGGCACGGTTGAGCAGGGGCTTGTCGATCGATTCGTTGAGCGCCTGCCAGCTTTCGTAGTCGATGCCATCGACAAACAGGTTGGGATCGAAGGTCGGCTTGCTCACGAAAGCCAGGACCTGTCCGGTCTTCGGGTCGATCGCCACCAGCGCGCCACGCCGATCACCGTACAGATCCTCGACCAGTTTTTGCAGCTTGATGTCGATCGAGAGCACCACCGTGTCGCCCGGCGTGGACGGATGGCTCGCCAGCTTGCGCACCGCACGCCCCCCTGCGGAGGTCTCCATCGAATCGACGCCGGTGATGCCATGCAGGTGGCGCTCGAAGCTCTGCTCCACGCCGAGTTTGCCGATGTATTCGGTGCCGCGGTAGTTGGCTGCATCGTCCGAATCGTCGAGATTGTCCTTCTCGGCCTGGTTGATGCGGCCGATGTAGCCGATCACATGGCTGGCCAGCTCGCCATACGGGTAGCTGCGAAACAACCGGGCCTTGACCTCGACGCCGGGAAAGCGGTACCGCTGCGCGGTAAATCGCGCCACTTCCTCGTCATCGAGTTTGGTACGGATCGGCAAGGACTCGAAACTCCGGGAATCCTCCTGCAATTTCTTGAAGCGGCGCCGGTCGCGCGGCGTGATCTCGACGATTCGGGCCAGCGCGTCGATGGTCTCGTCCAGCGACTTCACCTTCGATGGCGTGATCTCCAGCGTGTACGCCGAATAGTTGTTGGCCAACACGATACCGTTGCGGTCCAGGATTTGCCCGCGGTTGGGCACCACCGGCACGACGGCGGTACGGTTGCTCTCCGCCTGCGCCTTGAAGTTCTCGTAGCGCACCACCTGCAACACCACCAGCCGCGCCGACACCAGCACGAATGCCAGCACCACGACCACACTGACGACAAACACGCGCAGCCGGAAACGGGACAGGTCTGCCTCGACGTTGCGCAGCTCGGTCATGTCACAAGGGCCGGTTCAGGTCCGGGTCGGGCGCGCGGCGTTGCGGCACCAGCAGCATCACGCTGGCCAGCGGCCACAGGGCGGCTTGCAACACCGGTGCCAGCATCATCGACCAGCCGGGGAACGCGCCACCGGCCAGCATCTTCACACCCAGAGCGATCAATTGCGAGGCCACGAACAAGGGCAATACCTGCAGCGCCTGCGACGACATCGAGAACCACAACAGGCGGCGGTGGATGGTGATCGCAAAATAGCTCAGTACGGTGTACGCCAGCGCATTGGCACCGAGCAGACCGCCCTGGTGCACATCCATGCACAAGCCGAACACGAAGGCGGCGCCGATGCCAACCCGCAGCGGCTGGTGCACGCTCCAGAAAACCAGTACCAGCGCCAATACATCAGGCACCCAGGCCGCCCTGCCCCAGAATCCGACGTTCTGCAGCACATTGAGCATGAACGCGGCCAGCAAGGTGCCCCAGATGAAGAACGGGTTGGCCGGCAGCAGCAGCTGTTGCCCCTGGCGCATGATCATGACGCGGCTCCGGCCATGGTGTGCTTCATTTCCTGAGCGATGCACGGGCCGCCGGCTTCGCGACGGGCTCGACCGGGCGCGCCTCGATCTGACCGGTCACCGGTTGCAGGACCAGCACGTGGATCGTGCCGCGCACCTGCGCCAACGGACTCAGGGCAATGCGCGCAAACACCGATTCACTGCGCCGCTCGACCTTGTCGACCCGGGCCACGGCCAGTCCCGGCGGATACACGCCATCGACACCACTGGTGGACAGGATATCGCCTGCCTGCACGTCGGTATCGGCGGGCGTGAAGCGCAACTCCATGCCGCCGCTCGGGTTCGACAGGTCTCCGAAGGCCACCCCGCGCACGCCGGTGCGGGTATTGAGAACAGGAATGGCCTGGTCGCCATCGGTGATCAGCGTCACTTCGCTGACCGGGCCAAACACCCGGGTTACCTGGCCGAGCACACCGTACCCATCGATCACCGGCGACCCCGCCACGATGCCATGCACCTGACCGCGGTCGATGACGACCTTGCGGCTGAACGGATCGGCCGCGTCATACAGAATCTGCGCAGCACGTGCCGGCGTCTGGATGCGCGCGCGCAAGGCGAGCAGCTGGCGCAAACGCGTGTTCTCCAGCATCAGCTGGTCGACCTGGTTGGCCTTCAGAGACTGCTGTGTCAGGGTGATGCGCATTTGCCGCGCATTGTCCTGGGCCGACTGCAGACTCTGAAAATAGGCAGCGCCACCGCGCGCCCAGTTGACCGGTTGCAGCATCAGCCACTGGACCGGATACAACACGTCGGCGATCACGGCGCGCAGCGGCTGGGTGACGCCAAAACGGGTGTCCGCCACCATCAGAAAGAGGGCCAGGGCCGCGCACACCGTGAGTTTCGACAAGGCCGACGGGCCCTGCCGGAAAAACGGCGGCGGTGTTCTGTCAAGGGTTCCCAGCGGCATGGTCGCGCGCCGCAGCGTGTCACTCGCTGGTGAAGATCGACCCCATGCGATCCCACTGGTCCAGCGCCATGCCGCATCCGCGCACAACGCAGGTCAGGGGATCCTCGGCGACCAGCACCGGCAAACCGGTTTCTTCCGCCAGCAGGCGATCGAGGTCACGCAACATGGCGCCACCACCGGTGAGCATCATGCCGCGGTCGGCGATGTCGGCACCGAGTTCGGGTGGCGTGAGTTCGAGCGCATTCTTGACCGCCGAGACGATGTTGTTCAGCGGGTCGGTCAGCGCCTCCAGGATTTCGTTGGACGAGACCGTGAAGCTGCGCGGCACGCCTTCGGACAGATTGCGCCCGCGTACTTCCATCTCCTTGACTTCGCTGCCCGGAAATGCCGAGCCGATCTTCTTCTTGATGGCTTCCGCGGTGGGCTCGCCGATGAGCATGCCGTAGTTGCGCCGGATGTAGTTGATGATGGCTTCGTCGAACTTGTCGCCACCGACCCGCACGCTGCCCTTGTAGACCATGCCGCCCAGCGAGATCACGCCCACTTCGGTGGTGCCGCCGCCGATGTCGACCACCATCGATCCACTGGCTTCGCTGACCGGCAGTCCGGCACCGATCGCCGCGGCCATGGGCTCCTCGATCAGGCGCACATCGCTGGCGCCTGCGCCCAGTGCCGACTCGCGGATCGCGCGGCGCTCGACCTGGGTCGAACCGCAGGGCACGCAGATGATGATGCGCGGGCTGGGCCGGAAGATGCCGCGCTTTGGATGCACCATCTTGATGAACTGCTTGAGCATCTGCTCGGTGACGGTAAAGTCGGCAATCACGCCGTCTTTCATCGGGCGGATCGCCTCGATATTGCCCGGCACCTTGCCCAGCATGGCCTTGGCTTCCTTGCCCACGGCCTGAATCGTCTTCTTGCCTTGCGGGCCGCCCTCGTGCCGGATCGCCACCACCGAGGGTTCGTCCAGCACAATGCCTTTTTCGCGTACGTAGATCAGCGTATTGGCAGTGCCCAGGTCAATTGCCAAGTCAGTGGAGAAATACTGACGGAATGCTCCAAACATCGAAATCCTCTCGGGCACGGCAACCCCACCGGTATGCCATCGCCATATTGACCAGCTTTGGTTTGCCTGCGCCAGCCAAAATCCGCGTCAAGGGGATCGCTGCGCAAAGGCGGGATAATACTCCATCGCCTGGGCGCAAAGACACCTACCGAGCGTCTACTGGCCGTTTTCGAGCCTGCTTTTCCGTCAATTCCTGCCATGTCCCTCACATCCTCCGACATCTCGCGTATTGCCCATCTGGCCCGATTGGAGCTCGACCCGT
This sequence comes from uncultured Rhodoferax sp., assembly GCA_964558425.1. GTDB lineage: Bacteria > Pseudomonadota > Gammaproteobacteria > Burkholderiales > Burkholderiaceae_C > CAISIP01. The sequence continues at coordinate 7,054 of CAZLDV010000036.1, read as the reverse complement.
CAGGAAGTGAGCGCATGCTGGGTCAATTGAATGATTTCTTCGACCTCGTGCAAGCGATGCGCGCGGTCGACACCGATGGTGTCCGGCCGCTGGCCCATCCATTTGAAACCAACGGTGACATCGCGCTGCGCCTGCGCGAGGACATCGTCAGTGAACCAGACAACCGGCAGGCCAACCAGCGCAGCGCACCCAGCGTCGAAGCCGGCCTGTTCCTGGTCCCCAAGGTGATCGAATGACCAGACCGCGCGCCGTCCCTCCACCGCTCCTGCCCCACGCCATCGCATGACACGCCCCGATTCCGATCTGCACGACCTCAGCCTGGTCCAATTGGCCGAACAACTGCGCCAGCGCACCGTGTCGGCGCAGGAAACCGCACAGCATTTCCTGGCCCGGGCCCAGGCCCACGAGTCGCTCGGGGTCTACCTCGCCCGCGATGCCGCGGTCACGCTGGCCCAGGCCAAGGCCGCCGACGCGCGTCTGGCCAGCGGTCAGGCCGGCGCGCTGGAGGGCGTGCCGCTGGCGCACAAGGACATTTTTGTCACCCGCGACTTTCCCAGCACGGCCGGCTCGCGCATGTTGGCGGGTTACCGCTCGCCGTTTGATGCGACGGTGGTCACGCGACTGGCACAGCAAGGCGCGGTGACGCTGGGCAAACTCAACTGCGACGAGTTCGCGATGGGTTCGGCCACCGAAAGCAGCGCGATCGCCGCCGTCGGCCACGACAGGCCGGCGCCGGTGCGCAACCCCTGGAATGGCGCCCATATCCCGGGCGGATCGTCGGGCGCCAGCGCAGCCGCCGTGGCGGCGCGGCTGATGCCGGCCAGCACCGGCACCGACACCGGCGGCTCGATCCGGCAACCCGCGTCGTTTTGCGGCATCACCGGCATCAAGCCGACCTACGGCCGCGCCTCGCGTTACGGCATGATCGCCTTCGCCTCCAGTCTCGACCAGGCCGGACCGATGGCGCGCAGCGCCGAAGACTGCGCCTTGTTGCTGAGCCACCTGTGTGGCCCCGATCCGGACCGCGACTCGACCTCGCTCGACATCGCACCCGAAGATTTCTCGCGCACGCTGGGCCAGACAGTTCGCGGCGTGCGCATCGGCATCCCGGAGGAGTTCTTCGGGGCGGGTGTCGCAGACGACGTGCGTGCGGCGATCGATGCCGCCTTGCGTGCTTGCGAACAACTCGGCGCGGTGCGCGTGCCGGTGTCGCTGCCGCGCACCGAATTGTCGATACCGGTGTACTACATCATCGCGCCGGCCGAAGCGTCGAGCAACCTGAGCCGTTTCGACGGCGTCAAGTTCGGGCATCGCGCGGCACATTACACGGATCTGGCCGACATGTACCGCAAGACCCGCACCGAAGGTTTCGGCGACGAGGTGCGCCGGCGCATCATGATCGGCACCTATGTGTTGTCGCACGGGTATTACGACGCATATTACCTGCAGGCCCAGAAGATCCGGCGCATGCTGTCCGACGATTTCCAGCAGGCCTTCAAGACCTGCGACGTGATCGCCGGACCGGTGGCGCCGACGGTGGCCTGGCGCATCGGCGAAAAGAGCGATGACCCGCTGGCCAACTACCTGGCCGACATCTTCACCTTGCCCGCGTCGCTGGCCGGATTGCCGGCCATGAGCCTGCCGGTCGGCTTCGGCGCCACCGGCCTGCCGATCGGCATGCAGCTGATCGGCAACCACCTGCAGGAAGGCCGCCTGCTGAACCTGGCGCACCAGTTCCAGCAGGTCACCGACTTCCACACCCGCAAACCCCAGGGGTATTGAGCATCATGAGCAGCGCAGGGCCGTTCCCAAGGGCGAATTCCGCAATGCGCAGCATGGAGGATTCCTGATGAACACAGCCACCACCACCGCGGCAGGCGCACCGGCCAAGAGCTTGCTGGTGCAAGGCTACGAGGTCGTGATCGGCTTCGAGACGCATGCCCAGTTGTCGACTGCATCGAAGATCTTCAGCCGCGCCTCGACCGCATTTGGCGCCGAGCCCAACACCCAGGCCTGTGCGGTCGACCTGGCCCTGCCCGGCACCTTGCCGGTGATGAACAAGGGGGCGGTCGAACGTGCGATCCGGTTCGGCCTGGCGGTGAACGCGCATGTGGCCGAGCACAGCGTGTTCGCGCGCAAGAACTACTTCTATCCCGATCTGCCCAAGGGCTACCAGATCAGCCAGTTCGAGATTCCGGTCGTGCAAGGCGGCCGGGTGGAATTTTTTCTCGACAGTGAAAAGCGCTCGGTGCGCCTGGTGCGTGCCCACCTCGAAGAAGACGCCGGCAAATCGCTGCACGAGGATTTTGTCGGCCAGACCGGCATCGACCTGAACCGCGCCGGCACGCCGCTGCTGGAGATCGTCACCGAGCCCGACATGCGTTCATCGGCCGAGGCCGTGGCTTATGCACGCGAGCTGCACCGGCTGGTGACCTGGATCGGCATCTGTGACGGCAACATGCAGGAGGGCAGTTTCCGCTGTGATGCCAACGTCTCGGTGCGCAAGCCCGGCGCGCCGCTGGGCACCCGGCGCGAGATCAAGAACCTGAACAGTTTTCGCAACATGCAGCAGGCGATCGATTTCGAGGTGCGCTGGCAGATCGAACAGATCGAGGACGGCCATGCGATCGAACAGGCCACGGTGTTGTTCAACCCGGATACTGGCCAGACGCGCGCGATGCGCAGCAAGGAAGACGCCGCCGACTACCGCTACTTTCCCGACCCGGATCTGCCACCGCTGGTGATTGCCCGCAGCTGGGTGGACGCGGTGCGCGCCGAAATGCCCGAGTTGCCACATGTGCTGCGCGAGCGGCTGGCAAGCGAACACGGCCTGTCGGAGTACGACGCCGCGATCGTCACGCAGAGCAAGGCGATGGCGCGGTATTTCCTGGACGCTGTCGCGGCGGGCGGCCCACCCAAGCTGGTCTGCAACTGGATCACCGGCGAGTTGTCGCGCCGGCTCAATGCACAGGAGCTGGACGTGGATGCGGCACGCGTGGACGCCGCGACCTTGGCCGCACTGGTGCAGCGCATCGCCGATGGCACGATCTCCAACAACGCTGCGCGCCAGGTGTTCGATGCCTTGTGGAATGGCGAAGGGGAAACGGTCGACGCCTTGATCGAATCCCGGGGTCTGCGTCAGATGCGCGACGATGGCGCACTGCAAGCCATCGTCGACGACGTCGTCGCCGCCAACGCCAGGAGTGTCGAAGAGTTCCGCCAGGGCAAGGACAAGGCCTTCAACGCCCTGGTCGGTCAGATCATGAAGGCCAGCTGCGGCAAGGCCAATCCGACCCAGGTCAGCGAACTGCTGCGCAAGAAGCTGGGCTGAGGTGGCGCTTGCGCGTCCGGACACCGGGCGGCGCAAGACAATCCTCGGCGCGCCATGCCTGCGCGTCGCGCTCGCGCAGCTGCACGCTCTCAGTCGATCAACGAGATCGGGGCCAGTGCGTCGCCTTGTGGCACGACTTCGCCGATGACCGCGGCCGCGGCATAACCGGCTGCGCGCAGTGCGTCGACGCAGGCACCGGCCCGCGCCGCAGGCACGCTGGCCAGCAAGCCACCGGCGGTCTGCGGGTCGAACAGCAGCGGGTAGCGCGGATGCTGGACAAAATCCTCCTGGTTGTGCAATGCCCGGCGCAGCCGCACGTTGGACGCCTGCAGCGAACTGACGATGCCTTGCGCCACGCATTCCAGCGCACCGCCGAGCAAGGGCAAGGCCGACAGGTGCAGACGCACATCGACACCGGAGGGGCGCGTCATTTCCACCAGATGCCCCAGCAGGCCAAACCCGGTCAGGTCGGTGCAGGCGGTGGCGCCATGGGCGATCAGGATGGCGGCACCAGCCTGGTTGGACTGGCGCATCATGCCCAGCGCGGCCTGCACCCAGCGTCCGCGCGCCACCAGCCGCGCATGGGCGGCAAACAGGGCGCCGGTGCCGATCGGCTTGGTGAGCACCAGTACATCGCCCGCGCGCATGCCACCCTTGCGCATGACGCCCTGCAGCGATGCATCGACCAGGCCATTGACCGCAAAGCCCAGCGCCAGTTCGCGTCCCTCGCCGGTATGGCCACCGACCAGCGCACATCCCGCGGCGTTGAGCACCTCGACCGCGCCGCTCATCATCTGCATCAGCAGTTCTTCGACCTGGTCCTCCAGCCCCGGCGGCACGGTCGCAATGGCGGTGGCGCTCTGGGCCTGCGCGCCCATCGCGAAGATGTCTCCCAAGGCATGGTTGGCAGCGATCTGTCCGAACACATAGGGGTCGTCGATGAACGCGCGGAAGAAGTCGACCGTGTGCACCATCGCCTTGCCAGGGGGCACCCGCACGATCGCTGCATCGTCGGGCGCGTGCAGGCCGATCAGCACGTCGTCGTTCCGGATCGGCGCCAAACTGGCGAGCGCTCGGGACAGGACACTGGCGCCGACCTTGGCACCGCAGCCACCACAGCGCATCGCAATGGCCGATATCGCCTGCAGCGACTCGTCCTGCGTCAGCGCCAGCGGCGCTGCCGTGGCGGCAGGCGCTGGCGCGCCAGCCATCGGAGGGAACGCGCTGAAGCGGCGCATGAAGCGTCGGTCGATCCAGTCTTTCCAGCGCCACACCCAAGCGCCGGCAAACGACAGCGCGCCCCGGGACGCGACCGCGTAACGGTCTCCGGTGCTGATCAGCGCCAGCCAGCGGCGCTGCGGTCGGTACGGCAGCAAGGCCCGCTGCGCCAGCGCCAGGCGCAGGTTGCGCGCCAGCGGTTTGGCCATCCGCACCGCAAAGACGCCCGCCTTCTCGAGCCGGTGGTGGTCCATGCTGGCCACATCACCGGCGGCAAACACCAGCGGATCGCTGACCGACTGCAGCGCATCGTTGACGCGGATGAAGCCTCGTTCGTCCAGTTCCAGGCCTGTGCCCTGCAACCACGCCGCGCCACCGGCCTGCGTGACCCAGACGGTCTCGTCGGTGTCGAACCACCGATCGCCCTGTGTACACAAGCGGCCCGCACGCACCTCCGTCACCGCCGACGCATAGTGCACATGGACACCACGCGCGCGCAAGGTCTCGGCGAAACGGCGCTGCACCGCTGCGCTGTGCGTGGGCAGCAACGCGGCGTCGGCGGTGAACAGGTGAAACGTCAGGACCTCGGGGTCACGCCCCTGTTCACGCAGCACCGCCCGCAGCCGGTACTGCATCGCCAGCGTCAGCTCGACGCCGCCCGCCCCACCACCCACGACGGCGATCGTGGCCGGACCGGCATGCTCCCGTATCCGCGCGAGCAGTGCCAGCCAGCGCTGGTTGAAACGAAAGATCGGCTTGACCGCGACTGCATGCGCCTGTGCACCAGGCACCGCATCGACCTGCGGTGTGGAGCCGATGTTGATCGACAGCAGGTCATACCGCAATGGTGGACGCTCGCGCAACACCACGCGGCGGTTGGCGGGTTCCAGCCCGATCACCTCGGCGCACAGGAAGCGGGCGCCGGCGAACTGGGCCAGCCGGCTCAGATCGATATGCACATCGTCGTAGCCATAGTGGCCGGCGACGTAACCCGGCAACATGCCCGAATACGGTGTATGCGCATCGGTGCAGACCAGGGTGATGCGCACACCGGGAACGGGGCGCATTGCGAAGTCCCGCAACACGCCGACATGGCTGTGGCCGCCACCCACGAGCACGATGTCGCGCACCACCACGGCCGTGTCAGGCTGCATCGTGCTGGCCTCCTGGACGATCCGGCGTCGCGCCTAGGGCTTGCCGCCTGCGTGCGGCAACGCACCGGCAGCACGCGGCTTGTCCTGCCAGAGCTGCTGCAGTCGTACCAGTTCCTCGTCGAATCGCGCATTCAGCCGTTGGCGTTCGTTCTCCTGCGACTGGATGAAGCGTCGCTGCGCCTGCAGGCCTTCGGTCACGTAATCGATCTGGCGTCGCAGGGCCGGCGGCGCCTTGGCGGAATCACCCTGGTAGAACTCCAGTTCGCGGTCATTCTTTGCGCGTTCGTCCTGCAAGGCCTTGATGCGCTTCTCGGCCTCCAGCACGACCGCATCCAGACGCGCGTTTGCGTTGGCGCGCTCCTTGTCGTGCGCGTCACGCGATGGATACCGCGCCAGCATGGCCCGGTCGCGGCGCTTGTCTTCCTGCAGCCGGGCCTGTTCAGCGGCTTCCTCCTTCTTGCGCTCCTCCAGCTCGGCGCGTTGCTGCACGCTCAGCGAAGGCCCGATGCGGGCGCGCACGGTGCCGCTCGGATTGAGCACGGTCTGCTCACGATCATTGCAGGCCGGGATCGGACGATCGGAGCGCAGCTTGCGACCGCTGGCGTCGGTACAGGTGTAGATGCCACTGATGGGTGTCGCTGTTTGCGCAAGGCTGGCGCCTGCGATGAGCAGCAACACGGCGCCGACCCCCATCGTCGTGGCGCGCCCCCGCCAGGCGGCGTGATTGTTCATGCAGCCGCCGTCCGGTCGTCCACGCCATAACGCTGCCGGTATGCGATCACCCGCGCATACTCGGCGGCAAGGCCCGCGTTGCTGCGCTGCTCCAGGTAACCCAGCAGGTCGGTCAGCCGGGCCACGCTGCAGACCTGCAGCCCGAGTACCTCGCGCACATGCTGTACCGCGCTGGTCGCGCTGTCCTGGCCGTTCTCCGTCGCCTTTTCCTGCCGGTCGAGCGCGATCACGACGCCATGCGGCGTGGCGCCGGCAGCGCGGATCACGGCAATCGATTCACGCACCGCGGTACCGGCCGACATCACGTCGTCGACGATCAGCACCCGCCCCTGCAACGGCGCGCCCACCAGCGAGCCGCCTTCACCATGGTCCTTGGCTTCCTTGCGGTTGTACGCAAACGGTACGTTGCGGCCCAAACGCGCCAGTTCGATCACCAGCGCCGTACCCAGCGGAATGCCCTTGTAGGCCGGGCCGAACACCATGTCGAACTGCATGCCGCTGGCGATCAAACGCCGCGCATAGAATTGGGCGAGCCGGCCCAGCTTGGCGCCATCGTCGAACAATCCGGCGTTGAAAAAATACGGGCTCATGCGCCCGGCCTTGGTCTTGAATTCGCCAA
>CAZLDV010000035.1:0-35756 GCA_964558425.1 uncultured Rhodoferax sp. | reverse complement strand
TGGGGCGGCCCGGCGCCGTGGCCAATGCCCCCACGTTCGCGCACTGCGTGTCGCTCTCTGCCCCCCAAGGGGGCTGCCACGGCTTGGGGCGGCCCGGCGCCGTGGCCAATGCCCCCACGTTCGCGCACTGCGTGTCGCTGGGAGGTGAAACGGTGGCGTCACAGCATCCACTCCCATGCTTTGAGGCGCAGCCAATCGGTGAAGCGGTGGGTCCAGATCCAGAGCAGGCTGCGTTGGCCGGCGCGGACCTTGGCGACGCCTTCCATGCCCGGGCGCATCGGGACCGGGCCTTGTTCGGCCTTGTCGGTCAACGCGGCCTCGACGCGGAAATAATTGCGTCCGTCCTCGGCGATCGATACCGGCGTGATCCGTTTGACGGTCAGCGGGTAGGCCTGGCCGGGCAGGCTGGTCAGCACCAGTTCGCCGGGTTCGCCGAGCTTGACCTGCGCGATGTCGCGTTCGTCGACCTTGAGGATCACGCGCCAGGCGTCCAGCGGCGCCAGTTCGAACAGGACCTTGCCCTGCTCCACCGGTGAGCCGAGCTCCTGCGACAGGTCGCCGCGCACCACGACGCCGTCGAACGGCGCCACCACTTCGACCCGGCTGAGCTTTTCCAGTGTCAGATCGAGCTGGGCGCGCGCCTGGTTGGCCTGTGCAGAGGCCAGGCGCAATGCGACCCGATCGGCCTTGGCCATCGCCTCGCGTTCCTTGCGTACCGAGACTTCGAGCTCGGATTCCCAGCGGACCCGCTCCAGCCGCAGATCCTTGTCTTCCAGCACGGCCAGCACCTGGCCTTTGCGGACCAGGTCGCCGGCCCGTGCCGGGGCCTGCCGGATGTAGCCCTGGAACGGCGCCACGGCCACCCGCTGGATGGCGCCTTCGACCACTGCCTTGGACGCGACGCGGTAGTCCGCCGGAACCAGCGCCACGAACAGCAGCAGCAAGGCCGTCAGCAGCACCAGCAACTTGATGCCGGGGCGCGAGCTGTCGGTGACGCTTCGCAGCATCGTCTGCCAGCTGCGATGACCATGACGCAGCAGGCTTTCTTCGGCGGTCAGCTTGAGTTCGATGATCGGCGCCATCGTGAGCGCCAGGGTTTCGAGCGCTTGCAATTCGGCATCGGTGAACGGTGTGTCGCGTTCGAGCAGCCAGACGGCGATCAGCCGGTCGCCGGCCTCCAGCGGGACAGCGCACAAGGCCGCGCTGCCGCTTTCGGCGCCATAGTGGCGCAACGCGGCGGTAATCAGGGTGGCGCCGGTCTCGGGCTCGGGCACGACCACGGTCGCGCGCTGGTCGAACGCCTCGTTCATTGCCAGCGCGGCCAGATTGACCAGGTTGGTCTTTTCGTCGAACGTGGCCGAGTGGGACATCGCGCTGACCTGCACGGTCTTGCCCTTTTCCAGCCCCAGTTGCACCCGGTGACAGCCAAAATGTTGCGCCAGTCGGTTGACGATGGCCAGCGAGGACTTGTGCGCATCGGTCTCGGCCAGGGCCGCCAGCGCCAGGTCGAACAGGAAGCTGGAGCGTTCCAGGCGGGATTCCTGTGCGCCCAGCTGGCGCCGGTTGTGCAGATCCATCATCCAGCCGGCACCCCAATGCAGCATGCGCATTGCCTGTCCCAACGCGTCGTCGTCGTCGGTCTGCAGCTCCAGCACCACGGCGCCAAACAGGCGATTGCCGCCATCGAGCGGATAGGCGAACTGCGTCGGTGCGTCGGCGTTGCGGCGCACCACGCCCTGACGCTTGACCAGCGATTCCTGGGCCACGTCGCCCAGGTGGCTCAGATCGGTCTGACCGGGCCAGACCGCCGCTGGCGCGTAGCTGCCATCTTCATCCTGCAGCAAGACCACACCGCTGCGCGCGGCGGGCACCATGCTGCAGAGCACCGGCAACCAGGCCTGGCACAACTGCTCGGCAGTGCGGGCCTGGGCCAACGCCGCCCAGGGGTCGGTCGCGACTGCGCGGCCTGCGGCGGTCGGTTGGTTCGTCGACTGGGGTGCGGAGGACTCATTGTGCGACAGCATCGTCTCAATCCTGGCCGTTGGAACTAGTGGCGTAGCGTATCCGACCGATCAGCTTGCCTGGCCCGACGTTGGCCCTGCACGGGATGCGACAGTGCCGGCACGGCGCCCGCGGCCTACGGGTTGCGCAGCGCAGCCGCAGCGCGACGCGCAGGCGGTCGGACTGGAGAGCGCCGTGGCAAGCCGTCTACTTGAGTTCGCCGTGCCGCGATTCGTATTCCGTCATCAGCTTGGCCAGCAGCTCCGATAGCCGTTTGGCGGCAAACGGACTCATGACGAGGCGGTGTGCCAGTTCGATCTCGACCTCGGGCTGGCTGCGATCCCAACTGGTGTTCAAGCCGAAATTGAGCACGACTTCTTCGCGGGTGGAGTTGGCGTTGGCGAAATTGACATAGGAACTCTTGAGATGCTCGACATTCCATTTGACGCGTGGACCAGCCGCGCCGCCTGCGCCTGCAGTCGGTGCCGCCGATGCCGCGGTATTCTTGGGGGGTTCCTTCTCTGTCGCCATGGTTGTCTTTCCCTCGTTGTTGTTGCATCCATGCGGGTTGATTTCACCAGCTAAGGCAGGTCATCGCAAGTCCGAGGCACACAGGGACGGCAGATTGCCCGCGGTATTGCGGCAATATTACCTTCCAGGCCGCTTTGCATCGAAGCCTGCACAATCGCGTCATGCGACGATGGGTCAAAGGCTTGTTCTGGGCGGTATCGGGCACCGCGATAGTGATTGGCGCCGGGCTGCTGGCCTTGCAGCGCTGGGTCGGGTCGGACGATTTTCGGCTGCGGGTGCAGTCACAGGCCGAAGACGCGTTGGGTGTGCCCGTCGTGCTGGGCCGACTGCAGGTCGATCCCTGGCCGGTGCCCGCAGTGGCGCTGGATGCGGTGGAGCTGCGAACGCCCGAGCCGCTCACGGCCCAGCGCATCGCGTTGCGTTTGCGCCTGGATGCATTGTTGGCGGGACGGCTGGAAGTGGCCAGCCTGGTGCTGCAAGGAGCCGATCTTCCGCAAGGCGGCATTGACGCCCTGTTGGCGACCGTGCGCGGCAAGGCGGCCCACGCCAGCAGTCCGGGCGCGGGTTCGGGCAAGCCACCGGGCAGCCCCGTGCCGCTGCTGCTGCTGCCACGCCGCCTGCAGTTCGAGCGCATTCACTGGCGCAACAACCGGGGCGAGGCAACGACGTTCGACGCCGACGCCCGGCTGGACCTGCATGGTCTGCCAGAGACGCTGGAGTTGACGGTGAGTGCCGGCGCCTGGCAAGGCGCCCGGGTCCAGGCCATACGAACCGGCGCAGCGCCGGTCCGTCCCCAGGCCGGCACGCAGCGCGGTCCGGAAGTGGGCAGTCCCGCCGGTGCGAAAGTTGCGCCCGCCGGCCCGTCATGGGATATCCAGGTGCAACATGCGGGTGGTTCGATCGAGGGGGTGTTGTCGGTGCAGGATATTGCCGGGGCCAAGCCGCAGGTCTCTGTGCAGGGCCAGTTCGTGACCCGCAACCTTGAGCTCAGCGCTATGCGCAAGGGCAGGCCCGGGCCGCTCAGTGGCCGGCTGCAGGCCAACACGACCTTCTCCGGTCGTGCCGCGTCGACATCCGAACTGGGTGCCGTGTTGGTGACGCACAGCCGCTTCACTGTGCAGGATGCCGTGGTCAATGGCATTGATCTGGCCAAGGCGGTCCAGACCGTGGGCCTGAGCCGGGGTGGCCGCACGCAGCTTGACAGCCTGTCCGGACAGGTCACGACGCGCGGCCGGGCGATCGCATTCAGCAACCTGGCAGCCAGTTCGGGAACGCTCAGCGCGACCGGCGATATCACGGTGGCGCCGAACCGCGCATTGTCGGGCCGCATCAACGTGAACCTCGGAGCCCAGCTGGTGGGCAAGGCCGTCGGCGTGCCGCTGGTCGTGGCCGGTACCCTCGATGCCCCGACGGTAATGCTGACCCGCAGTGCGTTGGTGGGTGCGGCAATCGGCACGCTGGTGATGCCGGGCGTGGGCACCGGTGCCGGTGCATCCCTGGGCGACGCGATCGGTGACAAGCTCAAGGGTTTGTTCGGAAAGTGAGTGTCCGCGCTCGTCTCAATCGTTTATGGACAAGGATTTCTTCGAATGCAGGAAGAAATCAATCAACGTGCAGGCGGCGCGCTGCCCATAACACCTGCTCCACGACAGCACGTACGTTGTTGTGCTGGGCCTTGTCTTGCAGTGCGCCATCGGCATCAAAGGCATCGGCGGCGCGCGCCAGTGCAAAAGCCTTGGGCGCCAGCCAGCACTGCGAATTGAGCAACAGGGGTGCGAGGTGGCTCTGCGAGCGCAAGCCGCCGAGTGCGCCATTGGATGCACTGAGCATGCCGACCACCTTGCCGCGGAACGACTTGAATCCGTCTGTCCAGGCCGGATCGGACTTGATCGGGCTCGAAACCCAGTCGATGGTGTTCTTGAGCAGCGCGGTGTATGCGCCGTTGTATTCCGGCGAACAGATGATCCACGCCGGGTGCTCGAACATCAGTTGCTTGAGCCGCAGCACGTCCGGTGGCGTGCCACGCGCTTCGAGATCGGCGTTGTACATCGGTATGTCGAAGTCGGCCAGCTCGATATGGCTGACTGTGGCGCCTGCGTCACGGCCGATCTGCGCTGCAACAGCGGCCAGGCGGCGGTTGAACGACAGCAGGCGGGTGCTGCCGGCAAAGACGAGAAGTTGCATGTGGCGATTGGATCACAAGCTCTTGGGCGATGCGGCGGGCGCGGCAGTGTTTGCTTGGGCAATGCCTTGGGCGGCTAAAATGTACAAATTCTCCCTCGTTTGTACAAAATGCAAGAACTTCCCTTGAGTGAATTTCGCGCCAACGCGGCAGCGGTCCTGGACCGGGTGCAGCAGGGCCAAACCGTGCGGATTTTGCGGCACGGCAAGCCGGTGGCGGATCTGGTGCCGGTCCGGGAGACCGAGGCCGACCGACTGCCCAACTGGAAACAGGCCTTCGCACCGGTGCAGTTGCCGCCTGGCGTATCTTTGTCCCAGGCGGTGTCGGACCTGCGTGACGAGCCCGGGGCGCGCGCATGAACGCGGCGCGCCAACCCGCGTCCCGTGTGCGGGCGTCGACCGCTGCCCACAGCGTGCAAACGCCGCCGGTGGCCTCGATGGGCGCGCGGGTGATGTTCGACACATCGGCCTTGCTCAAGCGGTACGCCAGCGAGGCGGGGCACCAACGGGTGCTCGATGTGTTCGCGCGGGCCGACCGACTGTTCGTTGCGGCGCACTGCCAGAGCGAGGTGGCCGCAGCGCTGTTGCTGCGCCAGCGCGAAGCTTGCTTGCCGGCGCCAGAGTTCGAGCGGGTCTGGGCGGCGGTCAGGCGCGATATTGCCGACATGGTGCGGGTTGCGCTGGACGACCATGTCGAGCGGTATGCGTTCGCGGCGATGGAGCAGGAGCCGATGCGGGTGACCGACGCGTTGACGCTTGGCAGTGCGTTGGCGGCAAATGTCGACCTGTTCGTGACGACAAACCGGCGCCTGGCACAGGTGGCGCAGGCCATGGGAGTGCCGGCGGAATGGCTGGACTCGGCCGATGGGCCGATCCGCGAACACACACCGCGAGAGGCGGCACAAGCATGATGTATCCACAAGAGTTCGACGTGATCGTGGTGGGCGGTGGCCACGCCGGGACCGAGGCTGCGTTGGCGGCTGCCCGCATGGGCAGCAAGACCTTGTTGCTGACGCACAACATCGAAACGCTGGGGCAGATGAGTTGCAATCCCTCGATCGGCGGTATCGGCAAGGGTCATCTGGTCAAGGAGGTGGATGCCCTGGGGGGCGCCATGGCCGGGGCGACCGACGAAGCAGGAATCCAGTTCCGGATACTGAATGCCAGCAAAGGTCCGGCGGTGCGCGCCACACGCGCGCAGGCCGACCGGATCCTGTACAAGGCGGCGATTCGGCACCGGTTGGAGAATCAGCCCCATCTGTGGTTGTTCCAGCAGGCGGTGGACGACCTGATGATCGAAGGTGACCGGGTGGTCGGTGCGGTGACCCAGATCGGCCTGCAGTTTCGCAGCCGCACGGTAGTGCTGACCGCAGGCACCTTTCTGGACGGCAAGATCCATGTCGGCATGAACCACTACGCGGCCGGGCGCGCAGGTGATCCGCCGGCGATGCGCCTGTCGGCGCGGCTCAAGGAGCTGAAGTTGCCGCAAGGTCGCCTCAAGACCGGCACACCACCGCGCATCGACGGGCGCAGCATCGACTTCAGCCGCTGCCTGGAGCAACCGGGCGACGGCATGTCTGGCGGCGCGTCAGACCGGCTACCGGTGTTCAGCTTCCTCGGCACCGCGGGCCAGCATCCGCGTCAAGTTCCGTGCTGGATCACCCATACCAACGAACGCACGCACGACATCATCCGCGCCGGGCTGGACCGCAGCCCGATGTTCACCGGCCAGATCGAAGGCATAGGCCCACGGTATTGCCCCAGCGTGGAAGACAAGATCCACCGGTTCGCGGACAAGACAAGCCACCAGATTTTTCTGGAACCCGAGGGACTGCAGACGCATGAGATCTATCCGAACGGCATCTCTACCAGTCTGCCGTTCGACGTGCAATATGCGCTGGTGCGCTCGATGGTCGGACTGGAGGACGCGCATATCCTGCGGCCGGGCTATGCCATCGAGTATGACTATTTCGACCCGCGCGCACTCAAGTCCAGCTTCGAGACCCGGGCGATTGCCGGCCTGTTCTTTGCCGGGCAGATCAATGGCACGACCGGATATGAAGAAGCGGCCGCGCAAGGTCTGTATGCCGGGCTCAATGCAGCCCTGCAGTGCCGGGGTGAACCGCCGTGGATGCCGCGACGGGACGAGGCTTACCTTGGCGTGTTGATTGACGACCTGATCACCAAGGGCGTCAACGAGCCGTATCGGATGTTCACCAGCCGAGCGGAATACCGGCTGCAGTTGCGTGAAGACAATGCCGACCTGCGACTGACCGAGACCGGCCGTCGCCTGGGCTTGGTCGACGATCGGCGCTGGGACGCCTTTTGCCGCAAACGTGACGCTGTTTCACGTGAAACACAGCGCCTGCGCAGCACCTGGATCAATCCCAGAACGGTTTCTCCGGATGAGGCGCACCGGGTGCTGGGCAAGGCCATGGACCATGAATACAGTCTGGCGGACTTGTTGCGCCGACCGGATGTCAGTTATCAATCACTGATGTCACTCAATGATGGGCAGTTTGCACCCGTCGATCTCGCCTGGCGCGCAGATGTCGCGCCGGCGGACCGCAGCCAGGCGGAGTGGCTATTTGGACAATCGGTAGTCGAGCAGGTCGAGATCATGGCCCGCTACAGCGGATACATCCAGCGCCAGCAAGACGAAGTCGAGCGTGCCGAGGTTCAGGAGAACCTGGAGTTGCCCCCCGAGATGGACTATATGCAGGTTGCGGCGCTGAGCATCGAAGCGCGCCAGATTTTGAGCCGGTACCGTCCGCAAACGCTGGGTTTGGCGTCACGGCTTTCCGGCATCACGCCTGCATCGATTTCCTTGCTGATGATCCATTTGAAGAAACACCGGTCTGCCGCGCGCAGCCAGCCCCGGGCAAGCCGCCAAGCGGTTGACAACGGGGCCGCAGACAAGGTGCCACTTTGAACGAACCAACGCTTGCGGCGGACCTGCGTGATGGTGGCGTCGCCTTGGGCCTGGAGCTGACCGATCTGCAGCTCAAGCAGCTGCTCGACTATCTCGCCCTGCTGCAGAAATGGAACCGGGTCTACAACCTCACGGCCGTGCGTGAACCGGCACAGATGGTGCGCCAGCATTTGCTGGACAGCCTGGCCGTGGTTGGGCCATTGCGGCGGATGTTGCGTCGACGCGGCGCGTCCGCTGCCGCGCGTTTGCTTGATGTCGGTTCCGGCGGTGGATTGCCCGGCGTGGTGCTGGCCATTGCCTGTCCGCAGTTGCAGGTCTGCTGTGTCGATGCGGTTGCCAAGAAGGCGGCGTTTGTACGACAGGTGGCGGCCAGCGTGGGCCTGGCCAATCTGTCTTCGTTGCATGCCCGGGTGGAAACCGTCGCCGACAACTTCGATATCGTGTGTTCGCGTGCCTTTGCCGCCTTGCCGGACTTCGTGGCGTGGACAACAGCCTTGTTGGCCGACGGTGGTTGCTGGATGGCGATGAAGGGGCAGCGTCCCGACAATGAGCTCGCCGCTCTGCCAGCGACGGTGCGGGTGTTTCACGTGGAACAACTGACGGTACCAGGCCTCCAGGCACAGCGGTGCATCGTGTGGATGGAACGGGCGTCGGCGCCTGTTGGCGCATGAACGTGCGCAACCGCTGAGGGCGTAAGCGGCAAGCGTTTGAGCCCAATCAGTTGTCTCTCACGCGCTGGGTCGTTCGGCCTGGCCCGACCCGCGAAACGTCGCGCAGGTGTGCTGCGCGGCTGCACGCGCGGCACAAGGCAGTAAACTCGAAACCCGCTTACCAAGGATATCCCCATGTTTGGCATCGCCGACTACGGTGCGTTCGTCATCGCCATCATCGTATTCCTGATGATCCCTGGTCCGGGCAACCTGGCCTTGATCACCTCGACCGGCAAGGGCGGCATCCGGGGCGGTCTGGCGGCCGCCTGGGGCCTGATGCTTGGGGACCAGCTGCTCATCTGGATGTCGGTGGCGGGTATTGCCGCCATGCTGGCGGCCTATCCGACGGCTTTTCATATGGTGCAGTGGCTGGGCGCCGCCTATCTGGCATGGTTGGGCGTTCGCATGCTGTCCGCGCGCCCGGGTGACCAGCCGGTGCTGCACATCCATGCAGGCCACTATGCGCGCCAGGCGTTCCTGATCACCTTGCTCAATCCCAAGGCGATTGTTTTCTATATGGCGTTTTTCCCGCTGTTTGTCGATCCAACCCGGCACCAGGGGCTGTGGACCTTCGGCGTCATGGCCATGACGGTGGCACTGCTGACTTTTGCCTATTGCCTGACGATGACGCTGCTTACGCATTTCCTGGCCGAACGCATGCGCGCCAACCCGGTGGTGGCGCGTGTGCTGAACAAGCTGGCAGGTCTGTTCCTGATCGGTTTCGGCGTCAAGCTGGCGGTCGGTAGCTGATCCGCCGCGCTGCATTTTGACGCCCACCACAGACCCCATGGCCAGAATCTTCTGTATCGCGAATCAAAAAGGCGGCGTCGGCAAGACCACCACGACGGTCAACCTGGCGGCCGGCCTGGCCAAGGTGGGGCAACGGGTATTGATGGTCGATCTGGACCCGCAGGGCAACGCCACGATGGGCTCGGGGATCGACAAACGCGCGCTGGCGACCAGCATCTACGACGTATTGCTGGGGTCGACCACCGTGGCCCAGGCGCTTGTGCGCAGCGCGAAGCTCGATGCCGCCGGATGTGGGTATGCCGTTCTTGGCGCGAATCGCGATCTGGCTGGCGCCGAGGTGGAGCTGGTCGGTGCCGAGCGGCGCGAGCGCCGGCTCAAGGCCGCATTGGCCACCGTCGAAGCCGATTACGACTTCATCCTGATCGACTGTCCGCCGTCCTTGTCGATGCTCACGCTCAATGGCCTGAGTTGTGCGCACGGCGTGATCGTGCCGATGCAGTGCGAATATTTTGCGCTCGAAGGCCTGAGCGACCTGGTCAATACGATCCGGCAGGTGCGCGCCAACATGAACAAGGACCTGGCGGTGATCGGTCTGCTGCGCGTGATGTTCGACCCGCGCATCACCTTGCAGCAGCAGGTCAGCGACCAGCTCAAGGCCCATTTTGCCGAGAAGGTCTTCGACACCGTGATTCCCCGCAATGTGCGGTTGGCCGAAGCCCCCAGTTATGGCTTGCCCGGCGTGGTGTTCGACCCCGCGTCCAAGGGTGCGCAGGCCTATGTCGCGTTTGCCGAGGAGCTCGTGGCGCGGATCGAAACCCTGTGATCGGAATGCCTGAGAGCACCGCGAAAACGTGTGATGGCACTATCAAATGAATAGCGTATGACGGATCCCGTGGTGCTGCTGCTACCCGGATGGCAGGATTCCGGACCCGCCCATTGGCAAACCCTGTGGGAGCAGCGTCATGGTTACCGGCGGGTCGAGCAGCACGACTGGATGCGGCCGCTGCGTGGCGACTGGATTGCCCGTCTGCAAGACGTCGTGCTGGCGCTGGTAGCGGGACGAGCACCGGACGCGCCTGCCCGCATCGTGCTGGTGGCGCACAGCCTGGGCTGCCACCTCGTCGGTGCCTGGGCCGCCAGTTCCGGTCTGGCCAGGCACATCCGGGGCGCCTTGCTGGTGGCGCCGGGAGATCCGCAACGCGACGAACTCGCCGCCGTGTTGGCCAGTTGGTCGCCAGTGGTGTTGCAGCCCTTGCCGTTTCCCGCCGTGGTGCTGGCCAGCCAGGATGACCCGTATTGCAGCTTCGTGCGGGCGGCACAGTTTGCCGCGGGCTGGGGCGCGCAGTTCGTCGATTACGGCAACACCGGTCATATCAATGCCGCCAGCGGCCTGGGCGACTGGCCCGAAGGCCACGCGCGCTTGATGGCTGTGTGCCGAGGCGATGCCGCCGCCGCAGTGGCGCTGCAGCGCCAATGAACATGACGTTTGAGCAGGAGAAGCAGCCATGGTGACGAAGAAGTTCAAGGGACTGGGACGGGGGCTCGAAGCCCTGCTCGGGCCGGCGGCGCAGGCCGAAAGCACCACCACCGGTGTCGATGCCGGCCCCGGTCAGCCGGCCAGCTTGTTGTTGTCCGACATGGTGCCCGGCCAATACCAGCCCCGGACCCGGATGGACGAGGGCGCCTTGTACGAGCTGGCCGAGTCGATCAAGGCGCAAGGCATCATGCAACCGATCCTGGTGCGCCGTCTCGAGGCCTCCGATGGCTTGCAGCGCCTGCGTGCGATGCAAGCGGCTGGCGACGCCGACACCCTGACCCGTGGCGACCGGCCGGTGTACGAAATCATCGCCGGCGAACGCCGCTTTCGCGCCGCTCGGCTGGCCGGGCTGGACAGTGTGCCGGTGCTGGTGCGCGACGTCGGCAACGAAGCCGCCGCCGCCATGGCGCTGATCGAGAACATGCAGCGGGAAGATCTGAATCCGCTGGAAGAAGCCCAGGGTTTGCAACGCCTGGTGAAGGAGTTTGGACTCACCCACGAGCAGGCGGCGCAGGCCGTCGGGCGTTCGCGCAGTGCGGCCAGCAATCTGCTGCGCCTGCTGCAACTGGCCGATCCGGTGCAGACCATGCTGATGGCGGGTGATCTGGAAATGGGCCATGCCCGGGCTTTGCTGGCGCTCGAGCGTTCCGCGCAGATCACTGCCGCCAACCAGGTCGCGGCGCGCAAGATGTCGGTGCGCGAAACCGAGGTGCTGGTGAAGAAGCTCGGCGCCGAGTTTGCATTGACCTCGCCCAAACCCAAGAAGGAAAAATCGCGCGATGTGCGCCGGCTCGAAGAAGAGCTGTCGGACCTGCTGACCGCCGACGTTGAAGTGCGGGTCAAGAAGCGTGTCAAACGGGCCGGGCGGATGCAGGAACTGGGCGAAGTGGCGATCCGGTTCGGTTCGCTGGAGGAGCTCAACGGACTGATCGACAAGCTCAGCCACAACGCCAGCCGCTGAGCGGCTTCACGGCTCCATGGCGTTGCGCCTGTCTTGGCCGTTGCCGGCAATCCTGGTCTGGATCGTCTGCTGGCTGGTGTTTTGGGTCAGCCAGTCCCTCGGATGGTCGGGGCCGACGGCATTGGTGGCGGCCACCGTGCCTGGCCTGTTGCTGAGCCTGGCTGCCAGCCGCTGGTGGCGGCGCGCCATCGTGGCAGCGGGTTTCCCGCTGGCCATGCTCGTCAGCGGGGCTGCCGTGGTTCCGGCGTGGGTCTGGCCGGTTCTGCTGATGGCGGTGTTGCTGGTCTATCCGATCAAGGCCTGGCGCGACGCGCCGCTGTTTCCGACCCCCGCAGACGCCTTGCGCGCGTTACCGACCGTGCTGCCGCTGCCGCCCCAGGCCGCGGTGCTCGATGCCGGCTGTGGCCTTGGTCACGGTTTGCGGGCACTGCGGTCCGCTTATCCGCAGGCGCGGTTGACGGGAATCGAATGGAGCTGGCCGTTGCGGGCCTGGTGCGGGCTGCGTTGTCCCTGGGCGCAGGTGCGCCAGGGTGACATCTGGCGCGCAAGCTGGCGTCCGTATGCCCTGGTGTATCTGTTCCAGCGCCCTGAGAGCATGGCGCGTGCCGTGGCCAAGGCCGCCGCCGACATGTCGCCCGGTGCCTGGCTGGTGAGCCTGGAGTTCGAAGCCCCGGAACTGGAGCCCGATGGGAAGGTGCAGCTCGTGGACGGACGACCGGTCTGGGCCTACCGATTGCCGTTCCGTGCGCGTCGGGTAGTTTGACCGGACAGCGTAACATCCTGCTCCACCACCACCCCGGAGAGTCGACTTGAGTGCCCTTGAAACTCCGCATGCCAGCGATGAAAGTCTGCACCATCAGGACCGGCTGGTCGATGCCATGGTGCACGCGATGGCCAGGGTTGCAGAACCCGGTGAAGCGGGTCTGCACATCCAGCGCATCCAGCTGTATGTGCAGACGCTGGCGCGCCAGTTGTGTCTGGCCGAGCCTTACGCCAGCCGATGGCCGGAGGCGACGCGCGAGGCCTTGGTGCGTGCCAGTGCCTTGCACGACATCGGCAACAGCGCGGTGCCCGATCGCATCCTGCTCAAGCCAGGCGCCTTGACGCCCGACGAACTGGAACTGGTGCGCAGCCACGCGGCCGTCGGTCGCGACATCGTCGGGCAGCTGCAGCACCAGGTCGGCGAGCCGTCTGCCTTCCTGGACCTGGCGCAACAGATCGCGTCTGGTCACCACGAACGCTGGGACGGTCAGGGATACCCGCAAGGTCTCGCGGGCGACGCGATCCCCGCGCCAGCCCTGTTGATGGCCGTCGCCGATGCCTATGACGCCTTGACCAGCGACCGGGTCTACCGTGCCGGCATCGCCCATGACAAGGCAATGCAGCGCCTGTTCCAGGAGCGCGGCGGGCAGTTCGCGCCCGACATGGTCGATGCACTGATCGAGGTCCAGGATGTCTTTGCCGACATCGCGCGGCGCTTTGCCGATTCAGACTCCGACTTGCAAAAGCGGATCGACTATCTGGCCCAGGCGATTGCCGAAGACCCATGATCCGTGGCCCTGGCAATTGGTCACCGTGGGCGGCGATTCTTGATGCCAGGGGGTGACGCGCCGCGCCGGCGATGGTATCGTCCACGCTCCGGTGCCGCGGCACTGGCCGTGGCATGCCATTGGCCTGCCGAATGATTGTCCATTTCCAGGAAAATGTCCGTGAAACATCCTGCCTTCACCACCCGGCCATCGGCACGCGCAGCAGCGGTGTCGCTTGCCCTGATGGGCGCGCTTGCACACGCTCAGACCATTGAGCGCGTGCGCATGACCGACAACGATCTGAACTGCCAGCAGATCTACAACGAAACCGTCCAGATGGATGCCATCATGGCCCGTGCATCGCAGCCGGCGATGCCCGTTGCGGCGGTCGCCGATCCGAATTCCAATGTCGGGGGCCAGGTGGCCGGCGCGGTGGCCACCGCTGCCATCGTCAATGGGGCCGCGCGCGGCGGTTTCGGTGGTTTTGGCGGATTTGGTGGTGGCTCCCTGCTCGGTGGATTGCTCGGTGGCGCGGCGCAGCAGGCGGCCACGGCCAATGCACAGCAGCAGGCAGTGGCCCAGCAACAGGCCGCGATGCAGTCGCAGCAAGCCGCCTTGATGGCGCAGCAGGCGCAGGGCCGCAAGGAACATCTGACCACGTTGTTCCTCTCCAAGGGCTGCAAGCTTGGCGACATGCAGAAATAGCCCTTGCATGCGGATCGCGCGCCGGTTGATCCTGGGATGAGCGCTGCGGCGGGCCGCCCCAAGCACGCTCGCAGCGCAGCGCACAGGGCGAGGGTATCCTGATGCATATCGCCGACGCAGCGTCCGAGGCGCTTTTCGCGCGTGCGCTGATCGTCGAAGATCTGGACGAGCCACGCCGGTGGTTGGCCGAGCTGTTGCCCCGCGCCTTGCCGGAAGTGCACCGGGTCGACACTGCGGCCACCCTGCTGCAGGCCCGCGAGCGCATGGCCGAATTCGCCTATGGCCTGGCGCTGGTCGACTGGGGTTTGCCCGACGGTACCAGCGAGCAGCTGATTCGCGAACTGGTGGCAGCCAGGCCAGGCGCGGCGGTCATCGTGGCCACGATCCACGACAACGATAGCCATGTGTTTCCCGCGCTGCGCGCCGGTGCCACCGGCTATGTCCTGAAATCACAGCCCAGTGCCTTGGTCGTGTCGCAATTGCAGCGCATCCGTCTGGGCGAGCCGGCCTTGTCGCCGTCGATCGCATTGCGCCTGCTGCGACATTTCCGGGACGTCCCGGGAGACGGTGCGCGGGCACACAGCGGTTGGCCACCGCTGGCCGATGCTGGACCGCCCACCGATCCGGCGCCGCAGCGCCAGCTGACCGAGCGCGAGGTCGACGTGCTGCGCCTGATCGGCAAGGGATACAAGGTGCCGGAAGCAGCCAGCTTGCTGGGCATCAGTGCACACACGGTCACCAGTTATGTGCGTGACATCTACCGCAAGCTCGACATCTCCTCGCGTGCCGAAGCCGCGGTGGAAGCTGCACGCCGCGGGCTGGTCAGCTGACGGATGCCATGCGCGCCGGTTTGTGGGCCGGGCGCGCTTCGCTGCGCCGCTCCGGTCGATCGGGCGCAGGGTGAACGCGCAGCTCGAGCAGCACCTGGCAGCCACCGTGTGGCGCTGCGGTGTTGGCGATCTCCAGGCGGGCGCCGATCTGCGCCGCCCGGTGGCTCATGTTGCGCAGGCCGCGTTGGCTGCGCAAGGTGTCGTGGTGCGGCAGACCGCAACCATCGTCGCGCGCGACGATCACCAGCCAGGTCTGCGCGCTTTGCCGCAGCAGCCGCGCCTGCACATGCAGATTGCCGGCCTGCGCATGTTTGACCACATTGGTTGCCGCTTCCTGCAGGATGCGCATGATCTGCAGCAAGGTGTCGCTTGCGAACTGCAGCCCATCGATCGAATCGTCCACGTGCCAGTGCAAATGCACGCCGGCCGCATCCAGTCGGCTGTCCCAGCGGTTGCGCCAGGCCGCCAACGCGGTGGACAGGTCGGAGCCCATGTCGGCACTGTCCATCAGCATGCGCAGTTCATCCATGCCTTCTTGCAGTGACTGGGCAATCTGTTCGCGACTGAGCGCACCGCGCTCCATGCCGCGCAAGGCGGTCATCAGTTGCGCGCCCAGGCCGTCATGCATGTCACGCAGCAGCCGTTCGCGTTCCTGCAACCGGGCCGTGGACAAGGCCCCGGCCATCTCGGTGTCGCGCAACTGCTGGTAGCTGTCCTCGAGTTGGGTCGACTTGACGGCGATGCTGTGCTCCAGTTCCAGGTTGCTGTTCTCGGCACGATTCAATGTCGAGATGACGTAGTCGCCGCAGATCAGTGCGTACACCACCAGGACCACCGTGAAACCCCAGAACAGGAAACTGGCGCTGGTGGGAGCTATGCCGCCGAACACCAGCGCCATGTCGTGTGCGGCGCAGGCAATCAGCCCGACGTAGGCGCTGACGGCGGCGTAGCGGTAGCGGCGTCGCAGCGCGATGCGCCCGACCCCTATCCACCAGATCGTCGCCAGAGACAGGCCCAACGCCCACAGCTGCACATAGGCGCGCGCCAGCGTCGCCCCGCTACCGACCAGCACGCTGAGCAGGATCGCCAGGGTGCCGCTGATCAGCGCAAATTGCAGGGCCTGGCGCGGCCGCTGCCGCCAGTCATTGCCGACCGCTGTGTCGGGCTTCTGTTTGACGACCGCCATGGTCGCCGCGCACAGCGCGATGGCGGTGAGCAGGATGTTGTAGGCGTTGAGTTGCTCGAACCAGATCGCTGGCAGATAGATGTTGCGGTCGTAGTAGGCCAGCGCCCGGATGCTCCAGAACACGCAGGCCAGCGTCATCCACAGGAACCCCATGTCATGGCGCCGATGCAACCACAAGCTGCCGGCCAACAAGGCCAGCACCAGAATGACGCCCGCGGCGGCATCGGTGAATGCGATGGTCACTTCGACATCGGTCAACGCCAGCGGCATCAGCGCATTGGTCGGCCCCAATGCGACCTGGGCCAGGCCGGTCGGAATGTAGGGCAGTGTCAGCAGGTCGATGTCGATGCTGTTGGCGCCGGATGGCAGCGCAAACAGATTGGGGATGCGACCATTGAAGATGGATGGCGCAGATTGCGTGTGATGCCCCGCGGGGGTGATCTGCGGTGGCGTGAACAAGGTGCGGGTCAGCAGCGAGGCGACTGGCACACCATCGGCACGGACCTGGTACGGCGCTCCGACGCGGTACACCGACAATGCTGCGCTGGAAGACCCAGCGCAGGCAGACACATCGATCGTGTAGCGCAGTGTGACCTGCTCATTGCGCCAGCGCAACGGCAATGTGTCGGGCAACTCCACGATCCGATCGTCCAGCACCACTCCGGCACGGGTGGCAACGCGCCGGGCCTGCGAGATCGGCAGTGTCGCCGGGCAGCCTCTGGCGATTTCGGTTGCCGACGGGGCAACCGGGACCTGCGCCCACGCCGGCATGCCCCCGATCGTCAGCAGCAACCACGCCAGCACGGCGCTCCAGGGTGGGGTCCAGGCCGCCGAGGTATGCGTTGCACGTTTCACTGCAGCACCGGTGCGAGGGGTTGTGCGTCCATGCGACCAGGTTCAAACCATGCCACGTACCATGCCGTGGGATCGTGCTGCCGCCTACAGCGCGAAGATCTTGCCCGGGTTCATGATGTTGTCCGGATCGAGTGCGCGCTTGATGGTGCGCATCATGGCCACCGCACCGTCACCGGCTTCGGTGACCAGGAAGTCCATCTTGTGCAGTCCCACCCCGTGTTCGCCGGTGCAGGTGCCCTGCAGCCGCAGTGCGCGTGAGACGAGCTGTTGGTTCAGTTGCTCTGCTGCGACCCGCTCTTCGGGTTTGCCCGGATCGAGCAGATAGCCGAAATGGAAGTTGCCGTCACCGACATGGCCGACCAGAAAATACGGTATACCCGACGCATCGGCCTCGGCGACCGAGTCGAGCAGGCAATCGGCCAGACGGGAAATCGGCACACAGGTGTCGGTCGAAATCACCTTGCAGCCAGGGCGCGACTGCACGGCCGCGAAATAGGCGTTGTGCCGTGCCGTCCACAGCCGGGTGCGTTCTTCCGGTGTACTGGCCCACTCGAACGCGTTGCCGCCCAATTCGCTGGCGATTTCCTGCACCGTCTCGGCCTGCTCCTTGACGCCGGCGGGCGAACCGTGGAACTCCATCAGCAGCATCGGCTCCTCGCGCAGCGAAAGGCCGGCATGTTTGTTGACCATGCGCACCGTGTTGTGATCGATCAGTTCGACGCGTGCGATCGGCACGCCCAGCTGGATCACCTGGATGGTGGTGCGCACCGCCGCCTCGATGCTCGGAAAAAAGCAGACCGCCGCCGACACTGCCTCGGGCAACGGGTAGATGCGCAGCGTGATCTCGGTGATGACGCCCAGCGTGCCTTCGCTGCCGACCATCAGCCGCGTCAGGTCGTAGCCGGCCGACGACTTCTTGGCCCGGGTGCCGGTGCGGATCACCGCGCCACTGGCAGTGACCACCTCCAGGCCCAGCACGTTTTCGCGCATCGTGCCGTAACGCACGGCGTTGGTGCCGCTGGCACGGGTTGCGCTCATGCCACCGAGGGTGGCGTCCGCACCCGGATCGATCGGGAAAAACAGCCCGGTGCTCTTGATTGCCTCGTTGAGCTGCTTGCGCGTCACGCCGGCTTGCACCGTGACGGTGAGATCCTCGGCATTGATCGACACGACCTGGTTCATGCGACCCATGTCGATGCTGATGCCGCCCTGGACCGCCAGCAGATGCCCTTCGAGCGACGATCCCACGCCGAACGGGATCACCGGCACCTTGTACTGCGCGGCCAGCGCGACGACCTGCGCCACTTCGGCGGTGCTTTGCGCGAACACGACGGCCGCTGGCGGGGGCACCTCGAACGAGGACTCGTCGCGGCCGTGCTGTTCGCGCACCACCAGCGCGGTTGAACACCGTTCGGCGAACCGAGCCTTGAGTGTGTCGAGCAATGCGGCAGGGACTTCGCGCTGGGCGATCGCGGGCAACAGATGGTGGGTGCTGGCAGGGGCATTCATCGGCAGTCTCCGGGGCTTGGAATCTAGTGTACGTCGCACCCGCACCCGAAGAACAGGCACGACCGATCAGGCAAGGTTCGCTGCCGTCAATGGAATCAAGGCCGGCCACCAGGATCGTGCCGGGCTTGCCTTGCGCTCCTCGCCTGCCCACTGGGTATCGTCATGCGCTTCGCGCGCAGGAGAGGCCGCCTGCGTTTGGCGCTGTACCCGTCAGTGGTTCGAGTCAGCAGCTGACTTGCGCTGGTCGAGCCACGCTGTCAGAGCCGCGACCACTGCCAGCTGAACCGCTGGTTGTGCGAGCTGGCCGATGGCCCAGCGTCCCATGGTTCCACCCATCCTGCGGCTGCGCGATTGCACCAGATGCCAGCGCCATGGGCGGATGACCGCAATGGCTGCGCCGACGCCAAATCCCAACGCCAGCGATGCGACAGGATGGCGCCTGACCCAGGGGGACACTTCGCGCGAGACCGCCTGACCGATCAGATCGGTTGTCGCATGCCAGGGCTGTTTTCCCCACCAGTCTCGCAACAGCGATGTTGCCGTGGAAACGATGGTGCTGCGGGAGCCTTTCGATGCAACCAGATCCCACAGTGCACGCAAGCGCCGGATGGCGCTTGCGTCCCCATCGACGGTGAAGGGCGTTGCGCGTGGCGAGCGGGGCGCAGGCAACAAGGCGGCGGTCAGCCGTGCGCGCGACTGCGCCAGGCGTTGCAGCGCCTGATGGCGGATATCGTCGACGTCGACGCTGCGCAGTTTGTCGACTGGCGTACTCATCGACGACCTGCCGCGTTGAGCAGTGCGACATCGGCTTCGACCTGCTCGCGCATCAGCGCGAACGCCGGCTCGGTCTTCATGCGCCAGGCGACGAGGCCGCAAACGAGCGCCACGGCCCAGAACAGACCGGGCACCGCGACCAGCGCCCAGGGAGCCACCAGGCCATGCCAACCATGTGTCGCCACCAGCATGGCAGCCACCGCACTGGTGCCCAGGGCAAGCAATGTGGCGGCAATGCTGACGGCCGCCCACAGCGAGCGCTTGAGCCAGTCGGTCCCCCATTGCCGCAACTCCGCATGGGCCAGTTCGGCGTAGGCCGCGAGGTGGTCAGCGAACAGCCCGGGCTGGGTGGCGAGCTTGGTGAATATCGGGTGGATCATGGAATAGGGCAGCAGGGCTTGTCATAGGCAATGGTCGCCGCGTCACAGTGTCACACGACACCACCTGCGAGTCTAGTCGCCCTGCCCTGTTTGGTCTGTCGCTCGATCCAGCGTCAGCGCTTGCGACCGAACAGGAACGACGCGACGGCCAGTATCAAGAACACGATGAAAAGAATCTTGGCGATTCCGGCCGCGCTGGCAGCAATGCCGCCGAAGCCGAATACCGCCGCGATGAGGGCGATGACAAGAAAGACGACAGCGTAGTGCAACATGCGCATTCTCCTGAGTTGGAACGGCCCATCGACACGATGTCGATGAGCGCCTCGCATCTGCGCGATGCGACCGTTGCACTGTAGGCCGGATGGCGGATTGCGGTTGCAGGGCTATGCCGCCCTGCGCGGTAGGACAGGGCCGACAGGACGCCAAGTGGCGTCGCTGCGTGCGTCTGCGGATGCTGCCCGAGGGCAGCACGGCAGTCGATGCCAGCCGTGCAGCGTTGGCCAGCGGCTTTGGCGCGGCCGACACTGCGTTTTGGTGCATTGCCTGGCATGCTTGCGTCGGCGTCGGTTACAGGGTCTTGTCGACCCAGGCGGCATGCACGCGCGCCGCTGGCGTGACAATGCGCCATTCTGCACAAGCGCAACGAGGCACACACGATGGGCAAACGCCTGACACAGATCGCCACCCGCACCGGTGACGACGGCACCACCGGACTGGGTGACAACACCCGGGTCCCCAAGAACGACCTGCGGGTGCAGGCGATGGGCGATGTGGATGAACTGAACTCGCATATCGGCCTGCTGCTGTGCGAGCACATGCCGGGCGGCGTGCGCACACTGCTGGTCGAGATCCAGCAGCAGTTGTTCAACCTGGGTGGCGAGTTGTCGATTCCCGGTTTCGAGTTGCTCAAGCCCGAAGCCGTGCTGGCGCTGGACCAGGCGCTGGCCGAACACAATGCGTCCTTGCCGCGCCTGCAGGAGTTCATCCTGCCGGCTGGCACCCGGGCTGCATCGCAGGCCCATGTGTGCCGCACCGTGGCGCGGCGCGCCGAACGCGCGGTGATCGCACTGCAGGCGCGCGACGAACTCAAACCCACGCCACGCCAGTACCTCAACCGTCTCAGTGACCTGATGTTCGTGTTGGCGCGGGTGCTCAACCGGTACCGCACCGACGGCACGGTGGGGGACGATGTGTACTGGAAGAGTGAACGATTGGCGCGCAGCGCGGCGCCGGACGATACGCCTGCGGCTGACCAGTAGCGCGGCGTGGTGCGTGGTGCGGCGGCGCGTGCAATCGCGCCGCGACGATGGCGGTGGCGGTGGGGACCGATCGATCGTGCGGGTCAGCGCGGCGCCAGCACGGCCATCGTGATACGCGAGACGCAGGTCAACTCGCCAGCGTCGTTGTGCATGTCGATATGCCAGACCTGGGTGCTGCGGCCGCGGTGAACCGGGCGCGTGGTGCCGGTGACCCAGCCGCTGGTCGTGCCTTTGAGATGGTTGGCGTTGATGTCCAGCCCGACGCAGCGCTGGCCCTCGGGCAGCGTAAACGCCGCGCCGCACGAGCCCAGCGTCTCGGCCAGCACCATCGACACGCCACCATGCAGCAGACCATAGGGTTGCCGGGTGCGCTTGTCGACCGGTATGCGGGCACGGATGAAGTCGTCTCCGACCTCCAGAAATTCCATGCCGAGCCAGACGACCGCCGTATCGACGTGTACGGCGCGCAGGATGTCAAGGGAAAGGGGTTGGGTCCAGATGCGCATGGAAGTGGATTGCGGTTAGCATGGTTTCGGACTTCCGATTGTGCCGCCCTGGCGACCAAGGACGGCGTTGCATGCCCGAGCCCATCCGGAATCGTCCGCGGTGACTTGCGTTGGCGCAAGTGCGCTTGGTGTGTGTCAGGTTACCGTGTATTGCCGGCAACGGCCGGCAGCAGTCGAAGTTTGTCTGGCTCGAGCGCGCATTGGATGAAGCTGCATGTAACTAGGGAATACCCTGTATAGACAGGTACACATGTCAAGGCAAGATAAGGCTCCATCGTCAAGATGGCTGCAACCTGAACAAGGAGCCCGACATGACCCGCGTGATTGACCTCGAAATCAGTGTTCCCAAGAGCGAAGCGGATCCGTCGATCCACGAGATCACGACAGGTCGGCCCGGCACGCCGTTCCCGGGTTCATTGCCGCGTCCGGAGGGTTACGGCTTCGACAACTATGCCCGCGTGTTTCGCCAGGCCACCAACCGGGGCGCATCGGCGCAGGCCAGCAACGATGACGGGGGCTATCCGCAACTGGTAGCCGACATGGATCGCGCCGGCATCCAGGCCGGCTTGCTGGTGGGCGCGAACAACAACGCAATCGGCAAGATCCATCAGCAGTTTCCCGGCCGGTTCTTCACACTGGTGACGATCAACCCCATGGATGGCATGCGGGGTGTTCGTGAACTCGAGCGCCTGGTGCGTGAACAAGGTGCTGGCGGGATCCGCGTGTCGCCTTTGTATACCTGCATTCCGGCCAGCGACAAGCGCTACTACCCCTTGTATGCAAAATGTGTCGAGCTCGACGTACCAGTGCGCATCTACACCGCAATGACCTACGCCAATGATCGCCCATACGAGATCGCGCATCCGCGCCATCTCGACGAGATCTGCGTTGATTTCCCCGAGTTGCGCGTCATCGCGGGGCTGGGTGGCTGGCCCTGGATTTCGGACATGGTGGGCTTGTTGCGCCGCCACCCGAACCTCTATGCCGACACGGCGGCGCACAGGCCGAAATACCTGGCGCAAGCGGGCTCGGGCTGGGAGCAATTCATGCAGTTCGGCAACTCGTTGTTGCAGGACAAGGTCATGGTGGGTCTGTCGCGCTACCTGTTCGGCGTCTCTTTCGAGCAGTTGATCCAGGAGTACCAGAGCCTGCCCATCAAGGAAAAGGTGATGGAGAAGTGGTTGTACGGCAATGCCGCCACCTTCTTTCGTATCGGCTGAGGTGTTCTAGCCAGTGCTGCGCTTCACCGTCCTGCGCATCCTGCACGCGTTTCCTCTGTTGGTCGCGGTGATCCTCGTGATCTTCGCGATGCAGCAGATGATTCCGGGCGACCCGGTCCAGGCCATGGTCGGAGACTTCCCGGTCCCGCAGGCATTTCGCGATGCGATCGAACTGAAATACCGCCTCAACGATCCGTTCTATCTACGGGTCTATACATATTTTGCGAACCTGCTGCATGGCGATTTCGGATTCTCCTACCAGATGCAGAAGCCGGTGCTGGACCTGATTGCCGAACGCGCGCCGCGCACCGTGACACTGGCGGGAGCAGGCTTTCTGGTTGCGATCCCGATCGGCATGCTGATCGGCATGATCACCGGAACGACGCGGCACAAGAGCGTGGATCAAGCGTGGACCACCACGACCTTGGTGCTTTACGCCGTGCCCACCTTCTGGCTCGGGCAAATCCTGGTGCTGGTGTTTTCTCTGAAGTTCAACTGGTTTCCGACGCAAGGCATCGGCCCGTTGCTGTCACGGGCGCAGGGGTTTGACTGGCTTCTCGAGCGCCTGTACTACATGGTTTTGCCGGTATCGGCGTTCGCGATTCACGAGGGCATGCGGGTGGCCCGCATCATGCGCGCCAGTGTCATGGACACGCTCGGGCAGGGCTACATCATCACGGCGCGCGCCAAGGGACTCAACCGCAACACGATCATCAGGCGCCATGTCTTGCGCAACTCGAGTCTGCCGCTGGTAACGATTGCCGGTTACGCATTCGGCGCAGCGCTTGGCGGCTCGGTGTTGCTGGAGACGGTCTTCACCTGGCCCGGCCTGGGTCTGTTGCTGATCGAGGCGATCCGTACCAGCGACAACATGACGGTCATGGGCGTCGTCATTTTCTCGGCGATCGCGGTTGTTGTCATGAACTTCATCGTCGATGTGCTGTACGCGCTCATCGACCCCCGCATCCGCAACACACCATGAGCCGGGACATGAACACGGATGCCACGGCCAATCAGCGGCGCAATGGCGCTTGGGCCGAGGCATTGCTGCGTCGGGTCGGGTCGGGCATCCGCAGCATCATGGCAACGCGCCACGGGGCCATCGGCCTGTGCATGTTGCTGGCGCTGGCGGCGATTGCCGTCCTGGCGCCCTGGATTGCGCCTTACGGTCCATTCGAGCAGACGCCCACAAGCCTGGCAGCGCCGGGCGGTGCAAGTCATTTCGGCACCGACAACGTGGGTCGCGACATCTTCTCCATGGTGGTGTACGGTACCCGTGCATCCTTGGCAATCGGGTTCGGCGCCGCCTTTGCGGCGTTGCTGGTGGGCGGCACGGTCGGCGTGCTGGCCGGGTACTTCCGCGGTACCGTCGAAGCAGTGTTGATGCGCGTGGTCGAACTGTTCCAGACCTTGCCGGTGATCATGTTCGTGCTGTTTGCCGTTGCGTTGTTCGGCAGCAGCTTCTGGCTGCTGATCGCCGCTGTCACGTTGGCGATCTGGCCAGCCGAGGCGCGCCTGGTGTTTGG
Source organism: uncultured Rhodoferax sp. (assembly GCA_964558425.1). Classification (GTDB taxonomy): domain Bacteria; phylum Pseudomonadota; class Gammaproteobacteria; order Burkholderiales; family Burkholderiaceae_C; genus CAISIP01. The sequence continues at coordinate 11,874 of CAZLDV010000035.1, read as the reverse complement.
GCAATACATCAAATTGCGCGAACGCGATTTTGTCTTCGCCGCCAAGGTCATGGACTTGTCGACGTTCCATATCATCGTGCGCGAGTTGTTGCCCAATGCAATGCAGCCAGTGGTGGTCCAGGTCGCGCTCGATGCCAGCATTGCGATCCTGATCGAGGCCGGTCTGGGGTTTCTCGGCTTGTCCGATCCGAACATGGTCAGCTGGGGACAGATGTTGTACTCGGCACAGGCCTTCATGGCCCAGGCATGGTGGATGAGTGTTTTCCCGGGCGCAGCGATCTGTCTGGCGGTGATCGCTTTCAACCTGTTTGCCGACGGTCTCAACGATGTGTATGACGTGCGCCGCAAAGGTTCACCGGGCGGACTGCCTTGAGGCAAGTTGACATGCAACATGCATCAATGACGACTGTTCCCGTGACCGATGCCGGCGCAGGGCTGCCCGCGTTGCTCGACGTGCGCGATCTCAAGGTGCATATCCGCAGCGTAGGCAATGTGGTGCGCGCGGTGGACGGCGTCGATCTGAAGGTCATGCCTGGCGAATGCGTGGGTATCGTCGGCGAGTCGGGGTCTGGCAAGAGCACGGTGGCCCGATCCATATCGTGCCTGATGCCCCCGTTGGAATATGCCGAGTTCAGTGGCACCGCCCGCTTCAACGGCGCGGACCTGCTGACCATGGCGCCCGAGCGGTTGCGACAATTGCGTCGGTCGGCGGGCTTTTCGATGATCTTCCAGGATCCATTGGGATATCTCAACCCGACCATGCGGGTCGGACGCCAGATCAGGGAGGCGTTGGGCGCGGCCGTTCGTGGCCAGTCGGACATGCAGCGGGTCCACGGCTATCTGCGCGAAGCCGGCTTGCCGGATGAGGAAAACGTCGCGCGCCGATTCCCCCACGAGCTCTCCGGTGGCATGCGCCAACGTGTGATGATTGCGATGGCACTGGCCAGTGAGCCCTTGTTGCTGTTTGCCGACGAGCCGACCACCGCACTCGATGCAACAGTGCAGCTGCAGGTGCTCGAAACGATGCGCCGGCTGCACGCTGAACGCAACATGGCGATGGTGATCATCACCCATGACCTCGGGGTCGTGGCAGCCCTGTGTGATCGGGTGTATGTAATGCATGGCGGCAAGGTCGTGGAAACCGCGGAAACCCTTGCCCTGTTCGATCGACCGGTGCATCCGTATTCGGCGCGCCTGATCGAGTTGACCCGGCGTGGGCGCGGGTTGGCGCCAACCGCACGGCTGAGCGCAACATGACGGGGCCTATCCTGAGTCTGCGCAATGTGACGCAGGTCTTTGCCAAACCCCATCAGTCCGGCTGGCGGCGCCAATATCTGCACGCGCTCGATGGCGTGGATCTCGATGTCAACGAAGGAGAAACGCTGGCGATCGTCGGTGAATCCGGTTCAGGCAAGAGCACGTTGGCCAAGCAGCTGTTGGCGTTGAATCGGCCCACCAGTGGCGAGGTGCTATTCCGCGGCAAGGCCTTGCATACACTCGATGCCGCTCAGCGCATCGGTTACCGGCGCAGCGTGCAGGCAGTGTTCCAGGACCCTGCGTCGTCGCTCAATCCACGCATGCGGGTGGCGCAGGCGTTGGGTTACGTCGTTCGCCGTCATGCCCTCGCCACTGAAGCGCAGCAGGATGCATTCATCGCGGGGCAGCTGCGCTCCGTCGGACTGGAGCCGGCGGAGACCTTTCTGAACCGCTATCCGAATCAGCTCTCTGGCGGCCAGCAACAGCGTGTCGCGATTGCGCGCGCGATGATGCTGCAGCCGCGGCTCATCGTTGCCGATGAACCGCTGTCAAGCCTGGACATTTCCATCCAGGGCCAGGTACTCGATCTGATGCGGGAACTCAAGCGCAGAACCGGCGTTGGATACGTCATCATCAGTCACGATCTGCACGCCATGGAGTCGATCGCCGACCGGGTGGCGGTGATGCACCAGGGCAAGATTGTCGAGATGGGCCCGGACGTGTTTTCCAATCCGCAACATGCCTATACCAGGTTGCTGCTGCAGGCCCGTCTGCCTGCCGACCCGCGACGGGCCCGCGCCCAGCTATCCGATGCGCTTGCGCGATCGTCCGAGGCACGCGCTCGGGCGGCCAGTGCCCCGAACTGACCTTGTGAGGAGCCTGCCTGCCATACGTCCACCCCCAAGCCCCCGTCCGTTTCAAACCACGCATTGAACCTTGATGAAGTGCAACCAAAGGAGATCACGATGACCTTGCCGACCCGAACCAACACCTCACTTGACGCCACCTCCGCTATGGTGCCGTCCGCCCGAACCGCCCCCGCCTGGTCACGACGCACGCTGGTATCCACGTGCGCGATGGTCGCGCTGTCCTGGGGCGCGGTTTCAACGAACGCATTCGCGCAGGCCCAGCCGCAACGCGGTGGCACGGTCATCGCGGCGCTCGATCCCGGTGCGATCGCGACCTTCAACACCCACATGACCTCGCTGACCTCCTCGTTGTTCATTGCCGACGTGTGGGCTGACGGACTGATGACCTACGACCGCGTCGGCAATCGCATTCCGCGCCTGGCCACCGAGTGGACGGTGTCGCCCGACGGGCTGGTCTATACATTCAAATTGCGCCAGGGTGTGAAGTGGTCGGATGGACAACCCTTCACGTCCGCCGATGTGCTGTTCACGTTGAACAATTTCGCCAAGTACAACACCTACCTCGGCAAGCTCAATCCGATGGTCGACAAGGCAGAGACGCCCGACGAGCACACATTCGTCCTCAAGCTCAAGGCGCCCTTGACAGCTACGCTCGACCTGTTCGACAAGGAAGTCTTTCCCTTGTTGCCCAAACACGTCTACGAAGGCAGCGCGGACATGACCACGCACCCGGCCAACCGAGCGCCGGTCGGCTTGGGCCCGTTCAAGTTCGAGTCATGGGACAGTGGTCGATCGATCACGTTTGTGCGCAACCCGAACTATTGGGACAAGCCCAAGCCGTATCTCGATTCGGTGGTCTTTGCGCTCATTCCCGATGCCCAGCAGCGCCTGAATGCGATGATGCGTGGCGAGATCCAGTGGTTCCGCCCCGAAGCGTCCCAGGTTGCCGCCGCCAAGGCGGGTGAAAAGTCCGGCAATTACAAGGTGGTTCGCATTGTCAACAACGCGCCCGAAAGAGCGGTTGTCGACTTCAACATGCGCAAGGCTCCTTTCAATGACCTGAAGGTGCGCAAGGCTCTGTTCATGGCCATTGACCGCGAGCGCATCGTCGCGGACGCCTACCTGGGTCTGGCCTCGACAGTGAAGAACGCGATTCCGGTGCAGTTCAAGCAACTGCATGACCCATCCGTCGATTTCGACAAGATGTATCCCTATGACCCCAAGAAGGCTGGTGCCTTGCTCGACGAGGCCGGGCTGACGATGAAGGGTGGCAAGCGTTTCTCGCTGGAGCTGACCTATATTTCCCGGCCGCCCTACGATGCGGTGGCCAAGGTGGTGCAAAGCAACTGGAACGCGGTGGGCGTGGACGTCAAGATGTCGGGTCTGGACCCGCAGATATGGACCGACAAGGTGTACAAGAAGAACGAGTTCGATACCTCCATCATTTCACTCACCGGCCGTACCAACCCGGTGCTGGGTGTTGACCGCAGCTATGTGTGCAACGACAAGAATCTGCCGTTCGTCAATCCGACCGGCTACTGCAATCCTGAGATGGACAAGGCCGTGGCAGACGCCGCGGCGGCGCCGCTGGACAAGCAGCGCGGGTTCTACAAGCGGTATGCGGAAATTCAGGCGCGCGACTTGAACCAGTTGATTCTGGTCAGCCAGCAGATGAACGAGGTGGTGTCGAACAAGTTGGACGGCCTCGATGCGCAGTTCAACTTCTCCTACAACACGCACCCCAACTGGGCTGAAGCCTGGTATCGCAAATAGGCGCGCACCGCGCAATGGCAGCAGGACGCGGCGGCGCCGGACCTGGCGTTCGGTTCCGCCGCGTACCGCGGGCGATTGGTGGGTCGCGAGCCGACCCGGCAAATCCGATCGCTCGATCCCCGGCGGCTGATTCGTCAGCCACGACCTGACGACCCAACCTGATGGAGACGATGTGTTCAGAGATGTTGCGCCACTGGTGAAGCCGCAAACAGTTGCCATCGTGGGTGCGTCAGCGCGACGCAGCTCGCAAGGCAACGTCGTGATTCAGAATCTGCTCGCGTGGGGATTTGCAGGCCAGATCCTGCCGGTCCATCCGAGCGCTGGTGAGATCGACGGAGTGGTCGCATGCAACGCGATCAGCGCATTGCCGCCGGGCGTCGATACGGCCATCGTCGCCGTGCCGGCCGCCGACGTGCTGGCCACCCTGGTCGCGCTCGAAGCGGCCGGTGTGCGTTCGGCAAACATTTTCTCCAACGGGTTCAGCGCCGACGGGCAGCGCGCCATGGTGGCGTTTGGCGAACGCTCGCGCATGGCGATCAACGGCCCCAATTGCATGGGCCTGGTCAATTTCAATGATGCGATTCCGCTGTACCCGTCCCGGCCATCATTGCGCTTGAAGGCCGGCGCCGTGGCCCTGGTCGCGCAGTCCGGATCGGCGGCGATTTCGGTCATGAACTCGCTCACCACGGGCCTGTCCAAGGTGGTGACGGTCGGTAGCGAGTTCCAGTTGGCGGCTGCGGATTATCTGAACTGGTTTGCCGACGATGGCGCGACACGCGCCGTCGGCGTAGTGGCCGAATCGATCAAGGACCCAGTGGCATTTGCCAGCGCGGCTGAGCGACTGCATGCGGCAGGCAAGGCGTTGATCGTGCTCAAGGTCGGCAATTCGGCGATGGGGGCGGCTGCCACGCTGGCGCACACCGGCGCGCTGGTGAGCAGTCGCGATGCATTCGACGACTATTTCCACGATTGCGACATCGCGACGGTGCGCGATTACGACGAGCTGGTGGCGTCGCTGGAGGCGTCGGTCGTGGCCAGGCGCATGGCACGGGCTGGTCGAATCGCCATCGCGGGAATCTCCGGCGGTCAGACCGCGCTGGCCTGCGATGTCGCCGCCGCGCGCGGCATTGTGCTGGCCGTGTTCGCACCGCAGACCTGCGAGCAGGTGCACCAGGCTTTGCCCGGGAGTTCGGGCGCCAATCCGGTCGACATCGGTGCAACGGTCCAACAGCAGGAACGCAATGCACCAGCGGCGTTTGCCGCCATCCTGGAGGATCCCTCCGTGGGTGCGCTGGCACTGCTGCAGGATTGCCAGGCCAGCCTGAATCCACGCACGTTCGAAAACTACATGAACCACATTCCAGGGTATGGCCAGATCGGGCACACCACCGGAAAGCCCGTGGTCATCGTATCGCCGACCGGCGAAGGTATTCACCCGGACATCGCGCAAGCCATCGCGGGCACACCGGTGCCGATCGTGCGCGGCCTGCTGGAAGGTCTGGTGGCCATCAAGAATCTGGGCAAGGGTCATTACTCGCATGCGGGCGCCTGGGCAGATGCGCACCGTCGGGACCGGCCCGAGTTCAACCCGGCCGCAGTGCTCTGGCGCGCCAAGCTGTCGCGGGCTTCTGGCAGCCTGCCGCCGCAAGTCTGCTTCGACCTCCTGCGCAGCTATGGCGTGCCTGTGGTGCGTTCGACCATTGTCGCGAACGTGCAGGATGCGCTGGATCAGGCCGATGCGATTGGCTTCCCGATGGTTGTCAAGGTTGCGTCGCGTCAGATCAACCACCGTTCCGATGCAGGCGGCGTGGTCGTGGGGGTGCAGGATGCCCACGGGCTGCGGCAGGCGATTGCCACGATCGCGCGCAACGTGTCGTCGAATGCGCCGCAGGCGGTGATCGATGGCTACGAGTTGCAGCAGCACATCAGCGCCGATGCCGAGGTGCTGATCGGATTCACCGCTGCGCCTCCCTTCGGCAGCCTGATGGTCGTTGGCACCGGCGGCACGATGGTCGAGATTCTTGCCGATCGCTGCGTCAGCCTTGCGCCGCTGACGGACGAAAAGGCCCGACACATGTTGTTTGAAACCCGCGTGGGCAAGTTGCTCGGCGGCTACCGCAACCTGCTGCCACAGACCGACTTGGATCCGTTGGTACAGGTACTCAAAAGCGTCTCCGAACTGGCCTCGGACCTCGGGGACCGGATCGGCGCCTGCGACCTCAACCCGGTGCTGGTGACAAAGCGCACCGGCGCGGTTCGCGTCGTCGACGCCTTGATGATGGTGCGTGAACCCGATGCACGTGGTGGATGAATTGCGGCGCGGTTGTGATGCATGATTGACGCATCTGGTCCCCCGCCATGGATGCTGCGCAGGCCATGATCCGTGGCAACCGGTCGCATGGGTTCAAGCTGGACGACGGCCAGGGGAAGGATGCCGGGCTAGCGTTGTACGAGCAAGTGAAGCGGTTCGTCGTGCGCAGGATCATCGATGGCACTTGGCCGGCGGGTCACCGCTTGCCATCGGAGCAGGAACTGGTTGCCAGCTTCGGCATTTCACGCATGACGGTCAATCGCGCCTTGCGGGAGTTGGTGGAGCAGGGACGCATCGTGCGGGTCTCGGGAATCGGCAGCTTTGTCGCCGCTGACAAGCCCCAATCGAACTTGCTGCGCATCGCGAACATCGCCAGCGAAATCACCGCGCGCGGGCATCGGTACGCTTGTTGCATGATCGTGCTTGAGCGTGTGCTCGCGCCCCACGAGGTGTCGATCGGCCTGGGCCTGGCGCATGGCGGCACGGTATTCCACTCCGTGTGTCTGCACACCGAAGACGCAGTGCCGGTGCAACTGGAGGACCGCTGGGTGAATCCCGAACTGGTTCCCGCTTATCTTGGGCAGGCTTTCGAGGTCATGCCGCCCGCCGAGTACCTGATGCGCAACGTTCCCTACGACGAGATCGAGCATGTGGTGGATGCGGTACTTCCCACTGCAGAACAGGCAGAACAGCTGGAAATGCCGATCCATGAGCCCTGCCTGTTGCTCACGCGACGGACCTGGACGCAGGGTCTGGGCGTCACGATGGTTCGATGTCTACATCCGGCGTCGCGTTATCGCCTTGGAAGCCGGTTCCGTCCCGATCGCTATTCGGGTGGCGGCTGACAGGCGCAGGCCTGCACTGCCGAGCCACTGTCACGGCGCTGCCCCGGCGCAGTGCAAGGGCAGATACCGGTGGTCATCTGGCGACGGCCGGCAATACCGTCCCACGGCATTCGCCAAACCCGATCCGCGCCGTGCCCGGCGCTTCGCACCAGCCGCGGAAGATCACGCTGTCGCCGTCTTCCAGGAATCGCCGTTGTTCGGCTGGGCCGCTGCCGCCGGCCAGCGGGATGGGCGCGGTGCCGCCCTTGGCAAGTTCGATCATCGCGCCGGCCTGGTCCGGGCTGGGTCCGCTGATGGTGCCGCTGCCCAGCAGGTCGCCGGGCTGCAGGTTGCAGCCGCCCATGGTGTGGTGGGCGACCATCTGCGCCACGCTCCAGTACTGGTGCCGGAAGCTGGTGCGCGACAGCCGGGCCGGCGCGTCGCCATGTCTTTCTCGCTGCGCGGTCTGCAGCGCCACTTCGAGCTGGATGTCGATCGCGCCGTGTTCGCGGTTGCCGGCGGCGTCCAGGTAAGCCAATGGTTGTGGCTCGCCCGGGGCGCGGCGCCATGCCTGCCGGTACGGCACCAGTGCCTCCATCGTGACGATCCACGGCGAGATCGTGGTGGCGAAGTTCTTGCCCAGGAACGGGCCGAGCGGGTTCATCTCCCAGAACTGGATGTCGCGCGCCGACCAGTCGTTGAGCATGCAGATGCCGAAGATGTGTTGCTCGGCCTGCTCGAGCGCAATGGCTTGGCCCTGGTCATTGCCGACGCCGATATGGATGCCCAGTTCCAGCTCGTAGTCGAGCCGCGCACAGGCGCCGTAGACCGGCGCGCTGGCGCCCGGCGGCAGGGACTGGCCCATGGGCCGCGGAAACCGCTGGCCACTCACGCCGATGCTCGACGCGCGGCCGTGGTAGGCAATGGGCATCCAGCGAAAGTTTGGCGACACCGGGTCGTCCGGGCGGATCATCACCCCGACGTTGCGCGCATGGTCGAGCGAGGTGTAGAAATCGGTGTAGTCGCCGATGCGGTTGGGCAGCGTGTATTGCACCGCGTCCATCGGCACCAGGCAGCGGCGAGTGATGTCGACCATGTCCGCAGTAGCGTCGCGTTCCAGCAATCCGAACACGGCGTGGCGCAGGGCCTGCCAGACCAAAGGCCCGGCCGCCAGAAAATCATTCAGCGCCTCGCGGGCGCACAGCTGCGCGCCTTCGCGGGCCTTGCCGGAGAGTGCACTGCCACCGGCCAACGCCGCCAGGTCGAGTACCTGGTCGCCAATCGCCATGCCGCCCCGGTAACGCTCATCACTGCCGGTGCGTCGGAACACCGCGAACGGCAGGTTCTGGATGGGGAAGTCGCAGCCGCGGGCGTTTGCGGCGCTCAGCCAGCTCGTCGCGGCGGGATCATGGGTGTGGTTGCGTTGCATGGTGGATGGTCGGGTCAAGCGGTGGTGGTGCGGTCGATGCAGGCGTGTGCGACACCGGGGTCAGGCCGGCGCAATCAGCCGGTCGTCGAAGATCGCCACCGCCCGTGTCCAGCCGGCCGATGCGCCGCGGATCTTGTGCGGAAAACACGAGATGGTGAAGCCGGTGGGCGGCAACACCTCCAGGTTGTGCAGCTTTTCCAGGTGGCAATAGCCGATGTCGCGGCCGGCCTTGTGGCCTTCCCAGATCAGCGATGCATCATGGCTCTCGCCATATTTCTGCGCGGTATGCACGAACGGTGCATCCCAGCTCCATGCGTCGGTGCCGGTGAGGCGGATGCCGCGTTCCAGCAGGTACATGGTGGCTTCATAGCCCATGCCGCAACCGGTGGACACGAAATCGGGCTGGCCATACCGTTTGCCGGCGCTGGTGTTGACGACGACGATTTCCAGCGGCGACAAGGTGTGGCCGATGCGTGCGAGTTCGGCCTGCACGTCCGCGGCTGTGACCACGTAGCCGTTGGCAAACCGGGTGAAGTCGAGTTTGACGCCAGGCTGAAAGCACCACTCCAGCGGCACTTCGTCGATGGTGCTGGACTTTTCCTGCCTGCCCAGTGCCTTGTTCATCGTGCTGTGGAAATGGTACGGCGCGTCCAGGTGCGTGCCGTTGTGTGTCGACAGGTTGATCAGCTCCACCGCCCAGCCTTCGCCATCGGGCAGGTCTTCCTTCTTGAGACCAGGGAAAAATGACGCGATCTGCGCGAAGGTGTTTTCGTGGGTGAAGTATTCGATCTTGGGGGCGAACGCAGGCGGGTCGCTGATCACGTCGTTTTCCAGGTAGATCGAGAGGTCGACGAAGGTGCGGGGCATGGTGGTTCTCCGTGGATGGATGAAAAGAGGGGATGGCCCGCTCTCAGCGCGAGGCTTGCCAATGCACCATCGGCAGGCCGGCCACTGGCGAGCGGAAATACGGAATCGTCGTGCCCAGCAAACTGCCGATGTACACGGTGCGCAGATCGGGTCCGCCGAAGGTGATGCTGGCCATCCAGGGTGCGATCGTTCCCTTGGCGCGTGCCATGTCGTCGGCCGTGGCGGTGCCCGCTGCCATCCTGTCGACCAGGTTGCGGCTGGCCGATGGGTCGCCGTCGTCGAGCAGCAGCAGCTTGTCACCTTGCGGTGTGAGTGCGATCAGCTGGTCCACCATCACCAGCGTCACCCACAGATTGCCGAATGCGTCGAACGCGATGCCGTCCGGCGGCCCGCCCAGGTGACTCGGGCCGAATACCTCGCGCTCGGTGAGCCGTACGCCAGCCGCCGCAGTCTCGTCCAGGCGCATCCGGGTGATATGCGGCCCGGTGGTCTCGACGATGTACAGCCATTCTTCGCGCGCGTCGAGCCGGATCTCGTTGGTGAAGTGGAAACCTTCGGCGACGATCCGGATGCCACGCCCGGGCTCCACCACCGCGATATAGCCGTCGCGCACCCGACTCGCCGCGGCCTTGGTCCAGGGGTTGACCATGGTCGACACCGTGATCCAGATGCGCTCCCTGGAATCGCGCAGCACGAAGTTCACCTTGCCGATCGGCTGGCCGTCGATGCGGTCGAACAAGGTGCGGGTGTGGCCCTCGCGCGTCATCACCTCCAGCAAATCGGTGCCGAAGTTCGAGATCAGCAAATCGCCATTGGCGGCGAACGCCAGGCCGTTGGGCAGGGTGCCCTGGGTGAACTTGGCCTCGAACGCGTCGCTCGACGCGGTGCTGGCGCTGGCAAAGCGCGCATCGGCCTGCTGGCCGATGAAGCGTTGCGTTCCATCGGCCGCGATGTGGGTCACGCCGCCGCGTGCGTCCGCAGCCCACAGGCTGCCGTCGGGCTCGGCGAGGATGCATTCGGGCCGCTGCAGGTCTCGGCCGATGGTGCGCAGCGCAGCGCGGTCGACCGTGAATCCGGTCAGGGGATTCGATGGGTGTGCGTGAGAGGTCATTTGAGCAATACCAGGCTGATTTGCGGAAACGCCATGACCAGGCCCAGCACCGCGGTCATGATCAAGGTGAACGGTGCCGTACCTCTGAAGATATCGCCAAGCGAGATACCCGGTTCGGACAGGGTGCTCTTGATGACGAACACCGACAGGCCGAAGGGGGGCGTCAGCAGTCCGATCTCGACCCCGATCACGGTGACCACGCCGAACCAGACCATGTTCATGTTGAACTGCTCGGCAATCGGCAGCATCAGTGGCAGCACGATCATCATGATCGACGACGAGTCGATGATCGTGCCCAGCGCGATGATGATGGCCACGTACAGCAGCAGGAAGGCGGTGCGCCCCAGGCCGGCATGCGCCATGGTCTCGACCAGGAATTGCGGCATGCCCGACATCGCCAGCATGCGCGTGTAGATGCTGGCGCAGATGATCAGGAAGCTGACAGACACCGAGACATGGCCGGTCTCGGTCAACACGCTCCAGAAGGTCGATCCGTCCAGCTTGCGCTTGAGCAGCGCGATCACGAGCGCCAGGCCAGCCCCGACCGCGCCGGCTTCGGTGGCCGTGAAGAAGCCCGCGTACAGGCCTCCGAGCACGGCAACGATCATCACGATGCTGGGCACCAGCTTGCGTGTCATTTCGCCCACGCGCATCCGGTCCTGCTCTGCCACCTCGATCGGTACACCACCGGCAAACACCAGACCGGGCCGCAGGTAGGCCAGCAGCACGATGCCGACGCCGAACGCCGTGGCCAGCAGCAGGCCGGGCACGATGCCGGCGGTGAACATGTCGCCCACCGACTGGTTCGACAGGAAGCCATACAGGATCATCAGCAGGCTGGGTGGGATCAGCATGCCAAGCACCGACGAACCGGCAACGACACCGGTGGCAAACCCGCCGCGGTAACCGAAACGCAGCATCTGTGGCACGGCCACCCGGGTGAACACCGCCGCCGATGCGATCGAGATGCCGGTGATGGCGGCGAACACCGCGTTGGCCGCGACGGTGGCAATGCCCAGCCCGCCGCGCAGCCTTCGGCACAGCTGGTTGGCAACCTCGAACGCGTCCTTGCCGACATCGGCCTTGGCGACCAGGAAACCGGTCAGCACGAACAAGGGCACGACGCCGAAGATCTGGCTGTTGATCGAATCGTTGGCGGCCGCGGCCAGCAGGTTGGCCGCAATCGACACGTCGCCGCGGATCAGCCAGACGCCAATGAACGACACCAGTCCGAGCACCACCGCCACATGCAGACCACCCCAGATCAGCAGCAGCATCAGGACCAGCGAACTGCTGGCAATCAGCGCATTGCTCATCAGGCATCCTCCATGCTGCGCATTGCGGAATTCGCCCTTGGGAACGGCCCTGCGGTCTCATCAGGCATCCTCCATGCTGCGCATTGCGGAATTCGCCCTTGGGAACGGCCCTGCGGT
>CAZLDV010000034.1:0-35920 GCA_964558425.1 uncultured Rhodoferax sp. | reverse complement strand
CCTCATTGCGCAGTCACATGCAGTGCCCAAGCGCACCCAACAGCATCGCGTCGAAATGCCTCGCCAGGCGCCGACGGAACGCATCGGCAGCCACGCCCACCTGAGCGCCCGCCAGGTCCATGCTGTTGCGCGGGCAACGGGTCGCAACGCGATGACCATGATTCGGACCCATCCTAACAGCTAATTTGCAGCCCGCGAAGCGCATGTCAGCTGCCCGCACTTCCTCGACCAGCGCCGCCATGCTCTCGGCATCGGGGCCGCATGCGAGCAGCAGCTCCAGCGTAACGCCACACGGCAGACCGAAGCGGCGTGCCTCGCCGGCGTTCACGGACCGGCCCTGTTCCTTCATCATCATCGGCAACGGGATCGCGTTCTCGCCGGACAACACGCGCATGTATCTGGCCGACAGCCGGGACGAGACGGTGTGGGTCTACGACTTTGACCTGCCGCGGGGTCGTATCAGCGGCAAGCGCGTGTCTTTCTCGACCCGCGACATGGCGGGGCGCATCGATGGCGCCACCTGCGATCGTGATGGCAATTATTGGTGCGCACTGGTGCACGGCGGCGCAGTGGCCTGCATATCGCCGCAAGGGCGGATGCTCGAGCACATCGCAGTGCCCGCCAAGCATCCGACCATGGTTGCATTCGGTGGCCCTGATCTGGACCAGCTGTATGTCACCAGTGCTACCCACATGCTCGTTGCTGCCGAGCGTGCCGCCTGGCCGCAGGCGGGCGCCTTGTTCCGGATCGAGGGGCTGGGCGCGCGAGGCGTGCCGGAACCACTGTTCGGCGCCGATGCGTGAGCCTTGTCCACCCTCATCCGTCGCCATGCGGCCGCACGCCGGTCCGGCGTACTGGACGTGCACCGATCGCGGGCGGCGCGAGATTCTGGAAATGGTCGAGCATCACCAATTTGGCCTTCGCAATGTGGGCATGGATGATCAACACGGCTGCATCGCCGTCGCGCTGGCGCAGTGCCTTGATCAGGAACTGGTGGTCGGTGATGACACCGGCAAAGCGTTCCGGACCGAACGCGAACCGATGCCACAGGGCCGATACCAGAAACCAGTGTCGATCCAGCAGGTCAACGGCGTCCCGGTTGTTGGAGCCGTCGGCAATGATCTGGTGAAACGCCCGATTCGCGGTGTGCGCCCCGGCATAGTCTTCGTGCGCGACCATACGCTCGAGTTCTGCCTCCACCTGAGCCAGCGCCGTCAATTGTTCCGGCGTGATGTAGCGGGCCGCATCCTGAATCACCAACGCCTCGAGTGATCGGCGGATATCGAACACGCTGCTGACGAAGCGCCGATCAATGCTTCGGATCGACGCGCGCCCGCTCTTTGTCGTCTCTAGCAGGCCTTCACCCTGCAGCTGACTCAGCGCGACCCGCACCGGCATCTGGCTCACTCCGTACCGGGCCGCCAGTCTGGCGATCGTCACCCGCGTGCCAAACGGCAACGAGCCGTTGATGATGTCGGCGCGGATCTTCTCGGAAATATCGAGATCGGAACCCATTGTTGTTACTCCTGCTGTATCGAGCCTGGCAAGTATCAGGCCACAAATCGCGGCGCTGCGAGGTGTGCGGTACGCGGCTCTGGGCGCGAATTGCCCCGTTGCCGGGGCGATCCACAGTATGCTCCGAAATCATTTTGTGATCACAATGACAAATAAATGTGGAAATTATGTCTACATGAGGTAATAATGTGATCACAATGATGGCAACCAATCTATTTGTGGCGCGGCTGAACGAGCCGGGGGTGTCCTTCGGAACCTGGCTGATGTCGGCTTCTCCCACCTGTGCCGAGGCGCTGGGCTGGAGCGGCCTGGATTTCATCGTGGTCGACATGGAGCATGTGCCGCTATCGCTGCCCGACGTAGTGGCGATTCACCGTGCGATCTCGGCCGCACCGGCTGGCACCATTACGCGCCTGCCCTGGAATGACACCGTCATGGTCAAGCGCCTGCTCGATGCCGGTGCGCAGACCTTGATGTTCCCGATGATCCAGTCACCCGAAGAGGCGCTAGCGGCAGTGCGCGCCACCCGCTACCCGCCCCATGGCGTGCGGGGTGTCGCGGCGGTGCACCGGGCCAGCCGGTATGGCGCGGTGACAGACTATCTGCACGCCAGCGGCCCGGAGCTGGCGGTGATCGTCCAGGTCGAGACCGGCGTGGCTTTCGCCCAGCTCGACGCCATCGCATCCGTGCAAGGTGTCGACATGGTCTTCATCGGCCCCGGCGACCTGGCAGCCAGCCTGGGGCATCTGGGCAACCCCGGGCATCCCGAGGTCCAGGCCATGCTCCAGGCCGCTCCCGATGTATGTCACCGCAATGGTTGCAAGATCGGCACGCTGGCGCCGAACGCCGAACAGGCACGCACCTATGCCGGCCAGGGCTATGATTTTGTGGCGATTGGCTCCGACGTGGCATCGATGAATGCCATGATCCGGTCGCAGTTGCAGTTGCTGGGTCGTGCTCCGGTCAGTGCTGGCGTGCCCGCCCCTGCCGGCTATTGATCCGTGAGCGAGACGCCGACCATGAACGCCAGCTCAACCGTTGCGCCGTCACCGGTGAGCACGGCATCGATGCCGACGCATGCGAGCTGGCTCGACCTGCGGGCACTGGTCTGGCCTGCCACGATGATCACCGACCTGCATGTCTGCGTATTCAATGATCCTCTGGATCGCGCGGTGCGCACCTCGTTCGGCGAAATGTCCCGCCGTCCCGGCCTTCTGGTGCGTCTCACGGATGTGGACGGCCATCAAGGTTTCGGCGAGGTGTGGTGCAATTTCCCAGATGGTGGCGCGCTTTACAAGGCGACGATGCTGGGGAAATATGCGCGGCCAGCGCTGGTGGGTGCGACCTTGCAGCGACCGCAGCAGATCGTCGAACGACTGGAGTCACTATTCGGTATCCTGCGCCTGCAGTGCGGCGATCACGGCGCAATCGAGCAGCTCATGGCCGGGGTCGACCAGGCCGCATGGGATCTGTTCTGCAAGCGCAAGGGCCAGGCATTCTGGAAGCTGCTGGGTGGCGCACCCCGGGTCCCGGTCTATGCCAGCGGCATCGGACCGGATCATGTCGTGGACATCATGCAGGCCGAGCGAGAGGCGGGCCACACCCGGTTCAAGATCAAGCTGGGTTTCGGCGACGTGGTGGATGCGCACAATCTCGATCTGGCGCGCATGGCACTGCCGCCGGGGGGAACCTTGCTGGTCGACATAAACCAGGCCTGGACCTGTGACCAGGCGCGCGCTTGGCTGCCGCGCCTCGCGCGCTTGGGTGTGCGGTGGTGCGAGGAGCCGGTGCGGGCTGACACGCCGTGGAGCGAATGGGCGGCACTTGCACAAGTGGCCCCGGAGGTCCGCATTGCGGCCGGCGAAAACCTGCTCGGGACCGACGCGTTCCTGGCGGCGCCGCTGCACGGCGGAATCCGCGTGTTGCAGCCCGATCTGGGCAAATGGGGCGGCATCAGCGGCGCGCTGGATCTAGCGCAACGCATTGCGCCGGCCGACACCTGGATCTGTCCGCACTGGCTGGCCGGCGCCATCGGCCTGATGGCCAGCCTGCAGTACAAATCGGCGATCGGCGGCAGCGGCTGGGTCGAGATGGATACCAATGCCAACCGCCAGCGCAGTGCGGGATTTGCGTCGCCATGGTCGGTCCGGGACGGGGCGGTCGACCTGCCCGACCTGCCGGGACTGATTCCGCCACTGGCCGAATGGATTGCCAATCCGCGCCACTGGTATTCCGTTTCCGAGGGTCTCACCTATGTGGATTGAATCTTGCGCCGCGGCGGGTCGCCGGCAACCAGCGCGTCCAACGCGGTAGGAGCCCTGCACCATGCCTTCTGCATTGATCACCGGTTGTGACACCGGCCTGGGCCGTGAGTTTGCTCGGCAGTATGCGCAAGCGGGCTTCACCGTCTACGCCACCTACCGGGATATGGCCCACCGGCTGGAGTCCGACGCGATACGCCACTTTGCGCTCGACGTGACCGACTTCGCGCAATTCGACGCCCTCAAGCAGCAACTGAACGGCGCGCCGATCGATGTGCTCGTGTCGAACGCCGGTATCGGCCTGGACGGCGGCCAGCTGGGTCAGATGGATTTCGACTATCTGCGCAAGATGTTGCTGGTCAACACCGTCGGGCCACTCAAGCTGATCGACACGCTGGTCGACAACGTCGCGGCCAGCACCCAGCGGCGCATGGTGCTGGTGACGAGCCGCATGGGCTCCATCGGGTCCAATCTGTCGGGCGGCCACTATGGCTATCGTGCCAGCAAGGCTGGTCTCAATGCCATTGGTCGCAGCCTCGCAATCGATCTGTTCCGCCGCCGAATCACGCTGGCCATGATCCATCCGGGATGGGTCAACAGCGCGGGCGGCAGCGCAGACGCGCCACTTTCCCCTGGTGACAGCGTGTCTGCGATGCGTGCGCTGGTGGCGCGGCTCGGCAACCACGAAACCGGGCAGTTCTACAGCTACAAGGGGGATCCGCTGCCATGGTGAGCGCAAACCCCAACGACTACGACTTGTTGCTCACCGGCGGCCGGCTGGTCGACCCGCGCAATGGCATCGACGCAACCTGTGACATCGGCCTGCGCGACGGCAAGGTCGTCGCGGTGGCGCCGGCGCTCAACCCGGCCCAGACGGCCCGGGTGCGGGCGCTGGGCGGCGCAATCGTCGTTCCCGGCCTGATCGACCTGCACACCCACATCTACCACAAGGCGACCTCGTACGGGGTCGATCCCGACATGGTCGCGATGCGCTCGCTGGTCACCACGATGGTGGACGCCGGCAGTGCCGGGGCCGGCAATTTCGCGGGCCTGCGCGATTACGTGATGGCGGGCGCGCGCACCCGGGTACTGGCGTATCTGAACATCTCGTTCCCCGGCATCTTCGCGTTTGACCGCGGCATGATGGTCGGCGAGGCGGCCAATCTGGCCTTGCTGTCGGTCGAGCACTGCCGCGCGGTTGCGGCGCAGCACCCCGATACCGTGGTCGGGATCAAGGTCCGGCTCGGCGGCGCCGTGTCGGGAGACGTCGGGTTGCTGGCGCTCGACCGGGCAATCGAGGCTGCGCAGGCGCTCGATCTGCCGGTCATGACACACATCGGCAAGCCGACGCCGTCCTATGGCGAAATTCTTGCGCGGCTGCGACCGGGAGACATCCTGACGCATTGCTTCCGGCCCGCGCCAAACGCGCCGGTCGACGCGCACGGCCAGGTGCTGCCAGCGCTGCGCGAGGCGCGCGGGCGCGGTGTGCTGTTCGATATTGGACATGGCATGGGAGCATTCGGCTTTGCCAGTGCCGACGCTGCGCTGGCTGATGGCTTTGCGCCCGACATCATCTCCAGCGACGTGCACAGCCTGTCGGTCAACGGCCCCGCCTATGACTTGCTGCACACGATGAGCAAGCTGCTCAACTGCGGCGTCAGATTGGCCGATGTGCTGCGCATGGCGACCGATGCACCCGCGCGGGCGCTGCGACGGCTGGACCTGGGCCATCTGGCCCCTGGCGCACCCGCCGACCTGTCGGTGTTGCGCGTGGCCGAGGTCGCCTTGCCATTCGTCGACGCGCTGGGTGTGCGGCGCGACGGCGTGCGCCTGCTGCGACCCGTCGGCTTGCTGCGCGCAGGAGCCTGGAGCGACGCCGTTGCGCGGATGTGGGAGGAACCTGGGTCCGTGGCCAAAGCGGCGGCGCATGCGAACGCTGCAGGACGCCGCCCATGAAGCCGTTTCCATCCGCCTGGGCGGGGCAGATCGACACCCCTGCCGTGGTGATCGACCTGGACATTGCGCAGGCAAACATCGCGCGGATGCAAGCGCGCTGCGACGCCGCCGCAGTGCGCTTTCGCCCGCATATCAAGACGCACAAGTCTGCGGTCGTCGCCAGCATGCAGCGCGATGCAGGCGGATCGGGCGTGACCTGCCAAAAGCTCGGCGAGGCCGAGGTGCTGGCGGATGCCGGGGAGCGCGACATCCTGATCTCGTACAACGTGTTCGGTGCCGCCAAACATGCCCGATTGAGAGATCTGGCACAGCGGGTCCGGCTGACGGTGTGCTGCGACAGCCGCGTGGTGGCCGAAGGCTACGCGCAGGCGATGCAGGGCCAGTCACAGCCTTTGCACGTGCTGGTCGAGTGCGATACCGGTCGCCACCGCTGCGGCGTCACCGACCCGGCGGCGGCGGCGCAACTCGCACGCGTGGTCGATCAACTCCCGGGCCTGGCATTCGAGGGTCTGCTGATGTATCCGCCTGACGGTCCGCTGCAACCGTCGATCGCATTTGTGAACGCATTGCGCGCCGATCTTGCGCAAGACGGATTGGCGCTGCGCACCGTATCCAGCGGGGGCACGCCCAACCAGCAGCAGGTGGGGCAACTCGGCGAGACCGAGTACCGCGCCGGCACCTATGTCTACAACGACCGCCAAATGGTTCGCATGGGGGCCGCCACATTCGCGGATTGCGCGTTGCTGGTGTATGCGACCGTGGTGAGCGCGCCGGAGCCGGGCCGGGTGATGCTCGACGCTGGCTCCAAAACGCTGAGTTCGGATCTCGCCGGATTCCACGAATTCGGCCTGCTTGTGGACCATCCACAGGCCCGGATCTACAAGCTGGCGGAAGAGCACGGGTTTGTCAACGTCGAGGACTGCGCGCGTGCGCCCGTGGTCGGTGACGTCGTCCGTATCCTGCCCAACCACGCGTGTGTCGTGAGCAATCTGTGCGGCCAGGTCCTGACGTTGCGCCACGGTCAGCCCGCCGGAAACATGCGCATCGACGCGCGCGGGCGCGTGGCGTAGGTGAATCACCCATTCCTGTATGTCGGAAATACCCATGAATCCATTTTTCGGCCCTGTCCGGCCCAGCATTTTGATGGGAGCTAGCGATGGCAACAGTTGAGTTTCGCGGCCTGACCAAGAGCTATGGCGATGCACACATCGTCCATGGCATCGATCTGAAGGTCGAAGACGGCGAATTCGTCGTGCTCGTGGGCCCCTCGGGCTGCGGCAAGAGTACCTGCCTGCGCATGCTGGCTGGTCTGGAGGACATCAGCGGGGGCGAAATCCTGATCGACGGCAAGGTCGTCAACGAGGTGGACGCGCGCGATCGCGACATTGCGATGGTGTTCCAGGACTACGCGCTGTATCCGCACATGACGGTATTCGAGAACATCGCGTTCTCGCTGCGCTTCCGCGGTGTGGCACGCAACGATATCGAGGCACGGGTCATGGACGCGGCCCGCACTCTCGGCCTGGTCGAAGTGCTGCAGCGCAAGCCCAAGCAACTCTCGGGCGGCCAGCGACAGCGCGTGGCGATGGGCCGCGCGATCGTTCGCAAGCCCAAGGTGTTCCCGTTCGACGAGCCGCTGTCCAATCTGGATGCCAAGCTGCGCGGCCAGATGCGCATCGAGATGAAGCGCTTGCACCGATCGCTCGGCATCACCACCGTCTATGTGACGCATGACCAGATCGAGGCGATGACGCTGGCCGATCGGGTTGTCGTGATGCGTGGCGGCAACATTGAGCAGGTGGGCACGCCCGACGATGTCTACCATTCCCCCAGAACCCAGTTCGTCGGCAGCTTCATTGGCGCGCCGACGATGAACCTGCTGCAAGCCACACCCGATGGATTGCGCCTGCGTGTCGGGACCAACGACATCACGATTCCGGCTGGTCGCGAAGGCTTGGCCAAACATGGCGAACTGGTGCTTGGAATCCGGCCCGAAGACGTGACACTGGCCGACGGTGTGGTGCCCGCTGGCTGCGCCGACATCACTGGAACCGTCGACGTGGTCGAGGCGCTGGGCGCAGACACGCTGGTTTTTGCGACGGTCGCAAACCAGTCGCTGGTGGCCCGGCTGCGGCCGGAATTGCGCCCGATTCCGGGATCGTCGATCAACCTGCGGCTGGACATGCGCCGTACCCACTTCTTCGCCGCCGACTCCGGCACGACGATCGGGCGGACCGCGCAATGAGCCAGAGCGACAACATGGCGCCAACCACGCGCGTCGCGCTGGCTGGATTCGGCGCCTGGGGCCAGATGCATGCCCGCGCGATCGCGGCGATCGACGGCGCACAGGTGGTCGCGGTACTCGCCCGCAGCGAAAGCGCGCGTGCCAGCGTCGCACAGGCGCTGCCACAGGCGCGGGTATATACGGACTATCGCGCACTGCTGGCCGACCCGGGCATCGACGTCGTCAATGTCGTATTGCCGAACCATGCACATGCCGATACCGCGGTTGCCGCGCTCGAGGCCGGCAAGCATGTGCTGCTGGAAAAACCGCTGGGCCTGAGCTTGCAGCAATGCGACCAGGTAGCCGAAGCCGCCCGACGCTGTTCGCGTCTGGTGGCTGTCAACCATGAACTGCGGGTTTCGCGCCAATGGGGCGCGGTGCGCACGCTGGTACAGCAAGGGGAACTCGGGCAGGTCCGCCACCAGCACCTGTCGCTGTTTCGCAAGCCGTTTCGCAACGGTTCGGGTGGCTGGCGCCACGACCGCCAGCGTGTCGGTTCCTGGGTGCTGGAGGAACTGGTGCATTTCATCGACCTGATCCTGTGGTACGGCGACGCCTGCGGATTTCCGGCCCGTGTGAGCGCGTTCGGCAGCGGCGCCAGCGACGCCCTGTCAGACAACTTCAGCGTGGTGCTCGCGTGGGACGACGGAGCCACGGCGGTGCTCAACCAATGCCTTGCCGGCTTCGAACACCACACCGTGCTGGAGATGGCCGGCACCCGCGGCGCGATCCGCACCTGGTGGAGCGGCGCCACGGATCGCACCGATACGCCCAAATTCGAGCTGCGTTGCCGCAGCGGCGACGCCGAGGCCCGCACGATCGACATTCCGTTCTCGGGCGAAGTGTTCGAGCTCCAGGAGAACCTGCGGCAGGCGTACATCGGCTTTGCCGCCGGAACATCCATCCTATCCGCGGAGCAGGCGCGCGCCAGTGTTGCCGTCTCCCTGGCTGCTGAACGGTCCTGGCGCGAGCGCCGGCCCGTGCAGCTCAATCCCGTGGCCTGAACAGGCCTTCAACCCTGAAACCTTGCTCAAGGAGATGATCATGCATATGAAGAAGCGCCTGTTCTGCAGCGCGGTGGCTGCCGCCATGGTAGGCCTGGCCCCGGTCATGCAGGCCCATGCACAGCAGGAGAAGAAGATAACCATCCTGACCTGGAACCTGCCGATCTATGGCGAGAAGATCGCCGGCTGGACCAAGGAGTTCAACCAGAAATACCCGGACATCAAAGTCGAGTGGATCGACAAGAAGGGCACGGAATGGGCCACGTTCTACCAGAGCCAGCTGGCCGCCGGCACCGCGCCCGATGTCGTCAACATCCAGGGTACGCTGTGGGCTGAATATGCGTCCGAGGGCCGCCTGCTCGACCTGACGCCCTACCTGGCCAAGGATGCCGCATTCAAGGGACGCTTTTCGGCCGGCGCGCTCGACCTGTGGACCACCGACAAGAAAACCTGGATGGTTCCCTGGTATTTCACCAAGACACTGTTGTTCGGCAACAAGGCGCTGATGAAGGAATCGGGCATCAACGCGATGCCGCGCAACTTCGATGAACTGATGGCCGACGCCGCCAAGGTCAAGGGCGCAGGCAAGTCCGGCTTCCTCACCACCAACTTCGACTGGCTGTATTGGCCCTTGTTCAAGATGAACGGGGTCGACGTGCTCGATCCCGCCATGGGCAAGGCTGCGTTCGATTCACCGGCGGGCCTGGCGACGCTCACCACGCTGTCGCGCCTGACCAAGGCTGGCACGATCAACAACGTGTCCTGGACCGGCCGCTGGGTGGAACCCAATTCAGCCTTTGCGTCGGGCAACGTGGCGCTATACATGGCGCCCACATCGGCGCTGTTCTGGGCTGCCAGCAAGGCCGAATGGATCGACGAGAAGGGAGTCGAGGTGACCGAGGTTCCGGGCCTGTATGCGGTGCCGAACAACCATGGGTATGGCGTGTCCAAGTCCAGCAAATACCCGGACGCCGCGGTGGAGATGATCAAGATCGCGACCTCCGACAAGTGGCAGACGGTGTTGGCCGAGACGTTCTCGGTCGCCACGCTCAACACGGCGGTGGACAGCAAGATGCTCGAGAAAATGAAGACTGAGAACCCGCTCAAGGCCAAGGCACTCGAACTCACCACGCGCAACCTGGACAAGGTGACGGGCTACCTGAAGACGCCCAAGGATGCGCGCGTGAAGGATGCCTTCTGGACCGAGGTGCAACCGGTGCTCCTCGGACAGGGAGATCCGAAGGCCGCCCTGGACAAGGCGCGCGACCGGGTCAACCGCGAACTCGCGCGGCCCTGAGCCTGTCGCCGCGGAGTCAGCATCATGTCCAGAAGTCCTGTCTTCTTTGTGCGCCGCCGCAGCAGGGAATGGCTTTTCGCCTGGCTGCTGCTGGCTCCGGCACTGCTCATCTACATCGCCTACCGGGCGATCCCTCTTGTGTGGAACTTCGTCCTGTCGTTCAGCTACTGGGCCCCTGGGAAGGAAATGGGGTTCGCCGGGCTGGCGCATTACCAGGAGATGTTCGTGCACGACGACACCTTCTGGATCGCGCTGCGCAACACGGCGCTGTTCATGCTGACGACACCGATCACGATCGTGCTGGCTCTCGCGCTGGCCATCATGGTGGACCAGAAGATCGTGGGCCGCGGTCTGTATCGCAGCATCATCTTTCTGCCGTATCCGATGATGGTGGTGGCAGTCGGAATCGTCTGGCGCTGGATGTACAACGCGCAGTCCGGCCTGGTGAACTACGCGTTGCTGTCGCTGGGCGTGATCGATCAACCGGTCGCGTTTCTCGAGACAACCCAGTTCGCGCTGGCGGCCGTGATGGTCGCGGCAATCTGGCAGATGCTCGGCTTCTTCGTCGTGATCCTGCTCACCGGGCTGCAGAACATTCCAACGCATCTGTATGAGGCTGCGCGCATCGACGGCGCCAGAGCCCCCGACCGGTTCTGGCGCATCACGCTGCCGCTGATGCGCCCCTCTCTTTTTCTGTGCGTGATTCTTGGTGTCATAGCGTCGTTCACCAGTTTCGATCTGGTGTATTCCATGACCGGAGGTGGGCCAGGACGCGCCACGGAGATCCTGGTGACCTACATCTACAAGCTGGCCTTCACCTTGACCCGCTTCGACTATGCCGCCGCAATGACCGTCGTGATGTTCGTGCTGTTCCTGGGGATCGCTCTGACCGCCAACCGACTCGCCGGCGGCGACGCCGGCAAGGTCGATATCGCCGATTGACATGCGAGCACAAAGCGAATCATGAAACTTCCATCCCGACTGCTGTTGCACGCCGCACTGATCACGGTGTGCCTGATCGTGCTGGCACCGATCTACTGGGTGCTCAAGACCAGCCTCACCGGCGAAAATCTGTTCAGCTATCCACCGTCGCTCGTGCCGAAGGACCCCAACCTCTTCTACTATGTCGAAGCGTGGTATTCGGTATCCTTTGTCCACATCTTCGCCAACAGCCTGGCGATCGCGTCAGTCGTCGTGGTGGCCAATCTGGTGCTCAATGCGATGGCGGGATACGCGCTGACCAAGCAATTCCCCGGCAAGGGTGTGGCGCTGGGGTTCCTGCTGGCTTCCATGATGATCCCGTTTCACGCGACCATCATTCCGGCCTACCTGCTGACGGCCCATCTCGGACTGCTCGACAGCAAGCTCGGCATTGCGATACCAGCCATGAGCCACATCGTGTGCATCTTCCTGTTCAAGTCGAATTTCGAGGCGGTACCCAATTCGCTGATCCATGCTGCCCGCATCGACGGACTGTCAGAATGGCAGATACTGGTTCGCATCATGTTGCCGCTGTCCAAGCCAGCGGTTGCAACCAACATCATCCTGTCGTTCATCTGGTCCTGGAACGAATTTCTCTGGCCGCTGCTGGTGGTACGCGGCCAGGAACAGCAGACGATGCCACTGGGTCTGGTGTCGTTTCTCGCTTCGTTCGAAGACACCACGGGTGCGCTGTATGCATTTTGCGTTCTAGTGGTGCTGCCGGGCATGCTGGTGTTCCTGCTGGCCCAGCGAGACTTCATTCGCGGACTGACGTCGGGTGCCGCCAAAGGCTGAAAGGGACCTCTCCATGAAGTACGCCTCGTTGATACTGAATCGGTTCACATTGACATTCGGCGCCATTGCGCTGGTGGCGCTGGGATGGAACGCGTATGTCGCGGCCCACGATGGCGGTTTACTCAGTGGCCGCGTGACGACGGCAGACGGATCCGCAGTGGCTGGTGCCAGCGTCGTCCTGTCGCGCAAAACCGTCACGGCCGTGGAGCGGGTCGCCAGCGTGCTGACCGATGCCGAGGGTCGCTTCGTGTTCCGCGAACATGGGCAGTATGCGGTGGTGCTGGGTGCTCGCAAAACCGATATCGGCGCGGCATCGCGTCGCACGGTGCGGCTGTGGTTCCGCAATCAGGACCGAGTGCTTGCGCAGCCGCTGGTGCTCGAGCCCTGATTGCGCAGCGGCTGAACACTGCGCCCGACCCTCTGGGTGCATGGAGCTCGCGAGCTTCAACCGCCAACCGGCTTGCCTCACGAAGTCTGCGCGACCCCGCAGACCAGCGCACCCGGTTCGTCATGGGCCACCGCCTGCTCTTCCTTGGCCTGCGCCACGGCCATCTCGCGCGGCAGGCGCACGTTGTTCTTGACCGCCAGCACCTCGGCCATCACGCTGACCGCGATCTCGGGCGGCGTCTTGCTGCCGATGTAGATGCCGATCGGGCCGCGCATGCGCGCCAGCGAGGCGTCGGTCTGGCCGAAATGTTCCTTCATGCGCTGGTGGCGCCCGGCATTGTTGCGCCGCGAGCCGATCGCGCCGATGTAGAACGCTTCGGTTTCCAGCGCCTCCAGCAAGGCCAGGTCGTCGAGCTTGGGGTCGTGGGTCAGCGCGACGACACAGGTGCGGCGGTCGGGCTTCATCGCCAGCACCACGTCATCGGGCATATCGCCCGACACCGTCACGCCCGCAACCGACCAGGCGCTGCGGTATTCCTCGCGCGGGTCGCAGACCGTGACGGCAAAGCCGCAGAACAACGCCATCGTCGCCACGTACTCGGTCAGCTGGCCTGCGCCGATCAGCAGCATGCGGTATTCGGGTCCGAAGGTGTTGACCAGTTCGGTGTCCGTCATGCGCAGCGGCTGGGGCTTTTGCGTCGGCGCAACCCGGACCGTTCCGTCACGCAACGCCACCGTACGCTGCATCAGCTGGCCGGACTCCAGTGCGTCGACCAGCGTTGCCATGCTCGCGGCATCGGGATCGTATTCGAGCAGCAGTTCCAGCGTGCCGCCACACGGCAGGCCGAACCGGTGCGCCTCGTCGGCAGTGACACCGTATGTGACGAATCCCGGGGGACCGGTGGGTATGCGCCCGCCGGTGGAGGGGACGTCGTTCGTCGGCGCATCCAGGCTTGCGGGCTGCGCGCCGGTGTACGCACTGGTATGGCGATGGATCAGATCGTCTTCGATGCAACCGCCGGATACCGAACCCACGACCGCGCCGCTCTCGCACAGGGCCATGATCGAACCGACCGGTCGTGGTGACGAGCCCCAGGTTCGCACCACCGTGGCCAACAGCGCACGCTTGCCGGCGCGGCGCCAGTCGCGCAAGGCGCGCAGAACCGTCAGATCCAGGTTTTCCATCGCTAGCCTCCTTGTCGCACGGCAGCAAGCCTCAACGCGACAACCACCACCCCACCAGCAGCACCAGCGCTGCGCCCACACCCCACACCCAAAGCGGCACCGCCGCACGCGACGCGGCCGCTGGCGGCGTCACCGCTGGCACGGCGGCGGCACCTTCCGCGGCCGGATAGCGCCGCTGCATCTCTTCGTCGAAACGGCGAAAGAAGTCGTCGGCCATGTTCTTGGCCGCGCCGTCGATCAACCGCTGCCCCAGCTGCGCCACCTTGCCGCCGACCTGGGCATGCACGGTGTAGTGCAAGGTACAACCGGCAGCAGCCGGCGTCAAGCGCACCTGGGCATTCCCCTTCCCGAAACCGGCCGGGCCGCCTTTGCCCTCGAAGGCCAGGGTGTAGCTTTCCGGTGGCAGCACGTCCGACAGCGTGATGCTGCCGGCGAACTTGGCCGACACCGGGCCGATCTTGAGCGCCATGCCGACCGCATATTGCCCCTCGCCGGTCGGCTCCAGCCGGTCGCAGCCGTTGATGCAGGTCTTCAGGACCTCGGGGTCGTTCAGCGCGTCCCAGGCTTGTTGTTGGGTCACCGCCAAATCGCGGCTGGCTTGCATTTCCATGGATCATCCTCGTGTCATCGGCCTACGCCCGCGGTCGCGGGCTGGCCCGGGTCTTTCATCAACTTCGCCAGACTGGCGGCCAGGTCTTCGAGCTTCTCCAGATTGTGGACGGCCAGCATGCCATGGGCCCGCTGGTGCAGGATGCCGGCGCCCTGCGCCAGCGGAGCATAGCCGTCAAAACGCAACAATGGATTGAGCCACAACACGCGCCGGCAGTGGCGGCGCAGCCAATCGAGTTCATCGGCCAGCTGCTGCGGTTCACCGGTATCGAGCCCGTCGGTGATCAACAACACCAGCGTACGCCGGCCAACCAGACGCCGGGCGTGCTGCTGGTGCAAGGTGGCCAGCGACGCGCCCAGCCGGGTGCCGCCGGCAAAATCCTCGACTATCGCGTTGACAGTGGCGAGCATCTGGTCGCTATCGGCGATCCGCATGGCGGCGGTCAGATCGGTCAACCGGGTGCCAAATGCAAACACGTCGCGCCGGCGCAGTTGGCGCGTGGCGGCATGCAGGAAGGCGAGCAACAGGCGGGCATACCGCTCCATCGAGCCCGACACGTCGACCAGCACCAGCAGCGGCAAGGCCTGCTTTTCCCGCTGCATGCGGGGCAGGCGCAGCAGTTCGCCGCCGGTTCGCGCCGCCAGATGCATCGCTCCGGGCCAGTGCGGGCGGGCGCCGCGCGAACCCGGTCGAACCCGGCGCGTGGGCACCTGCGGCATGGGCAACCGGATATCACGCGAGAGCCGCTCCACCAGGCGGTATTCGCTGCCCGACAGCGCATTGAAATCGGCATGGCGCAGCCGCGCGCGGTCGCTGGCCGTCATGGCGGCGTCAAAGTCGACTTCCTTGTCCGGCAAGCCCGGTTCGGCCTTGGCGCCGCGCGTGACCCGCGGCGCCAAGGCTTCCCGCACCCGGGGCCGGCGCTTGCTCGGCTCGGCCTTGCCTTCGGCACTGGGCAACATCTGAGCCAGCAGCTTGTTGGCGACTTCCGGATCGCGGAAATAGATCTCGAACAGCTCGCGAAACACCATGCGGTCCTGTTCGCGGCTGACGATCACGGCTTCCAGCGCAGCGCTCAGGTCAGCACGGTCCACCAGCGAGACGGCGAGCGCGGCCTCGGTCGCCAGCGCCATGCGTTCGCTGTCGATCGCCACGCCGGCCCGGCGCAGCGCGCGCCCAAAGCCGGTCAGGTTGTCCGCGAACTTGCCGCTGCGTGCATCACCGAGTTGCATGGCACTGCTCCGGCCGGCCACCGGGGGCACCTGTCTGAGCCCACAGTGGCACGATCACATCCGAACCGCGCCGCGATCGCGCCAGCACGGGTGGCCCCTTCGGGGCCAACGCATCGGGCGTACGGATCATTTCACGCCGCCGCTTCTTCTTCCGGGCCCAGCAACACCGTGGAAAGTTCGCGCGTCAGTGCTGCCACATCTTCCCGCTGCTTGAACAGGATGCCGGCCGTATCGGCGACGACCTCGGGATCGACCACCAGGGTGTCGAGGGCAACCAGTGCGCGCGCCCACTCCACGCTTTCGGCGATGCCGGGCGCGCGCTGGAAGGCGCCGGCATAGGGCGCGCTGCGCAGTCGACTGACGAAATGGGCAACCTGCTCCGACAGCGCCGCCGAAGCCTGGGGCACGCGCTGGCGCACGATGGCCAGTTCACGCTCGCGATCGGGATACTCCAGCCAGTGGTAGAGACAGCGGCGCTTGACCGCATCGTTGAGTTCGCGGGTACGGTTGCTGGTCAGGATCGTCACCGGCGCCGAGGTGGCGCGCACGGTGCCGATTTCAGGGATGCTGACCTGGTATTCACCCAGGTATTCGAGCAAGAACGCCTCGAACGGTTCGTCCGCACGATCCACTTCGTCGATCAGCAAGACTGCGCCCGGGGCCGGCGCCTCCAGCGCCTGCAACAGCGGGCGCCGGATCAGATAGCGCTCCTGGTAGACCTCGCGCTCGACATCCTGTGCGCCGCGCGTGCCCGGCCCGGCGGCTTGCGGGTGCGTCTCATGGTCGAGTTCGACCGCCCGCATGTGCAGCAATTGCGCGGCATAGTTCCACTCGTACAAGGCCTCGCGCTGCTCCAGGCCGTCGTAACACTGCAAGCGCAGCAGCGGCCGCTGCAGCACCGCGCTCAGCGCCTTGGCCAGCTCCGTCTTGCCAACGCCCGGCTCGCCTTCGAGCAGCAAGGGCCGCTCCAGCGTGAGCGCCAGATAGACCGCGGTGGCCAATCGTCGATCAGCGAAATACCCCACGCTGCGCAGAGCCTGGACAACACCATCGATGCTGGCAAAGGGCGGGTTGTGCGCGGGTTCGTTCATGCCATGGGCCCTCCCGGCCGGCGCCGCCCTGTCCGCGCGTCACCGGCGCGGGCATGCGTCATGTCTTGTTGCGCTTTCAGGCCAGCGCCTTGGCCACCGCACGCTGGGTCTGGACACTGATCAGGTTGGCGCGGTAAGCCTTCGATGCATGGATATCGCTGTTGAGATCAGCGTCATCGATGGAGACGGCGGCAGCGGCCTGCGGCGTGAAGCTCTTGTTCAAGGCATCTTCCAGCGCGCTGTGCCGGAACACGCAGTTGGCGGCGCCGGTGACCGCCACCCGCACGCCCTGATCGGTCTGGGCCACGAAAACGCCGACCATCGCAAAGCGCGACGCCGGTTGCCGGAACTTCATGTAGGCGGCCCGTTTCGGAATCGGGAAACGCACCGCGGTGATGAGTTCGCCGGCCGCCAGCGCGGTGGAGAACATGCCGGTGAAAAAGTCGTCGGCGGCGATCTGGCGCTGGTTCGTCACGATCGTGGCGCCCAGCGCCAGTACCGCGCTGGGATAACAGGCGGCCGGGTCGTTGTTCGCAAGCGATCCGCCCAACGTTCCCATGGCCCGCACCTGGCGGTCGCCGATATGCGCGGCCAGATCGGCCAGCGCCGGAATCGCCGACTGCACCTCGGCGCTGGCGGCCACATCGGCATGTCGGGTCATCGCACCGATGACCAGGTTGTTGCCATCGCGCCGGATGCCGGCGAGTTCGGCGATGCCGGACAGATCCGCGAGTTGCTCCGGACTGGACAGTCGCAGTTTCATCGACGCGAGCAAGGTCTGGCCGCCGGCCAGCGGCTGGGCACCTGCGCCCGCCAGTCTGGCTGCATCGGCAACCGTGGTCGGACGCTCATAGCTGAATGTATACATGGTGGTTCTCCTGCTGCTGGTATGTCAGGCCTTGGCCGACTGGATCGCTTGCCAGACCCGCCCTGGCGAGGCAGGCATGTCGAACTCGGTGACACCGTGGCCCTTGAGCGCGTCGAGCACCGCGTTGATCACCGCCGGTGGCGAACCGATGGCGCCGGCTTCGCCACAGCCCTTGGTACCGAGCGGGTTGTGCGTGCACGGTGTGCAGACGGTGTCGAGCTTGAACGTCGGGAAGTCGTCGGCCCTGGGCATGGTGTAGTCCATGAAACTGCCGGTCAGCAGCTGGCCGGTTTCAGGGTCGTACACGCAGTTCTCCATCAAGGCCTGGCCGATGCCTTGCGCCACGCCACCGTGCACCTGGCCCTCGACGATCATCGGGTTGATGATGGTGCCGAAATCATCGACCGCGGTGAACCGGTCCACCCGCGTGGTACCGGTGGCCGGATCGATCTCGACCTCGCAGATGTAGGTGCCGGCCGGGAACGTGAAATTGGTCGGATCGTAGAACGCGGTCTCGTCCAGTCCCGGCTCGAGTTTGTCCAGCGGATAGTTGTGCGGCACGTAGGCCGTGAGCGCGACCTGGCCAAACGTCACCTTCTTGTCGGTGCCCTTGATGGTGAACTCGCCGTTGGCAAATTCGACGTCCGCGTCGGTGGCCTCCATCAGGTGGGCGGCGATCTTCTTGGCCTTGGTTTCGATCTTGTCGAGCGCCTTCATGATCGCGGCGCCGCCGACCGAAATCGAGCGGGACCCGTAGGTGCCCATGCCGAACGGAACGCGGCCGGTGTCGCCATGCACCACGTCCACCGCATCGACCGCGATACCCAGCCGGGCGGCAACCACCTGGGCAAAGGTGGTCTCGTGTCCCTGGCCATGGCTGTGCGAACCGGTGAAGACCGTCACGCTGCCGGTCGGATGGACCCGGATCTCGCCGCATTCGAACAAACCTGCACGTGCGCCCAGGGCCCCGGCAATATTGCTCGGCGCGATGCCGCAGGCTTCGATGTAGCTGGAGTAGCCGATGCCGCGCAGCAGTCCCTTGGCCTTGCTGGCGGAAGCCCGCTGCGCATAGCCCGCCACATCGGCCAGCGCCTGCGCCTTGTCCATGCAGGCGTGGTAGTCGCCGATATCGTATTGCAAGGCCACCGGCGTCTGGTAGGGGAAGCTGGTGATGAAGTTGCGCTTGCGGATCTCGTCCTGGCCCAGCCCCATTTCCCAACCGCAACGGCTGACCAGGCGTTCCAGCAGGTAGGTCGCCTCGGGGCGGCCGGCACCGCGGTACGCATCGACTGGCGCGGTATTGGTGAACCAGGCGTCCACCTCGACGTAGATCTGCGGCGTCGCGTACTGTCCGGCGAGCAAGGTGGCGTACAGGATGGTCGGCACCGCGGTAGAGAACGTCGACAGGTAAGCGCCCAGGTTGGCGTCGGTATGCACCCGCATGGCCAGGAATTTGCCGTCCTTGTCCATCGCCATTTCAGCGTGGCTCACATGGTCGCGCCCGTGGGCATCGCTGACAAACGATTCGCTGCGTTCGGCCGTCCACTTGATGTTGCGGTTGAGCTGCTTGGACCCCCAGGTCAGGCAGACATCTTCGGCATACAGGAAGATCTTGGAGCCAAAGCCGCCACCGACGTCGGGCGCGATCACCCGCACCTTGTGTTCGGGCAGGCTCAGCACGAAAGCCGTCATCAGCAACCGCTCGACGTGTGGATTCTGGTTGGCCACATACAAGGTGTAGTCGTCGTTGGCGCGGCTGTAGCTGCCAATCGCCGCACGCGGCTCCATGGCATTGGGGATCAGCCGGTTGTTCACCAGATCGAGTTTGGTGACATGCGCTGCATTGGCAAATGCGGCGTCCACCTGCGCCTTGTCGCCGAGCGTCCACTTGTAGCAGTGGTTGTCGGGCGCCTCGACGTGCAGTGCGGTGGCCTTGGCCGCGTCGCTCACGCGCACCACGGCGGGCAAGATGTCGTAGTCCACCACGACCGCTTCGGCCGCGTTCTTGGCCTGCTCCAGCGTATCGGCCACCACCATCGCGACATGGTCGCCCACATAGCGCACCTTGCCGATCGCCAGAATCGGGTGCATCGGCTCCTTCATCGGCGTGCCATCCGGGTTGTTGATCAACCAACCGCAGGGCAGGCCACCCATCTTGCCCTCGATATCCTTGCCGGTGAAGATACCCACCACGCCCGGCATGGCCTTCGCGGCGGCCAGTTCGATGTTCGTGATGGTGGCATGCGCGTGCGGGCTGCGCACGAACACCGCATAGGCCTGGTTGGGCAGATTGATGTCGTCGGTGTAGTTGCCCGCGCCGGTCAGAAACCGGTAGTCCTCCTTGCGCAACACCGATTCGCCGATATGCGGCAGCTTGGAAAAGTCGGAAGCACCCATGTCGTTACTCCTGTCTGATGGTTTGGAAGCAGGGAACCGTTGTCATCGGTTCGGCAGGCTCAGGCCGACGCCATGGCGGACTGGCCTTGTACGACTGCGCGCACGATGTTCTGGTAGCCAGTGCAGCGGCAGATGTTGCCCTCCAGCAATTCACGGATTTCCGCCTCGCCAGCTTTCGGGTGGTGGGTACACAGGTCGACCGCGCTCATCACCATGCCGGTGGTGCAAAAGCCGCATTGCAGGCCGTGGCAGTCCTTGAACGCAGCCTGCATCGGGTGCAAGGTGCCATCGGCCTGGGCCAGCCCTTCGATCGTCGTGATCTCGGCGCCAGCGGCCTGCGCTGCGAGCATGTTGCAGGACTTCACGGCGCGGCCGTCGAGCAACACGGTGCAGGCGCCGCATTGGGCGGTATCGCAACCCACATGGGTGCCCGTCAACGCCATTTTTTCTCGCAGGGCCTGAACCAGCAAGGTGTTGGGCGGCACATCCAGCTTGGCCTTCTTTCCATTGACCGTGAATTCCACTTGCATGGGGTTTTCTCCTGAGGGTGAGGGGGATCGCGAAACGCAGATTGTGAAATTGCTACAGCGCTGCGAAGTCAGGGAATACCCTGAGACTGGCACACCACTGCTGAATTTTCTCAAATTGAGACGTTTGAAGCAGGCAATGCGTCGGTGCATGGTCGGTGCATGACCAGTGCAATTGCATCTGCCAAGGGCGCGAAATGGCTGCGTGCCGCCGACGAATTACCCATTGATGGCGTGCGCGCCCTGGATCGTCTTATGAATGAAACGACAAAATATAAGAAATATAAAAATCTATGTTGACAGATGTAATTTATTTTTATACTCTCCGAGCACCGGGTGGCCAGACGATCACCTCGTACGATTCTTTTCCCCATCAGCACAGGAGCATTCCATGACGACCCGCAGAACCCTGATTTCCCAAGCACTGATCGCCACCGCCGGTGTCACACTGGGCAGCCGTGCCTGGTCGCAGTCCGCGACGCTGCGTATCTCGCACGCAGCGAACGAGGCCGACTGGCTGCACAAGTCGCTGATGATGTTCAAGGACAAGGTCGAGGCGGCATTGCCCGGGCAGGTGGCGGTGCAGGTGCACGGGGCCAGTTCGCTGTTTCGCCAGGGCACCGAGGTGCCCGCGCTGCAGCGCGGCAACCTGGAGATGAGCACCATGACCACCTTCGAGGTCGACCAGCAGATGCCCGAATACGGTGTGTTCAGCTCGGGCTATCTGTTCCGTGACTACCCGCACCTGGCCAAGGTCATGCGCGGCCCGATCGGCAAGGAGTACTACGACGCGGTTGCCGCCAAGATGGGCATCCAGATCATCGAGGTCTGCTACCTCGGGACGCGCCAGGTCAACCTGCGCAGCTACCGCGACGTGAAAGTGCCCGCCGACCTGAACGG
This sequence comes from uncultured Rhodoferax sp., assembly GCA_964558425.1. Classification (GTDB taxonomy): domain Bacteria; phylum Pseudomonadota; class Gammaproteobacteria; order Burkholderiales; family Burkholderiaceae_C; genus CAISIP01. Next base: position 14,630 of record CAZLDV010000034.1, on the reverse strand, counting down.
CGTCAAGCTGCGCATGCCAGCCGGCCCCGGTTGGCTGGCACTGGGCAAGGGCCTGGGCGTCAGCCCGACCCCGATGGGCATGCCCGAGGTCTACCTGGCCATGAAGACGGGCACCATCGACGGGCAGGAAAACCCGCTGGTGGTCGCCAAGGCGAATAACCTGCAGGAGGTGTCGCAGCAGTTCGTGCTGACCTCGCACCTGGTGCAGCCGGTGTTCTACGCCTTCGCCAAGCCCTGGTGGGACAAGCTCACAGCCGCGCAGCAGGCGGCCATCCGCAAGGCGGCCGGCGAGTCGGCCCGCTACAACGACGAGAACCGCATCAAGGACGAGGGCGACGCCGTGGCTTTCTTCGAGAAGGCCGGCCTGAAGGTGACCACGCCCAACGTGGACGCATTCCGTGCCTCGGTGGCCAAGGAATACCAGACCTCTGGACTGGCCGCCAAGTGGGTGCCGGGCCTCAAGGAACGCACCGCTGCCGTCTGACATGGCCCCCACGCCTGTCACTTCGTGTGCTGCGCTGCCCCCCGGGGGGGCGCGTTCCTTCTTGGGGCGGCCCGGAGGAAGAACGGCGACCGGCTCGGCGCTCCCTGAAGCATGACCCGCCCGGCAACCTGGCTGGCGCGTCTGCGCCGCTTCTTCGAGATCGTCACGACGCTGATCTTCGCGGCGATCTTCGTGATCTTCATCTACGCCGTCGCGATGCGCTACCTGCTCGACCGTCCGGTCGCCTGGGCCGACGAACTCAACATCATCCTGCTGCTGTGGGTGATGTTTCTGGGTGGTGCCTTCGTGCTGCGCGACAACGAACACGTGGCCTTCGACATCGTCTGGAACGCGGCGCGACCCTCCGGGCGGCGTGTGATGGGCATCGTCGCCGCGCTGGGTTTCGGCGGGCTGTTCCTGGCGGCCCTGCCCAGCACGCTCAGCTACATCGCATTCCTGTGGCGCGAGCGCACCACGGTGCTGGAGTGGCGGCTGGACTGGGTGTACGCGTGCTTTGCGTTGTTCTTCGTGTCGATCATCGTGCGCTTCGGTGCCAGCCTGGTGCGCTTGCTTGGTTCGCGCTGGCGCGACGAAGTCGGCCAATGACAGGGTCTGCATGACGAAGTCGCCTCCCAACCCCGCAGGCGCTGCCATCGCGCTCTCCTGCGAACCAGGCTGCCTGCCATGAGTTTCGCCTTCCTTGTCCTGCTGGCCGTGTTCGTGATCGCCAGCGTGTTGCGGGTGCCGCTGGCCATCGGCATGCTGGCCTCGGGGCTGGCCTATCTGTTCGCGAGCCACCAGGACCTCGGCCTGGCCACCGACCAGATCATGAATTCGATGTACAACAGCTACCTGATGCTGGCCGTGCCGATGTTCATCCTGGCGGCCAACGTGATGAATGCCGGCACCATCAGTGAACGCCTGTGGTCTGCCGCCGACGTGGTGGTGGGGCGCATGCGCGGCGGCCTGGGCCAGGTCACGGTATTGGTCAGCACCATCTTCTCCAGCATGAGCGGCAGCGCCATCACCGACGCAGCCGGGCCGGGCCTGGTGGCGATCAAGATGATGCGCGGTGTGGGCGGCTACCGGCCCGGTTTTGCGGTCGCCATCACGGTGGCGGCGGCCACCATCGCACCGATCATTCCACCATCGATCCCGATGGTGCTCTACTCGCTCCTCACCGGAGCTTCGGTCAGCGCGATGTTCATGGGTGGCGTGGTACCCGGCCTGCTGATGGCGTTGGCGCTGATGGCGACGATCTGGGTGCTTGCCGGGCGCGAGGGCCTGGCCGCCGGCAAGCCGATGTCATGGTCCACCGCGGGGCGGGCCATCCGGCGCGGCTTGCTGCCACTGACCTTGCCGGTGGTGCTGCTGGGCGGCATCTGGAGCGGCGTGTTCACGCCGACCGAAGCCGCCGCCGTGGCCGCCGCGTATGCCATGCTGCTGGCCGGCTTCGTCTACCGTTCGCTCGGCTGGAAGGGCTTGTTCGCGGTGTTCGGCGAATCGATGCGGCAGTCCACCGTGGTGATGCTGCTGATCGCCGGCGCGTTCATCATCAACTATGCGGTCACGGCCGAGCAGCTGGCGTTGACGCTGTCGGCCTGGATCCAGGCGCAGCACTATTCGCCGCTGCAGTTCCTGCTGATGGTCAACGTGATGTTCCTGCTGCTGGGCTGCATCCTGGACACCAGCGTCTTGTTGCTGGTGGTGATTCCGGTGCTGTTCCCGACAGTGCAGCAACTGGGCATCGACCCGGTGCACTTCGGCGTGGTGGCGATCGTCAACTTCATGATCGGGCTGATCACCCCGCCCTACGGCCTGCTGCTGTTCGTCATGTCCTCACTCGCGGGGGTGCCACTCAAGGACATCATGGCCCAGGTATGGAAGTTTCTGATCCCGCTGGTCGCGGTGCTGTTCCTGCTGGTTCTTTTTCCGTCCCTGGTGCTGTGGCTTCCGCGGCTGATGGGCTACACCGGATGAATCTGATGAGTCAAATCCACACCGATGGCGCCTTCAGCGCGCAACGGCCGATCGCCTTTGTGACGGGTGCCGCGCAGGGCATTGGCCTTGCCAGCGTGGAGCGCCTCGCGCGCGACGGCTTCCAGGTGGTCGCCATGGACCGCAACGGTGAGCGACTGCAGGCGGCCGTGGCGGATTTGCGGGACGGGCAAGGCCTGCCGGTGCACGGCGCCGCGTTGGACATATGCGATCGCGCTGCGGTGGTCGCCGCGCTGGACACGCAGCCCCGTGTCGACGCCATGGTCTGCGCTGCGGGCATCTACAACGACGCCGCACTGCTCGACCTGAGCGCAGAGGCCTTTCGCCGCATGCTGGAAGTCAACGTCACCGGCGACGCGCTTCATCACCGGCCAGACGCTGTTCGTCGATGGCGGCAAATCGCTCGGAGGTCTGGGTATCTGACTGGCTTCGAAAGCGAAGCGATCAGCCCAACGCCCGCACGCGCTGCGTCAGTGCCCGCAGGTCGGCACGTGCAGCCAGTGCCGCGTCGCCCTCGGCGGCGTATTGCCGCACCATCCGTTCGAGCAACTGCGGCTGCGGCGTCAACGTACCGAAAAAGCGCGGCTCGGCACCCACGGCAATCAACAGCGTCGGGAAGTCGTCGACTTCGATCGGATCGACGATATCGGCAGCATCTTCGACATCGACCCAGACAAATCGGGCCGGCGCCATGTGTGCGCCCACCTGCGCAAAGCTGCTCGCATACGCGCGGCACACACCACACCACTGGGCGCACAGACAGACCACCAGAATTTCAGGATCGGACATGTTGGTCAGACGGCCGGCGGCCGGATGCAGAACACAGAGCTGCCATGCTAGCAGCGTACCCGCGCGCCGCGCTTCCGATCTCGCGATCGCGCCCTCTGCTCCGGTGTGGCGGTGTACGCGCCACGGGCCAGCGGCCCGCAGCGGGCCGGATCAGGCAGCCGCCACCAGCGATGCCTGGTTCGCGGCGTTGGCGCCGATGCCCTTGATCGCACGTTGCGCGTCGGTCAGGCCCGTCGCCCGGCTCTGCTCTCCCATCGCCATGCCTTCGGCCCGGACAAACCGTACATCGGTGATGCCCAGGAAACCGAACATGACTTGCAGATAGCTTTCCTGATGCTCCATCGCGCGGCCACCCTCGGTGGTGGAATACACACCGCCACGGGTTGCGGCCACGATCACCGTGCGGCCACCGGCCAAGCCCTGCGCACCCTTGTCGGTATAGGTGAAGGTGCGGCCGGCCTGGGCGATACGGTCGATCCAGGACTTGAGCTGGCTGGGGATCGTGAAGTTGTACAGCGGCGCGCCGATGACGATGACGTCTGCCGCCAGAAACTGGCTGACCAGGGCTTCGGAGACCGCGTTCTCGCGCTTTTGCGCATCGCTCAGTTCGGCGCCGGGCACGGCGGGCAGCCGAAAGCCGAGCGCGTCGAACGACAGATGGCTGGGGCCATCGACGGCCAGATCCAGATAGTCGACGGTGGTGCCGGGGTGGTTCGTGCGCCATTGCTCGGTGATGGCCCGGGTCAGCGCGCGCGAGGCGGAGTTCTGGCCCAGGATGCTGGAGTCGATGTGAAGCAGTCGCATGATCAAAATACCTCTCTAAAGAGCACAGTGGATGAACGTCCGTGTTGTCCACAGGAAAACCCTTGTTCCACACGGTCAGATTATTGTCATCACTGATCCAATGCTTGATAAGTAGTCAAATTTGCGATTTATAGTCCCATCAGCGGGACAATACGAGTGAGACCCTTCATGCGCGATCTGAACGATATGTGGTACTTCGCCGAGGTGGTCGACCGGGGCGGTTTTGCGGCGGCCAGCCGCAGCCTGGGCATCCCGAAGTCACGGCTGTCGCGCCGGGTTGCCGAACTCGAGGCCCGGCTCGGTGTGCGTTTGCTGCAACGCACGACACGCAGGCTGTCACTGACCGCCGTCGGCGAGATGTTTCACCGCCACTGTGTGGCCATGCGCGAGGAAGCCGTGGCCGCCGAGCAGGCGGTGGACCAGTCGCGCACCGAACCGCGTGGCACGATCCGGGTCGCCTGCCCGGTCACGCTGGCGCAGACCACCATCGGCGAATTGCTGCCGCGTTTCCTGCTGCGGCATCCCCTGGTCACGATCGACATGCGGGTCAGCAACCGCGTCGTCGATCTGGTGGAGGAAGGATTCGACGTCGCGCTGCGGGTGCGCAACACCCTGGACGACAGCGGGTCGATGGTGGTCAAGCCCCTGGGCAACACCTGCGCACTGCTCGTGGCCGGGCCGGCGCAGATCGCGCGCCAAGGCCAGCCGGAGCAACCCCAGGATCTGGCGCATTTCGACACCGTGGCGATGGCCACCGTGCACGGTCGCACGCAATGGGAGCTGATCGGGCCCTCGGGCACGGCTGTCGGGGTGCAACACACGCCTCGGCTGATCGCTGACGATCTGTCGACCCTCAAATTGGCGGTGCTGCAGGGGGTCGGCATCAGCTGGATGCCGGACTACATGTGCCAGGATGAGATCAACCGTGGCGCACTGGTGCGGGTGTTGCCGCACTGGGCGCCACCGACCGCCATCGTGCACGCGGTTTTTCCGTCACGCCGCGGCCTCGTGCCGGCGGTGCGCCAATGGCTCGACTTCCTGGGCGACCATCTGCACCGTGAAGGGACACCGGCCTCGCCCTGACCCACGCGCGCCTCGATGCGACGGACACAGTCCGCATATCCGCCGCCCGCCCGCTATGCCGGGCGCATCGCCTCGCGCGCCAGCCGCACCGGAAATCGCGCGCGGATGGCATCGTCGATCTGCGTCGGTATGTGCGCGGGGAAATGGCCAGCCAGGATGGATCGCAATTTGCCCGCTGCGCGCTCCACCAGGTCCGGCCGGCCCTGGTCGGCCCACTGGTTGGGACTGGAGCGATCGCCGATCAGCGGGTACAGGTAATCGCGCTGCATCAGCTTGAGCGTCTGTTCGGCGCCCAGGTAATGGCCGGCGCCGCCCAGGCAGACCTGGCGCATGGTGTCCAGCGAGATCGTCTCGTCGTTGACCTCGATGCCGCGGATGGTGCGCTGCACCGCGCCGATCAGGTCGTTGTCGATCAGCAGGCTTTCGAGCGAAAAGCCCATCAGGCTGGCCATCATGCCGGCCGATTCGTAGATCAGGTTGGCGCCGCTGTTGCCCACCAGCGCATGGTTGTAGGCGCGCTCCATGCCGCATTGCGCGTCGGGCAGCTTGGCGTCGGTCATGCCCGACGCGGTGCCACCGGTGAGGTCATAGAAGCGCGCCATCTGGGCGCTGGCGGCCGACAGCAGCGCCTGCTCCGGGCTTCCGCCCGACATCGCGCCGGTGCGCAGGTCGGAGACAAAACACCAGGTGCCGAAAATGGCGGTCGCCTTGGGCACGATGGCGTTGACGTAGACCAGACCCGCCAGGCATTCGGCCACCTCCTGCACCAGCGCCGCGGCCAGTGACGCCGGCGCGGTGGCGCCAGCCTGTCCGGCCGACAGCAGCAGCACCGGCATGCCACCGCGTACCGCCACTTCCATGCATTTGCAGGCGTCGAAGGCAAACTTCATCGGTGGCACGACAAAACAGTTGGACTGGCTGACGAACGGCCGCGCGCGCCACTTGTCCTCGCCGCCCGCGATCAGGTGCAGCATCTGCAGGCTTTGCTCGACATGCTCGGGCGAGACCCAGCTCGATCCGACATGCTTGGTGGTGCCGGCCACCGACGCATAACAGGTATTGAAATCCATCTCGGCCGGGTTCGTCAGTTCACGGCACACCACCGACCGCTGGAAGAAGTGCAGGTGTTCGAGCGTGTCGACGACACGGGCGATGTCGTACAGGTCCTTGGTCGTCGAATCGCGGTACTCACCGGTCTTGGCATCGACCATGTGGACCGCGGCACCCGCGGTCCCGAAATAGACCCGCGAACCCCAGGGCTCCAGATCGTATTTAGGGTCCTGCGCATGCAGCACGAAGTGGCGCGCGGCGTTGGCCACGGTGTCCTCGACCAGCGCGCGGGGAAACAGCAGCCGGCCGGTGTCGGTGAGTTTGGCGCCGGCGCGCGTCATCAGATCGATGCCGCTCTGCGGTGCGTCGGCGAAACCGATGGTCTCCAGTGCCTCGAGCGCCGCCTCGTGGATCTTCTTCACGTCGGCTTCGCCAAGCGGCAGGTAGCGCCCGCCGTCCATGCCCGGGCGCACCGGGCGCAGGCTGTCGGGCAGCGGTGCGGCGCGTGCGGCGCGGCGCGCCTCGCGGGCACCGCCGCGGCGGACTGTCACTTCGGCTGTTGCACTCATGTCCATCTCCTGGAGTTGGGGCCGGTCGCGCTTCAGGCGCGCAGGCGGTCGTTGCGTGGGTCGTATAGCGGTTCCTGCCGGACCGTGGCGGGCAGCATCTGCCCCAACACGTCGACCAGCAGACGGGTGCCGGGCCGGGCCTGGTCGCTGCGCACATAGGCCAGTGCGACGCTGGTGCCCAAGGTGTGGCTCCAGACACCGGAAGTCGTCAGTCCGACATTGGTGCCACCGGCGAATACCTGGGCGCAATAGGGCGCTTCGGCGTCCCCGGGCGCATCGAACGTCAGTGGCACGAAACGGTGCTTCGGCCCGCGTGCGATCTCGTCGCGCAGCGCCTGCTTGCCGACAAAGTCGGCGGCCTTGTCGGCTGCGACGAACCGGTCCAGCGAGGCCTCCAGCGGTGTGTAGCCGCTTTCCAGGTCACTCTTCCAGCCCCGGTAGCACTTGTCGATGCGCAGGCTGTCCATCGCATACATGCCGAAATCGCGGATGCCCAGCGGCTCGCCGGCGCGCCAGACGGCGTCGTACAGCGCGGGCATGCCCGCCATCGGTGCGTGCAGCTCCCAGCCCAGTTCGCCGACGTAGTTGACGCGCAGCGCCAGCAGGTCGCCGGCCACCGTATGCATCATCCGCGCACTCAGCCAGGGGAACGCGGCCGTCGACAGGTCGGCGTCGGTGATCTGCGCCAGCACTTCGCGGGCGCGCGGCCCGACCACGATCAGCGTGCCTGTTGCATCACTGACGTCGCTCAGCGTGACCGAACCGTCCGCCGGCAAGCCGGACTCCAGCAGATCGCGATCGTGCGTGACCGCGGTCGACGCGCAGATGATCTGGAACGCATCCGCACGCAGCCGGGTCAGCGTGAACTCGCTGAGCAACTTGCCGTCGGGCGTCAGCGCATAGGCCAGCGACACGCGTCCCACCGCCGGCAGTTTCGAGCAGCTGAGCCGGTCGAGATGGGCCGCCGCACCCGGACCCTGCAACAGGAATTTCGTGAAACCGGGGAAGTCCATCACCGCGACCCGCGCACGGACCGCACGCACCTCTTCGGCCACCGCATCGAACCAGACATGTTCGCGCCGGAACGACGGTTGGTCGGGCGCCATGCCGCCGCCATGGTCAAAATAGGCGACGCGCTCCCAGCCGCCGCGCGCGCCGAAACGTGCGCCCTTGGCCTTGAGCCGCTCGTACAGCGGCGACATGCGCAGCGGCCGGCCGGCCGGTCGCTCCTCGTACGGGAACGACGAGGCGTATTCGTTCTGGTAGACCTCGACCGCCTTGGCCACGGTGTAGGCGCTGCTGGCGTAATCGGCATAGCGGCGCCGGTCCAGTGACCACAGGTCCCATTCGGTCTGCCCGTGCGCCACCCACTCGGCCAGCGCCTTGCCGGCGCCGCCGCCTTGCGTGATGCCGAAGCTGAAGGTGTTGCAGTGGAAGAAGTTGCGCAGCCCCGGCTCGGGCCCGATGTACGGATTGCCGTCGGGCGAATAGGGAATGGGCCCGTTGACGCCCCGCTTGATGCCGGCCCGACCGAGCAGCGGCACGCGCGCGATGGCGTCGTCGATGTAGGGTTCGAGCCGTTCGAAATCATCGTTCCACAGCTGGTTCGCAAAATCGTCGGGCAAGCCGTCCTGCCACATCGGCGTGGCTTTCCATTCGTACGGCCCGAGGATGAAACCGTGGCGCTCCTGGCGCAGGTAATACGAGGTGTCGGGGTCGCGCAGCAGCGGCAGCCGCTCGGTGCGATCGCGCAGCTCGGGCACGTCCTCGGTCACCAGGTACTGGTGCGACATCACCGCGATCGGCAAATGCCGCCCGACCATGGCCATGATTTCTCCGGCACGGTAGCCGGCGGCGTTGACGACGATTTCGGCCAGCACCTCGCCCTTGTCGGTACCGATCCGCCACTCACCGCCGGGCCTTTGCTCCAGGCTGGTCACGCGGGTGTGGCGGCGCACGCGTGCGCCCAAGGCGCGGGCGCCCCGGGCCAGCGCCTGCGTGAGCTGGGACGGGTCGATGTCGCCGTCGAGCGGATCCCACAAGGCGCCCAGCAGGTCGTGGGTCTCGATGAACGGGTAGCGCGCGCGCAGCGCGGTGGGCGACAGGATGTCGTAGTCCAGCCCGTTGGCGCGACCCATGCTCTGCACATGGTGGAACTCGTCCATGCGGTTGCGGTTGTGTGCCAGCCGCACCGAGCCGGTGATGTGGTAGTTGATCGGGTCTTCGCTCGACGCGGCCAGTTCGCGGTACAGGGCGGCAGAATATTTCTGCAGCCGCATGATGCTCCAGCTGCCCGAGAAAGTCGGCAGGTTGCCGGCCGCATGCCAGGTCGAGCCGGACGTCAGCTCATCGCGCTCGATCAGCAACGCGTCGCTGATGCCGATCTTTGCCAGATGGTAGAGGCAACTGCAGCCCACGACGCCGCCACCGATGACCACGACCCTTGCCTGTTCCGCCATGCCTGCCTCCGCCTTGCACCAGGTTCCCCGACATCGACGATGCAGCGCCCGCGACGGTGCGTTGCAAGCTGCCCTGCCGCCATTGCTGACCGCCGCAACGTCCTGCGCGATGACCCGAAAGGAAGACTGGATGCTGCGCGTCAGTTGTGGAATACTATCCGGAAAATTCTTGTCTGTGTAAATTTTCAGGAATTTTTCACAAACGGGAGCTATCCATGGATTTGCCGAAACACGCACGGGTTGTCATCGTCGGCGGCGGTATCGTCGGTTGCAGCGTGGCCTACCACCTGAGCCTGCGTGGCTGGACCGACGTGGTGCTGCTCGAGCGCCGGCAACTGACCTGCGGCACCACCTGGCACGCGGCCGGACTGGTCGGCCAGTTGCGCGCCACCTTCAACATGACGCGGCTGGCGCAATACACCACCGGCCTGTACGCATCGCTGGAGGAACTCACCGGCCAGGCGACCGGATTCCGGCAGACCGGCTCGATCTCGGTGGCCACCAGCGCGGCGCGGTTCGAGGAACTCCGGCGCGGCGCATCGATGGCCACGTGTTTTGGCCTGGAGGTGCACACGCTGAGCGCATCCGAGGTGGCGCACAAATGGCCCGGTGTCTACTCCGATGACCTGGTGGGCGGCGTGTTCCTGCCCAAGGATGGCCGCACCAATCCGATCGACACGACCCAGGCGCTGGCCAAGGGCGCCCGGAGCCGTGGCGTGAAGATCGTCGAGAACTGCGCCGTCGAAGACATCCTGATCGAGAACGGACGTGCCACCGGGGTTCGCACGGCACACGCCCAGATCACGGCCGAGATCGTGATCAACTGCGCCGGCATGTGGGCGCACGCTCTGGGCGCGCGTGCCGGCACCACGCTGCCACTGCATGCGGCCGAGCACTTCTACATCGTGACCGAACCGATGGCCGGCCTGTCGAGCGACCTGCCGGTGCTGCGCGACCCCGACGGCTGCGCCTATTTCAAGGAAGACGCCGGCAAGTTGCTGGTCGGCTGGTTCGAGCCGGTCGCCAAGCCCTGGGGCATGCGCGGAATCCCGCAGACGTTCTGCTTCGACCAGTTGCCCGACGACCTGGAGCATATCGAGCCGCTGCTGGCCAGCGCCGTCCAGCGTGTGCCTGCGCTGGCCGAGACCGGGATCCACCTGTTCTTCAACGGACCCGAGAGTTTTACGCCCGACGACCGTTACCTGCTCGGTGAGACACCCGAGGTGCGCAACCTGTACGTGGCCGCCGGCTTCAACTCGATCGGCATCCAGTCCGCCGGTGGCGCCGGCAAGGTGCTGGCCGACTGGATCGTCGACGGTCACCCGCCGATGGACCTGTGGGACGTGGATGTGCGCCGCTGCCTGCCGTTCCAGCGCAACCGCCGCTACCTGCACGACCGTACCGTCGAGTCCCTGGGTCTGCTGTACGCAATGCACTGGCCGTATCGCCAACCCGAGACCGCGCGCGGCGTGCGCCGCTCGATCCTGCATGAGCGTCTGCTGGCGCGCGGCGCCTGCTTCGGCGAGGTCGCAGGCTGGGAGCGACCCAACTGGTACGCAGCCCAAGGCACGCCTGCCGTCTACGACTACAGCTACGGGCGCCAGAACTGGTTCGACGCCTGCGGGCGCGAATGCGCGGCCGTGCGCACCGGCGTGGGCCTGTTCGACCAGTCGTCGTTCGCCAAATTCCTGCTCCAGGGCGCGGATGCCGAGACGCTGCTCAACCGCATCTGTGCCAATGATGTCGCGGTGCCGGTCGGCCGTATCGTCTACACCCAGTGGCTCAACGAACGCGGCGGCATCGAGGCCGACCTGACCGTCACGCGGGAGGCACAGGACCGCTATCTGATCGTCACCGCTGCCGCCACCCACACCCGCGACCTGGCCTGGCTGCAACGCCAGCTGCCCGCCGACGCGCGGGCGATGGTCGTCGACGTGACGTCGGGCATGGCCGTGCTCAGCGTGATGGGACCACGGTCACGCGAACTGCTGGCGCGCCTGACCGACGCCGACCTGTCCAATGCAGCCTTTCCATTTGGCAGTTCGCAGCTGATCGACCTGGCGTATGCGCGGGTGCGTGCAAGCCGCATCACCTACGTCGGCGAGCTCGGCTGGGAGCTGTATATCCCGACCGAGTTTGCGCCCGGGGTGTTCGACGCCTTGATGACCGAAGGTGAACCGCTGGGCCTGACGCTTGCCGGCTACCATGCGCTCGATGCGCTGCGCATGGAAAAAGGCTACCGCCACTGGGGCCACGACATCAGCGACGAAGACACGCCGTTGCAGGCCGGACTGGGATTTGCAGTCGCCTGGTCCAAACCCGGCGGCTTCATCGGGCGCGACGCGCTGCTGGCGCAAAAGGCCCAGGGTCTGTCGCGCCGCCTGGTCCAGTTCGCGCTGCAGGACCCGGCACCACTGCTCTACCACAACGAACCGATCCTGCGCGATGGCGCCATCGTCGGGCGCATCACCTCGGGCATGTTCGGCCACAGCCTGGGGCGTTCGCTCGGCATGGGCTACGTGACTGTGCCACAAGGCGCTGCTGGCACCGACGCCACCGCCGTCTTGCGCGGGCACTACGCCATCGAGGTGGCAGGCCAGCGTCATGCGGCAGATGTGTCGCTGCAGCCCTGGTACGACCCACGCAGCCTGCGCGTCAAGGATATCGCCGTGCCCGAGGCACAGGCGGTGACGGCGCGATAGCTCGGCATGGCGATCCAGTCGCTGCTCCAGCAGGCGCCCGACCTGAACACCGGCGCGGACGGGGCGCCCGCCGGGTTCGACCCCGAAGCGGCCATCGGCGAACAACTGCGCGAACTGCGCCAGATCAAGTCGCTGACGCTGCGCGAGGTGGCCGAGAAGGCCGGCATCTCGGTCAGCTACCTGAGCCAGATCGAACGCAACCAGTCACGGCTGCCGATCGGTGTGCTCAAGAAGCTCAGCGACGCGCTCGGCGTCCACATGAACTGGTTCTTCCAGGGGCAGGCGCACGGCGACCCGGCCGAGAGCGACATCGTCGTGCGCGCCGGCAAACGCCGGCGCATGTCGTTCACCGGCCTGGGTATTTCAGAGGAATTGCTCTCGCCCAACCTGAGCGGGCCGCTCGAGCTGCTGCTGAGCACGATCGCACCCGGAGCCGACAGCGAAGACTATTCGCACGACGGCGCGGAAGCGGGCTTCGTGTTGTCCGGCACACTGGACCTGTGGGTCTCGGGGCGCCAGTTCCAGCTGCACGAAGGCGACAGCTTTTCGTTCAAGAGTGCCCAGACGCACCGCTGCGCCAACCCCGGCGCGGTGCCGACGCGGGTGTTGTGGGTCATCACGCCGCCGCATTACTGACGGCTGATGCTGGGCGCCGCGGCTCCCGGCACTCGCGTCGGCTTGCAGCCCGCAACGGGGCCCGGCGCAATGCGACTACCCTGCGAGCGGCATCGGCTCCTTGAGCACCCGCGGGTCGAATGCCGGGCGGCTGAAGACCTCGCGCAACATCGGTTCGAAATGCGACAGCGGTTGGGTCGGATAGGCGGGGTCGAACGCGTTCTGGTCGAAGCGTTCGCAGAACCGCATGCAGGACTGGTACCAGCGGTGGTTGCGGTACGCCAGATGGCCGTGCGGATCGCGCCCGTAATGTTGCGCGTAATACTGCATCTGGAACAGGCCATGCATTTCCAGGATCCAGGTCACCTCGGCGCGTACATAGGGCCGGATGATGGCCGCGGCCAGCTGGGAATGGTTCTCCGGCGCCAGTTCGTCGCCCAGGTCGTGCACCAGCGCGGCGACGATGAGTTCGATGTCTTCACCGTCCGCCTCGGCCCGCGTGGCGCTTTGCAGGGAATGCGCCAGACGACTGACCTTGTAGCCTTGGAGCGAACCGTCGAGCCGTTGCAACGCCGCCAGCAGACGGTCCGGCAAGGCGCGAATGTACTGCGTCTCCAGCCGGTGCAGCAGCTGGTATTCCTCGCTGGTTCCGTGTTTCATCTCGATGAAGTCGACGGTTTCCATGGTGCGGCTCTCCGGGTGCAATGTGGATCGGTTTGGGATGGGGCTGGCGTCAGTTTGGCTGGTCGCGCAGCTTGCGGCTCAGGACGCGGTACAGACTGCGCGGACCGTCCCTGTCAATGTAGCAGCCCTGCAGCTGGCGGTGTCCTTCGGACGGGTCGAAGGCGGTACGGCCGTGCAACACCCGGTTGTTGTCGAACATCATCAGCTGGCCGGGCTCCAGGCGAAAGCGCAATTCATACCGCGGATCCGACAACAGGCTGCCCAAACGCTTGCGCGCGCGGTGGTAGGACCGGGTGTCCTCTTCGGACATCAATGGAATATCGTCCAGCCGCGGGCTGTAGAAAACGCCCATCATCGCGCCTGAGCCAGTGAGTTCGATCATCGGCTGCACCGCCACCAGACAGGTGTCTGCGTCGCGGTATTCGTAGCGCACCGGGACCTTGGCCAACAGTGCGAACCCTTGCGGGTCCTCCTGCTGCAGCTGCTGCGCCACTGCCAGGCTGTCGACCAGAGTCGACAATCCCCCCGAGGTCTCGTTCTGCAGACAATGCAGCAGCTGAATGCCCGGTACCGGGTTGCGGTAGGGGTTGTCGGTATGCGGGCCCAGCGCCACCGGCCGGTAGGCCAGATCGGTCGCGTCCGGCCGCGAATAGACCTCGAAGAAGACGCCGAAGTTGGTCTCGCGCACGAAACCGAAGCGGCGCGCGATCGACAGGATGGAGTCCGGTTGGGTCGGCGTGCCGTGGATCAGCAGAAAGCCCCGTTCAATGTAGTCGCGCAGCGCGTGGTGCATCGCGGACGCGTCATCCCGCAGCGCGGCCCACGCGTATGACGGTTGCGGCGACAGGTCGCCGCGCCACGGTATCGGCGCAGGGCATTCTTCGTCGAGCACCGCACCGGCAATCAATTCGCGGGAATCGTAATGGCCGGCAAATCCATCGCTGAATGCCAGGTACAGACCCTGCGCATCCAGCCGCGCTTCGACCAGGGTCAGGTCGTCGGGCAGCAGATGCGGGTTCGTCAGCCGCTGGCCGGTGACCGCATCGCGCTGGCTCGGGTCAGGGCTGCGTGCGCGCAGCCACAAGGCCGGCAAGGTCGTTTCGTGCGGGCCTTCGCGCAGGCGGACCTGTGGCGGCACCGCGTGCGCATCGAGCACGATGCGTGCAGCGGCGTCGCTGCGCTGGCGGTTGTCTGGCAATAAGGTATCGGGCAAGTCCTGCACTCCTGTTGGAACCCGCGACGGCGGGACGTGCACCACCTGCATGGCGGCGCCGTGCGAGTGTCCCCGTTTCGGTACCGGAACTCAAACGAGGAAACGCGTGGTGGAACAGTAGCGTCGCTAATGGGTGCGTAATAGGTGCTCCCCGACGCGCAGCCCTACACTCCCACTCGC
>CAZLDV010000033.1:30709-35949 GCA_964558425.1 uncultured Rhodoferax sp. | reverse complement strand
GGCGCATCGTGCTGGCCACCAACGTGGCCGAGACCTCGCTCACGGTGCCGGGGATCCGCCATGTGATCGATGTCGGCACGGCGCGGGTCAAGCGCTACAGCTTTCGCAGCAAGGTCGAGCAGCTGCTGGTCGAGCCGATCAGCCAGGCGGCGGCGAACCAGCGGGCAGGGCGATGTGGCCGGGTCGCCAATGGCATCTGCATCCGCCTGTATGCGCAGGACGATTTCGAGCAGCGTGCGCGGTTCACCGATCCGGAGATCCTGCGCAGTTCACTGGCCGGCGTCATCCTGCGCATGAAGGCCCTGCACCTGGGCATGGTGGAAGACTTCCCGTTCATCGAACGACCGCAATCCCGGGCCATCGCCGATGGTTACCAGTTGCTGGCCGAACTGGGCGCCGTCGACGACGCCAACGAATTGACCGCGATCGGCACGGAGTTGGCCCGGCTGCCGCTCGATCCACGCGTGGGCCGGATGATCCTGGAAGCGCGCGCTCGCCAGTCGCTGGACGAGGTGCTGGTGATCGCCAGCGCGCTGAGCGTGCAGGATGTGCGAGACCGGCCGATGGAAGCCCAGGGCGCGGCCGATGCGGCGCATGTCAGGTTCGACGACGAACGCAGCGAGTTCACCGGTTACCTCACGCTCTGGAAGTGGATCACGCATGCGCGCGGCGAAAAAGGCAGTGCCGAACACCGGCTGTCGAACCGGCAATACGAACAGTTGCTGCGCCAGAACTTCATCAACCTGCGGCGGGTGCGCGAATGGAGGGACATCCACTCCCAACTGCACACGGTTGTCGCAGAGCACCAATGGCGCATCAACACGGCACCAGCCAGCTACGAGCAGCTGCATCTGTCGATGCTGGCCGGGCTGCTGGGCAACGTTGGCTGCAAGATCGATGACGACGAAGCCTATCTGGGCGCGCGCGGCATCAAGTTCTACCGCCATCCGGGCGCTCACCTGAGCAAGAAGCCGGGGCGCTGGATTCTGGCCGCGGAGCTGGTCGAGACGACCCGCCTTTTCGGCCGTGGCATCGCCGCGATCGAGCCGGCCTGGATCGAGCAGGTCGGGGGCCACCTGATCAAGAAGCAGCTGCTTGATCCGCACTGGGAGAAAAAGGCGGCTCAGGTGACGGCGCTCGAGCGCGCCACCTTGTACGGCATCGTCATCTACAACGGGCGGCGGGTCGACTTTGGCCGGGTAGACCCCCAAGGTGCGCGCGAGATCTTCATCCGCGAGGCGCTGGTCGCTGGCCAATGGGACACGCGGCTGCCCTTCCTGGCGGCCAATCGCAAGCTGGTTGCGCAGGTGCAGGAACTGGAGCACAAGTCACGGCGCCAGGACGTACTGGTCGACGACGAACTGATCTACGCCTTTTACGACCAGCAACTGCCAGCCGATGTCTGCAGTGGCCCTGCGATGGAGCGCTGGTACCGCGAGCAGGTGCGCCAGCGCCCAGGCTTGTTGTTGCTGACCCGCGAGGAACTGATGCGCCACGAGGCCGCCGGCATCACGACCAGCGCCTTTCCGCGCACGGTGCGGCTGGGCGGCATCGATTGCCGCGCCGACTACCTGCATGAACCCGGTGATGTGCGCGACGGCCTGAGCGTCACGGTGCCGCTGTTCGTGCTCAACCAGGTCAACGAGGATCGCTGCGAATGGCTGGTGCCGGGCATGCTCAAGGACAAGATCCTGGCCTTGCTCAAGAGCCTGCACCAGCGGGCCCGTTCGCGATTCGTGCCCTTGCCCGAGAGTGCGACCCGGATCGCATCACAATTGAGCACCCCACAGGCCTTTGGCCACGGCAGCCTGGTCGATGCGCTGATGCGGCTGGCGCGTGCGTCCACCTCGCTCGACATCCAGCGCACCGACTTCAAGCTGGACACGCTCAGCCCGCACCACTTCATGCATTTCCGGGTGGTCGACGACGATGGACGCCAGTTGGCTACCGGCCGCAACCTGCCAGCGATCAAGGCCGAACTCGGCGGCCAGGCGCGCGGCGCATTCCAGGCCCTGGCTGGCTTGAGGCTCGCTGCGCCGACCGCCGTGACATCGTTGGCGGTGCACCCGCCGGCCATGGCCGCGTCGTCAGCGCGTGGGGGCAACACCAGCGCGCCGCCTGCCAGCCCGGGCCCGGAGCCGACGTCCGCGTCGCAGCGATTCACGGCCTGGACCTTCGGTGAATTGCCCGAGCTGCTGGAGATCCGCAAGAAGGGGCAGGTGCTGGTCGGCTTCCCGGCGCTGGTCGATGCGGGCGATGCGGTCAGCCTGGAGGTGTTCGATGAGCCCGATGTGGCTGCCGTGCGCCATCGTGCTGGTTTGCGCCGCTTGTTTGCGCTGCAACTGCGCGACGCGATCAGGTATCTGGAGAAGAACATTCCCGACCAGCCGAAGATGGGTGCGGCCTACATGGCACTGGGCACGCTGGAGGCCTTGCGCACCCAGATCATCGATGTGGCGCTCGATCGTGCTTTCCTGATGGCGCCTTTGCCGCACGACGCGGACGCGTTCAAGCGCAGGCTGGACGAGGGCCGGGGTCGGCTGACGCTGATTGCCAACGAGGTCGCGCGCCTGGCGGCCACCATCCTGACAGAATACGCCGCAGCCAACCGCAAGATCAAGGACCATCGGCAAGCCGGCGATGCGGCAGCCGATGCAGCCAGCCAGTTGCAGCGGCTGATGCCCCCGGATTTCCTGACCGCCACGCCGTGGACGCAGTTGCAGCATCTCGTGCGGTATCTGAAGGCCATCACGCTGCGCCTGGACAAGCTGCGTGCCGACCCCGCCCGCGACCATGCGCGCTTGGCCCAATTGCGCCCGCAGGAGGCCCGCTTCTGGCGCCTGGTGGCCGAGCGAAAGGGTGTCGCCGATCCACGCCTGCAGGAGCTGCGCTGGATGCTCGAGGAACTGCGCGTGAGCTTCTTTGCACAGGAGTTGCGGACCCCTTATCCGATCAGCGTCAAGCGGCTGGACAAGGCCTGGGCGCAGATCACCAGCTGAGCCATGACCCTGCGTCGCCAGACCCGTCTGCGAACCCCGAGCCTGCGCTTCCTGGCGTTGCAGGCGCGGCGCGTGGAGCGGCTCGATCCGACGGTACGCGGGCTGTTGTGGGTGGCTTTGTCCGGCTTGTTGTTCGTGTTGCTCAATGCGGTATTGCGCAGCATGAGCCAACAGCTGCACCCGATGCAGGCGCAGTTTTTGCGCTACCTCGGCGCTGTGGTCGTGATGCTGCCCGTGGCGCTGCGTGCCGGGCTCAAGGCCTGTTGGCCACGCCGTCTGGGCGGACAATTTTCGCGTGGTGCCTTGCACACGCTCGGTCTGTTGCTGTGGTTTGCCGCGCTGCCGAATATTCCACTGGCCGATACCACGGCGATCGGCTTCATCCAGCCGATGTTCATCATGATCGGGGCCTGGTTGTTCCTGCGCGAGGCGATGCGATGGGAACGCTGGGTTGCGGCGCTGATCGGCTTTGCTGGTGTCATGGTGGTGGTCGGTCCGCAGCTCTCCGGCAATACCGGTTGGTCGCATCTGCTGATGCTGGCATCGAGTCCGATCTTTGCCGCCTCGTTCCTGCTGACCAAGACGCTGACGCGTTACGAGACCATCAACGTGATCGTCCTGTGGCAGGCGGTGACGGTGGCGTTGTTCAGCCTGCCGATGGCGCTTTGGTACTGGCAATCACCGAGCATCGGCCTGTGGCTGCTGGTGATCGTATCGGGCGTGCTGGGGGTGGGCGGGCACTATTGCCAGACGCGCGGGCTGGCCATTGCCGACGCCTCGCCGACACAATCGATCAAGTTCCTGGACCTGGTCTGGGCGACGGTGGTCGGCTGGTTGTTCTTTGGCGATCTGCCGACCCGCACCACGTTGATCGGCGGAGCCATCATCAGCGTCTCGACGATCTGGATCGCGCAACGCGAGTCACGCCGTCGTTTGCGCTGAAGACAGGCTCGCCGGGGCGCCTGGCTACAAGCGGGCGAGTCGCTCCAGCGCTGCATCCAGTGTCTCGTCCTTCTTGGCGAAGCAGAAGCGGACCACATGCTGGTCGAAGCCGTCGCCGTAAAACGCCGACAGCGGGATGGCAGCGACACCGATGTCGGTCGTCAGCCACTTGCAGAAGTCGCCTTCACCCAGATCGCGCTCGGGTACGGCCAGCCCCGAGATGTCGACACACTGGAAATAGCTGCCTTCGCTGGGCAGCACCCGGAACCGGGTCCTGGCCAGACCGGTGCGGAACAGGTCGCGCTTGCGCTGATAGAAGGCGGGCAGGTTCAGATACGGGGTCGGATCGGCCATGTAACGGGCCAGGCCCATCTGCATCGGCGTGTTGACCGTGAACACGTTGAACTGGTGCACCTTGCGGAACTCGGTCGTCAGGCTTGCCGGCGCCGCCACATAGCCGACTTTCCAGCCGGTGACGTGGTAGGTCTTGCCGAAGCTGGAGACGATGAACGCCCGCGCCGCCAGGCCCGCAAAACGCGCCGCGCTTTCGTGCTGCTGGCCATCGAACACCATGTGCTCGTAGACCTCGTCGCTGATCACCAGGATGTCCGTCGGCGCGAGCAGTTCCTGCAACTGCAGCATGTCGGCGTGGCTCCATACCGTGGCACTGGGGTTGTGCGGGCTGTTGATCAGGATGGCCCGTGTGCGCGGGCTGATCGCCGCTCCGATCTTGTCGAAGTCGGGCCGGAACGTGCCTGGTGTCAGCGGCACCCGCACCGGGATGCCCCCCGCCAGTTCGATGTTGGGCACGTAGCTGTCGTAACACGGTTCGAGCACGATCACTTCGTCGCCGGCGCGCACCACGGCCAGGATCGCGGTCAGGATCGCCTGTGTCGCACCGGCGGTCACGGTGATCTCGCTGCCGGCATCGTAGCTGCGCCCACCCTGGGGCCCGTGCCAGCGGCGCAATTTGGTGGCGATCGCCGTGCGCAGTTCAGGCAGGCCCGGCATCGGCGGATACTGGTTGTGGCCTTGCTCCATCGCGCTTGTGACCGCCGCGACCAACGCCGGATCGCACGGGAAATCGGGGTATCCCTGGCCCAGGTTGACGGCATTTCTCTCGGCCGCCAGGGTCGACATGACGGTGAAGATGGTGGTGCCGACCGACGGCAGCTTGGTGGTCAGCTCAGGGGTGCGGGGGATGACGGCGTTCATGGTGCGATGACGGCGTGGGGAGGGAGCGACAAAATGTTGGCGCCAGAGCAAAATCGCTGCGCGATTCTTGGTCTGGCACTCAAG
>CAZLDV010000033.1:0-30609 GCA_964558425.1 uncultured Rhodoferax sp. | reverse complement strand
CAAAATGTTGGCGCCAGAGCAAAATCGCTGCGCGATTCTTGGTCTGGCACTCAAGGGGGAGACATCCGACAAAATGTTGGTGCCAGAGCAAAATCGCTGCGCGATTCTTGGTCTGGCACTCAAGTTCTCACAATTCATAATCACTCCCATGCCCGCTCATGGCGTGGGCGATGAGCTTGCGGTCGAGGCGGTCGCTGAGCAGTTCGGCGAAGGCGAGCACGAAGTTGCGCAGGTAGGCGCCGCGCTTGAATGCGACGCGGGCGACGTTCTGGCCGAACAGGTGGCCGGCGGGGCGGATCACCAGGGCGGCTTTTCCGTTCGTGTCGGCATGTTCGCGCACCGCCATTTCCGCCACGATGCCCACCCCCATGCCCAGACGCACATAGGTCGTGATCACGTCGGAGTCGATCGCTTCGAGCACGATACGCGCTTGCAGTTGCCGCGTGGCAAAGGCCTGGTCGATGCGGGTGCGGCCGGTGAAAGAGGGGTGGTAGGTGATCAGCGGCCACTCGGCCAGGTCTTCGAGCGAGATGCGTTCGCGGCTGCACAAGGCGTGCTCCGCCGGCATGACCAGCATGTGTTGCCATTCGTAGCACGGCAGGCTGACCAGCCCGGGGTAAGCGGCCAGCGACTCGGTTGCGATGCCGATGTCGGCGCTTTCATCGAGCACCATGTGCGCCACCTGGTCTGGCGTCCCCTGGTGCAGGCTGACGTTGACCTTGGGATACGTCTTGCGCAACTGGGTAACCGAGGGCGGCAACACGTAGCGTGCCTGGGTGTGGGTGGTCGCGATGGACAAGGTGCCACTGTCCTGCAAGCTGTATTCGTCGCCAATGCGCTTGAGATTGCCAATCTCGCGCATGATCAGGTCAATGCTCTTGAGCACCTGCTCGCCCGGCTCGGTGACCCGCTTGAGGCGCTTGCCATGCCGCGCGAAGATCTCGATGCCCAGTTCCTCCTCCAGCTCGATGATCGCCTTGGAGACACCGGGTTGCGAGGTGTGCAATGCCTTGGCCGTCTCGGTGAGGTTGAGATTGCGCCTGACTGCTTCCTGTACAAAGCGGAACTGGTGCAGATTCATGGCGGTTGCGATCCCATGGCGAACGATTATGCCTGTGGCGCGCCGATTGCCCGCCCGCTTGCGTCCGTCAGTCCAGGGCCACGCGCGCCAGCATCTCCACCACCCGTGGGTCTTCGCCGACCGGGGGTTGCAGCCGGATGCGCGCACCAGCGAGTTGCTGGTTCAGATCGGCGATCAGTGCCGGCAGATCCTGCCGTGCATGGCGCCCGGCACCCAGGAACATCGGAACCACGACGATCTCGTCGCAACCGGCGGCCACGCAGTCCTGCGCGGCGGCGGCGAGGTCGGGCTGCATCAGCTCAAGGTAGGCACATCGGACCTGGCAGGCAGGGTCGATATCGCGCATCTTCTGCGCCACCGCCAGCATCGGCTGGCTCCACAGCGGATCGCGCGAGCCATGTGCGAACAGAATCGTGGCACGCATGGTCAGCGCCGCAACACCAGCCAGGCGAAGGCGGACAGGGACAGCACGGAATAGATCATTCCCGGAGCCGCGGCCGCAAACCAGGGCCACCAGTTGCGCAGGTTGCCGAAATGGCCGAACAGATTGTTGAGCAGAAAGAAGCTGATGCCGGTCATCACGCCGATGAAGACAAACGTGGAGATGCCCGTGGTGCGGAAATGCAGGTACGCAAACGGCAGCGCGAGCACGACCATGACCAGGCAACTGAGCGGATAGAAGATCTTGCGCCAGAGCTCGATCTCGTAACGTTGCGAGGCCTGGTCATTGGCGTCGAGATGGCGCATGAACTGGAACAGATCGATGATCGGCATGCGATCGGGTCTGAGCAAGGCGACCGCCGCCATTTCCGACGTCAGTGTCGTGGCCCAGCGGAACTCCGGCAAGGTGACGCTGCGCGCCTGCGCCTCGCCATCGTGATCGGGTTTGAATTCGGTGCGGCTGACGTCATGCAGCAACCAGGAATTACCGGTGAATTCACCACTGGCCGCCCGGCTCGTCGAGAGCAGCTTGCCTTTGCCGTCGAACTCGATGATACGGATCCGGCGCATCCCGCCGTCAGGCTGCAATGCCCCCACGTTGACCCAGAATGCATGGTCATTCTGCTTCTCCCGCAACCATGCGCCGGTCTGGCCGACCGTGATTTCGCGCAGATAGGTGGCGCGCAGGAACTGCCCGGCGCGATCGGCCACCGGGACCAGGAAGTCGCCGATCGCAAACGTGACCAGTGTGAATATCAGGCCCAGACCCAGCATGCTGCGCAGCGCGCGCCACGGATCGAGGCCGCTGGTGCGCAGCACGGTGAATTCCGAGTTTTGCGCCAGCCGCGCCATCACGAATACGGAGCCGATCAACACCGTGATCGGAAGCAGGTCGTACAGGCTGCTGACCGCCAGCGTGCCGACGTAGGCCAGCGCGTGACGCAACTGGTAGCCGCCCGGCCCATTCGTATTGACCCATCGCAGTTCACCGACGAGATCGATGAACGAGAACAGGGCCAGAAAGGCCAGTGTCGTGAAACCTACAGCGGATATGACCTCGCTGTAGATCATGCGGCGCACGGTCTTCATCGCGGTCGCGTGGCCGACTCGGCGTGCGGCTTGAATGGGCGTGGTCGCAGACGCAAGCCCAGGTTCCAGTGCTTCACCGCCAGCAACAACACCGTCACGAAGAAGACGCCCCCATGCAGCGCGAGATTGAAGCCCCAGAAGCTGGTGCTGGCCGTTCCGATACGGCTTGCGCCCATGTTGACCAGGTTGTAGTAGACGATGAACGTGAACATGGCAAACAGCAAATTGGCGTTGCGCCCAATCCGCGGGTTCACGCTGGAAAAGGCCAGACCGAGCAGCACGAAATTGATCGATGCCAGGGCCAGGCCAAATCGCCAGGACAATTCGCCCAAGAATGGCGCCGTGCGACCGGCCAGCAACAGGCGGGTCGACAATACATAGGGTGGCAGCACCCGCGCGTCCTGTTGCGCCTTTTCGTCGACCAGCACGCCATATTGCTCGAATTCGCTGATCTTGAAACCCGGATTGGCAATCTCGCTCTCGAGCCGCTGGCCGTTGGCGAGCAGCAAGAACCGGTCCGTTCCGATGGTCTCGATGCGCCCGGCCCTTGCCGAGGTGACGATCTGCTTGCCATTTTCATTGGCGGCAATGAAAACCTGCCCCGCCGTCTTGCCGCCGACGGAATCCTTGTCGATGAAGAAAACCCGATCGCCATTGGCCGACTCTTGAAACTGTCCGGGAATGACACGTTCCAGATCGCCCCGTTGTTCGTAGCGGTCGCGCAAGGTCTGTGACTGCTGGTTCGACCAGGGCCAGACGAAGATGGCCAACACCGCTATCACCAGCCAGATCGGCCAGGCAAACCGCACCAGGGGCAGCAGGAAGCTGCCGAGCCCTTGGCCGCTGGCAAACCAGATCGTCATCTCGCTGTCCCGGTACATGCGGGACATGGTCGCAACGATGGCCACGAACAGGCTCAGCGTCAGAATGGTGGGAGCATGGCCCAGCACGGTGTAACCCAGCACCATCATCACCTCGGCCGGATCCACGCTGCCGCGCGAGGCCAGGCCGACGGTGCGGATCAGGAACATCGTCATCACGATCGTGGCCAGCACCACCACCGTGGCGCCGAACGTCCGGGACATCTCCTTGTGCAGGGAAGAATGGAATAACATCGCTGGCAATGAAAGACGCAATTATGAACTTCGACCTCAAGGCCCTGGATCTCTCGCAGGTGGCAGCGCACAAATGTGACGCATTGATCGTGCTGGTACCAGCCGGATGCAAGCCTGGCGCGGGCACACTGCCCGATCTGATCGCGGCCGCACTCAAGGCCGGCGACCTGGATACCAAGTGCGGCAAGTTGCTGTCGAGCTACCGACCTTCGGGTGTGGCCTGCACCCGGTTGGTGCTGGTTGGCTGCGAAGACGGCACGCCGCGTCAGGTCCGTCAGGCAGTGGCATCGGCGGTGGCTGCCGCCAAGAACGGCAACTGCCGCAAGCTCGTCGTGTGTCTGGCGCTGGTGACGCAACACGACGCGGTGCGCATGGCCGTGATGGCAGTGGCCGACGCCAGTTACGTCTATACCGCCACCAAGTCCAAGCCCGAACCACGGGTCTTGACCCTGGCCACCATCGGGGTGTGCGACGATGTGGCCTCCCGCAACGCGTTCGACCACGCGGTTGCGGCGGTCCGAGGTGTCGAGTTCGCCAAGGAATGGGCCAATCGCCCCGGCAACCATGCCACGCCCAGCATGCTGGCCGACGCGGCCCGGCAACTGGCCAAGGCCCGTTCGATCCGATGCGAGGTCATGGGGCCCAAGCAGGTGGCCAAGCTGGGCATGGGGTCGTTCATGGCCGTGGCCCAGGGATCGCATGAGGAATTGCGTTTCATCGAACTGCGCTACGACGGTGGCGCCAAGGGCCAGGCGCCGACCGTGCTGATCGGCAAGGGCATTTCGTTCGACAGCGGCGGTATTTCGATCAAGCCCGCGGCCGAGATGGACGAAATGAAGTTCGACATGTCGGGCGCGGCCAGCGTGCTGGGCGTGTTTCGTGCCTTGGCCGAGTTGAAGCCTGCGATCAATGTCGTCGGCTTGATCGCCAGCTGCGAGAACCTGCCCGATGGCAAGGCAGTGAAGCCCGGCGACGTGGTCACCAGCATGAGCGGGCAGACCATCGAGATCCTCAATACCGATGCCGAAGGGCGGCTGGTGTTGTGCGATGCGTTGACCTATGCCGAGCGCTTCAAGCCCGCGGCGGTGGTGGACATCGCCACATTGACCGGCGCCTGCGTGATTGCATTGGGCGGCGTGCGCAGCGGCATGTTCGCCAGCTCCGATGCGCTGGCGGGCGCCTTGCTGGCGGCCGGGGAGTCCGCCCAGGACCTGTGCTGGCGCCTGCCGCTGGATGACGAGTATGCGGAGGCACTGAAGTCGAACTTCGCCGATGTGGCCAACGTCGGTGGACGGCCGGGCGGCGCCATCACGGCCGCCAAGTTCCTGCAGCGCTTTGCCGACAAATTTCCCTGGGCGCATCTGGACATTGCTGGCACCGCCTGGAAAGGTGGCGCGACCAAAGGGGCGACAGGACGCCCGGTGCCGCTGCTGCTGGACTTCCTGCTGGCCGGTGCCGCGACGCCGGATGCGCCGAGCGCCAGCAAACCATCGCCGCGCGCGCGGCGCAAGGCCTGACATCTTGCTGCTGCCACATTCGACCACCCGGCTGGCGCCGAACCGGCGCGGCAAGCGATGACCGAGGTCGCATTCCATTTCAACCTGCCCGACAAGACGCGGTATCTGTGTCGGCTGCTGCGCAAGGCGGCCGCTCAGGGAGTCCGCGTGGCGGTCACCGGTCCACCGGCGGCGCTGCGTGAACTCGACGATGCCCTGTGGTCGTTTTCGCCCACCGATTTCGTGCCCCATTGCATGGCAGGCAGCGACAGTGCGATCGCGCACGCGTCGCCGATCGTGCTGGGTGGCGCACCGTCCCAGGCCGATCACCACGAGGTGTTGCTCAACCTCGAGGCCCAGGTGCCCACGGGTTTTGAGCGGTTCAGCCGCGTCATCGAAGTCGTTGGCCCGTCCGAGCAGGAAGTAGCCGACTCCCGCATGCGCTGGAAATACTACCAACAGCGCGGCTATGCGCTGGTACGCCATGACATCGGCAGCAAGGGGGCCGCCTGATGGTGACCTCGACGCGTGCCTACCCGCGGTTTCTGCCAACGCTCACCGAGATCGTGCAGGTCCCGGTGCAGGCACCTGAGCCACCGGAAGATCTGGCGGCGCTCGAGGCGGCCCGGCGCGAAGCGTTTGCCGAGCGCATGCGTGCGCAGTTGCACGCGGCACTGGACCGGCGCATGCAGGACGCCGTGGCGGACGCCATGCTCGAGCAGGTCGACGCCATCGGCGAGCGCTTGCGCCAACAGATGGACGACATGGTGCGCGAGTCGCTCGACACCATTACCGACCGGCTTCGTGCGGAACTCGACGCCATGGTGCGGGAAGCGGTGCACGCCGTGTTGTCCGACGATGCACCAGCGACGGATGCGCGCGCCGATCCCGATCCGATCGACAGGGCGTCCTGACACTTTTCCTGACGGTGCGGCACAGCGTTGTTTTTTGGCGCAACCTCGCGTTTACCATGAGGTTTTCCCGTTGGTATCGGCATGCGAAATGCGTTATCCTCGCCGGTTGTTGGGACAGATTGCTGTCCTCCAACCCAATAACCCCCCCCTTGGAGCTTTTATGCACATGAAATTTCGTACTACCTTGACGTTGTGCGCGGCCGCCGCATTGTTGGTTGCCTGCGGCAAGAAGGAAGAGCCAGCGCCTGCTGCTCCGGCCCCGGCACCGGCACCCGCCGCTGCCCCGGCGGCTCCCGCGCCCGCGCCCGCAGCCGACGTCATCAAGATCGGTCATGTGGGACCGACCAGCGGTGCGATCGCTCACCTGGGCAAGGACAACGAAAACGGCGCCCGCATGGCAGTCGACGAACTCAACGCCAAGGGCGTCATGATCGGTGGCAAGAAGTTCACGATCGAATTGTTGCCGGAAGACGATGCTGGCGATCCGAAGCAGGGTACGGCGGTGGCAACCAAGCTGGTTGACGCCAAGGTCAACGGCGTGATCGGTCACCTGAACTCAGGCACCACGATTCCTGCTTCGGCGATTTACGATGCCGCGGGTATTCCGCAGATTTCTCCTTCGGCAACCAATCCCAAGTACACCCGGCAGGGCTTCAAGGGTGCGTTCCGTGTCGTGGCTGACGACGTGCACCTGGGCGGTACCTTGGGCAAATACGCTGTCAACACGCTCAAAGGCAAGAGCATCGGTGTGATCGACGACCGCACCGCATATGGCCAGGGACTGGCCGAGGAATTCGAGAAGGCGGTCACGGCTGCTGGCGGCAAGGTGGTGGGCCATGAGTTCACCACCGACAAGGCGACTGACTTCAATGCCATCTTGACCACCTTCAAGGGCAAGAAGGTCGACGTCGTGTTCTTCGGCGGCATGGATGCCGTTGCGGGCCCGATGATCAAGCAGATGGCCCAGCTCGGCATCAAGGCCAAATTCATGGGTGGCGACGGCATCTGCACGGGCGAGTTGCCCAAGCTGGCAGGCGACGCCATGAAGGACGACATGGTCTACTGCGCCGAGGCGGGTGGTGTCGAAGGCGAGCAGAAGGCGGGCATGGACAAGTTCCGCGCCGACTTCAAGGCCAAGTTCGGCCAGGATGTGCAGTTGTATTCGCCTTACGTGTATGACGCCCTCAACCTGATGGTCGCTGCGATGGTCAAGGCGGATTCGTCGGATCCCGCCAAGTACCTCGATGCGCTCAAGAAGACCGATTACAAGGGTGTGACCGGCCAGATTTCCTTCGATGAAAAAGGCGACATCAAGAACGGTGCCCTGACGCTGAAGACCTACAAAGGCGGCAAGGCCACTGAACTGGCTGTGATCCGCTGATCACCAGCGATCCGGTCTGACGAAGAAGGGCCCCGCAGTGCGGGGCCTTTCGTCGTTGTGGGTAGCCCGGAGGTTGCCAGAGGTTGCCAGTGCTTTCCGGGCGCAACCACTGCAACTGCGTCCATGGTCAGGGCGCACCGGTTACAGTCGCCTCATCCCTGTCTCACAAGCCCCGGCGTCGCGCATGTCCTCCCACACCTTTCTCTGGCATGACTACGAGACCTTTGGCACCAACACCCGGCGGGATCGGCCGGCGCAGTTCGCTGCCATCCGCACCGATGCCGAACTCAACGAGATCGGTGAGCCGGTCATGCTGTATTGCCAGCCGACCAACGACTACCTGCCCGATCCGCAGTCCTGCCTCATCACCGGCATCACGCCGCAGGTAGCCTGGGAGCGCGGCGTGCCCGAGCGCGCGTTTGCCGCCCGCATCGAGTCCGAGATGGCACAGCCCGGCACCATTGGCGTGGGCTACAACACCATCCGCTTTGACGATGAAATCACGCGCTTCCTGTTTTGGCGCAACCTCATCGACCCCTATGCACGCGAATGGCAAAACCAATGCGGTCGCTGGGATCTGCTCGATGTGGTGCGCCTGGCCTATGCACTACGGCCCGACGGCATGGTCTGGCCCACCAGGGACGACGGAACGCAGAGCTTCAGGCTCGAGCACCTGAGCCGCGCCAATGGCCTGCTGCACGAGGCCGCGCACGATGCGCTGTCGGACGTGCGCGCAACCATTGCGCTGGCGCGGCTGCTGCGCCAGCACAACCCCCGCTTGTTTGACTTTGCGTTCAGCCTCCACAGGAAAGACCGCGTGGCCGCCGAACTGCGCCTGCCCGCCACGGCGCAGACGGCGCGGCCCTTTTTGCATGTGTCGGGGATGTTCCCCGCGCAGCAAGGGTGCCTGGCCGTGATGTGGCCGCTGGCCAGCCACCCGCGCAACAAGAACGAGATCATCGCGTGGGACCTGGCGCATGACCCGCGCGAACTGGCCACGCTCGATACCGACACGCTGCGCCTGCGCATGTTCACCCGCGCGGCCGACCTGCCTGAGGGTGTGACGCGCCTGCCCATCAAGACCGTGCACCTGAACAAGTCGCCCATGGTGGTGGGCAATGTCAACACGCTCACCCCCGTCCTGGCGCAGCGCTGGGGAATCGACCTGGCACAGGCTGCGGCGCATGCCGAGATGGCCCGCACGCTGCCCGACATGAGTGCCATCTGGCCTGCGGTGTTTGCCCGCCCGCCCGAGCCTGCGCCCGATGTGGAGCAGGACCTGTATGGGGGCTTCGTTGGCAATGGCGACCGCCGCCGGCTCAATGACCTGCGTGCCATGACCGGCGAGCAGCTGGCACGTAGCCGTGCCGCTTTCGACGATCCGCGTCTGGATGAGCTGGTGTGGCGCTACCGTGCCCGTAATTTCCCTGAAAGCCTCGCGCCCGAAGAAGTGCAGCGCTGGGACGAGCACCGCGCCGCCTGTCTGTTTGACGGCCAGGGCGGGGCGCGCACGGTGGATCAGCTGTTCTCCGAGATTGACCAGCTTTCCGAAACCGCCGACGAGCATGCCGAAACCATCCTGGGCGCCCTCTACGACTGGGCCGAAGCCATCGCACCGGAACGTTGAAAGAGTATTGAGTATTGGGGTCAAGTCTCTCATTTCCCCTCGAATCCAGGCGCGAGCTCGCAATGGAACCGAACGGCGCGGCATCCGCTTTGTCAGCGATGGGCCCTGCAGGGCGGGACCTTTCTGCTCTTGTGGTTACCTGGCCCGGTGCTGGCCGAACTCTGCGATGCAAGGCACGCGGGCGATTTTGCCGGCCATCGAAGGTCAGTACGACGACGCAGCGGCGTGGTGCGTGCGCGCCACCGGTGAGCCGAACGCGCACTTCCACATTGCGGCCATCGCCGCCGCCTGCCTGGCGCTGGCTGGCCGTGAGTCCGAGGCACGGGGCTTTGCGCAGCGCGCCAGCCGCGCCCATCGTGGCTATTCGATCCAGGCGTTCGAGCGAAGCTTCCCGCACCGGCTCGCGTCGCATCGCGATCTGCTGGCGCAGGCCCTGCGCAGCATGGGGGTGCCGCAAGGCATGACCTGACCGCATGAAATGGCCCGCATCACGCTGTCCGAGGCTAGACTTTGATGTCACTTCTGCGGCGAACGATCAGCCGGCCAAGCCGGCTCGCAGGGCGCGGACACCTGCAGCGCGTTCCACACGTCGTAGGCCAACCCGAGCATTGCGTGTTGCTTGTACGGCAAGGATGCCCGGCCCGGAATCGACCGGCGCACCGCGCCGACGCAGGCGCGCGCGAACGCCTGCGCGGTTGCCTGGTCGGCGAACTGGCCACACAACGCCGACTCCACGCCCGCATCCCGGAACGCGACCGCTCCCAGCGCGCCGAACGCGGCCTTCGCTGCCAGAATCCTGCGCGATTGCGGATCGAGGTCGACCATCAGCGCGGCGCTCAACCTGGCAACGGTCACCGTCGACCGGATGCCGACCTTTGCAAACGCGCTGCGCTGGTGTGCAGCAAGCGGGGTGAACGAGAAGCTGATGATCGCCTCTCCCGGTGCCAGGCTGTTTTCTCCGGCGCCGCTGACGATGTCGCGCAGCGGTCGACGCGTGATCCGGCCTTCGGCGTCCAGTACCTGAACCTGCGCATCGAGTACCAGCAGCACCGGTATCGTGTCGCCACAAGGCGACGCATTGGCGACATTGCCGCCGATGGTCGCGGCGTTGCGTATCTGCAGCGAGCCCACTTGCGCCGCTGCATGCGCCAGGCACCCTGCAAGGCTCAACAGTGTGGCGTCGCTCTGCAGCTGGGCAAACGTCGTCATGGCGCCGATATGCACCTCTTCGCGCTCACAAGAAAGTGCAGGGCCGCTTCCAAGCCTGCCTGCACCCCCTCGGGGGGGCTGGTCAAGCCAGGGTCGGGCGCTCTCAAGACGTACGAACGCCAGTTCGCGCAGTCCGGACAGGTCGATCAGCAGGTCCGGCGCGCGCCCCGCGGCGCGCAAGGAGATGACCAGGTCCGTGCCACCGGCCAGCAAACGGGTGTTGGGCGTCGCCCGGCCCAACGCCGCGGCGAGTTCTGCAAGGTCACGCGGGGTCAGAACTTCAGTGGACGCCATCTGCGCCTTCCCCCCGAGCGGCGGTGGCCACCACCGCATCGATGATGGCGGCATAACCGGTGCAGCGGCACAGATTGCCGGCCAGTGCCGCTCGAATATTGGTGCCACTCGGGCAAGGATTGATGCGCAGCAGCGCCGTCGCCGACATCAGCATGCCCGGTGTGCAATAGCCGCACTGGATCGCCCCGTGCTCGACGAAAGCTGCCTGCAATGCCGATAGCTCGCCACGCTGCGAAAGGCCCTCGACGGTAAGCACGTCCCGGCCTTGCAGCTGCACCGCCATGACCAGGCACGCGTTGAGCGCAAGGCCATCGACGAGCACGCTGCAAGCGCCGCATTCGCCTTGTGCGCAGCCCTCCTTGGTACCGGTCAGGCCGAGTTGTCCGCGCAGCAGATCGATCAGCCGCGCCGACGGGTCCGCATCGACCGCGACCGCGTCTCCGTTCACGTTGAATGTCAACAGCACGCCGCGCTCTCCTGGTAGATGCTGACGCGTTCGGCCGCCATGGCTGCCACGACCCGCTCGGGCGTGGCAGGCAGCGTCGTGATCGCACAGCCGATCGCCCGGTTCAGCGCGTTGATGACCGCCGCCGCGGTGGGTACGGCGGCGACCTCGCCAACACTCTTTGCTCCAAACGGCCCGTCGTCGCCAACATGTTCCACCAGCAGCACCCGAACAACGGGCATGTCGACCGCATTCACGAGATGGTAGTTCCTGAAGCCACCCGATGCCGGCCTGCCGGCGGGGTCGAGCACCACTTCTTCGCACAGCGCACTGCCGATACCGGCCTGCACAGCGCCACGGCACTGGCCCTCCACCATGCCGCGGTTGATGGCCCGGCCGATATCGACGACCGTCAAGAAGTCGGTGACACGGGTGATGCCGGTCAGCACGTCGACTTCCACCTCGGCAAACTGCACCGAATAGGAACCCGGGTTGGAGGCGCCACGATAGGTGTTGGTGACGATCATGTCGCGCGCGTCGCACATGCGCACCTGTTGCACGATCCGCGCATACGGCATGCCACTGCCGGCGACACCTTCAATCTCGACGCAACCGTTGCGGGCGCGCAGCTCGCTGGGCGCGATCTGCAACCAGGCAGCGGCGGCCTGCAGCAGAAGATCGCGCATCATGAGCGCCAGTACGCCGGCATTGGCTCCGCACACATAGGTGATGCGACTGCCATAGGTGCCGAAATCGAACGGCGTCGACCCGCTGTCGGCCTCGCCCACGGAGATCAGGTCGGGGGAGACTCCCAAATGCTCGGCGATGATCATTTTCATCGTGACGGCGCTGCCGGTCCCCACCTCGTGCAAACTGGCATTGAGGTCGAGGCTGCCGTCCTCGTTCATCTTCAGCGTCATCGTGCTCGATTCCGGGAATGAGTCGCTCAGCATCCCGTTCTTGTGGGCACCGCAGGCGACCCCGACCGCGCGGCGCAGGCGGCCAACGCCGGCCGGCCGGGCCACGCGCGCGCGCCAGTCGAAGGCCTGGGCACCGAGCTCGAGGCATTCGCGCACCCTCGCATCACCCAGCGCTCGCCCGCCCACCGGGTCAACATCCGCGGGGTACACGAGATTGCGCAGGCGCAGTTCGACCGGGTCCATGCCGATCCGCGCGGCGACCTGGTCCAGGTGGATTTCGGCGCAGGTCGCAATGTCCGGGGCACCCCAACCGCGCATGCCGCCGGCGACCGGCGTTGTCGTGTAAACCACGCGAGCGCGATGGCGGTAGCGCGGCGTGCGATACAGCCGGGTCAGCTTGTGCGCCATCGCCTGTGCGTAATCCGGTGAACTGCTCGCATAGGCGCCCGCGCAAAGGACGGTGTCGACATCGAGGTCGAGCAGCACGCCGTTCGCGTCGACCGCGGTGCGCACCGTGGAGCGCTGCTGCGGCCGCACCATGGTGGCGGTTATGCATTCGTCGCGGTCAAGCACGAGCATCACCGGCCGCCCGGTCTGCATCGCCAGAAATGCGGTCAGCGGCTCGAGGATGAACTCCTGCTTGCCACCGAACGAGCCCCCCATGGGGACCTTTACCACACGCACCGCGTTGTAGCTGAGCCCAAGCAGATCGGCCACGACGGTGCGGGCCCCGTACACACTTTGGCACGGACTCCAGATCGTCAGTTTGCGCGCCGCGTCGAAGTGCGCCAGGCACATGTGCGGCTCGAGTGCCGCGTGGTGCAGCATCTGGGTCTGTACGCTGGTGGTGGTGACCAGCGCGCCGGGCGGCAATGGCGTGGCGGCGCAGGTTTCGTGGTCGAACGCCGATGCCAGGTTGCCGCCGGGGTGAATGGCAACGGCGTCGCTCGCCAGCGCCGCCTGCGCGCTCAGCACGGGGGAAAGCTCGACATAGCGCACGTCGATCAAACGCGCCGCCTGGACCGCGGCGTCAAGACTGGTTGCGACCACGGCGGCCACCCGGTCGCCAACGAAACGGGCGGTCTGCGCGAACAGGGTTTCGTCTTCGATGCACCCCGCCTGCCCAGGCACGATGCGATACCGGCAGTAGGCCTTGGAAGGGGCGTTCTGATGCGAGAACACGCCGACAACGCCAGGCGCCGCCATTGCGCGGTCGGCATCCACCCGGGCGACGCGTGCGTGGGCAAAGGGACTGAGCAGCAGCTTGGCATGGAGCATGCCGGGCAGGTGCAGGTCACTGCCGTAGAGCAGGCTGCCTGCCACCTTCATGGCGGCGTCGGTAACCGGATAGGTCTGCCCCACGTACCGCAGGTTTGATGTCTTCTGGAGCCCCATGCATGCACCGCCTTCCATCGCGCCGCCAAGGCCACTCGCGTACAGGCGATCAAGGGCTCAACAACGGGCCCGGCGATTATGAGGTGGATACAGGCATCTGCCTGCCCATGAAATTTCGGCTTTGCGGATTTCCATGAAGAACTTGCAATAGATCAAGTACACCATTGCGGCTGTTCCGGAGTTACGACGCTGCGGCCTGGGCGGCCAGGTTGCTGGACGCCTGGTGCCAACGGGCGATGCGTTCGCGCATCGAGCCGGTCAAGAAGTTCGCACGCACCGTCGGCATGCATCGCGAACTGCTTCTCAACCATTTCGGAGCCAAGCAGCAACGCTCCAGCGGCGTCAGCGAGGGTCTGAACAACAACGCCAAAGTCGCATGGAGAAATGCCTGCGGCCATCGCAGCTTGCGAATCGCGGGGCTGTTTCCATTTCACGGGCTCGGCAAGTTCCCCGAGGCAAAACTCGCCCACAGACGCTTCTGACGAAGCTTCTCAGGCACTTTCGCATCAGGGAAGAACTGCTTCAGCTGGCGATGCCCACCCTGTGACCGTGAAAATCCCGGTACACGGTGTACTGTGGTTTTTTTTGATTTACTGCCGCATTCTTTGGAGTTATTATGCTTTTGCGTAGTCGGCGCCCGTGTCCCATGCATGGCACGGGCAAGAAGGACCATGCATTTTGAAGCTCCAGGAGGTAGTTCGTTTCGGCAGGAGTCGAGGCGGTGGGTATCTGCAATAACAACGAGTCAGTGAAAGAAGTTCTCTCAGCATTCCAACTCAACGCAAAGAAGGATGACCATGAAAGTGAAACTGTTGATAGCTGCGGCCTGTGTTTTTGCAGCCACCGCAGGACCTGTTCTCGCGCAGTCCGACGTCGTGACGATCTATAGCGCCGACGGCCTGCATGACGGATCGCCAAGCTGGTTGGGAGACCAGTTCGCTGCCTTCACCAAGGCGACGGGCATCCGGGTTCAATACATCGAAGCGGGATCGAGTGGCGTTGTTGACCGCGTCATGAAGGAGAAATCAAACACCCAGGCCGATGTACTTGTCACCTTGCCGCCCTTCATGCAGAAGGCCGCCGCGGAGGGCTTGTTGGCCAGATTTGTGCCGAGTGGCGCCGACAAGATCAAAGCCGCTGACAAAGACCCGAAGGGGCTCTATGTGGCCATGGTCAACAACTATCCGGGCTTCATCTATAACGCTTCGGTGCTCAACGCACCCCCCAAGACCTATGCCGATCTGCTCGACCCGAAATTCAAGCGGAAAATCCAGTATTCGACGCCGGGCCAGGCGGGAGACGGCACTGCGTTGATGCTGCAGGTATTCCATGCGTTCGGCAGCAAGCAGGCCGGCCTCGACTATCTCGGGAAGCTGCAGGCCAACAATCTCGGGCCATCGGCCTCGACCGGAAAGCTCACCGCGCTGGTCAACAAGGGTGAACTGTACGTCGCCAACGGCGATCTGCAGATGAATCTGGCGCAGATGCGGAGCAATCCGAATGTGCAGGTCTTCTTCCCGACCGGGCCAAGCGGCAAGAAAACCGCCTTTTCGCTGCCGTACTACATTGGTCTGATCGCAGGCGCGCCGCACCAGGACAACGGCAAGAAGCTGATCGAATTCCTGCTTTCGCAGCCGGCACAGAAGGACGTCAGCGTCATCGCGGGCGGCTTCCCGGTCCGCACCGATGTGCAGCCGAGCGACGAGAACTTCAGGAAACTCAACGCCATGCTCGAGGGCGTCGAGATCTGGTTGCCTGACTGGTCGAAGGTTCTGGACGAGTTGAAGCAAGACGTGGCCGACTACAACAATGCCATCGCGAACAAGTGATGGACGGCATGGCTGCGACCCACGCGATGGCTTCACGTGGGCAGGTGGCATCGGCGCCTCCGGTCACGGGGGCTGCCGGTATCGGCTTCGAGAATGTTTCGGTCGCCTATGGTAGCCAGCGTGTCCTGGACTCGCTCACGCTGACGGTCAAACCAGGCGAAATCGTCGCCTTGATCGGCCCTTCGGGTTCGGGCAAGACGACAGCGCTGCGGGCGGTGGCCGGTTTCGTCCAGCCGTCCGCCGGGCGCATCATCATCGGCGACCGCGATGTCACGCACGTGGCGCCCTGCGATCGCAACATCGGCATGGTGGTGCAGAACTATGCGCTGTTTCCGCACATGCGCGTCGAGGAAAACGTGGCGTTCGGACTGCGCGCTCGAGGCGTGGCCGCAAAGCCCATCGGCGAGCGCGTGGCGGAATGCCTGCGGCTGGTCGGCATGGCGAGCTTTGCACGGCGCTATCCGCGCGAACTCTCGGGCGGTCAGCAGCAACGTGTGGCGATTGCGCGCGCGCTTGCGATTCGCCCGCAAGTCCTTCTGCTTGACGAACCGCTGTCGGCGCTCGACGCACAGATCCGCCGCTCCATGCTCGAGGAACTGGCCAAGCTGCACCGCGACCTTCCTTCGCTGACGGTCCTCTACGTCACGCACGACCAGACCGAGGCGCTTACGCTTGCCAACCACATCGGCATCATGCGTGACAGCAAGCTGGTTGCGTTCGGCGATGCCCAGGGGCTTTACCGCAATCCGCCAAACCGATTTGCCGCCGAGTTTCTTGGACGTGCCAACGTGCTGGTGGCGAAGTCATTGACCACGATCGAGCGCGGCATGGGCGCCGTTCAATTTGGCCAGACCCTGCTGCGGGGACGCAATCATCATGCTCTGCCCGATGGCAGCGATTGCCTGGTGTGTGTACGTCCGCACGACCTGCGGCTCCAGCCCCCGGGAGATGGCTGCAACACCCTGACGGGCACCGTGCGCGGCGTCCAGTGGCAAGGCGACTTGCACAGCATCACCGTGGATGTGCAAGGCCACGCTTTGCGCGTGTCGTCGACGCCTCTCGCGGAGCCGCCGGTGCCAGGGGTATCGCTTGCCGTGTATTTCGACCCGGCCGACGTCACTCTTGTACCGGAGACCGAACCCAATGGCTGAAATGGCAATGGCCATCGCGCAGCCGGGCCGCCCCGGTTCGACGTCTGCTGATTTCTGGGTTGCGCCGCCGCTGCTCATCCTCGCATTGCTGTTCTTCTATCCAATTGCCCTGATCCTGCGTCAGGCGCTGGGGGGAGATCAGCATGTCTGGTCCCTGGCGGGCTTTGAGACCGTGCTCAGGTCGAGTCAATTCCTCGATGGCCTGGTGCACACGATCACCATCGCGCTGATAGCCTCGGCGGGTTGTCTGGTTCTTGGATTTGTGCTGTCGCTGATCATCTCCTTCGTTCCGTTTCCCGGTGCCAGGGTGATTGCCCGGCTGATCGATACATTCATCGCACTGCCGACCTTCCTGGTGGCCCTTGCTTTCACCTTCATCTACGGTTCGGCTGGTCTCATCAACCAATCGCTGATGGAGTTCATGCATCTGAAGCTGCCACCCCTCGAGTTTCTGTATTCGCAATGGGGCGTCATCCTGGCTGAAATCACTGTCTACACGCCCTTCGTGATGCGGCCGTTGCTGGCCAGCTTCTCGCTGATCGACACGGCGCAGATCGAAGTCGCCAGCAGCCTGGGGGCGCGGCCCTGGCGCATCGTGCGCCAGATCATCCTGCCGGCCGCGCTGCCCGCGCTGCTTGCCGGAGGCAGCCTGTGCCTTCTGTTGACGGTCAACGAATTCGGCATTGTCTTGTTCATCGGCGCGAAGGATGTCATTACCTTGCCGCTGCTGATCTACGGCAAGGCGATCCAGGAGTTCGACTACACCACTGCCTGCGTGATCGCCATCGTCAATATCGCCTTGTCGCTCGGGCTGTATGCGCTGTACCGGCTGACGGTTTCAAGCTTCGGAGATCGCCATGCTGGTCTGGGGTAAATGGGGACGGATTCTCACCTGGGTGGTGATCGCAGCCTTGTTCGGTGTGATCTACGGCCTGCCCATCGGTGTGATAGCGCTGGCCAGCATCAGTGGTCAATGGAACGGCATTTTGCCCAGCCATCTGACGCTGGCGCACTACGCGCAGGCGCTCAAGACAGAGTCGGCCAGCCAGCTGCAAGTCAGCGTGCTGACGGGCGTCCTGGCCAGCGCGCTGGCCCTGGCAAGCGGGACATGGGCGGCGCTTGCACTGCGCACGATGACTGGCCTGCGCAAGCGTGTTCTGGACGCCTTGTTCTTCATCCCCAGCGCGGTACCCTCGGTGTCGATCGGGCTCGCTCTGCTGGTGGCCTTCAGTCAGCCTCCGGTGCTGCTCAACGGAACCCCGCAGATCGTGTTCATCGCGCACTTTCTGCTGATTTCCGCCTTCACCTACGGCAACGTTTCGGCGGGGTTGGCGCGCTTGCCACCGCACTACGAACAGGTCGCCGAGAGCCTCGGAGCGCGACCCTTCTATCGGCTGCGCAGGATCACTCTGCCTCTCATCATGCCTTACCTGATCGCCGCGTTCAGCTTGAGCTTCGCCCTGTCGATGGGAGAACTGGGCGCCACCCTGATGATTTATCCGCCCGGGTGGGTTACGCTTCCAGTCGGCATCTTTTCACTGTCTGACCGCGGTGCAATCTTTGACGCGGCGACACTGACCATGATCCTTGGTGCAGGCACGCTGATTGTGTTGATCGGCCTGTCGCGCATCTCGACAAAGGCAGCGGTCAGAGAATGATGCAATCGATCCCGAAAGAAGGCGTTGGCGCCTTGGTGGCCCAATCCGAAAGTGACACCAATCTCACGGATCGTCGTCGCGCCTGGCAACGCCGGTCTCTGGACGAGCCAACGCGATTGCTGCTGGAGCGTGATGCCAGCGTCTTCCTGCACCAGTCGGTCTCCACGCCTTGCCTGAACGGCATTGCCAAGGCGCAGGGGATTTGGATCGAGGACATGGCCGGCAGACGGTACATGGACTTTCACGGTAACAACGTCCACCACATCGGTTACGGCCATCCGCGCTTGAAGCAAGCCATAGCCGCTCAGATGGACGCACTCTCGTTCGCGCCGCGGCGCTATGCCTGCGAGACCGCTGTCCTGTTGGCCGAGAAACTTGGGGCCATCGCGCCGGGTAATCTTTCCAAGGTGCTGCTCACCACCGGCGGCTCCGATGCAAATGAGGTCGCCATCAAGCTCGCGCGCGCCGCGACCGGTCGCTTCAAGACCTTGTCCTTCTGGGATTCGTTCCATGGCGCCGGCATCGGCGCAGCGAGCCTGTCGGGCGAGGCGCTGTTTCGCTCGGGGCCGGCCGCGCCCCTGGTCGCGGGATCGCAGCATGTCGCGCCGTTTGCCTGCTACCGCTGCGCCTATGGCCACGATTGCGATGACAACGGACAACCCTTGCTGGACCGTTGTCATATGGCGTGCGCCGGCATGGTGGACTACGTGCTTGGGCGTGAAGGCGACGTGGCCGCTGTCATCGCCGAGCCCGCGCGCGCCGTGCCGTATCTGCCGCCGCCCGGCTACTGGAAGCAGGTGCGCCAGGCATGCGACCGGCATGGCGCGCTGCTGATCTTCGACGAAATCCCGACCGGACTGGGCAAGACCGGGCGGATGTTCGCCTGTGACCATGACGACGTCGTGCCGGATATTCTGGTGATGGGCAAAGCCTTGGGCGGAGGCATCCTGCCGATCGCCGCGTGCATCGCGCGCGCGGACCTTGACGTAGCGGGCGATTGGGCCTTTGGCCACTACACGCATGAAAAGAATCCCGTCACGACGCGCGCTGCGCTCACCACCATCGAAATCATCGAAGACGAGGGTCTGGTTGCCAATGCAGCAGCGGTCGGGGCGCTGGCGCTGGCCCGCATGGATGATATGAAACACCGTCTGCCGGCGATCGGCGACGTGCGCGGTCGCGGACTGTTGCTGGGCATCGAGTTGGTAAGGAGCAGGGCGGACAAGCTGCCCGACAACGATCTGGCCGAGGCGGTGTTGTATCGCGCGCTTGATCGAGGCCTTTCGTTCAAGACGACAATGGGCAATGTCCTGACGCTGACGCCGCCGCTGACCGTCACGCCGGCAGAGATGACGCAGGCGCTCGATATTCTCGAAGAAGCCATTGCCGCCGAGTTGGGAGCATGATTCGTTGAATTATTCTTTCCCACGAGATCCGCCTCTCATGAACCGTCAACTCGCTGTCAGCCGAATCGACCACATTGCGCAGGCACTCGATGCACAGGGATCGGTCAGCGTCGCCGATCTGGCGAATCAACTCGGGGTTTCGCGCGAGACGATCCGGCGCGACATCAAGGCTCTGGCCGGCCAGGGACGAGCAAGCGTCGTGCATGGCGGCGCGGCCAGGCGCGCCGTGACCGAGCCATCGCTGGCCGCGCGCGTCAGTGCCCATACCGCCGGCAAGCAAGCCATCGGGCGTCAGGCGGCCAGCCTTGTCCGCGACGGCATGGTCGTCCTGATCGATTCCGGTTCGACCACCTACAGCATGGGCCCCGCCCTGATGGAACTCAACAAGCTGACCGTCATTACCAACAGCCTGCCGATCGCGACCATGTTGTGCCGTGCACCCGGCGTGAAGGTCATCATGCTTGGCGGTCAGATCGACCCCAATGACGAGGCGGCGTTCGGTGTCGAGACCATCGCAGCACTGGCGCATTTCCGTGTCGACCTGGTCTTTCTCGGTGTCGGCGGCATTTCATCAGCAGGCGAATTCACCGATTACTCGCGACTCGCCGCCGAGACAAGGCATACGATGATGAAGGCAGGTCAGAAGGTCTACATCCTGGCCGACCACTCCAAATTCGAGCACAGAACCCCGGTGCTGATTCCCACCGTTGCGCATATTGCGGGCTTGATCGTTGATGAATTGCCGCCCGAGTCAATCGCCCGCACAGCCGCCGCCCAGCGCTGGGAAGTCATCGTCGCAAAGGGATGATCATGGCCGACTTCGTCCTCAAGGCCACAGCACGCGGGTAGGTGGGTACGCGCGGTATCCGCGCTGCCGGGCATCACCGGGTTGGTGCTGATGCGGCTGTCTTGATCGCATCTCGCTGTTGCGCAGAATTTCTGATGTTGTTTATTGTGAGATATTGACTATTTTTTTGGTTTATCCTAATATGGCTCCCGTGCAGCCCGCTTGAGGCTTCACGCCCTTCACAGGTTGAACATCCGATGACACATTCCGCACAGGTAAAGCCGGCAGCTTCCGAAACAGGTGACCCGTTTCTTCTTACGCCCGGTCCGCTGACGACTTCACGCACCGTCAAGGCTGCGATGCTGCATGACTGGGGCTCGCGCGACGCCAACTTCATCGCGATCAACAAGGCCGTCTTGTCCCGCCTGTGCGAAATAGCCCATGGTGGCGACGATTTCGTGACGGTGCCGATGCAAGGCTCGGGCACGTTCGCGGTCGAGGCCATGCTGACAAGCTTTGTTCCGCCCACAGGCAAGGTTCTGGTCCTGATCAACGGCGCGTATGGCCGCCGAGCCAAACGCATCCTCGACATTGCCGGGCGCCAAACCATCGTTCACGAAACAGACGAAGACACGCCGCCGGATCTGAACGAGGTCGAGGCTATCCTGAAGGCCACGCCCTCGATCACCCACGTTTTCACGATCCATTGCGAAACGACCTCGGGAATCCTCAATCCGATCGAGAAGATCGGTGCCCTGGCCGTCAAATACCAGAAGGGCTATCTGATCGATTCCATGAGCGCCTTCGGCGCGCTTGCGCTGGACGTTCAGGCCTTGCACGTCGATGCGGTCGCCGCGTCTTCCAACAAATGCATCGAGGGCGTCCCCGGGTTGGGCTTCGTCATCTGCCGGCGCGAAGCCCTCGTGCGCGCCAAGGGCAACGCGACCACACTCGTGCTCGATTTGCACGACCAGTGGGCCAATTTCGAAAGCACCGGGCAATATCGGTTTACGCCACCGATCCACGTGATCGTCGCGTTTCATCAGGCGCTCGAGGAGTTCACGGCCGAAGGCGGCGTTGCGGGACGTGGCGGGCGCTATCGGGACAACTGTCGCATTCTCATGGAAGGCATGGTCGCGCTCGGCTTCAAGCCTCTGCTCGCGGCCCATCTGCAGGCTCCCATCATCGTCACCTTCCATATGCTCAAGCACCCCCGCTTCGTCTTTCAGAAGTTCTACGACGGCCTCAAGGATCGCGGCTACATCATCTATCCCGGCAAGCTGACAGTTGCCGATTCATTTCGCATCGGCTGTATCGGGCGTCTGGGCGAGAAGGAAATGCGCGGCGCACTGGGTGCTGTACGCGAGGTTCTGCAGGAGCTGGGCGTGCCAGATTCAGTCGCCACGGCGGCTTGAAGGGGTTGCAGCAATGCAACAACAACACCCAGCCGCCCTGAAAGTCAACGGGCGCGAGTACCGTTATCCGCGCTTGCCCACCGTCGTGATCTGCCTCGACGGGTCGGAGCCGGGCTATATCGAAGAAGCCACCAAGGCCGGCGTGGCGCCCCAGCTCGCGCGGATCATGAACACCGGCGCGAATCTGCTTGCCAAATGCGTCATCCCGAGCTTCACCAACCCCAACAACATCTCCATCATCACCGGCCAGCCCCCCAGGCTGCACGGCATCGCGGGCAACTACTTCTTCGACCGCGGTACGGGCCAGGAGGTCATGATGAACGAGGCGCGGTTCTTGCGGGCGCCCACCATTTTCCAGGCCTTTCACGATGCCGGAGCGAAAGTGGCGGTGGTGACTGCCAAGGACAAGCTGCGCACACTGCTTGGCAAGGGCCTGGATTTTTCAACTGGACGAGCGATCGCGTTCTCGGCTGAAAGGGCCGACAAGGCCACGGTTGCCGACAACGGCATCGGCGAGCTGCTCGCGTTTGTCGGCAAGCCCCTTGCCGATGTCTACTCCGCCGATCTTTCCGAGTTCGTCTTCGCTGCCGGGGTGAAGCTGCTCAGGGACTTTCGCCCCGACCTCATGTACCTCTCGACCACTGACTACGTGCAGCACAAGGCCGCACCGGGCACGAAGAACGCCAACGACTTCTACGCCATGTTCGATCGCTACGTCGGA
Organism: uncultured Rhodoferax sp.; assembly: GCA_964558425.1. Taxonomy (GTDB): domain Bacteria; phylum Pseudomonadota; class Gammaproteobacteria; order Burkholderiales; family Burkholderiaceae_C; genus CAISIP01. Next base: position 8,235 of record CAZLDV010000033.1, on the reverse strand, counting down.
CTGCTGGAAGCCGAAGGGTGCGTCCTGGCGATCACGGCCGATCACGGCATGAACGACAAGCACAAGGCCGACGGCTCGCCCGACGTCATGTACCTGCAGGACGCCTTTGACGAGTGGATAGGCCAGGGCAAGGCACGCGTGATCCTGCCCATTACCGACCCGTATGTGGCGCACCATGGCGCCCTGGGCTCGTTCGCCACCATCTACCTGCCGCCGGAGTCCGACGCGCCCGCCCTGATGGCGCGGCTGCGTGCGCTCGAAGGCATCGATCAGGCGCTCTCGAATGCGCAGGCCTGCGAGCGCTTCGAGCTGCCGAGCGATCGCGTCGGCGATATCGTCGTGCTCGCCACGCGCCACAAGGTCTTCGGGACCAGCGCCAAGCGCCACGACCTCTCGGGTCTGAAGGAGCCGCTGCGCTCGCACGGCGGGCTCACCGAGCAGTCCGTGCCGCTGCTCGTCAATCGCAAGGTGGACTGGCCCAGGGAGCGTGAGGCTCGAAATTTCGATGTGTTTGCGATCGCCCTGAATCACATTGCCTGAAGTCAGGGTCTCGGTTTTTTCTGCTTGCGCCGCGTGCAGCAAGCGGATTCGAATGAAGGAGCTAGCGTCATGAATGCACCATCCGAGTCAGCTGTCCGGCGCGAGTCCATGCGCATCGCGGGCAAGCGGGTCGACACCGACGAGGTCATCGAGGTTCTCAACCCCTACAACAACCAAGTCGTAGGCACCGTTCCTGCCGGCCGCCCCGAGCATGTGCGCGAGGCCTTTGCGAAGGCGCGTGCCTATCGACCCACGCTCACGCGCTTTGAACGCCAACGCATTTTGCAGAACACCGCAGAAATGCTGCGCGATCGCAAGGACGACTTCGCCCGCCTGATCACCGCCGAATCGGGGTTGTGCTGGAAGGATTCGCTTTATGAAGCCAGCCGCGCGTACGACGTGTGGTCGTTCGCGGCGCAGTTGGTCATAAAGGACGACGGCGAAATCTATTCTTGCGACATCAGCCCGAATGGAAAGAATCGCAAGATCTTCACCATGCGCACGCCGCTGCTGGGGGTGATTTCGGCCATCACGCCCTTCAACCATCCCCTGAACATGGTGAGCCACAAGCTGGCCCCGGCCATCGCCACCAACAACCGGGTGGTGCTCAAGCCGACCGAACTCACGCCGTTGACGGCATTGGCGCTGGCCGACGTGCTCTACGAGGCCGGCCTGCCGCCCGAGATGCTGAGCGTCGTCACGGGCAACCCGCGCACCATGGGGGACGCGATGATCACGGACCCCGATTGCGATCTCGTCACCTTCACCGGTTCGGTTCGCGTCGGCAAATACATTGCAGAGAAGGCCGGCTACCGCCGCGTCGTGCTGGAGCTGGGAGGCAACGATCCGCTCATCGTCATGGCCGACGCCGACCTGGACAAGGCCGCGCTGCTCGCCGTGCAGGGCGCAACCAAGAATTCCGGCCAGCGCTGTACGGCGGTCAAGCGCATCCTGGTGGTCGAGAGCGTCGCCGATGCATTCGTCGAGCGTGTGCTGGTCCATGCGAAGAAGCTCAAGTGCGGCGACCCGATGGACCCGACGGTCGATGTCGGCACCGTCATCACCGAGGCATCAGCGCAACTGTTCGAGCGGCGCGTGCAGGATGCGCTCGCCCAGGGCGCCAAGCTGCTCCATGACGCGCCGCGCAAGGGTGCGCTGTTCGCTCCGTGCGTGGTCGACCATATTCCGTATCAATGCGAACTGGTGCGCGAAGAGACCTTCGGGCCGGTGATTCCGATCATCCGCGTTCCTGATCAGATCGACGAAATCATCCGCATCTCGAACTCGACGGCCTTCGGCCTGTCTTCGGGCCTGTGCACCAACCGCCTCGACCACATCACGAAGTTCGTCAACGAACTCGAGGTGGGAACGGTGAATATCTGGGAAGTGCCCGGCTACCGCATCGAGATGTCTCCGTTCGGCGGCATCAAGGACTCGGGCAATGGCTACAAGGAAGGCATTGTCGAAGCCATGAAGAGCTACTCCAACGTGCGGACCTGGTCGCTGCCCTGGGAATGAAGCTGTCGTGGCCGCGAGCGGCGGTGGGCCGACGACCTCGGCGCAGATGGATTGACGGCCATGGCCCCGCGTCCTGGGCCCGGGAGGCGCCGCCGGCCAGCATCCGTGCGAGAACTTCCATCAGCGTTCTGGCAGTTGATCCAGAACACGAGCTGTTGCGGTCGAAAGGAAACAGGTAGGCGCCGCAGAACGCGGCGACCGGCGGCGGAAGTTTCGTCAGGCAACTTCCCGGCGGGCGATCTGGGCCAGGGCCGCATCGACCGCTTCGCCGAGGCGATGCACGATCTCGTCGATCTGGGCCGGCGTGCTGATGAAGGGTGGCGCCAGCAGCACATGGTCGCCGGTCTGCCCGTCGATGGTGCCGCCCATCGCATACACCATCAGGCCGCGCGCCATGGCCTGCGCCTTGATGCGCGCGTGCAGGTTCAGCGCCGGATCGAACGAGCGCTTGGTCGCACGGTCGGCAACCAGCTCGATGGCCATGAAGAGGCCGCGTCCGCGGATGTCGCCAACCGCCGCGTGCGCGCCGAAGCGTTCGTGCAGGCGTTTGCGCAAGTGCGCGCCGAGCGAGCGGACGGCCTCCAGCAGGTGATCGCGCTCAATCACCTGCTGCACCGCGAGCGCCGCGGCGCAGGCGACCGGGTGGCCGATATAGGTATGGCCATGCTGGAAGCGGCCGCTGCCGCGCGTGAGCGCGTCGATGACGCGCTTGTGGATGATCACGCCGCCAATCGCCTGGTAGCCGCCGCCCAGTCCCTTGGCGATGGCGATGAGGTCGGGCACCACGCCCTCCTGCTCGGTGGCGTAGAGCGATCCGGTGCGGCCCATGCCGCACATCACTTCGTCGGCGATGAAGAGGATGCCATGCCGGTCACAGACCTCGCGCACGCGCCGGAAGTAGCCCGGCACCGGCGTCGTCGCGCCCTGCGTCGCGCCGCCGACAGTCTCTGCAACGAAGGCGATCACGCGCGCGGGCCCGACCCGCTGCACCGCGTCTTCCAGTTCGCGGCCAAGCCGCTCGCCATACGCTTCCAGCGTCTCGCCCGGTTGGCAATCACGGTATTCGTAGCACGGCGAGACGTGCGTCACGTCGATCAGCAGCGGCGCGAACGGGCGTCTGCGCCAGGCGTTGCCACCGACTGCCAGCGCGCCCAGCGTGTTGCCGTGGTAGCTCTGCCGACGCGCGATGAAGTGTTGGCGCTCGGGCTGGCCGATCTCGACGAAATACTGGCGCGCCAGCTTGAGCGCTGCTTCCACCGCCTCGGACCCTCCGGAGACGAGGTAGACGTGCGAACTGCCGGCAGGCGCGTGCGCCAGCAACTGCCCGGCGAGTGCTTCAGCGACGTCGGTCGTGAAGAAACTGGTGTGGGCGTAGGCGAGGCGGTCGATCTGCGCGTGCATGGCGCGAACCACGTCGGGGTGGCCATGGCCGAGACACGATACGGCCGCGCCGCCCGATGCGTCGAGGTATTCGCGGCCAGTTGCATCCACGATGGTGATGCCATGGCCGGAAACGGCGACGGGCAGGGTGCTTTGGAGACTTCGATGCAGGACGTGGCTCATGGCATGACTTTACCCGGCGTTCGCCGGCGTGATGGAGAGGATCGCCGGCCGTGCCCGGGCTCGTGCCAGCAGGGGCGCGAGGCGTGGAGGCGGGCGTCGACGTCGGCGAGGCGATGCAGGACCTTGCGTCCGCCACGCGTCGCCAGACCAGCGAGGAGCAGTTCGACCAGCGCCAAAGGCGCGATCATGTTGTAGCCCTGGCGGAAGTAGCAGGCGAACGCGTCGCTGGATCGCGCACCGAGAAAGCCGGCCCGCCGACCCGCGCAGATGGCCTTCACCGCGGCCTCGATGCGCTGCGGCGAATTGAGGGTCACGACAGAACGCACGCCTTCGGTCTGCGCCGAGACGATTTCCTCGGCCAGGCGGCTCATGCAGGCCCCCGCCGGCGCTGTCTGCAGTGCCGAGGCACGCCGGCCGATGCGTCTCGAACGATCTGCCGACACGGCGCAAGACTTCGTCGGGATCAGATGCGCAATGGCGTGTCGGCGTGCTGGGCATATGTCGAATGTTGCGTGGACTCTTCAAAAATGACAAGTGTTCCGAATCGGGCCTGCTGCGCCGGCGCATGTCCGGCGCATGTCCCGCCGCGTGCCAAGGTCGCGATGCTCTGGAGGCGGCAATGGCGGACCGGCTGGATCGGGGGAAATCGGCGAGTCAATGCGCAACTCTGGACCGTGGCGGGCCATCTCGGCAGCATGCGCCGCGTTCCGATCGGTGACCGGCAGGCCGATCTGGCCGGCATCGCATCTTTGGACGACCTGCTGGACATTGGTTCGGGGCAAATGAATCTGCTGGGGGGTGCGATCGAGAAGGAAGGCGAGCGCGAACCTGCAGGGACTGGTGAAGCATCGGGACGGTCCCTTCTTGGCTGTTGTTGTGCTTGATTGCCACGCTCGGTGCGGCAAATCACCGAAGGCGGCTGCTCGCATGGGCCAGTCCGCCCGGACCACTCGACACCACACGACAGCCGCCAGCATGCGGCGGCAGCGGCCGATGGCCATTGAGTGCGATCAACGCAGCGGATGCATGCGGCGAGCAGCTGGTCGATGCCGCGCCCCGCCATCACGGCGACCGCGCGCATCGGCTCGACCACAACGACGCGCGCCGCCATGCGCTTGAGGTTGGTCAACGGCAGGCGCCCGTCCGCTTCAGCGCTCCGCCGGCGGCCCTCATCGCGCGCGATCCCGTTCGACCCGTTCCATTGGCACGGCTGACCTCCCAAGCCCTGATGCTGCCCTGCACCCACCGAACGGGATGACCCGCCATCCGGGCCCATTTGCCAGGGGCGACGGGACTCCCATGGAACGCTTGGTCAGCGTCTGTGTCGGATTGACGGGGCTGCGTAGTAAGCTATGCGTGGGGTTTCAATTTCTTACTGAAGGGGACTGCCATGCTAAGCAAGGATGTCATGACAACGCCAGTCATATCGGTGCTGCCCGAGACGACGGTTCACGAGATCGCCAAGTTGCTGCTCAAGCACGGAATCAGCGCGGTGCCGGTGCTCGATCCCGATGGGAAGCTGCTCGGGGTGGTCAGCGAGGGGGACCTGCTGCGCCGGACCGAGACCGGTACCGAGCGTCGTGCGTCGTGGTGGCTCGACCTGATCGGCAACACCGACAAGGTGCACGACTACATCGTGTCGCATGGTACGCGGGCCGAAGATGTAATGACCCGCGAGATCGTATCGGTCGACGAAACCGCAACGCTGGCGGCCGTGGCGACGCTGCTGGAGAAGCACCGAATCAAACGCGTGCCCGTGCTGCGAGAGGGCAAGGTGATCGGCATTGTCAGTCGGGCGAATCTGCTTCAGGGTCTGGCTGCGCAGCCGCCGGCTAGGCCAGCGACGCTCGACGATGCGGCGCTTCGCACCCGGGTACTGGAGGAAATGGAGCGTGCCGGGGTCAATACCATCTACCTGAACGTGGTGGTCTACGATCACAAGGTCCAGTTGTGGGGTTCCGTGAACACGCCTGAGCAACGCGTTGCGGCGAGGATCGCAGCCGAGGCGATCGCGGGCGCGGATGCGGTCGAGAGCAACCTGAGCCTGCTTTCACCGATGATGCAGGCTTACATGGGCGGGCTTTGACGCGATTGCGATGCGCGCCGGCTGCGCAACTCTACGGCGCGCAACCGGTCCTGACCGGATGAATCTATTCAATGTCCAGCTGGACAGTCGTGACGACTACCATGGATTGGCCACCACGGCCGGACCGATTTCCTGCAGCGGCCCGAGGGGATTGGTCCGGTCGTCGACCTGGTTGACCGAAGGCTGACCGCCCCAGGCCCGATACACCACTACGCCGTCGGCAATCAGGATCAGGGCATTGAAGCGCCAGCCATTGGTGACGGTACGACGCCGGAAGTTGAAGAAGTCGGCCAGGAAACTGCCGGTACGGATATTCGTGACATAGGACACGTTCAATTCCCAGCCCCGGCAGGCATCCCGCGCGGCCAGACACGCGACGATGCCCGGATCCAGATCGTCCTTGATGGCCACGGTGCCGGGCGAAAAGCGCCGCAGCAGATCGACATAGGTAAGGATCGTGGTGTTAGGCAGTGTGTCGGGGTCGATGCCCAACTCGACCAGCTTCTGCAGATCACTCCGATGGGGCTGCAGACTCTCGACTGCACCGCGCAAATGCGCGAACTGGCGAAACCCCGAGGTCGCGTTACTCGAATGCGGCAGCATCGAGCTGCATCCCGCCGCGGTCAGCGCCAATGGAAGCAGCAGCCAACGACCAAGCCCGGTCCGCATCAGGTGACCGAAGCAAGAGGATGGCACTGCAGATGTCACGCGGTCATGGTAGGGGTCGCCCGCTGCATGCTGGTTGACAACTATCAAGCCGGATCACCGCGCAAGCCGGGACCGGCAACCCTGGCATGCACGCCCTTCGCCACGCACGATCCGAAGGAGGCGGCAGGACCTATCACAATGCCGCGTCGCGCCATCACGCAAGGATGATTGCGAAACCGCAATCCAGACCAGCTCCCGTCGGTTAGTCTGGTGCCAGGCCCGGTCCTGTTGCGCATCATCGCGGTGGGCAAGCGGCCCGGCGGTCAAGCGGAAACGGAGCTGGAGGCCGCTATGCGTGAAAATCCCCTGTTGAGCCAGTTCCTGTCGGCGCTGCCCTTGCAATCGAACGTAGGTCTGCGGCTGACACTATGGAACGGCGCCGAGCGCGATCTGGGGCCGCACCCGAAAGTCACGGTGCATCTGCGCGGTCCGGGTGCGTTGCGCTATTTCCTGCCTCCAAGCCTGGACAACCTGGCAGAGGGCTACGTTCAAGGGCATTTCGATGTGCAGGGACATGTGCGCGATGCGATCGAGACCGCATCGGACCTGGCGCATGCCACCGTCCCCGTCGCTGGCCGGTACGGCCGGCTGTTCCCGTCCACGCGCCACGATCGCAGCATCGACGCCGGCGCCATCGCGCACCACTACGACGTGTCGAACGACTTCTACCGGCTGTGGCTGGACCCGCGCATGGTCTACTCCTGTGCGTACTTCCCTGATGCGTCGCTGACGCTGGAGCAGGCCCAGCTGGCCAAGATCGACCACATCCTGACCAAGCTGATGCTGCAGCCGGGCCAGCGCTTGCTGGACGTCGGTTGCGGCTGGGGCGCGTTGGCCATGCGCGCCGCCAGCCGCTTCGGCGCCAACGTAGTGGGCATCACGCTGTCGCGCAACCAGCACCAACTGGCGCTCGAACGCGTCGAGCGCGCCGGCTTGCAGGGCAAGGTCGAGATCCGGTTGCAGGACTACCGCGACGTAACCGGCAGCTTCGAGCGCATCAGCTCGGTGGGCATGTTCGAGCATGTCGGGCTCGCGCATCTGGGCGCATATTTCGCCAAGCTCCAGTCACTGCTTGCCGATGGCGGGCTGGTGATGAACCACGGCATCACCAGCACCGAACCGGACAGCGGTGGCGCGCCGCTGGGCGGGGGCGCGTTCATCGGCAAGTACGTCTTTCCGCACGGCGAACTGCCGCACCTGAGCCTGGCGCTGCGCGAGATGCAGGCAGCCGGTCTGGAAGTGCTCGATGTCGAAAACCTGCGCCGCCACTATGCGCGCACGCTGACGGCGTGGGCCGACAACTACGAGGCGGCCGCCGAGGCAATCCGCGCCACCGTCAGCGAGACCACCTACCGCGTGTGGCGCATCTACCTCGGCGGTTGCGCCCACGCGTTCGCGCAGGACTGGGTTTCGCTGTACCAGGTGCTGGCGTGCAAGTCGGGGGCCGACGCGCGGCTCAACCCGACGCCCTGGTCACGCTCCTGGATGTACCACTGAAGGCGCGCCATGCTGGCCATGCGCACATCGACGCCGGGCGGTCCACTGGTGGCGGTCGACCTACCGGTGCCGCATCCGGGTCCGGGCGAGATACGGGTCCAGGTACTGGCCTGCGGCGTGTGCCGGACCGACCTGCACATCATCGACGGCGACCTGCCACAGCGCCATGCGGGCATCGTGCCGGGCCATGAAATCGTCGGTCGCGTGGTCGCGCGCGGCCACGGCGCCAAGCGCTTTGCGCTCGGTGAGCGCATCGGCATACCTTGGCTGGGCGGCGCCTGCGGCCATTGCGCCTACTGCGACGCGCACCGCGAAAACCTGTG
>CAZLDV010000032.1:0-35981 GCA_964558425.1 uncultured Rhodoferax sp. | reverse complement strand
GTATGACCAACACTCCCTGGCCATAGGAACCTCCTACTCGCTTTCCCCTACCAGCAAAGTCAAAGCCGAATGGATGCGGGTCCGGATAGGTCAGGTGTCGAGTCTTGTGGATGCACCGCCCGGAGGCAACATTCGCAACCAAAACATCAACGTGATCTCGCTTTCCTACAGCATGGTGTTTTAGTTGGCACGCTCATGGCTGCATTGCGCAATCGAACCATCCTCCTGATACTGCTTCTGGCAGTATCTGCAGTGGGTACGTGCGCTGCAGATGGTGTCGTCGTGATCGGCAATCCCAATGTCAAGCGGTTGGACGGTCAGACTGTGGCCCGGATTTATACCGGGCGTGTCATCGAGGTTGACGGCGTGTCGATCACCGCTGTGAACGCCAATCGTGGCAGCGCGGTCCGGGACCGGTTTCTCCAGGTATTTCTCAATCAGGACGAAGACAAATACACCGCCTACTGGACGGTGCGACGCTACATTGGCAAGGGAGCATCGCCGCGCGAGTTGCCAAAGGCCAGTGACGTCATCCGATTCGTCACCACGACGCCCGGTGCGATCGGCTATATCGATGAAGCAGACGTACAACCCGGTTTGAATGTATTGCTGCGTTAGTCGGCGGATGGCGCCGCGCGCGCCAGGGTGCGCCGGATACAGGTACCTACGTGTTGCATTCAGCAGGGCGCCGCATGCGACACGGTGATCGACTCCTGAAGCCGTTTCAACCGCGAGCATGCGTATCCAGTGACAGCTAATTGGATCTGAACGCAGACTGGGTCCGTCAATTGGGTAATCGCGCCCGATTTCGATCCAGATAATCCGTCGCTACCACGCAATGCACAAAGGGCATCCTGGCCTGCGACCCATTGTCTTCCGGCTGATGATCGCCGTGCCCGGTCCCAGCCCATGCCAGCGTCGACCGTCGGATCGGATAATCCCCACGATGTTCTCCCCCACCTATGCCCAGGCCTGGGCCATTCTTTCTGCCGCGATCCTGTTGGAAGTGGCCGGCACCACCAGCATGCGATTGTCCGAGGGTTTCACGCGGTTCACGCCGTCGGTGCTGATCTTCGTTTTCTACGCCGTCTCGTTTGCGCTCAATACGCTGGTCATCCGGGTGCTGGGCCTGAGTGTGGTGTACGCGGTCTGGTCGGGCGTGGGCACGGTCCTCACGGCGGCGATCGGCATCTACTATTTCAAGGAACCGGCCACCGCCATCAAGCTGGCGAGCATCGGGCTGATCGTCATCGGCGTCATCGGCCTGCATGCAGGCTCCCGGATGCCGGTGGCAACAGGCTGATGACGATGAAGAATGGCCCGCGTACGACCGTGCCCAACCCTGCAACCCGCTGGTCACCTCACAACGCGGCTGCGGGTCGGCGTCGGCCCGGGCGTCACCATGTTGCTCGATGCCACGGTCGTGCGCTCCTTGCTTCCTCGTGCCCACTGCGATGACTTTGCTTGGCGTGCACAATGGGTACATGCCAACCCGGATGCAAGCCGCACGCACCGTGCTTCCGCCCCGGCTGCAGCCGCTGCTGCAGGCGCATCGGTACCCGGGCGACGTGAAGCAGGTGACACTCATCGAGACCCATATCTCCTGGGTGCTGCTGGCCGGTGACAGCGTCTACAAGATCAAGAAGCCGGTGCAGCTGCCGTTTCTGGATTTCAGCACGCTGGCGCTGCGCAAGCGCTTCTGCGACGACGAACTGCGATTGAACCAGCGTTTCGCGCCCGACCTGTACCGGGAGGTGCTGGAGCTGCGCGACACAGCGGACAAGGGATTGCAATGGGGTGGCTCCAGTGGCCCCATCGTGGACTATGCGGTGCATATGCGCCGTTTCGACGAAGCCGGCCGGCTCGACCATCTGTGCCGGCGCGGCGCGCTGACACCCGCGCACATCAGCGACCTGGCCGACACCCTCGTCGCGTTCCACGCGTCTGCAGCGGTTGCACCGGCCAACGGTCGCTTCGGCAGTCCGCAGCAGGTGCTGGCGCCGGCGCTGGACAACTTCAACGACCTCGCGGAGCTGATGCCCGATGCCGCCACACGACAGCGCCTTGCCGCATTGCGTGTCTGGACGCAAGCGCAACACCAGACGCTGGCCGGCCTGATGCAACAGCGCCAGGCGCACGGCATGGTGCGCGAGTGCCATGGTGATCTGCACCTGGCCAACATGGTGCTGATCGATGAGCGGGTGCGCCTGTTCGACTGTCTGGAATTCAACGAAGGCCTGCGCTGGATCGACGTGGCCAATGAAGTGGCGTTTACCTATATCGATCTGCTCGGCCATGGCAACACCGGGCTGGCGAACTGGCTGGTCGACGAAGTGTGGAGCCGCAGCGGCGACTATGCAGCGGCGCGCCTGCTGCCGTTCTACGCGGTTTACCGGGCCATGGTGCGCGCCAAGGTAGAGGCGATCCGCGCCGGGCAGTCACGCAGCGGGTTCGACGCCGCATTGCGGTGGATCACGCTGGCCGAATCACTGGTGGCACCACGGCGGCCCCGGCTGATCATCACGCACGGCCTGGCCGGTTGCGGCAAGACCGTGGCGTCGAGCCGGCTGCTGCAGCGCGACGGCGGGGACCGCACACTGCGACTGCGTTCGGACGTGGAGCGGCGTCGCCTGTTCGGACTGCAACGCAACCAGCGCAGCGGTGCGGCGATCAACCGTGGCATCTACGACGCTGATGCGCACCAACGCGTCTACCACCACCTGCAGGATACCGCGCGCATGCTGCTGGCCGCGGGCTGGTCGGTGATCATCGACGCTGCGTTTCTGCGCCGCGCCGAGCGGGACGAATTTCGCGTGCTGGCCACTGCTTGTGATGCCGCCCTCGCGATCCTGGCGCCACAGGCGGACGTCGACGAGCTGCGCAGGCGCATCACCACCCGCCAGGCTCTGGGCGCGGACGCATCCGAAGCCACGCTGGACGTGCTGGACAAGCAACTGCAGTGGATCGAACCGCTGGATGCGGCTGAGCGCGCCTGCGTCATCGAAGCCTGAGCGAGGCCATACAGCGCCGATCAGCCGACCGCATCACCGTGCACCCTGGCGGGATGGCCGGTGCTGCGCAGTGCGGGCTCGGCGCCGAACATTCTCGAACACATCGATCACGATCAGCTGAGGCGCCACCCGCGTCAGCTTGGCCAGTATCTGCAGGTCGCCGTAACTCTCGACCAGGCCGACCTGGCCATCGACCGTCTCGACCTCGATGATGCTGCGCAACGCCCAGGGCTCGTGCACGCCCGCGACGTTGAGCGAGGGCGTATCGGGAAACGCGATCGGCGTGACACGCACATCGCCAATGCGTGTATCGGACGCGATATTCTTGCGCCGGCCTTCTGCAAGGCGAACCGCATGCTGCCTGCAAGTGACCCGCCTGGCGCCAACCAGTGGGTGCCGGTGTCCGGCACGCCACGGGCGGCAAGGTTGAAGCCGCCGGCAACATGGCTGACGGGCTCCAGGCACAGATCGGCAAGCGACTCCGGGCGGTGTACCACCAGATGGCCAAACACCGGATCGGCCTGGATGTGGAGTGCGGTGCCGTCGGGCAGCTCCACGCAGATGCGACCGTCCCACTGTCCCACATGGTCGGTCAATCCACCCGCCCGCAAGGCCCGCGCGGGTATATGGTTTTCATGCTGTGTTGGCGCGCGCGCCGACTGCGCGAGGAAGTCCGCGGTCGGTGGCCACCTTGACCCGGCCCGGTAGCCAACCCGGGCATCGGGGGTGTGCGGGAAATAGGGATGCAGGCCCAGGCCAGCCGGCATCGTGCGCGTGTCGGCATTGGCAATGGACAGTGACACGGACAGGGCCGACGGCAACAAATGCATGTTCATGCGCGCCGTGTAGCGCCAGGGCCAGGCCGCGCTGGCCTGTGCGTCCAGCACCATGACCGCATGGTCCGACGCCTGTGCCACCACCGTCCAGGGCAAGGTATGGGCATTGCCGTGCAGGGTGTGCGGCGCCGCATCGGGATGCGAGACACCGGCGGATGCCCGGCAGGCATTTATTGGGGCTTGATGCCCGCTGTCTTGATCACCTTGGTCCAGACATCGATCTCCGATTGCACGAACGCGGTGTAGTGCTTGCTGCCTTGCTCGGGGATGATGAAGCCCACCGACTCCATGCGCTGCTTGACGGTATCGGACTTCATCACCTGGACCAGCGCTGCCTCGAGCTTGTCGACGATCGGTTGCGGCGTGCCCTTGACCACCGACATGCCCGACCAGGACAAGGCCTCGAAGCCCTGGTAGCCGGACTCGGCGATGGTGGGAACATCCAGATACAAGGGGTTGCGCTGCGCACTGGACACCGCCAGCGCGCGCATCTTGCCCGCCTTGACATGCTGCAGCGCGGCGTCCTGGTTGATGAACATCATCGGGATCTGGCCGCCCAGCAGATCACTGAGCATGGGTCCGCCACCGCGGTAGGGAATACCCGTCATGAAGATTCCGGTGGTCTGCTTGAACAGCTCCATCGCCATGTGCCCAGAGGCCGCATGCGTGTAGCCATAGTCGAGCTTGCCCGGATTGGCCTTGGCATACGCCACCACATCCTTGACCGACTTGAACGGCGTACCCGGATGCACCACCAGCACATTCGGGCCGGAGTGCACTTGCGTGAGGTGGATGAAGTCCGTCATCGAGTTGTATTTCAGATTCGGATCCAACCCGTGCGCCACGGCGTTCTGGCCCACGCCAGTCTGCACCAGCGTGTATCCGTCGGGCGCCGTGCGCACAGCGCGCTCCATGCCGACGATCCCGCCGGCACCGCCAATGTTTTCAACCAGCACCGTTTGCTTGAGCACCTTTCCCAATTCATCGGCCACCATGCGCGCCATCACGTCGCTGGTGCCGCCGGGTGGGAACGCCACGATGATCTTGATCGGCTTGCTGGGGTAGTCGGCTTGCGCGAACGCACCCAACGGCAAGGCGTATGCGAAGGCCGCGGTCATGGCCACGCTGAGTACATTTCTACGGTGCATGCGGGTATCTCCAGTTGAATGGAACAAGCAAGAACAACGACCCTTGCCTACGCGGTGCCCGATCAGGTCACCGGCGCAGGGTTGAACAGAACCAGCGCGTTGTGCAACTTCCAGTGCTCGGCCCAGGTCTTCTTGCCGCTGGCCACCGACAACATCAGCTGGAACAGTTCATGACCCATCTGCGCGATGCTCATCTCGCCAGTGGCAATGCGACCGGCATCCAGATCCATCAGGTCGTGCCAGCGGCGCGCGAGCTCGCTGCGGGTTGCCACCTTGATCACCGGCACCGCCGCCAGCCCATACGGCGTGCCGCGGCCCGTGGTGAAAACGTGCAGTGTCATGCCCGCGGCCAGCTGCAGGGTGCCGCAGATGAAGTCACTGGCTGGCGTGGCGGCATACAGCAGGCCTTTTTGCCGGGCCCGCTCACCGGGCGGAACAACACCCATGATCGGCGCGGTGCCGGACTTGACGATCGAACCCATCGCCTTTTCGACAATATTCGACAAGCCTCCGGCCTTGTTGCCGGGTGTCGTGTTGGCGCTGCGGTCGACCTTGCCGCGCTCCAGATACCGGTCATACCAGTCCATCTCGCGCACCATGGCCTCGGCCACCTCCACACTGGCGGCGCGGGCGGTGAGCTGGTCAATGCCGTCGCGCACTTCAGTGACTTCCGAGAACATGACTGTGGCACCGGCGCGCACCAGCAGGTCGGTCGCAAAGCCCACGGCCGGGTTGGCCGTGACGCCGGAAAAGGCATCGCTGCCGCCACACTGCACACCAACCACCAGGTCGGATACGGGGCAGGTCTGGCGCTGACGCTGGTTCAGACGCGCCAGGTGGACCTTGGCCTGGCGCACGATGGAGTCGATCATCGACAGGAAGCCGATGTGGGAGGCATCCTGCAGGCAGACCACATCGAGCGGCAGGCTCTGATGCGTACTGCGCTGGTCGCTGATGGGGATCACGCCCGGTGGCATCAGCCGTTCGGGCTGCAACTTTTCACAGCCCAGGCTGACCACCATGACTTCGCCGCCGAAGTTCGGATTCAGGCTGATGTTGCGCAAGGTGCGAATCGGGATTTCGGCACCCGGTGCGTCGATCGCCACGCCACAGCCGTAGCTGTGTTCCAGCCCCACCACATCGTCCACATTCGGAAATGACGGCAGCAGCTCGTCCTTGATGCGGCGCACCGCGAAGTCGACGACACCGGCAACACATTGCACCGTGGTCGTGATCGCCAGGATGTTGCGGGTACCCACCGAACCGTCGGTGTTGCGGTAACCCTCGAAGGTATGGCCATCCAGCCGCGGCAAGTCTGGCGCCGCTTGGGTGGCCATCGGCAGACCTTCGAGCGAACGCGCCTGAGGCATCTGCAGCAGGCGTTCGTGGACCCAGCTGCCCGCCGCAATGTCGCGCAGTGCGGTACCGATGACGACGTTGTAACGCCGCACCGGCGCACCCGCTGCGATGTCGACCAGACTGACCTTGTGGGCCTGAGGCACCTTTTCGCGCAGAACCAGTCCGTCGTCAAACACGGTTCCTGCCGGCAGGCCGCCGTCATTGGCAACGATGGCCACGTTGTCGGCGGCATGCATCGCAATGCGCAGGGGAACAGCGATCGGATTTTCAGTCATGGTGTCAGGCAGGGTCACGCGCTCGATCATCGTCGAAAAGCGGCCACAGTGACAACGCGTCCAGGCGCGAACCTGTCACCGTCAGCGAAGATACGGATGGCATCGATGTCTGTTGCGGTGTTCGCACGTGGGTCTTGCCGGGCTATTGCGCTCCGAGCGAGCGAAAAGAATTCGCCGGTACCACCGGCCGCGAACAGGGCGCTGGCACCATACGGGGTCAGCCATTCCAGCCGCTCGCTGTAGGTCTTGCGCCGGAAGTCACCTTGCTCATCGAAATCGGTGAGCGGGAACGACAGCAGGCCGGAGCCGATGATGGTCTTGAGGTCTTGTGGATGCATGGTCGCCTAAAGTTGCAGGTGTGTTGGATACAAGTGACTCGCGTGCGTGGCGGCATCCGCATGCCGCGCCAACGGGTCGTTTGCCGGATGAGTCACCGCGCCAGAAATTCAATCCAGTTCGGATTGCGGCCGGTGGCGATGCGCTGTACCCGTTCGAGCCCGCCACTGGCCGGGTCGATGCGATAACGGCTGAGATGGTCTGACCGCTGGCCGACTGCCAGCAACCACTGTCCTTTCGCATCGATCGCCAACGCGCGTGGTTGCTCCTCCGTCGGCCATTGGCCCACGGACGTCAGCGTGCCCGCTTGCGGGTCGATCCGAAAGCCGGTGATGGTGCTGGAGCGCCGCTCGCTGCTGTAGAGATACAGACCGTCGGGTGTGAGCTGCAGATCCGCCGCCCACGGTTCACCGACACCGTCCGGCGGCATGGTCGGCACTGTCTGGCCCTGCGTCAGCGTGCCAGTGTGTTCGTCAAAGCCCAGTACGTCGATCGTGGCATCCAGTTCGTTGAGGAGGTAGACGAATCGACCATTGGGATGAAAGCGCAGGTGGCGCGGACCCGCGCCCGGGCGCATGGCCAGTGCCGGCGGATCGTTGGGCGTCAAGGTGCCTTCCACGCTGTCCCAGTGAAACTGCAGCACCGTCCCGCCACCCAGGCTGGTAGCCAGCACATGCCGGTTCGACGGTGCAGCGAGGATCGCATGCGCGTGGCGCCCGGTGGAGACGCGCTGCTGCACCGCGCCGACCTGCCCATCGCCTGCGATCGCGCTGACCGTGAGCAGGTCTGCCTGGTAGGAGGCGGCCAGCAGAAAGCGGCCACTGCGGTCCGTGCTGATGTAGGCCATGCTGGCGGGCATCGGTGTTTCACCAGCCTGCGCGAGGCGGCCGGTTGAATCGATGGTCAGCGTGACCACCGACAGCGGATCGCTTCTGCGTGCCACATGCAGAAAGCGCTTGTCAGGACTGACCGCCATCGGCATCAGCGAGCCACCGATCGCCAACGTCTGGCGCAACGACAGCGTGCCGTCGGCTGCCATGGCGAGCACGGTGACATCGCCGCTGTCGGCGTTCGAAATGGCGATGCTTGCGTGCGCCACGGCGCTATACGCCCAGCGCGCGTGGCAACCACAGCGACAGCCAGGGCACATAGGTCACCAGCATCAGCACCACGAACAGCGCGACAAAGAATGGCGTCATGGCGCGTGCCACCACGCCGATCTTCAGTTTGGCAATGGCACTGCCGACGAAGAGCACGGTGCCCACCGGCGGTGTGATCAGGCCCATGCCCAGGTTGACCATCATGATCATGCCGAAGTGCACTGGGTCCACCCCCATCGCCTTGACAACCGGCAGCAGAATCGGCGTGAGGATCAGGATCAGCGGCGCCATGTCCATCAGCGTGCCAAGCACCAGCAGCATGATGTTGATGAGCATCAGGATCACATACTTGTTGTCCGACAGACTGGTGAAGAAGTTGGTGACCTTGAGCGGAATCTGCATCAGCGTCATCAGGTAGCCGAAGCAGGCGGCAAAGCCGATCAGGATCATCACGATCGTGACCGTCTTGACGGTGCGGTGCACGAGCTTGGGCAGGTCGCGCCATTTGTAGTCGCGGTAGATGAACATCGTGACAAAGAACGCCCAGAGCACCGCAATCGAGGCGCTCTCGTTGGCGGTGAACACGCCCGACAGAATGCCCCCCAGGATGATGACCATCGTCATCATTCCCCACATGGCCTCGCCGCAGATCGTCAGCGCCTGCCTGAGCGGAATGACTTTGCCCTTCGGATAGTTCTTCTTCTTGGCAATCATCAGGCACAGCGCCGCAAGCGTCAGACCCATCAACAGGCCGGGCAACACACCGGCCATGAAAAGCGCGGCGATGCTGACGGTGCCGCCGGCAGCCAGAGAGTAGATCACCGCATTGTGGCTGGGCGGGATCAGGATGGCCTGCACCGAACCGCTGATCGTCACCGCGGTGGCAAAGTCGCGCGGGTATCCCTTTTTCACCATCTCCGGAATCAAGACGGTGCCGACCGAGGCCGTGTCGGCAACCGACGATCCCGAAATGGCACCGAAGAACGTGGACGCCAGGATGTTCACCAGCGAAAGCCCCCCGCGCACGAATCCGACCATGACGGATGCGAAGGCCACCAGCCTGCGTGCCATGCCGCCCTCGGCCATGATGGCGCCCGCCAGCACGAAGAACGGAATGGCAAGCAGTGAGAACTTGTTGACGCCGGCGCCGAGCTGGATCATCACGGCGTCGAGTGGCAGATCGATCCACAGGGCACCGACCAGTGAGGCCAACCCCAATGCATAGGCGATCGGCATTCCAATGGCCATCAGCAGCACGAAGCTGCCCAGCAAGACAACGGCGTCCATCAGAGAACTCCTTCGGTCGCGACTTCGACGCCGGCTTCTTCGATCAACACTCCAGGACGGTTCGCCTGCGACCCGAACAACAGGTTTTCGATCACGAACAGCAGCGTGATGACGCTGCCGATCGGAATCGCCGCATAGGTCACGCCCACCGGCAGCCAGGGCAGTTCAGCGATCGACTGGCGCATGGTCTCCATGCTCAGGCGCGTGCCGTAGAACACCACAAACAGGGAAATGATGGCCATCAGTGCGTGGACCAGAACTTCGCCGGCCCGTCGCAACGTGTGCGGCAGGCGATCGGTCAGCATGGTGACGGCAATGTGCGAGCCCGCCCGATAGGCCGCTGCCGCCCCGATGAATGTGAATGCCATCATCAGCAAAATGGCAACCGGTTCCGGCCACTGCGACCCGGTGCCGAGCATGTAGCGGGTGAATACCCCCCACGGGATGATCAGCGACATGAAAAAGATCGATATGCCAGCGACCCAGATACTGACCCGGTAGATGCCGTCCATCGCGCGGATATAGGAGTTGTCCATGGAGGTGCGTGAGTAAGGGGAACGCAGCGCCCTTCTGCGGCGAAGGGCGCTCCTTGCTGGCTGACGATGTTCGATTACTTGGTGTCGGCAATGCGCTTCATCAGGCCGGCAAACTCGGCGCCGTATTTGGCGCGCACTGGAGCGGTGGCATCATAGAAAGGCTTGTTGTCGACGTCGATGAATTCGACTCCCTCGGCCTTGAGCTTGACGGTGTAGTCGGCCACGGCTTTGTCCCACAGGACACGCTGCTCCATTTGCGCTTCGCGGCCCAGCTTCTTGAACAAGGCCTGGTCTGCGGGGGTGAGCTTGTCGTAGGCGACCTTCGACATCACCAGGATCTCCGGGATGATCAGGTGATTGGTCTGCGTGTAGTACTTGGCGCCGGCCTTGAAATGGTTGGCGGTGTACAGGCTCGGAGGATTGTTTTCGGCGCCGTCGATGACGCCGGTCTGCAATGCCGTGAAGACTTCACCGTAGCCCATCGAGATGCCGTTGCCGCCCATCGCATTCATGGTGTCGACGAACAACGGGTTGCCCATCATGCGGATCTTCTGACCGTGCAGGTCGGCCGGCGTGCGCACCGGCTTCTTGGTATACAGACTACGCGAACCACCATCCATCCAGGCCAGCGCAACCATCCTGGCCGAAGACGCGCTGATCTTGTCCAGCAACTCCTGGCCGATAGGCCCGTCGATCACGGCGCGCATATGCGGGATGCTGCGGAACACGAACGGCATGTTGAAGATGTTGACCTCGGGCACCACCGGTCCGACCGGGCCGAGTGACGTGCGCAGGATCTGGATCGCGCCCACCTGCGTCTGCTCGATCATGGCCTTCTCGTCGCCCAGCACGCTGCCCGGGAACATCTGGAACTTGATCCGGCCATTGGTCGCGGCCTCGACCTTCTTGCCCATGTTTTCGACGGCGACCACCGTCGGGTAGCCCGCAGGGTGCACGTCCGCAGCCTTCAAGACGGTCTGGGCGGCGGCCAGGCCCGCCACGCTGGCGCACAGCGTGGCCAACGTGAGCTGAATAAGGGTTCTGCGATGTGTCATGAACAAGTCTCCTGTGCGCTAGGCGCCAACATAAACATGGAAGGGGTGGGTGCGACGTCACCAAATCGGCTGCACATCTGCTACATTGAGCTAGGCGTGTACGTCATCAGTCGTCGTACATCAATGCTATCAGCAACCATCCATGAATTTACTAGGGTATACCCTGATGCAACCCATCCATCTGGCCAGGCGCAGATACAAGACCCTGTCCGCCGAACTGGTCGAGGCCTTGAGCCAGCGCATTCGCGAGGGCAACTATGCCCCGGGCGAAAAGTTGCCCAAAGAGGCGGACCTGATGCGGGAATTCGGCGTCAGCCGGACCGTCGTGCGCGAGGCGATCTCGCATCTGCAGGCCGGTGGCACGGTAGAAACGCGCCATGGCATCGGCACCTTTGTGCTCAGCTTCGATGACGCGGCACCATTTCGCGTTGGCCCGGAGCAGCTCGGCACTTTGCGCGACGTCATCTCCTTGCTGGAGGTGCGCATCGGGCTCGAAACCGAATGTGCCGCATTGGCCGCCCAGAGGCGTACGCCGGAGGATCTGGTCGTCATGCGCGACGCCCTGCGTGCCTTTGACATCGCCGTTCAGGACGGCCGCAATGCGGTGGATGCAGATTTTGCGTTCCATCTTGCAGTGGCGCGCGCCACGTCGAACACGCACTTTTCGGACCTGATGGAGTCGCTCGGCACCAAGGTGATACCGCGCAGCCGACTCTCCGGCGAGGACCCGGTCGATCCCGAACGACTGGCCTATCTGCGGCACGTCCAGCAGGAGCACGAAAGTGTCTTGAACGCTGTGCAATCCAACGACCCGGACGCAGCGCGCGCGGCCATGCGCACCCACCTTTGCAACAGTCGCGAGCGCCTGCGGCGGCGTCAGAATCAGGCCGGAGGAAACAACAACCAGGGGTAAACCCTTACCGTCAAGGCGACCGTCAGTTGTATGATGTCTGTTTACCGGGCTTTCATTCTGCACATCGACAACCATGACGCCGACCATCCAGCGCCTCCAGGTCATTCCCGTTGCCGGCCGCGACAGCATGCTGCTCAATCTGAGCGGCGCCCATGGACCGTATTTCACGCGCAATCTGCTGATCCTGACCGATTCGGCCGGGCGCACGGGTGTCGGCGAGGTGCCCGGTGGCGAGAAGATCCGAACGACGCTGGAAGATGCCGCCAGCCTGGTGCAGGGGCAGCCGATCGGCCAGCATCTGCGCATTCTCAACAGCATGCGGGCGGCATTTGCAGAACGCGACAGCGGCGGCCGCGGCGCGCAGACCTTCGATCTGCGGGTTGCCATCCATGCGGTGACGGCGGTCGAAAGCGCCCTGCTCGATCTGCTGGGGCAACACCTGGAAGTGCCGGTCGCCGCACTGCTGGGCGAAGGCATGCAACGCTCGCGCGTTCAGATTCTGGGCTACCTGTTCTACATTGGCGATCGCGAGAAGACCGACCTTCCTTACGCCAGCGATCCCGAGGCACAAGACGACTGGCTGCGTTTGCGCCATGAAAAGGCCTTGACGCCGCAAGCCGTGGTGCGCCTTGCAGAAGCGGCACAGACGCGTTACGGTTTTCAGGACTTCAAGCTCAAGGGTGGCGTCCTGCGCGGCGAAGAAGAAGTGGAAGCCGTCGCCGCACTGCATGCGCGTTTCCCCGACGCGCGCATCACGCTCGACCCAAACGGTGGCTGGCTGCTCAGCGATGCGGTGCGCCTGCTGCGCGATCACCGGCAGACACTGGCCTACGCCGAAGACCCGTGTGGCGCAGAGGGCGTGTTCTCGGGCCGTGAGGTCATGGCAGAGTTTCGCCGCGCCACCGGGATGCCCACGGCAACCAACATGGTCGCCACGGACTGGCGCGAAATGGCGCACAGCATTCAGTTGCAATCGGTCGACATTCCGCTGGCGGATCCCCACTTCTGGACCCTGCAGGGTTCGGTTCGCGTCGCCCAGCTGTGCAAGATGCTTGACCTGACCTGGGGCTCGCACTCCAACAACCATTTCGATGTGTCGCTGGCGATGTTCACGCACTGCGCGGCAGCAGCGCCAGGAAAGGTCACTGCCATCGACACCCACTGGATCTGGCAGGACGGGCAGTTCCTGACCAAGGATCCTCTGCAGATCGTGGACGGCTTCATCGACGTTCCCGACAAGCCCGGGCTGGGCATCGAACTGGACATGGACGCGGTCGAGACGGCGCACCAGCTGTACCTGCAGCACGGGCTGGGGGCGCGCAACGATGCGGTGGCCATGCAATACCTGATACCCGGCTGGAAATTCGACAACAAGCGGCCGTGCCTGGTGCGCTGAGCCTGAAATACCACCTCTTCTTCACTGACAGAACCGGAAAAGAAAGCAACGCCATGCGACTTGGATTCATCGGACTGGGCGTCATGGGGCTTCCCATGGCGCAGCATCTGCGTGCCGCCGGCTACACGCTGTTGGCCCACTCGCGCAGCGGGGTTCCGGCCACGCTGACAGAGGCGGGAGCCACATCCTGCGCCACGCCGGCCGACGTGGCGGCTGCGGCCGACATCGTGTTTTTGATGCTGCCCGATACGCCCCATGTATCGGATGTGCTGTTTGGCGAAAGCGGCGTCGCGGGCGCTTTGCGTGCAGGCAAGACCGTGGTCGACATGAGCTCGATCTCGCCAATGGCGACCAAGGAATTTGCGTGCAAGATCAACGACCTGGGCTGTGACTACCTGGACGCACCGGTGTCGGGTGGTGAAGTGGGTGCCAAGGCCGCCAGCCTGACGATCATGGTCGGCGGCCCGCAATCTGCGTTCGACAAGGTCAAGCCGCTGTTCGAACGAATGGGAAAGAACATCACCCTGGTCGGCGGCAATGGCGATGGCCAGACCTGCAAGGTCGCCAACCAGATCGTGGTGGCCCTGAACATCGAAGCGGTCGGCGAAGCCCTGCTGTTTGCCACCAAGGCGGGCGCCGACCCGGCCAAGGTGCGCCTGGCGCTGATGGGCGGATTTGCCGCCAGCCGCATTCTCGAGGTGCATGGCGAGCGCATGATCAAGCGCAGCTTCGACCCGGGCTTTCGCATCGCGTTGCACCAGAAGGACCTGAACCTTGCCCTCGAAGGTGCCAGGGCGATGGGTCTGAGCCTGCCCAATACCGCCAATGCGCAGCAGTTGATGAACAGCTGCGTGGCCCACGGCGGTGCCGCCTGGGACCACTCCGCACTGGTACGCGCGCTGGAGACGGCGGCAAACTTCCAGATTGCGGGCAACCAGTCCCACCGCTGAACCGACACGAACCATGCAGACCGAGCCGGGCCAGCTGCTGCGCGCGATGTTCGACGCAGCGATCGCGTCGGCGCAGCCGGCGCTGGTCGTGCCGCGGCACCTGCCGCAGCCGCCACGCGGTCGCCTGATCGTGATCGGCGCCGGCAAGGCATCGGCGGCGATGGCGCGCGCGGTGGAGACCCATTGGGCCGGCCGGCTCGAGGGACTGGTGGTGACGCGCTACGGCTACGCCGTGCCGTGCGATCGCATCGAGATCGTCGAGGCAGCGCATCCGGTGCCGGACTCCGCCGGCCAGAACGCCGCTCGCCGGATGTTGCAGCTAGTCTCCGACCTGACCGCCGACGATCTGGTGCTGTGCCTGATCTCGGGCGGTGGTTCGGCACTGCTGCCTGCGCCGCCCGCGGGTCTGACGCTGGCCGACAAGCAGGCCATCAACAACGCCCTGCTCAGGAGCGGCGCGACGATTGGTGAAATGAACTGCGTTCGCCGCCACCTGTCGACCATCAAAGGGGGGCGGCTGGGCGCTGCCTGCCATCCGGCCAAGGTGCTGACGCTGCTGATCTCCGACGTACCCGGTGATCTGCCGGGTGACATCGCCTCCGGACCCACCGTGGCCGATGCCACGACCTGCGCAGACGCGCTGGCGATTCTGCGGCGCTACCGCATCGACGTGCCGCCCGCCGCAATCGAGGGCTTGACCAGTGGCGCCTTCGAGAGCGTCAAGCCAGGCGATGTGCGCCTCGCACAGGCACAGACATGCATCGTTGGCTCACCGCAGATGGGACTCGAAGCCGCGGCCGACGTGGCCAGCGCCGCCGGATATGGCGTGTGCATCCTCGGCGACAGCCTGGAGGGAGAAGCGCGCGAACTCGGTCGCGTCATGGCCGGTATTGCCAAACAGGTCGTCACGCACGGTCAACCGGTTCCAGCTCCCTGCGTGCTGCTGTCGGGCGGCGAGGCGACGGTCACCGTGCGCGGCAATGGCAAAGGCGGGCGCAACGTCGAGTTCCTGCTCGCGCTGTCGCTGGGCCTGAACGGGCATCCGCAGATGCACGCGCTGGCCGGCGACACGGACGGAGTCGACGGGCAGGAAGAGATTGCAGGCGCCGTCATGCGTCCCGATACGCTGGCGCGTGCCCGCGCCAAGGGGCTGAGCGCGGTGAACAGCCTGGACAACAACGATGGCCACGGATTCTTTGGCGCGCTCGGCGACGCGGTGATCACCGGCCCCACGCTCACCAACATCAACGACTTCCGGGCAGTACTCATCGACAAGCCGGGAACCATCGGCTGATTGACGAACCACCCTGTCACAACGACCCTCGCATTGGAGCTACTCATGGACATGCCTGTCAACGCATTCAAACGCGCCATCACTTCCGGCAGCAAACAGATCGGGCTGTGGTCGCACCTGTGCAATCCGATCAGCACCGAGATTCTGTCGCGCAGCGGCTTCGACTGGCTGCTGCTGGACATGGAGCACTCACCCAACGAAGTGCCCGACATCCTGGCGCAACTGCATGCCATGACCGGCGGCGGCGCCACGCCGATCGTTCGACCACCGTGGAACGACATGGTGATGATCAAGCGGCTGCTCGATGTGGGTGCCCAGACGCTGCTCATTCCCTATGTCCAGACCGAGGCGGAAGCGCGTCAGGCGGTGTCGTACACCCGCTACCCGCCTTTGGGCGTGCGCGGGTTCGCTGGCTCTCCGCGGGCCAGTGGCTATGGCCGCGTCAAGGACTATGCCAAGCACAGCAGCGACGAGATCTGCGTCCTGGTCCAGATAGAAACCGCGCTGGGGCTGAGCAATCTGGACGCGATCTGCAAGATCGACGGCATCGACGGGGTCTTCATCGGGCCCGGTGATCTGTCCGCCGCAATGGGTCACCTGGCCAATCCCAAACACCCGCAGGTCCTCAAGACCATCGATGCATCGATCGCGAAGATCCGCAGCCACGGCAAGGCCGCCGGCATTCTCACTGGCGACGAAGCACTGGCTCGCCACTATGTCGAGCTGGGGTGCCTGTTCGTCGCCGTCGGCGCCGATCAGAATCTGCTGCGGGACAGCGCCCAGGCGCTGGCCAGCCGTTTCAAGTCCTGAGCCCCCCCCATCTTCATCCATCCTCACCCATCGTCCCTGAAAGTGCCCGCATGCTGAAAGCACCTGCCACCCCCCTTCGCTTCAACCGTCTGCTGCTCACCGGTGCCGGCGGGAACCTGGGCCAGGTTCTGCGCCCACGCCTGAAGGCCTACTGCAACACGCTGCGCGTGAGCCATCGGCGCGACCTGGGCGAAGCCGGTCCCGGCGAGGAGATCATGCTCGCGGCGCTCGAGGACAAGGCGCAGATGCTGGCCCTGCTCGCGCAGGTGGATGCGGTCGTCCATATGGGCGGCGTTGCCACGGAGCAGCCATGGGAGACGATTTTGGCGGGCAACATCGTGGGCGCCGTCAATCTGTACGAGGCGGCGCGCAAACAGGGAACCCGCCGCATCGTGTTTGCCAGCTCCAACCACGTGACCGGCTTCTACCGACAGGACGAAGTCATCACCCCCCGCGCCGCCCCCAAGCCCGATGGCTTTTATGGGCTGTCGAAGGCGTTTGGCGAGGATCTGGCCGAGATGTACTGGAACCGCTGGGGCATTGAAACGGTATCACTGCGCATCGGATCGTCGTTCACCGAACCCAAGGACCGCCGCATGCTGGCCACCTGGATGAGCTACGACGATCTCGAGCGGCTGGTGGTCGCCGCACTGACCGCGCCGATCGTCGGCCATTCCATCATCTACGGGGTATCCGACAACCAGACCAGCTGGTGGGACAACACCCCGGCGCGACACATTGGTTACCGTCCCCAGGACAGTTCCGACGTCTTTCGCGCCGAAGTCGAAGCGCGTCAGCCGGTGATTGATGGCAAGGACCCGGTTGCGATGTTCCAGGGCGGGGCTTTCGTCAAGACCGGGCCATTTGAAACCTGACGGGTGTCGCGCCGCGGCGCGGCCATGGATGAAGATACAAGTCGATTTTCAGCGGCTGAACTTGAACACCGCCGTTCCCGCCAGCAGGTTCGGCATGGTGCGCACCGTGCGCCCGTCCTGCAAACCGAAACTGTCCAGGATGCGCAGGCCGTTGCGCAGTGCCAGCACCTCGAAATCCGCATAGGTACCGACCCGGATATTCGGTGTGTCGTACCACTGGTAGGGCAAACGGCGGGTCACCGGCATGCGTCCGCGGGCAATGCTGAGCCGGTTCGGCCAATGGGCGAAATTGGGAAAAGCAACCACGCCGATACGCCCCACCCGCGCAGTTTCCTGCAATACCACCTCGGTATTGCGCAGATGCTGCAGCGTGTCGATATGCAGCACCACGTCGAAACTCGCATCCTCGAAGATCGCCAGCCCTTCATCCAGATTGAGCTGGATCACGTTGACGCCCCGGCGCACGCAGGCCAACACGTTGGCGTCGTCGATCTCGATGCCGTAACCACTGCATGCACGCGCTGCCTGCAGATGCGTCAGCAAGGCGCCATCGCCGCAACCCAGGTCAAGCACACGCGAGCCCTGGGGCACCAGCCGGGCGACGGCTTCCATCGTGGCGCGATCACTCATGGTGCACCCCGCTGCGCTGATCGAGCTCGATGCGTTCGAAATACCCTCGCACCAGCCCGGTATAGCGCGGATCGTCCAGCAGGAACGCGTCGTGCCCGTGTGGCGCATCGATCTCCGCGTAACTGACATCACGCTGGTTGTCGAGCAAGGCCTTGACGATCTCGCGGCTGCGCGCGGGTGCAAAACGCCAGTCGGTGGTGAAACTGACCAGCAGGAAACGCGCACTGGCGCGCGCCAATGCCCGCGACAGGTTGCCACCAAAGGCCCTGGCCGGATCAAAATAATCCAGCGCACGGGTGATCAGCAAATAGGTATTGGCGTCGAAATATTCGGCGAACTTGTCGCCCTGGTAGCGCAGGTAGCTTTCGATCTGGAACTCCACCTCCTGGGTGCTGTATCGGAAGTGTGTTGCGGCGTTGGCACTGTCGACCTCGGACAACAGGGCATCCCGCAACGCACGGCCGAACTTCGCGTTCATCACGTCGTCACTGAGATAAGTGATGTGTCCGATCATCCGGGCGATCCGCAGACCGCGCTTGGGCTTGGTTTCGGGGCGGCCATCCTGGGCATAGAAATGACCCTCGTTGAAATCGGGATCCGTCACGATGGCACGGCGGGCCACCTCGTTGAAGGCGATGTTCTCTGCCGTCAGATTCGGAGCGCTGGCGATCACCACTGCGTGGCGCACACGTTGCGGATATTGCAGGGCCCAGCTCAAGGCCTGCATGCCGCCCAGGCTTCCCCCCATCACGGCAGCCAGCGTCTCGATACCCAGGACGTCGAGCAACAGTGCCTGCGCGTCGACCCAGTCCTCGACCGTGACGACCGGAAAGTCAGCGCCGTAGATGCGGCCGGTCTGCGGATTCACATGCATCGGGCCCGTCGAGCCGAAACACGAACCCAGATTGTTGACGCCGATCACGTAGAAACGGTTGGTATCCACCGGCTTTCCAGGTCCGATCATGTTGTCCCACCAGCCATCGGACTTGTCTTGCCCGGCATAGCGCCCGGCCAGGTGGTGCGAGGCATTCAGTGCGTGAGCGACCAGAACGGCATTCGAGCGCTCTGCATTGAGCGTGCCATAGGTCTCGTAACACAGGTCGTAAGCCCGAATCGATCCACCGCTGCGCAGTGGCAAAGGGTCGGCGAAATGGTGTGTGGACGGCGTGACAAGCATGAAGGATCCCGGCGGCGCTAAAGGCGGGGCCGGGATCGGATTGCCGTCTTTAGCAGTTTTTCGGGGTTCCAGGACCCCGGTGCCCGCAAGCTGTAGCAAATCGGCACAAGCGACGAGTATAGGCCGGCTGCCTCGCAGATCGCACGGCATGAGGAATCGGCCAACCCAGGGTCAGGTAACAAATTATTTGCAATATCTTGAAGTTGGCGCATAATCCGCCCGGTATTGCCGAAATGTCGGCCGTACGAGTTTGCGGTGATTAGTCAGTTTTCGCGTCTGCTTTATTCTTCATTGGTTTGTTGATTGCGCTTATCGGACTCCATCGCTTTTAGAGTTATTGATTCAGGAGTCCTTGATGGGCAACAAACTTTACGTGGGCAACTTGCCCTATTCCTTCCGCGACGAAGATCTCCAGCAAGCCTTTTCGGCCCACGGCAGTGTCTCCAGCGCCAAAGTCATGATGGAACGTGACACCGGACGCTCGAAGGGTTTCGGCTTTGTGGAAATGGGCAGCGACGCTGAGGCACAAGCAGCCATCAGCGCCATGAATGGCCAACAAATCGGTGGCCGTGGCCTGGTTGTCAACGAAGCGCGGCCGATGGAGCCACGCCCACCCCGTAGCGGTGGCTTCGGTGGCGGCGGCGGCGGTGGATACGGCGGCGGCGGCGGTGGTGGTGGTCGCAGCGGCGGCGGTGGTGGATACGGCGGCGGCGGTGGTGGTGGCCGCAGCGGCGGTGGCGGTTATGGCGGTGGTCGCAACAGCTACTGATCGAGCTTGTTCTTCACGTTCAACGTGAAGGCTGTCAGCACCAGGGGCCCGTTGGGCCCCTTTTTATTGCCCGCGGATGGCTTGTGCATCCGGTTCAAATCCCGTCGACCCGGCGCTTGCGCGGGCGCCCGGCAAACACGGTGTCAAACACCCGATTGGGCAATGCCCGCAGCAGTTTGGCAACAACCCCCATCTGCCATGGAATGACCCGATAAGTCGCCCCGGCCTCGATCGCCTTGAATGCCTGGTCGGCAAATGCGTGCGCAGACAGCAGAAAGGGCATGGCATAGCGGTTCGCCTGTGTCAGCGGCGTATCGACATAACCCGGGCACAGGGTCACGACACGCACACCGCTGCCACGCATCTCACCGCGCAAGGATTCACAGTAGCTGATGACCGCAGCCTTGCTGGCGCAATACGCCCCGTGACCCGGAAAACCCCGGATTCCATTGACACTGCCAATGCCCACCAGGGTACCGGAGCCACGCTGGCGCATCCCGGCCAAGAAGGGATGGAATGTCGCAGCCATACCGATGTTGTTGACCGCGAACACGCGCGCCATCACGTCGAGGTCCGCTCGCTGGCTGGTGTCCATCCCCACGCTGATGCCAGCAGTGGCAACAACCACATCGGGCACGCCCTGTTGCTGCAAGCAGGCTTGGCCTGCGGCCACCACACTGTCGATGTCGGCCACGTCCGCGACATGGATGCGCACGCGCGCAGCCTGCAGCTGCGCCGCCGCGGCCCATTGCGCCAGAACCTCGCCGCGGCGCGCAACCAGGGCAAGCGAGTAGCCAGCCTGGTAAAACCGCAAGGCCAGCGCCTGCCCGATCCCGCTGGATGCACCGGTGATGAAAACAAGCCGGCTCACGGGCAACCTAGCGCTTGGCTTGTGCAACACCGCGCGGGTTGATCAGACCCTTGACCCGACCGCGCATCACCATGATCTGGTTGACATTGTCGAAATCCATCGAATCAGCGACAAACACATCATCGCCGCGCCGCAATTGCACCGGCTTGTTGGATGTCACACGTTCTGTCTCGGTATTGGCATGCAGATATTCCCCGCGAAACTCGATGCGGGGCAGGGGCTTGCCAAGCTTGTCGGGCTGCGCCTCGCGCACCAGCAAGGCGTTGCCGAACAGCTCCACCACCGACGCATCGTTGTTGGTCAATGCGCGGTTCGCTGTGGCGGTGGTGAGCCGCCCCTGATCGTCAAAGCTGCGGATCCGGATGCGATCGATCTCCAGCATGTCGGTGTCGGGGAAGTGCCGGGCGGCCACACCGAACACCTCGCTCTTGAGGCGACCCGATTCCACAAAGGTGGTCACCGAAAAGTTCTTCATGAAGTAGTCGGGTTCGTGGCGCACCGGTCGCGCAACCACCGGCTTGTCCGGTCGCGGCGAATTCTCCACCAGCCAATAGGTCCCCAGCGCCATCAGGCCCATGATGGCTATCGGCAGATAGATCGACAGGCGATCCCATACCATGAGCAGCAGGCGCATCACGCGTTGGCGTCCTGCAGGTACTGAACGTATCGGCCGCTCGCCATCAGCAGCAGATCGCAGAAGTCACGCGCAGCGCCTTGGCCGCCGCCGCGCCGGGTCACGACGTCGACCGCTGCCAGCACTTCGACATGGGCGCCCGGTGGTGCCGCCGACAACCGGCAACGCCGGATCAGTGGCAGGTCGGGCCAGTCATCACCGATGACGGCAGACTGCGACCAGTCGACCTGCAACGCCTTCAACCGCGCTTGGGCCACCTGCGCCTTGTCCGTCACGCCGCAATGCAGTTCATCGACGCCCAGGGCCTGGAGCCGCATACGCACTGCCGGCGAGTCGCGGCCGCTGATCACGACCGGAACGATGCCCGATGCGCGCAGCAAGCCGATGCCATGGCCGTCGAGTACATGAAAGCGCTTGATCGATTCGCCGTCGGCCGAAAAATACAAGCCGCCATCGGTCAGCACGCCGTCCACATCGAAAAAAGCCACGCGGATCCCTTGCGCCTTGAGCAGCAGTTGCGCAGGGTACTGGAGCTGCGGCAGCATCAGATCACCTTGGCACGCATCAGGTCGTTGCTGTTGAGCGCACCACACAGGGCGCCCGCGTCATCCACCACCAGCACGCTGGTGATCCGATGCTGCTCCATCAGCTGCGCCGCGTCGACCGCCAATGCATGCGCGGCGATGGTCTTGGGTTCGGTGCGCATCACATCGCGCGCCGAGACGACGCGCAGATCGTCGCCCCTTTCCACCAAGCGGCGCAGATCGCCATCGGTGAAGATTCCCAACAGCTGGCGCATCTCGTCGACGATCGCCACGGCGCCAAGGCCCTTGCGGCTCATTTCGCGCATGACCTCGGCAAGGTTGGCCTGCGGCGCGACCTGCGGCAGGGCATCACCACGGCGCATCACATCGCGCACATGGGTCAACAATCGGCGCCCCAACGCCCCGCCCGGATGGGACCGCGCAAAGTCCTCGGCTCTGAAGCCGCGCGCGTCCAGCAGGGCCACTGCTAGCGCATCGCCCATGGCCAGCTGCGCCACCGAGCTGGCCGTTGGTGCAAGATTGAGCGGGCAGGCTTCCTTGGCGACACTGCAGTCCAGCACCACATCGGCATGCCGGGCCAATGTGGATCGAGGCTTGCCGGTGAGCGCAATCACCGGTGCGCCCAGCCGCTTGACCAGCGGAAGGATGGTCGCCAGTTCATCGGATTCGCCACTGTTGGAAATCGCCACCAGCAGGTCATCGGTCTGGATCATGCCAAGGTCGCCGTGGATGGCCTCTCCGGTGTGCACGAAAAACGCCGGCGTACCGGTGGAAGCCAGCGTGGCCGCCATCTTGCGACCGATATGGCCGCTCTTGCCCATGCCCATCACCACCACCCGCCCACGCACGCGCAGCATGAACTGAACCGCCTGGGCAAACGATGGGCCGAGGCGATCGCGCAGGCCGGTGATGGCATTGATCTCGGTGGTGAAGGTCTCGCGCGCCAGTCGCAGCGATCGCTCCACGTCCATGGTGGCGGTGGTCGCTGCGGCGTCTGTCATGGATCGATATTATCAATGGACCGCCCGGATCTCTTGCTAGTATCCAGGCATGGGCGCGCTCGAACTCACCTTGGTCTATCTGCTCGCCGCAGTGCTCGGTGTTGTCGCCTGCCGTTCGCTCAAGTTGCCCCCGATGCTCGGCTACCTGGCCGTGGGTGTCGTGATCGGGCCCAATGCGCTGGCGCTGGCGGAGAATTCCGGCGCGGTGCGCTATCTGGGCGAGTTCGGTGTCGTCTTCCTGATGTTCGTGATCGGGCTCGAATTCAACCTGGCGAAGTTGCGCTCGATGCGCGCCCATGTCTTCGGATTGGGCGTGTTTCAGGTCTCCCTGACGATGTTGCTCGGCAGCCTGTCGATGTTGCTGATGGCCCACCTGTTCCCGCGCTTCTGGGGCATGGGCTGGCATACCGCGCTGGCACTGTCCAGCGCACTGGCGATGAGCAGCACTGCCATCGTCGTCAAGCTGATGGTCGAGCGACTCGAACTCGAGTCGGAGCACGGCAAGCGCGTGATGGGGGTGCTGCTGTTCCAGGACCTGGCCGTGGTGCCGATGCTGGTGCTGATCCCTGCGCTGGGCACCGCGGGCGAAAACCTCGCGCTCGCGCTCGGACTGGCTGCGCTCAAGGCCACGGTGCTGATCACCGTCTTGCTGATCGGTGGCCAGCACGTGATGCGCTGGTGGCTGACGCTGGTAGCGCGACGCAAGAGCGAAGAATTGTTTGTCCTCAATCTGCTGTTGATCACGCTGGGACTGGCCTGGATGACCGAGATGGCCGGCCTGAGCCTGGCCCTGGGCGCCTTTATCGCCGGCATGCTGATTTCGGAAACCGAATTCAAGCACCAGGTGGAGACCGACATCCGGCCCTTCCATGACGTGCTGCTGGGCCTGTTCTTCATCAGTATCGGCATGCTGCTCGACTGGCGGCTGGTGCTCGAACGATGGCCGCTGGTCCTGCTGCTGGTGACGCTGCCGGTGTTGTTCAAGGCCATGCTGGTGACGCTGCTGACCAAGGGCCTGGGCTCGTCCTGGGGTATCTCGCTGCGCACCGGCCTGTACCTGGCGCAAGCCGGCGAGTTCGGTTTCGTGTTGTTGACGCTGGCGCAAAAGAGCGACCTGGTCCCGCCGGCGCTGCTCAACCCGATCCTGGCCAGCATGGTGCTGTCGATGCTGGCCACGCCCTTCATCATCATGTACAGCAACCGGATCGTCATGCGGCTGGTATCGAGCGACTGGCTGCAGCAGTCGCTGCAGATGACCACGATCGCGCGCAAATCGATCAATGCGAACAAGCATGTGATCATCTGTGGCTATGGCCGATGCGGACAGAATCTGGCCCGCATGCTGGAGGGCGAGGGCATCCCCTACATGGCGCTGGACCTCGATCCGGACCGGGTGCGCCAGGCGGCGGCGGCCGGCGACTCGGTGGTGTTCGGCGACGCGGCGCGCCTGCAGGCCCTGATGGCCGCGGGGCTGGCACGCGCCAGCGCAGTGGTGGTGACCTATGTCGAGGTGCAAGGCGCGCTCAAGGTGCTGGACCACGCCCGGACCCATGCGCCGCAGGTGCCGGTCATCATCCGCACCCGCGATGACCATGACCTGGAACGGCTGCGCGCCGCCGGCGCTGCCGAGGTCGTGCCCGAAGCGATCGAAGGGTCGCTGATGCTGGCCAGCCATGCACTGGCGCTGGTCGGTGTCCCGATGCGTCGTGTGATCCGGGTGGTACAGAACCAGCGCAATGCGCGCTACAACCTGCTGCGGGGCTATTTCCACGGCTCCGACGACGACTCGGTCGGCGAGTTGCGCAACGAGCGGCTCGCCACGTTCACCTTGCCACTGGGCGCCAAGTCGATTGGCAAGCCACTGGGCCAGCTGGCGCTGCAGGCATTGGGGGTCCGGGTTGTGAATCTGCGGCGCAACAATGGCCGTTCGCAGCCGATCGAAGACGACACCCGGCTGGAGGACGGCGACACGCTGGTGTTGTCCGGCATACCCGAGAACCTGTCGATGGCCGAGCAGAAGTTGCTGCAGGCACAATGACGGCGTTCCCCTCTCCGACTTCCCCACCCCGCGAGCGATCCAGCCATGCACGACCTGAGCGTCAACCAGTATCTGCGCAACCACATTCGCACCGTGCCCGACTGGCCAGCGCCGGGCGTGCAATTCAGGGACATCACGCCACTGCTGCAGGATGCCCAGGTATTCCGGGTGCTGATCGACGCTTTTGTGCACCGCTACATGGCACCGCAGCGGCGCCCCGACGTCGTGGCCGGGCTGGACGCGCGGGGTTTCATCGTTGGGGCGGTCGTCGCCTATGTGCTGAACGTCGGATTCGTGCCGATCCGCAAGAAGGGCAAGCTGCCGTTCACCACGGTCGAGGAGACCTTCGAGCTCGAATACGGCAGCGCTACCGTCGAGCTGCACACCGACGCAGTGAAGCAGGGTGACCGCGTGCTGCTGATCGACGATCTGATCGCCACCGGCGGCACCATGATGGCAGGCAAGAAGCTGCTGGAAAAACTGGGCGCCAGCGTGATGGAGGGCGCTGCAATCGTCGATCTTCCCGAACTCGGGGGCTCGGCCAAACTGCGCGAGTCGGGCCTGGAACTGTTCACGCTGATCGATTTCGCGGGGCTCTGACCGGTCTGCACGGGGCGCTGCCGACCGCCGCGGTCAGGTCACCGCGATCCGCCTGCGGTTGCTGACCAGCCGGCGCGCCATGATCGCACCCAACGCCATCGCCAATGCCAGTGCCACACTGGGCTGGCGGTTGGCCAGTTCGGAAAAGCGCATCGGACTGAGGGTCCACAACCGGCAGGCACTGCCAGCCTGCACTGTCGCGCTGCGGGCCATGCGTGAGAAGAATCCGCCTTCCCCAATGACCGTGCCGGCGCCGACCGCCGCCAGCCGGATCTTGCCGGTGGCGTCCTCGAAATGCACCGTCAACATGCCGGACTCGACAAAATACAGTGTGCGATCCTCCGCGCCTTGCGAGATCAGGATGCGGCCGGCGGCGATTTCCATCGGTTGCATGTAGGCGGCCAGGATTTCCCATTGCGCGGTCGTGATGCCATGGGCGAGCGTGGTATCCGTCGTGTTACCGGCGATGGCCTTGAGCAGGACACTGATGTCTGCCTTGGCAAAAGGGGCAGGGGCTGTACTCATGACACAAGACTGTTGGTTCCGGCCCACTGGTCGAGCGTGACCAAACCGGTCAACAGCAGCGCACCTTGAGCCGACTACTTTCCGATGCAAAAGCGTGAAAAGATGACACCCAGCAGATCGTCGGCGCCAAAGGCCCCGGTGATCTCTCCGAGCGCATTGTGCGCCAAGCGCAGCTCTTCGGCTACCAGGTCGAGGGCGGGCTCGCGGGCCGCCGCGTGGGTCGCGGCGTCGGCCAGATGACGATCCACCCGCGTGAGGGCCTGCACATGCCGTTCCCGCGCCATGTAGACGCCCTCGGGCACGGCCGCCCAGCCCACCAGTTCCAGCAACCGCTGGCGCAGGTGTGCGAGTCCGGCGCCGGTACGGGCCGATAACCAGACCGACCGATCGTCCCCCTGCGGGGGCGCCGCCGCGCACAGGTCGGTCTTGTTCCAGACGTCGATCACCGGCACGTGGGCGGGCAGTCGCTCGGCCAGGCTGGCCGCGATACGCGCGTCCGCCTGCACATACACGTCCAGCTCGCAGCCCGCCACGGGCGTGGTATGGGGCGCTGGCCAACGCGTCAGGTCATGCAGGAACAGCACCACATCGGCGCTTTCGATCTCGCCCCAGGCACGCGCCACGCCCATTTGCTCCACCATGTCGTCGCTGTCGCGCAAGCCGGCGGTATCGACGACATGCAGCGGCACACCCTCGATCTGGATGGTTTGCCCGATCTTGTCGCGGGTGGTGCCGGCCATCGGCGAGACGATGGCCAGTTCGGCACCCGCCAGCGCATTGAGCAGCGACGACTTGCCCGCGTTGGGCTGGCCGGCAATCACCACCGTGATGCCTTCGCGCAGCAGGGCACCCTGGCGCGCATTGCGGGCTATCGCTGCGATCGACGCGCGCACCTCGGCAAGGCGTCCTTGCACATCGGCGCGGCGCAGGATGTCGATTTCTTCTTCCGGGAAGTCCAGCGTCGCCTCGATCAGCATGCGCAGATCGATCAGCGCATCGCGCACGCCGTCAACCGCTGCCGAGAAGTCGCCCGACAACGATCGCACCGCGCTGCGCGCTGCGGTCTCGGTACTGGCGTCGATCAGGTCGGCCACCGCCTCGGCCTGCGCCAGATCGAGCTTGTCGTTCAGGAATGCGCGTTGGGTGAATTCGCCGGGTTGCGCCACACGCAGGCCGATCGCCTGTCCGGCCTGCAGGCAACGCGCCAGCAGCATCTGCAGCACCACGGTGCCACCGTGCGCCTGCAATTCGAGCACCTCTTCTCCGGTGAACGAGTGGGGGGCCGGAAAATGCAGCGCCAGTCCCTGGTCGATGGGCTGGCCGGCCGCATCGAGAAACGGCAGGTAGGTCGCTTCGCGCGGACGCAAGGCCCGTCCACATACTGCCTGGACAACGCAGGAGAGGTCGGGACCGGACACCCGCACGATACCGACCGCGCCGCGGCCCGGTGCCGTCGCGATCGCGACGATCGGGTCCGTTCGGTGCGGCAACATTCAGATCAACCCGCGGCCCGGCAGGCCTGTTGGATCAGAATTTCGGCAGGTTGAACTGGGGCGGCACACCCATGCGGGTGTTGATCAGCCACTGCTGCGCGATCGAGAGCACGTTGTTGGTGATCCAGTACAACACCAGACCTGCCGGAAAGAAGAAGAACATGACCGAGAAGATCAAGGGCATGAACCACATCAGCTTGGCCTGCATCGGATCCGGCGGCGCCGGGTTCAGCGCTGTCTGCAACAGCGTGGTGAGCGTCATGACGATCGGCAGGATGAAATACGGATCGGGCGCCGAAAGGTCGTGGATCCACAGTGCCCAGGGCGCATGGCGCATCTCGACGCTGGACAACAACACCCAGTACAACGCAATGAACACCGGAATCTGGATCATGATGGGGAAACAGCCCCCCATCGGATTGACCTTTTCTTCGCGGTAGATCTTCATCATCTCCTGTTGCATCTGCTGCGGGCTGTCCTTCAGGCGCGCGCGCATTTCGGTAATGCGCGGACTGATGGCCTTCATCTTGGCCATGCTGCTGTACGCCTTGGCATTGAGCCAGAAAAACGCCATCTTGAGCAACAACACCAGACCCATGATGGACCAGCCCCAGTTGCCCAGCACCGAATGGATCTTGTCGAGCAGCCAGTACAGGGGCTTGGCCAGGATGGTGAGCCATCCGTAGTCCTTGACCAGCTCCAGGCCAGGGGCAATACCCTCGAGCACCTTTTCCAGCTGCGGGCCGGCAAACAATTTGGCGTCCATCGATCGGGTCGCCCCCGGCGCGATCGACTCCATCGGGGCGATCATCGTGGCGCGGTAGCAGCAATCGGGCACGGTCGAACCGATGTCCACCGCATCGAGCGAAATATTACGCTGCACGCCATCGGGCAACAACCAGGCGCTGGCGAAGTAGTGCTGGACCATGGCCACGTAACCATTCGTGGCGCTGTGCTCGTAGTCGGCCTTGTTTTTCTTGATGTCGGCAAAGTTGACCTTCTGGTACTTCTTGGCCTCGGTATATACCGCCGGACCGGTGAAGGTCGAATAGAACTTGGATTCTCCGACCGGCTTGTTGCCGTCCCGCACCAGTTGCAGATACAGCTGCGGCGTGATCGGGTCGGTTCCGGTGTTGGTCACCGAGTGGCGCACTGCGATGTCGTACGCACCCCGATGCAGGGTGTAGGTCTTGACCAGCGATGTTCCACCGACCGATGGGGATGTGAAGGTGACCACCAGCTCGTTCTCGCCGGGTTGCAGATCGCGGGCGCCACTGACGGCCATGATCGTCTTGTGGGTCGGATAGGTCGCGCCAGCGCCGCTACCGATCAGGCCCGATTGCGCCACATAGACACGATCGGCGGATTCCTTGAGCAGGACAAACGGTTTGCTCTGGTCGACCGTATCCGTCACCTTGAGGAATTCGGTACGTACCAGCGATCCGCCCTGGGTATCGAAGGTCAAGGCCAACACATCGGTACGAACCACGACCAGTTCGCCATGCACGCCGGGCGCACCGGCAGCCGGCGCAATCTGCGCGCCCGTGGACGAAGCCGCAGCGCCAGCCACGGGACTGGGTACCGCATTGTTCCCGTTCTTCACTGCCGAGGGAACCGCGCCGGGGGCACTGGCGGTGGCGGCGGGCTGGGAGGCCGTGGGCAGGAACGTTGCGGGCTTGCCGTTATGGACCTGCCATTTGTCCCACAACAGGACCAGCGAAAAACCAAAGATCACCCACAAAATGGTGCGGCGGATATCGTTCATACATTCTTCTTGTGAGGATTCGACGCCATCAGGCTGCGAAACAGCCTTGGCGCATCGGCGGGCACCGGGTCGCAACCACCGGTGCACCAGGGGTTGCAACGCACCAGACGCTTCACGCTCAGGTAGGCACCGGCAGCGGCGCCGTGCTGCTCAAGCGCCTGCATGGCATAGGCAGAACAACTGGGATCAAAACGGCAGGCATTGCCGATCCACGGACTGAGCAACAGCCGATAGGCACGCACGACGCCAATCAGGAAGGCTTTGATCATGGCTGGCGTGCCAGCGCACCTGCAACGCCGCCGCGGCGGGCCTGCGGGTGGGAGAACAACGTGTTCAGTTCCTCGCGCACCAGGTTTTTCAGAGCGACGGATGACGCACTGACAAAACGCTGGCGGTCGAAACCGGCGCGCAAGCGCACGACATAAGCAGCGCTGGACAGGTCCGAACCGAACGTGGCACCGACGTTGTATATCTGGCGCTTGATCATGTTGCGTGTGACGGCTCGTTTCGCCCAGCGCTTGGGCACCATGGCCCCCATGACGGGTCCCTGCGGCGATGCAGGATCCGGGGCCTCGATGCCGTCATCGTGCGCAAGCGTGGGCGCGGGTCGCAGCCCGACGTTCGTCACATCGCACTGGTGCAGGGCAAAATGCGCCGTGCTGGCGATCCGCGGGCCATCCAGCACAGCCCGAAACTGACTGTGCGTCTTGAGGCGCCGCACGACGTTGCAGACCTCTGCCGGGTGAAGCCAGGCCTGGGTTGATCAGACGGCCAAACGCTTGCGCCCCTTGGCGCGACGGGCATTGATGACGGCACGGCCACCGCGGGTCTTCATGCGAACCAGGAAACCATGGGTGCGGGCCCGGCGGATTTTGGAGGGTTGGTAGGTACGTTTCATATCAGTGATCCAGTTGTTGGGTAGACGAAATGGCCAGGCGCGATCGACATGCGAATATCGACCTGCCCTTGTCGACAGATCTCGATCGACCCGTCTTTGTCGGCAAGCGCGTTCGCGGCCTGCAGTAACAACCATCCGCCCGGTTTCCGGCGAACCCGCGATTATCACCATTTTTCCCAATGCGGGCAAGCGCTTGCGCGGCATCTTGTAGGTAACACGGTAGCCCGCAGCCGGTCCGCGTTCAATCTGAACCTGCTTGTGGATAAATTCTTCACAATCTACAATCGCCCGGCGCCCCAGACGATAAATATCCACAGAGAACGACAACAACAATGACCGAGGGGCACCGCGAGAGAAGCGACATCCACCACAACCTGGACGCCTCACAGGATGTGTGGCAAACCTGCATCGAACAACTGGCCCAGGAGTTGCCGGAGCAACAGTTCAACACCTGGATCAAACCCTTGTCCGCAACGGTCGCCAGTGATCTGACCAAGGTGACGATCTTTGTCGGCAACCGCTTCAAGCTGGACTGGATACGCGCCCAATACAGCGCCCGGATCGCATCCACACTGGAACAGATACTCGGACAGGCCATTTACCTGGAGTTAGCGCTGGCTCCGCGGGAATCGCAATCCAGACCAGTTTTTGTACCTTCAAGTACGAACAAGAGTGCGATCGAGGAGCCGGCAGATCTGGCCGCTGATCCGGCACCATCGGGTGTGCGCAACCGACTCAATTCGGTACTCAGCTTCGAAACCCTGGTGGAAGGTTCGGCCAACCGGATGGCGCGAGCCGCTGCGATGCATGTATCGGACTTGCCCGGGCAACTCTACAACCCGCTGTTCATCTATGGTGGCGTCGGACTGGGCAAGACCCACCTGATGCATGCCATCGGCAATCGGCTGCTTGTGAACAAGCCATCGGCCAAGGTTCTCTACATCCATGCCGAACAGTTCGTCTCCGATGTGGTCAAGGCGTACCAACGCAAGACTTTCGACGAGTTCAAGGACCATTACCACTCGTTGGACCTGTTACTCATCGATGACGTGCAGTTCTTCGCCAACAAGGAGCGCACCCAGGAAGAATTCTTCAATGCCTTCGAAGCCTTGCTGGCCAAGAAGTCGCATATCGTGATGACCAGCGACACCTATCCAAAAGGTCTCACGGACATCCATGAACGCCTGGTGTCCCGGTTCGATTCGGGCCTGACGGTGGCCATAGAACCGCCTGAGTTGGAGATGCGCGTGGCGATCCTGATCAACAAGGCGCGGGCAGAACTCTCCGAAATGCCCGAGGAAGTCGCCTTTTTCGTGGCCAAGAACGTCCGCTCCAACGTGCGCGAACTCGAAGGTGCCTTGCGCAAGATCCTGGCCTATTCCCGGTTCAACCAGAAAGACATCTCCATCGCGCTCGCGCGCGAGGCCCTGCGTGACCTGCTGTCGATCCAGAACCGTCAGATTTCGGTTGAAAATATCCAGAAAACCGTCGCCGACTACTACAAGATCAAGGTGGCGGACATGTACTCCAAGAAGCGACCTGCCAGCATTGCCAAGCCGCGGCAGATCGCGATGTACCTGGCCAAGGAGTTGACACAAAAGAGCCTGCCGGAAATCGGCGAGCTGTTTGGGGGGCGCGACCACACAACCGTGCTGCATGCAGTCCGCAAGATCGGTGCGGAGCGACAGCAACTCACCGAACTGAACCAGCAGTTGCATGTACTCGAACAGACACTCAAGGGCTGACAGCGTGCAAGGCGATCGCTTGAACCCACGTGAAACCCCGCCAACGGCGTTGCGGGCTGTGCGGTCAAGGCTGGGGATAGTTTGCGCACAAGTCGGCACTTATCCACAGACCGGGAGAACAACGGCAAGTTGTACCCAAAGCAGGTACGAACGCGAAGCACAGGTATCCACAGCGATCAAGATGGTGCAAGTGCTTGATAAAAAAAGGGAAAATGTGACTGTCCCCAGGTGGATGCGACCCTTAGCTACTACTACTACTTGAATCTATCTATAAATTAAAGAAGAGGTTGACATGATCGTAATGAAGACAACGCAGGAGAAATTGCTTTCGGTTCTGCAGTCCGTCTCTGGCATCGTGGAACGCCGGCACACGTTGCCGATCCTGGCCAATGTGCTGATCCGCAAGACCGACGCTGTGTTGCAGTTCACGACCAGCGACCTGGAAATTCAGATTCGCACCTCTGCCGAACTCGGCGGTGACAGCGGCAGCTTCACGACCACCATCGGCGCCCGCAAGCTGATCGATATCTTGCGCACCATGCCCAGTGACCAGACGGTGGCATTGGAGTCAAGCCAGAACAAGGTGATTCTCAAGGGTGGCAAAAGCAAGTTCACCTTGCAGACCATGCCGGCCGAAGACTTTCCGCTGGTGCAAGAGGCTCCTGGCTTCGGGCCGATGTTCAGCGTGCCGCAAAAAACGCTCAAGAATCTACTGTCCCAGGTCGCCTTCGCCATGGCGGTGCATGACATCCGCTACTACCTCAACGGCATCCTGTTCGTGGCCGAGGGAAAGCAACTCAGCCTGGTGGCCACCGACGGGCATCGCTTGGCGTATTCGTCGGTCATGCTGGAGAACGAGGTTCCGCGGCAAGAGGTCATCCTGCCGCGCAAGACGGTGATCGAGCTGCAGCGCCTGCTCAGCGATGCCGAGGGTGCGATCGACATGCAGTTTGCGTCCAACCAGGCCAAGTTCGAATTCGGCGGCATGGAATTCGTCACGAAACTGGTCGAGGGCAAGTTCCCCGATTACAACCGTGTCATCCCGAAAAACCACAAGAACAGCATCACGCTGGGGCGGCAGGCCCTGCTGGCCACCTTGCAACGCACAGCGATCCTGACCAGCGACAAGTTCAAGGGCGTGCGCCTGAATATCGATCCTGGCAGTCTGCGGGTGGCCTCCAACAACGCCGAGCAGGAAGAGGCGGTCGACGAACTGGACATCGACTACGCCGGTGACAGCATCGAGATCGGTTTCAACGTGACTTACCTGATCGACGCCTTGAGCAACATGAGCCAGGAGATGGTCAAGCTCGAATTGTCGGATGGCAACAGCTCGGCCTTGTTCACGATTCCAGACAACACCACGTTCAAGTACGTCGTGATGCCGATGCGCATCTGACACCCCGGTTCCCGCACCCAGCCCATCTTCCACAGGCCCGCTGCCAACGCGGGCGTTGGTGCTTCAAGAGTGACACGCATTGTTCAGAGATAGCCAGACATGACAGAAGACAACAAGCCCGATCCCCAGACGCCAGGTGATCAGCCAATCGCAGGCAACGGCGACCACCCGTCGGTCGAGAGCTCCAATTACCAGCCGACGATCGACAGCCACCAGTTGGGCGCGTCGGCGGCCTACGGCGAAGGCGCGATCCAGATTCTCGAAGGCCTGGAGGCGGTGCGCAAACGCCCGGGCATGTACATCGGCGACACCTCCGATGGAACCGGTCTGCACCATCTGGTGTTCGAAGTGGTCGACAACTCGATCGACGAGTCGCTGGCCGGGCATTGCGACGATATTCTGGTCACCATCCATTCGGACAATTCCGTCAGCGTGGTCGATAACGGGCGCGGTATTCCGACCGGCGTCAAGATGGATGACAAGCACGAGCCCAAACGCTCGGCGTCCGAAATCGCATTGACCGAGTTGCATGCCGGCGGCAAGTTCAACCAGAACAGCTACAAGGTCTCGGGTGGCCTGCATGGCGTGGGCGTGAGTTGTGTCAACGCACTGAGCAAGATGCTGCGCCTGACCGTACGCCGCAACGGCAAGGTCCATGTGCTGGAGTTTTCCAAGGGCGTGGTGCAAAACCGGATCATCGAGACGGTCGATGGCGTCGAAGTCTCTCCGATGAAGGTGATCGGCGAGACCGAGAAACGTGGCACCGAAGTGCACTTTCTGCCCGACGATGAAATCTTCCAGCAAAACGCCGATTTCCACTACGAGATACTGAGCAAGCGTCTGCGTGAACTGAGCTTCTTGAACAACGGCGTGCGCATCCGGCTCAAGGACGAACGATCTGGCAAGGAAGACGACTTCTCCGGCGCCGGTGGTGTGCGCGGCTTCGTGGATTTCATCAACAAGGGCAAGACGATACTGAATCCGAATGTGTTCCATGCCACCGGCGACCGCCAGAGTGACCAGAACACCAATATCGGCGTCGAAGTGGCGATGCAGTGGAACAGCGGCTACAACGAACAGGTGCTGTGTTTCACCAACAACATCCCGCAGCGTGACGGCGGCACCCATCTGACCGGCCTGCGCGCCGGCATGACGCGCGTCATAAACAAGTACATCGACGACAACGACATGGCCAAGAAGGCCAAGGTCGAAGTCACTGGCGACGACATGCGCGAAGGCCTGTGCTGTGTGCTCAGTGTCAAGGTACCCGAACCCAAGTTCAGCAGCCAGACCAAGGACAAGCTGGTCAGCAGCGAGGTGCGCGGCCCGGTGGAAGACATCGTCAGCAGGCTGCTCAACGACTATCTGCAGGAGCGCCCGGCGGACGCCAAGCTGATCGTGGGCAAGATCATCGAAGCGGCGCGCGCACGCGAGGCGGCGCGCAAGGCACGCGACATGACGCGCCGCAAAGGCGTTCTCGACGGCATGGGCCTGCCCGGAAAGCTCGCCGATTGCCAGGAAAAAGACCCGGCCTTGTGCGAGATCTACATCGTCGAGGGTGACTCCGCCGGTGGTTCCGCCAAGCAGGGGCGCGACCGCAAGTTCCAGGCAATTTTGCCGTTGCGCGGCAAGATTCTGAACGTCGAAAAGGCACGCTACGAGAAACTGCTCACCAGCAACGAGATCCTGACCTTGATCACGGCCCTGGGCACCGGCATCGGCAAAGCCGGCGGCAGTACCGGCAACGACGATTTCGACGTCGCCAAGCTGCGGTACCACCGCATCATCATCATGACCGACGCGGACGTGGACGGCGCGCATATCCGCACCTTGTTGCTGACGTTTTTCTACCGCCAGATGCCCGAACTCGTCGAGCGCGGGCACATCTACATCGCGCAGCCGCCGCTGTACAAGGTCAAGTCCGGCAAGGAAGAGCTGTACCTCAAGGATGCGGCCGCGCTCGACAGCTATCTGATGCGTATCGCCCTGGTCAACGCATCGGTGTTCACTGGTGGCGACAACGGCACCGCGCTCACCGGCGACACCCTGGCCACGCTGGCGCGCAAGCACCAGGTAGCCCAGGCCGTGATCGCACGGCTGCAGAACTTCATGGACGCCGAAGCGCTGCGCGCGATCGCCGACGGTGTCGTGCTCAATCTCGACACGGTGGCCGACGCAGAGTTGTCCGCCAAGTCGCTGCAAGACCAGTTGCCCGATGCCGAGGTGGCTGGCGAGTTCGACGTGCGCACCGACAAGCCCGTCTTGCGCATCAGCCGGCGCCACCACGGCAACGTCAAGAGCAGCGTGCTGACGCAGGACTTCGTGCACGGCGCCGACTACGCCGCCCTGGCCGAGGCCGCCAACACCTTCCGCGGCTTGCTCAGCGAAGGCGCCAAGGTCACCCGCGGCGAAGGCGAACGCCAGAAGGAAGCCGCGGTCAACGACTTCCGCGAAGCCATGGCCTGGCTCATCACCCAGGCCGAAGCCGCCACTTCACGCCAGCGTTACAAGGGCCTGGGCGAGATGAACCCGATGCAACTGTGGGAAACCACGATGGACCCGGCCGTGCGGCGCCTGCTGCGCGTGCAGATCGACGACGCGATCGAGGCCGATCGGGTGTTC
Organism: uncultured Rhodoferax sp.; assembly: GCA_964558425.1. Lineage (GTDB taxonomy): Bacteria > Pseudomonadota > Gammaproteobacteria > Burkholderiales > Burkholderiaceae_C > CAISIP01. The sequence continues at coordinate 88 of CAZLDV010000032.1, read as the reverse complement.
ACGATGCTGATGGGTGATGAAGTTGAGCCGCGACGGGAATTTATCGAGGCGAATGCGCTGCGGGCGGGGAATATTGACATTTGATTTG
>CAZLDV010000031.1:0-36298 GCA_964558425.1 uncultured Rhodoferax sp. | reverse complement strand
GCTGGCAGGAGAACGGCGCGATTGGTGAATCTGCTGGACAGGTACAAGGTAAAGAACTGACCCCAATCACTCCCCTGTCGGATTTCCTTCCAGTCCGGTATGAAGTGTAGGTCGTATAGCTGCTATAGGGATGAGCAAGCCTTTGTTTCACATAGATAATTTTCTATTCCATAGAAGTGGCACCAAATGTGCGTCTGTTCTTTCGCACCCATCAATTCAATCCTAGGAGATATGACCATGACACTGACCAAGACGATTTCTGCCCTTGCAGTTGCGCTAACCGCGTTAAGCGCATCAACCGCATTTGCCGGCACGGTCCCGGCTTACGATTCCTTCGGAACATTGGCAGGCGCCAATTTCGGTGGTTCGGGCATTCCGAACGATGCCGTGGCGATCACTAACTTAAGCGGTGTTACTCTCGGCCTGACCGCTACCCAGCGCTACAGCAGTCCCGCCGTCTTGAACAACGGCGCAGGCGTTTTCCAGGCCGTGACCGGCGCCTATGCTCTTGGTGACAACCTGGCCAAGTGGAGCTTTAATTTCTACATTGGCGGGGCCAACCTCCTCAACTACAGCTACAAGCTCCTTGGTGACTACAACCCGGCTGTCGGTGATGCCGAGGGCACCTATCAGAACATCTCCGGTTATCTTGCCGTGCCCGATAGCCTGCTGACGGCTGGCACGATCCAGAATTCCGAGAATTTGGGGTTCAACACCACCATGGCACAGTTTGACCCGACCGTCGCTGGTCAGTACGGTTTCATCCTGGCTGCTTACGACCAGGCTGGGGGCGAGGTAGGCCGGTCAGCCATCCTCGTCAACGTGGGCCAAGTCCCTGAGCCGGCCAGCCTGGCACTGGTCGGCGTGGCGCTTTTGGGCATGTTCGCGAGTACCCGTCGCCGCCGCGGTTGATCGACGGCAATCGTCGATTGTCAAAAGGCCCGCGTTTGCCGGGCTTTTTTGTTGGTGCGACCAGCATGGGCGTACCAACAAAAAGCCGCCCGAAGACGGCTTTTCACAATGCGAGGGAACCCGCTCAGTTGAAATAATCCGAAACCGCCTTCCACCTCCCATCCACAATCTGCGACAGCCGCGCAGCGTCGCTGCCCAGCCGCTTGGTCGGCGAGAACGTCTGCTTGGGACCGCCAAACATGTCGGGTTCGATCACCATCGTGTCCATCACCTTGATGAAGCTCTCGGTGTTCAGGTTGGGCCCCGCCTTCGCGGCTGCCTTGGCAAACGTGTCGATGATGGTGTAGCCGTAGACCGAGAACACGGCCGGGTCTTCGTTGAACCGGGTCTTGTACTTGTTGGCCCAGAAGCGCATCGGCTGCGAGGCTGAATCGACGTACGGGTTCTGAAACGTCGACGTGGCGTAAAAACCGTTCATGGCCGGGCCGCCGAGCTTGTGGATCAGGTCGGTGTACGCGCCGTTGGAACCCAGGAACACCGGGTTGTAGCCGAGCTTGCGCGCGGTGGCGATGGTGCCGATGGTCTCGCGGATCAGGGTGCCCATCACGATCATGTCACACCCGGCGGCCTGCATCTTCTGGACCTGCGACGAGAAGTCGGTGGCGCCGCGCTTGTAGGTGGTTTCCTCGGCGAACTTCATGCCGATGGTCTTGAGCCCATCATCGCCGCCGCGTTTGACCTCCAGGCCAAACTCGTCGTCCTGGTACAGGGTACAGACCTTTTTGGCGCCTTTCTCCTTGGCCAGTTGCGGCGCGGCGTGCCGGATCTGGTCATAGTAGGAGGCGGAATAGGCGTACTTCAGCCGATGAAACGGCTCATACATCTCGCGCGCGGCCGTGATCGGGAAGAAGTTGATCACGTTCTTCTCGAACTGGATCGGCATCGCGGCCATGTTGTGCGCCGTACCGATGTGGCCGACCATCATGAAGATCTTGTCCTGGTTGACCAGCTTTTGCGCGGCCAGCACTGCCTTCTTCGGGTCATAGGCCGAGTCTTCGACGATCAGCCTGAGCTTGCGGCCGTTGATGCCGCCTTGCTCGTTGATCTCGTCGACCCGCAGCATCATGCCGTAGCGTGCCTGCTTGCCGAAGCCGGCAATCGGACCGGACAGGTCCTGGATCGAGCCCAGCACGATCTCGTCCTTGGATACCCCTTGCGATGCCTTCTGGGCCTGGGCCCCGAAAGCGACCAGCGCGAGCGCTGCCAAAATGGCGGTTGACTTCAGTTTCATGGTGCATCTCCTTCGTGGTTAACCATACATGGCCTCGATCTGAGGTTGGTATTTCTTCTCCACCAGCTTGCGCTTGAGCTTCATGGTGGGCGTGAGTTCTTCGTCCTCGGCGCTGAGCTGCGTATCGAGCAGGAAGAATTTCTTGATCTGTTCGACCCGTGCGAATTTCTGGTTCACCCGGTCGATCTCGGCCTGGATCAGATTCTGCACCGCTTCACTGCGCGTCAGGCTGGCGTAGTTGGAAAACGGCACATCGTTGTCCTGCGCGTATTTTTCGACGTTGTCCTGGTCGATCATGACGATCACGGTCAGGTACGGCCGCTTGTCGCCGATCACCACCGCGTCGGTGATGTAGGGCGAGAACTTCAGGTCGTTCTCCAGTTCGCTGGGCGTGACGTTCTTGCCACCGGCGGTGATGATGATGTCCTTCATCCGGTCGGTGATCGTGAAGTAGCCGTCCGCGTCCATCGTGCCGACGTCACCGGTATGCATCCAGCCGTCCGCGGCTATGGTCTCGGCGGTTTTCTCGGGCTGGTTCAGGTAGCCGGCAAACACATTCCTGCCGCGCACCAGGATCTCGCCGGTGGCCGGGTCGATCTTCATTTCGTTGAACGGCGCCGCCGGCCCGATGCTGCCGGGCTTCATTCGACTGGCCGGCACGCCGCTGGAGGCGCCGCAGGTCTCGGTCATGCCCCAGACTTCGAGCATCGGCACGCCGAGCGCCAGATACCACTTGATGAGGTCGGCTGAAATCGGCGCGGCGCCGGTGAACAGCACCCGGGAGCGGTGGATGCCGATCATCTTGCGCACGTTGTCCAGCGCCAGCCATCCCGCCAGCCGGTACTGCAGCTTGAGCGACTCCGGGACCGGCTGCTGCGCCAGCACCTTGTCGGCAATCCGCGCCCCCACGCCAATGGCCCAGGCATACACCGCCTGCTGCAATCTGCTCGACTCCTTCAGGCCGATCATCACGCCCGAATAGAACTTCTCCCAGACCCGCGGCACGGCCACAAAAACCGTCGGTGCGATCTCGCGCACGTTCTCGGGAACGGTCTCCGGGTTCTCGACGAAGTTCAGCTTGGCGCCGGTATAGAGCGCGTGGTACTCGCCGCCCATGCGTTCGGCGATATGGCACAAGGGCAGGAAGCACATGCGTTCGTCGGTTTCGTCTTGCTGGATCAGTGCGCTGTAGCCCCGCATGGCGTGCACCAGCCCGCGGTGCAGGTGCATCGCGCCCTTGGACTTGCCGGTCGTGCCCGAGGTGTAGACCAGGATCGCCAGGTCATCGGGCTGCACGGCACGCGAACGCTGCATCACGGCGTCGGCATGTTGCGCGTTGTGCTGGCGGCCCCGCTCGCGCAAGGCGTCCAGGCTGATGACGCCCGGATCATCCAGTCCGCGCAGCCCTTCCATGTCGATCACGACAATCTTGCGCAATAGCGGCAATTGTTCGCGCACCGCCAGCACCTTGTCGAGCTGCTCGTCGTCTTCGACGAACAGCACCGTGGTGCGCGAGTCCTCGCACAGGTAATGCACCTGGGTTGGCGCATCGGTGGGGTAGATGCCATTGGACACCCCGCCGGCGCACAGGATGGCCAGGTCGATCAGCACCCACTCGATCACGGTGTTGGCCAGGATCGCCGCCGTCTCGCCCGGTTGCAGGCCCAGCGCCAGCAGGCCACCGGCAATCTCGCGCACCGCGGTGGCGGTCTCGTTCCAGCTCCAGCTGCGCCAGATACCCAGGTGCTTCTGGCGCATCCAGACCAGCGACCCGCGTTTGTCCACCGCATTCCAGAACACCTGCGGTATGGTCTCGCCTGGCACCGCGATGCCGGTGCTGGGCTGGATGTGGCTCAAGTCCCAGAGTTGATTCAAGGCATCACCTCCAGTTCTTCTTCTTCTTCCAGCGCCGCTCCGCGCGCTGGCCTTGTTCCTTCATGCCGAGGTAGAACTCCTTGATGTCGTCCTTCTCGCGCAGCCGGGCGCAGGTGTCTTCCATCACGATGCGGCCGTTCTCCAGCACATAGCCATAGTCGGATGCATTGAGCGCCATGTTCGCGTTCTGTTCCACCAGCAGGATGGTGGTGCCGCGTTCCCGGTTGATGCGCACGACGATCTCGAAGATTTCCTTGGTCAGCTTGGGCGACAGGCCCAGGCTGGGTTCGTCGAGCAGGATCATGTCCGGCTGGGCCATCAGCGCACGCGAGATCGACAGCATCTGCTGCTGGCCACCCGACAGCAGTCCCGCGTCCTGGCTGGCGCGTTCCTTGAGGATCGGGAAATACGCATAGACCGCCTCCATGTCGCGCGCCACACCGTCCGAATCGCTGCGGGTATAGGCACCCATCAGCAGGTTGTCGCGCACGCTCAGCAGCGGAAACACCTCGCGGCCTTCGGGTACATGCGACAGGCCCTGCTGCACGATGAAGGCGGGGTCCTTGGCGGTGATGTCCAGACCCTTGAACTCGATCGAGCCCTTGCGCGGATCGATGATGCCCGAGATTGTCTTGAGGATCGTGGTCTTGCCCGCGCCGTTGGAGCCCAGCACGGTGCCGATCTCGCCGCGCCGCACCTGCAGGCTGACACCGCGGATGGCACGGATCGGGCCGTAGGCGCTCTCGACGTTGAGCAGCCGCAGCACCGGCTGGTCGCTGATCGGCACCGGCGTGCTGCTCATGACGCTCTCCTGAGCGACGACACATCGTCGATCGAGCCGAGGTAGGCTTCGATCACGCCCGGGTCGTTCTGCACCTCGCGCGGCGTGCCGGTGGCCAGCACCGCACCCTGGTTCATCGCGACCACCCGGTCGGAGACCTTGGACACCAGCGACATGTCGTGCTCGACCATCAGCACGGTGATTCCCAGTTCATGCTTGATGTCGGCGATCCAGAACGCCATGTCCTCGGTTTCCTCCACATTCAGCCCCGACGACGGCTCGTCGAGCAGCAGCAGCGTGGGTTCGGTACACAGGGCCCGGCCGAGTTCGACCACCTTGCGCACGCCATAGGGCAGGCCGGCCACCATCGCGTCGCGGTGGTGCTGCAGGTCGAGAAAATCGATCACGCGTTCGGCCTTCTCGCGCGCTTCGATCTCGGCCGCCATGGTCTTGCGCGTGAAGAACAGCTCGCTCCAGAACCCGGTCTTGCGGTGTGTATGGCCGCCGATCAGCAGGTTGTGCAGCACCGAAGCGTGTTCGAACAGCTCGATGTTCTGAAAGGTGCGCGCAATGCCCAGCGCGGCAATGTCGTGCGCGGGATGGGTGGTCAGGCTTTCGCCGCGGTAGACGATGTCGCCTTCGGTCGGCGTGTAGATGCGGCTGATCAGGTTGAACACCGTGGTCTTGCCGGCGCCGTTGGGGCCGATCAGCGTGAACACCTCGCCGGCTCGCACGTCGAAGCTGACCTTGTCGACCGCAAGCACGCCGCCGAAACGCACTGTCAGGTTTTTCGCCGAAAGCAGATGCTCAGACATTGCCGTCCGATCTGTTGGGCAAGATGCCGTGGACCATCGTGGAGCGCATCATCGCAGCCGATCCGACTTCTGGAACGACTTCTGCCGCTTGAACATGCCCTTGCGGTAGAACGGGAAAATCTGCAGGTAGGTGCGCACCTTGAGCCAGCGTCCGTAGATGCCCATCGGCTCGAACATCACAAACAAGATCAGCACCACGCCGTAGACCAGGCCCTGCAGACCCGGTGCCTGACCGATGAACTCGGGCAGATGGTCCTTGGTCAGCGCAATCACCTGCGGCATCGAGATCAGGAAAATCGCGCCCAGGAAGGCGCCGTGGATCGACCCCAGGCCGCCGATCACCACCATCAGCAGCAGGTCGATCGACTGCAGGATGTTGAATTGTTCCGGCGAGATGAAGCGCAGCTTGTGGGCGTACAGCGCGCCGGCGATACCCGCCAGCGCAGCCGAGATCGAGAACGACAGGGTCTTGTAGCGCGCCAGGTTGATGCCCATGCTCTGGGCCGAGATCTCCGAATCGCGAATGGCCACGAACGCGCGGCCGGTCGACGAGCGCAGCAGATTGAGAATGCCCAGAGTGGCCACGACCGTGATCACCAGGCACAGCAGATAGAACTCCGCGCCGGAGCCCAGCTCCCAGCCAAACAGGTTGGGCGACTTCACGCTCATGCCCGAGTTGCCACCGGTGACCGACTCCCAGCGTGCAAACCCTTCCTCGACGATGAAGCCGAAGGCAATGGTGGCGATCGCCAGGTAGATGCCCTTGACACGCAAGGCCGGCAGGCCCACGACGACGCCCACCGCGGCGGCGATGCCGGCCGCGAGCGCCAGTGCAATCGGAAACGGTACGCCCATGCCGGTGAACACCGCCTGGGTATAGGCGCCCACGCCCAGGAACGCGGCGTGCCCGATCGAGAACTGCCCGGTGAACCCGGCCAGCAGCATCAGGCCCAGGCCGGCGATGCCGTAGATCAGGATGAAGGTCAGCTGGGCCAGCCAGTACTCGCCGATCAGCCAGGGCGCAGTCACCAGCGCCAGCAGCAACAGGCCATACCAGAACCTCTGGCCGCCGTGCTTGACCAGCCGGATGTCCTGCGCGTAGTCGGTCTTGAAGATGAATCGCATATCGATCAGCGGGTGGCAAAGCACAATGGCTGCGCCATGCCGGGTCTGTCACACACGGCCTTCATACCTTCTTGCGCTGCGTGTCGCCGAACAGCCCGTTGGGTTTGACCATCAGCATGATCAAGACCACCACGTACGGTGCGATGTCCTTGATGCCGGCCGGCGCATAGAAGCCGGCCAGCGACTCGACGATGCCGATGATCAGGCCGCCGATGATGGCCCCCGGCAGACTGCCGAATCCACCCACCACCGCGGCCGGAAACGCCTTGAGCCCGATGAAGCCCATGTTCGCGTGCACGAAGGTGATCGGCGCCAGCAACAGGCCTGCAATCGCCGCCACCGCGGCGGCCAGGCCCCAGACCAGCCCGTTGATGCGTTTGACCGGTATGCCCATGTAGTAGGCGGCCAACTGGTTCTGCGACGACGCCTGCATCGCAATGCCGATCTTGCTGTAGCGGAACAACGCGAACAGCACGCCGCACAGAAGCGCCGTGGCGGCGATCACGACCATCTGCTCGACGTTGAGCACCAGCGTGCCCAAGCGCCAGATCTCGTCCTTGTAGGGAACCGGCAGTGTGTGCGTCTCAGTGCCGAGCCTGGGGATCATGGTGATGACACCGCGAGCGACATAGCCGATGCCGATGGTCAGCATCACGATCGAGAACGCGGGCTGCCCCAGGATCGGCCGGATCACGATGCGCTCGATCAGCACGCCCAGCATCCCCATGCCGACGATGGCGCAGATCACCGACAGCCAGAACGGGAATCCGAGCAGCGTCAGGCACACCAGGCCGCCAAAGGCGCCGAGCATCATCAGGTCACCCTGCGCGAAGCTGACGGTCTCCGTGCCTTTGTAGATCAGCACGAAGCCCAGGGCGATCAATCCGTAGATGCAGCCCTGGGCGATGCCACTGATCAACAGTTGCAATACAAGCACGCAGTCCCCTCCATGTTTTCTCTTGCGCTGTTTATAGCGGCTTTGGCGCGGATCGACGTGAGGGTTCACCCCGATTGGCGAGCAGCATCGGAGCCCGTTAAATGGCGCCATGGTCGATTCCGTGCATATCCAACGGCTGGGGCCGGTGACCGTCGTGACGCTGCAACGCCCGGATGTGCGCAACGCGGTGGACGCCGACACTGCCAGCGCACTGTTCGAGGCGTTCCAGGCTTTCGATGCCGACCCGCACGCGCCGGTCGCGGTGTTCCACGGCGCCCATGGCCACTTCTGCGCCGGCTGGGACCTGCGCTCCGGTGCGCAAGTGCAGGCACAGTCGCCCGACGCCGCGCAGGCGCTGGCGGCGCGTTTCGATTTCGATCCACACGGACCGCAAGCGGTGCCAGGCCCGATGGGCCCCACGCGCCTGTTGTTGTCCAAGCCGGTCATCGCGGCGATCAGCGGGGCCGCAGTCGCCGGCGGCATGGAACTGGCCTTGTGGTGCGACATGCGGGTGATGGAACAGGATGCGTATTTCGGCATCTATTGCCGGCGCTTTGGCGTGCCGCTCATCGACGGCGGCACCGTGCGGCTGCCTCGGCTGATCGGCATGGGCCATGCGATGGACCTGATCCTGACCGGCCGCAAGGTCGAAGCGCCCGAGGCGCTGCAGATGGGCCTGTGCAACCGGGTGGTGCCGACCGGGGCGGCGCTGCAGACTTCAGTGGAACTGGCGCGGCAACTGGCGGCATTTGCCCAGCCGACGCTGCTGGCGGATCGGGCCAGCGCCTATGCGCAGGAGGGTCTGCCCTTGCGCGAGGCGCTGCACCAGGAGTGGGAGCGCGGCAAGACGTGCCTGGGCGATGCGCTGGAAGGTGCGGGCCGGTTTGCCGCAGGCGCCGGCCGGCACGGGCGCTTTTAGGCCTCCATCGGGGGGCGCTGCACCGGCAACGGGCGCGGCCTGCCGTAGTCGTCGATCGCCACATAGGTCAGCGAGGCTTCGGTCACCTTGACGTAGTTGCCTTGCGTGTGGGACTGCTCCGCATACACCTCGACCTGCACCGTCACCGAGGTGCGTCCGACCCGGGTGAGCGAGGCAAAGAACGACAGGATGTCGCCAGCGCGCACGGGCTCCTTGAAAACAAACTGGTTGACCGCCACCGTGGCCATGCGCCCTTGCGCGTGCCGGGCCGGAATCACCGAGCCGGCCAGGTCGACCTGTGCCATGACCCAGCCGCCGAAAATATCGCCATTGGCATTGCTGTCGGCCGGCATCGGGATCACCTTGAGCACCAACTCCTTGTCGGTGGGCAGCAAGACCCGGGATGCACCTGATTCGCTGGAGACGGTCACAATAGCTTCCTGCTCGGTGGGGGCCGGTGCGCAGCCATTCCTGCTGCGCCCGTCGGTCCACCAGAATGTTGAAAAACCGGATTGTCCCTCATGCGCCGTGCCGCCGAACTCAGCCCGCCCACCCTGGGCATTCCGACCGCCGCTGTCGCCCAGGCGAGCCGCTCGGACTGGTCGACGCTGGCTCGTCTGTTGCCATATCTGTGGGCATACAAGTGGCGCGTCGGCATTGCGCTGGGCTTCATGGTCGGCGCCAAGCTGGCCAACGTCGGCGTGCCGCTGCTGCTCAAGCAACTGGTCGATGGCCTGAGCCCCAACGGCGGGCGCAACCTTGCGCAGGCCGGCTCGGCCGAACTGGTCCAGGCGGTGCTGGTGGTGCCGGTGGCCTTGCTGTTCGGTTATGGCCTGCTGCGCCTGTCGACCACGCTGTTCACCGAGTTGCGCGAGCTGGTGTTTGCCAAGGCCACCGAAGGCGCGGCGCGCGCCATCTCGCTGCAGGTGTTCCGCCACCTGCATGCGCTGAGCCTGCGCTTCCATCTGGACCGGCAAACCGGCGGCATGACGCGCGATATCGAACGCGGCACCCGCGGCGTGCACTCGCTGATCTCGTATTCGCTGTACAGCATCGGCCCCACGCTGATCGAGGTCACGCTGGTGCTCACGCTGCTGGCGGTGAAGTTCGACGTCTGGTTTGCCTGGATCACCATCATGGCGCTGGTGATCTACATCACGTTCACGGTGACAGTGACCCAGTGGCGTACCCAGTTCCGGCGCCAGATGAACGAGCTCGACTCGACGGCGCACAGCCGCGCCATCGATTCCCTGCTCAACTACGAGACCGTCAAGTATTTCAACAACGAGGAATTCGAGGCGCAGCGTTACGACGAAAGCCTGCGCAGCTACCGCAAGGCGGCCATCAAGAGCCAGAGTTCGCTCAGCCTGCTCAATACCGGCCAGCAGCTGATCATCGCGGCCTCGCTGGTGGCGATGCTGTACCGCGCAACGCAAGGTGTGGTGGACGGGCGCATGACGCTGGGCGACCTGGTGATGGTGAACGCCTTCATGCTGCAACTCTACATTCCGCTCGGGTTTCTGGGCACGCTGTACCGCGAGATCAAGCAAAGCCTGACCGACCTGGACAAGATGTTCCGCCTGATGGAGCAGGAGCAGGAAATCGCCGACCCGCCTGACGCGCCAGCGCTGCGCATCGACGGTCCGCCCACGGTGCGATTCGAGGCGGTGTCGTTCGCCTATGACACCGGCAAAGGTGCAGGTGCCGCCGCACGCCGCACGATCCTGAACGCCGTCAGTTTCGAGATTCCGGCCGGCAAGACGGTGGCGGTGGTGGGGCCCTCGGGTGCCGGCAAGTCCACACTGGCGCGCCTGCTGTACCGCTTCTACGACGTGCAAAGCGGCCGCATCACGATTGCCGGGCAGGACATCCGGTCTGTCACGCAGTCCAGCGTGCGCCGCGCGATCGGCATCGTGCCGCAGGACACGGTGTTGTTCAACGACAGCATCGCCTACAACATCGCCTACGGCAGCCCCGGCGCCAGCCAGCAGCAGGTCGAGTCGGCAGCGCGCGCAGCGCATATCCACAATTTCATCGTCAGCACGCCGGCCGGCTACCAGGCAACGGTCGGCGAGCGGGGCCTGAAGCTGTCCGGCGGTGAAAAGCAGCGCGTGGCGATTGCCCGTACCTTGCTGAAGAATCCGCCGATCCTGATCTTCGACGAGGCCACCAGCGCGCTGGACTCGGCCAACGAACGCGCGATCCAGGCCGAACTCCGGGACGTGGCGCGCGGCAAGACCACGCTGGTGATTGCGCACCGCCTCTCCACCGTGGTCGATGCGCACGAGATCCTGGTGATGGACGGCGGACAGATCGTCGAGCGTGGATCGCATCCCCAGTTGGTCGCAGCCCAGGGACGGTATGCGCAGATGTGGGCGATGCAGCAGTCCGGCGAGCAGCAGCCCGCTGAAGCGGACATCGAGCGCGACCGGGTGAACGACGCCGCGTAGGACATCGCGACGCGCATGGCGGGCGCGATTCCCACACGCTGCGCAACCTTGGTCGGACGGGGAAGTCTGTCTCACGTGCAGACAATGGCACGACAGGCGTTCATGCCTGCCGCCCGATTCACAGGCGCCACCCGGAGAACACCATGATCACCACGATTCGAACCATCGCCGCCGCTGCCGGCATTGCAAGCCTGTTGACGCTGGGCGCCTGCAGCACACCCAATACCAGCCAGCAAACCACGCAATCGACCTACCCGGCCGCCAACAGCCAGTACGCGCAGTACGGTGTCGTTCAGTCGATGCAGATGGTGCAGCAAGGCAGCAACAGCGGTATCGGGGCCGGCACCATCGTCGGTGCCGTCATCGGCGGCGTGCTGGGCAACCAGGTCGGCAAGGGGAGCGGCAACACCGCCGCCACCGTGATCGGCGCTGCGGGCGGCGCCTACGCAGGCCACCAGGTCGAGAAGAACAGCCGGACGCAAACGGCCGATGCGGTGCAAATGGTGGTGCGTCTGAACGACGGGTCGTATGTCACCGTGACACAGGACTCGGCAGCCGATATCCGGGTCGGCGATCGGGTGGCGATTGTCAATGGTGCAGCGCGCCGCTACTGAAGCGCGAAGCGCAGCGGCGGCTTGCGATGGGGCCGATCGGTTGTCCGGCCCAGGCTTCTAGGGTTTCTTCTGGACCGGATGCGCGACCAGCTTGGCGCCCTCCAGATAGGCATCCATCGCTGTCCTGGACGTGAACTCGGGCGTGGTGTCGGGCACGCCAAGGTAATAGACATTCAACGCCGGCCGATCGGCGCGCCAGTCTGACTCTGTCCGGTAGAAGTGCAGCTCGCGGCTGGTGAGGTTCGCAAACTGCTCCCGATCGGCCGAGAGCCGAACTTCCTTGGTCAAACGCACGCCCGATTCCAGCCGTTTGCGGGTGCTGGTGAACGGGTCGACCCCATCGATGGTCAGATGGCTGAACGCGCCGGTGCGGTTGATGATCCGCAGCCAGACAGTGGCCTTGTCGCTGGAGGCACCGCCATCCTTGAGAACGGCCCAGATGATCGCCAAATCTGCGGAGACAAACAGCGCATCGGCCCCGTGGGCCGACTCGACCGGCACCGGGGTTGCCGACTGCGCCGCAGTGGGCGGCGCCGGCAACAGGAACACCGCCGCGACCAGGGCGGTTACAGACAGTCGCTGCAGCGCTCGCGCATTCATTGAAAAACCCCCGGGTCATGCGCAATCAAATGGACTCCCGCAGCCGGCAGCACGATGCGCACCACGTCACCCGGCAACGCGTGGATCCCGGCGTCGCCGAACACCGTGGCGTGGATCACCTGTTCGCCTGCGCCCAGCCGGTACTCGATCTTCTCACCCAGGAAGCTGCGGCCTTGAACCGTGCCGCGCAGCCCGCTGCCGTCATCAGCCAGCAACGAGACACGCTCCGGTCGAATCATGGCCTGCACGGTATCGCCCGCGGTGAGGCCGGCGGGCGGCCTGGCGACGACAAGCGTCTGATCCAGCATGCGCACGCTGGCCTCGGCGCCGCGCGACTCCAGCACCGTGGCGGCCAGCAGGTTGGTCTTTCCGATGAACCGTGCGACGAATGTGCTTGCCGGTCGATGGTAGATTTCCTCTGCGGTGCCGAGCTGGGCGATGGCGCCGCGCTCCATGACGGCAATGCGATCCGAGATCGCCATCGCCTCTTCCTGGTCGTGGGTGACATAGACCGTCGTGATGCCCAGGCGCTTTTGCAGTTGCCGGATCTCATCGCGCATCTGCACGCGCAGCTTGGCATCGAGGTTGGACAGCGGCTCGTCGAACAGCAAGGTGCGCGGCTGGAAGACGATGGCCCGCGCCAGTGCGATGCGCTGCTGTTCGCCGCCCGAGAGCTGGTGCGGCTGCTGCCGCGCGTAGCCCGTGAGGCCGACCAGTTCAAGGACATCGTTCACCGCGCGTTCAATCTCCGCTTGCGGCTTGCCCTGCACGCGCAGTCCATAACCCACGTTCTCGAAGACCGACAGGTGTGGAAAGATCGCGTAGTTCTGGAACACGAAGCCGATGTTGCGCTGGTTGGCGCGCAGGCCGGTGACATCGCGCTCGCCGATCCGGATGGTCCCCTGCGTCGGCGCTTCGAATCCGGCGATCATGCGCAAGGTCGTCGTCTTGCCGCATCCCGAGGGACCGAGAAGGGTCAGCAGTTCGCCCGGTGCGACATCCAGGCTCACGTCGTTGACGGCGAAGATGTGCCCCTTGACGGTGTGCTCGAAGCTCTTGGCGAGATGGCTGAGTCGGATGGGAACCGGTTGCTGCATTCAGCCTCCGAGAATGCTTTCGGTGCGGGCGCCCTGGACCGACCCATACCGCTTGAGCAGTTGGCTGATGGCGAACAGCACGACATAGACGATGACCACGACCAGCACCGAGAACGCCGCGGCCGGTCCGAGCGACAGTTCGGTCATGTTTTCCAGAATGCGCACGGTGATCAGCGTCCAGCTGATCGAGATGAGGAAGATCGTCGCGCTGATTGCGGTCATCGAACGGATGAAGACCACGCCCAGCCCGGTGAAGAACGCCGGCATGATCAGCGGCAGCGTGATGCGGCGAAAGGTTCTCGCGCTGCTTGCACCCAGGCTTTCCGAGGCTTCCTCCAGGCTGCGGTCGATCTGGTGCATCAGCGCGATGGTGGCGCGGATGCCGGTGGGGCTGTAGCGGAAGATGTAGCAGGCGATGATGATCGTCGCAGTGCCGGTCAAGGTGATGGGCGGGTCGTTGAATGCGAGCAGGTAGGCGATGCCGACGATGGTGCCCGGGAGCGCGTAGTTGATCATCGACACCAGTTCCAGTGCCTGGCGTCCGCGGAACTTGCGCCGCGCAACGAGGTATCCCACCAGCACACCGTACAGTCCGCCCAGCGGCATTCCGATCGCCGCGATCCAGAGCGTGCCCCGGATCGCCGGCAGGCCTTCGGTGAAGATGACGTGGTAGTGATTCACGGTGAAGCTGTAGTTGGCGCCGAAGGCCACGATCAGCGAGGCATACAGCAGCAAGGCATAGAAATAGACCACCACAATCGACACCAGCGCGCAGGCCGTGAGCAGTGCCATGCGCACCGGCGCTGCCATGATGTCGACGGAGGTGCGCGAACTTGCCTTGCCGGTCACGGTCACGAAGCTGCGCCCGGCGAGCCAGTACCGCTGCAGGAAGAACACGGCCGCAGCGGGGATCAGCAACAGGATCGAGAGAAGGGCGCCTCCGCGCAGGTCGAACTGACCGGTGATCTGAAGAAAGGCTTCCGTCGGCAGCACCGGAAAGTCGTTGCCGGCAAGGATCAACGGCGTGGCGAAATCTGCCAGCGAGCAGGCGAACAGCAGCAGGAAGGCATTGGCCAGGCCCGGCACGGCCAGTGGCAAGGTCATGGTCCGGAACACCCGCCAGCGCGACGCGCCCATGCTGAAGGCGGCGTTCTCGACATTCGGGTCGACGCTGGCGAGCATCGGACGCAGTGTGAGATAGGCAATCGGGAAGTAGGTGGCGATTTCGGCTGCCGCGGTACTGGTGAATCCGTAGACGGCGACCCCTTGCAAGCCCAGCAGGTCATAGGTGATGAGGCCGCGCGCGCCGAACGAGAAAAGGATCGCCACCGAGATGGTGAACGGCGGTGAGATCAATGGCAGCAGTGTGGCGGTGTCGAACAGGCCCAGGGCACGCCTGGACAATGCGCCGCGTGCCGCCGTGAATGCAAACAGGAATCCCAGCAGCGTGCCGCCGACGCCGACGGTCAGCGCGAGTGTCAGGCTGTTGACGAACGCCTGGCGGTGGTGCGGGTTGCCGATGATTTCCAGCAACGGCGCCAGCGCCAGTGTTCCGTCGTCGATGAAGGCCCGACCAAACAGGCAGGCCAGCGGGTAGAGGACAAACAGCCCCAGCAGCAGCCACAGAAATGCGATGACGCCGGCAAAGAATGGATCCCGCGACACAAGCAAGCCAGGCAACCAGATTGGCGTGGCGGGCGGCTCTTATTTGGCGTTCAACACTTCATTGACCCAGCGCTCGACGATGCGCTTGCGATTGGCGCCGGCGTATTCATCGTCGATCGGGATGATCTTGGCAGCCTCCAGGACTTTGGCAAGGGACGCCTCGGTCTTGACTTTGGGATTGGCTGGCACGAAGTTGATCTTGTAGTTTGCATAGAGCGATTGCATGGCCGGGCTGGTCGCCCAGTCGATCAGCTTGTGGGCGGCGTCGATGTTCTTCGCGCCCTTGACGATCGCGATACCTTCAGCCGCGGCGCCGATGCCTTCGGACGGAAAGCTGATGGTCACATCGTATCCCTTGGCCTTGGTGTCGAGCGCGTCGACGATGAAGAAGATTCCGCCGGCGGCCTGGCCCAGGCCGACCGGCAGCGTGCCACCGCCGCCGCTCTTGGTGTAGGTCTGAATACTCTTGCGCAGCTTCTTGAGGTAGTCAAAGGCCTTGTCTTCATTGCGACCGTTCACCTCCAGTACCGAGAAGATCCGGGTCACGGCAGTACCCGAGGTACGCGCATCGGCCATCTGCAGCATGCCGGCGTACGCCGGGTTGAGCAGATCCTGCCAGGACCTTGGCGGCTGCAGCTTGTTTTCCGTGAGGAACTTGGTGTTGGTCATGAACACCAGCGGATCGTCCGCGATCGCGGTCCACAGGCCATCGGCGTGCTTGAATCGATCGGGCAGTTCGCTGAATGCCGGCGGCTTGTAGGGGATGAACAGGCCTTCCTTGACCCCGGCGCCGAAGGTCTCGACCGGCCCGCCAAACAGCACGTCGACGCGCGGGTTGTTCTTTTCGGCGATCAGCCGGGCCAGCGCCTCGCCCGACGAAAAGCGCAGGAAGTTGACCTTGATGCCGGTGGCTTTCTCGAACTCCTGCAGCATCGGACGGGCCCAGTTCTCCGGCCAGATCGAGTAGGCGTTCAGGGTTTCGGCGGCACTGGCAGCCTGTCCAGGCAGTATCAGGGCAGCGGCCATGGCGGCCGATGCGGCGAGTCTTGCGAGCGAACGGGCGATCATGTTGATGTCTTCCTTCTGGCGTGGCCTTGCAGCGCTTGGGTTGTATCGGTATTGGCATTGCTGGCCAGCCATGCGGCCGAAGCGTCTTCGGGCCGATGGCCAGCGTCAATGCTGGTCGCAATGATTGCCGATGACCTTTGCGTTGTCAACACGCGGTCGCACCAGATCGCCGATCCAGGCGGTCACGCAAGCCGTGCGTCGCAGTCAAGCCCCGGTGCCCGCGCCGCGTGCGACCATGCAAAGGTCCAGCACAATACCGGGATGCCTCGCATCCACAACCCCGCGCCCGATGGCGGCAATGGCGGCAATGGCGGCAATGAGGCCGCGTCCACCAGCGCCGTGGTTTTCTCGGCGCGCGGGGTCTCCAAGATCTACGCCACTGGCGACGTGCAGGTGCACGCCTTGCGCGACATCGATCTCGCGATCCGGCGTGGCGAGTTCGTCGTGCTGCTCGGCGCTTCGGGCAGCGGCAAGTCGACACTGCTCAATATCCTGGGCGGGCTGGACGTTCCCACGCACGGCGAGGTGCGTTTCGGCGCGCAGGTGCTGACCGATGCGAGTGAGAGCGAACTGACTGCGTACCGGCGCGAACATGTCGGCTTCGTGTTCCAGTTCTACAACCTGATCCCGAGCCTGACGGTGCGCGAGAACCTGGCGCTGGTGACCGACATTGCCGATGACCCGATGCCGATCGACGAGGCCATCGAGATGGTCGGCCTGACGCCGCGGCGCGACCATTTTCCGGCTCAGCTGTCGGGCGGCGAGCAGCAGCGTGTCGCCATTGCGCGCGCCATCGTCAAGCGCCCTGCGGTGCGGCTGTGCGCCCAACCCACCGGCGCGCTCGGCTCGGTGACCGGCAAGCTGGTGCTCGAGGTGATTGCCCGCATCAATACCGAACTCGGGACGACCGCAGTGGTGATCACGCACAACGCGGCCATCGCCGGCATGGCCGATCGGGTGATCTATCTGGGTGACGGACGGATCCAGAAGGTCGAGGTCAATGCGCACAAGATCAGCCCGTCGGAGTTGTCCTGGTGATGGCCCCCAACCCGACCGATGCGCGACTGGCCCCTAATCCAGTCCCATTTCTCGCATGAAGGCGCTGGACCGCAAGCTGCTGCGCGACCTGCGCCTGATGTGGAGCCAGGCGCTGACGATCGCGCTGGTCGTGGCCAGCGGTGTCGGCGGCTTCATCACCAGCCTGTCGGCGGTCGAGTCGCTGGATCTGGCGCGGGAACGGTTCTACACCGCGGGCCGTTTCGCCGACGTGTTCGCCAGTGTCAAGCGCGCGCCCAATGCGCTGGAGGCGGTGCTGCGCGAGGTTCCGGGCGTGGCCGACGTGCAGACCACGGTTGAGCAGCTGGTGCGGATCGAGATCGACGGCCTGTCCGATCCGGTCATCGGTCAGCTGATCGGCCTCGATCCGCGCACGCCCGCGCGCATGAACCAGGTCACGCTGCGCAATGGGCGCGGCCTGGACGACGCCGCGTCCAGCGATGGCAGCATTCCCGCCCTGGTGTCGGCGGGCTTTGCCGATGCCCGGGGGCTCGCACCCGGGTCTCGCCTGTGGGCGCAGATCAATGGCAAGCGCCGTTCATTGCGTATCGTGGGCATTGCCCTGTCGCCGGAGTTCGTGTTCGCCGGCCTGATGGGCAGCCCGGACCAGCGCGGCTTCGGTGTGTTCTGGCTGCCGCGCGACACGCTGGCCGCGGCCTACGACATGGTCGGCGCCTTCAACCGCATCGCAATCAAGCTTGCGCCGGCGGCGTCCGAGCCTGCGGTTCTCGCGCAGGTATCGACCCGGATCGCGCGCTACGGTGGCCGCGAAGCCTATGGCCGGGCGGACCAGCCGTCCAACGCCATGCTCGACGCCGAGATCAAGAGCCAACGCGTGATCGGCACCCTGTTGCCGTCGATCTTCCTGGGGGTGGCCGCCTTCTTGCTCAACGTCGTGGTGTCGCGACTGGTTGCCACGCAGCGCGAGCAGATCGCAGCGCTCAAGGCCCTGGGGTATCCGAACCGCACGATCGGCGCGCACTACCTCAAGCTGGTGCTGGTCATCGTGCTGGCGGGCCTGGCGATCGGCTTGCCGTTCGGCAACTGGCTCGGCGGCCTGTTCACCGGCCTGTATGCCGAATCGTTCCAGTTCCCCACGTTCGAGCATGTGATGCCGGCCTGGTTGCTGCTGCTGGGCATTGGGATTACCGGGGGAACGGCGGTGCTGGGCACGCTCAACGCCATCGCCGCCACCGTGCGGCTGGCGCCGGCAGAGGCCATGCACCCTCCGGCGCCGGGTCGCTACCGGCGCACCGTGATCGAACGCCTGGGCATCATCCGGATCAAGCCGGCACTGCGCATGATCCTGCGCAACATGGAACGCCGGCCGCTGCGCACGAGCCTGTCGATCGGCGGCGTGGCCGCTTCGGTCGCGATCGTCGTGATGGGCAACTTCTTTCGCGACGCGATCGAATTCGTCGTCGACTCGCAATTCAACCTGGCCATGCGCAGCGACGTGATTGTCTGGATGACCGAGGCAGTGGACGACAGCGCACGCCACGAACTGGCGCGGCTGCCTGGCGTGATCGCGGTCGAATCCGGGCGCGACATCACGGTGCGCTTCAGCAACGGGCACCTGAGCGAGCGTGGCTCGATCCAGGGCTTCGCACGCAACCCCGAGCTGCGCCGCGTGATCGACATCGACAACCGCGAGGTCGGTCAGATGAGCGCCGCGCCGGGCCGCCCCCAAGCAAGCTCGCACCGCAGAGCGCAGGGCGAAGGTACTCTGATGAACGGCGAAGGCCTGGTGATGACGGACCGCCTGGCGGCCAAGCTCGAACTGCGGGTTGGTGACCGGGTGCGGGTCGAGGTGCTCGAGGGCCGCCAGCGTGTGGTCGAGGTGCCTGTGGTGGCGACCGCGCGCGAGATGATGGGCCTCAACGCCTATATGGAGCGCCGCGCGCTGAACCGCCTGCTGGGCGAAGGCGACCTGAGCTCGCAGTTTGCGCTGGCGGTCGAGCGCGGCGGCGAGCCGGCATTGATCGAGGCCACCAAGGGCATGCCGCGTATCGTGGGCACCTTCAGCAAGGCGACCATGCTGCGCAACATGCAGGAAATCACCGCGCGCAATATCCGCATCATCAGCACCATCCTGACCCTGTTCGCGGCGGTGATCGCCATCGGGGTGGTGTACAACAACGCCCGCATCGCGCTGGCAGAGCGCACCTGGGAGCTGGCCAGTCTGCGCGTGCTCGGATTCACCCGCGCCGAGGTGTCGGGGCTGTTGCTCGGCGAGATGGCGATCGGCATTGCCATTGCACTGCCGCTGGGCATGTTGATGGGCTATGGCCTGGTGTTCCTGATTGCGGACCTGACCCAATCCGACCAGTTTTATTTTCCGGTGGTCATACAGCCGCGCACCTATGCCATTGCCGCACTGGCGGTGCTGGCCTCAGGGGTGGCCAGTGCCATGGTCGTGCGCCGGCGCATTGATCGGCTCGACATGGTGGCGGCGCTCAAGACACGAGAATGAGGCATCGATGAAACGCAAGACCTGGTTCCTGTTGGTGGTCGCCATCGCCATGCTGGCGTTGTTGCTGGCCTGGGCGCTGGCGCCACGGCCGGTGGAAGTGGAGCTGGCCTCGGTGACACAGGGCCGGTTCGAGACCACCATCGACGAAGACGGCAAGACACGGCTGGCCGATCGCTATCTGGTTTCGGCGCCGCTGGCCGGCCGGCTGGCGCGCATCACGCTCAAGGAGGGCGACGTGGTGCAGGCAGAAGCACCGTTGGCCGAGCTCATGCCGGTGTTGCCGGCGATGCTGGACGAACGCAGTCGGCGCGAGGTGCAGGCGCGGGTGGCGGCGGCGGCCGACAACGTGACGCGCGCCGGTGTGCGGATCGAGCACGCGCAGGTCGCGGTCGCGCAGGTGCGCAACGAGGCGCAGCGCAATGCGCAGCTGGCGCAGCAGGGGTTCATCGCCCCGACCAAACTCGAGGCCGACCGCCTGGCCCTGCAGGCCGCGCAGCGCGAGGTCGAGTCGGCGGCGGCCGAACGCCGCATGGCCGTGCACGACCTGGAGCAGGCACGTGCGGCACTGGGCGTGGTGCGCCAGGGTGCGGGCGTGGCCGGGCAGGGCCGCTTCATCGTGCGCGCCCCGGTCGCGGGCCGGGTGCTGCGCGTGCTGCAGTCCAGCGAGACCACCGTGGCGGTGGGCACGCCCTTGCTCGAGCTCGGCGACACCGCCCGCCTGGAGGTGGTGGCCGAGTTGTTGACCACCGATGCCCTGGCTGCCAAGCCGGGCAGCCGCGTGATGATCGAGCGTTGGGGCGGACCCACCACGCTCGAGGGGCGGGTGCGCAGCATCGAGCCCGCCGCCTTCACCAAGGTGTCGGCGCTGGGCGTCGAAGAGCAGCGGGTTCGGGTCGTGATCGACCTGACCAGCCCGCAGGCCGAGTGGCAGGCGCTGGGAGACGGTTACCGGGTCAGTGTGCGCATCGTCACCTTGTCCGAAGCCAATGCGGTGCAGGTGCCGGTGAGCGCGGTGTTTCCGCTGCCCGCCGGCACTGCCGGTTCCGATGCTGTTGCGGGCACGGCGCCGGCCGAGGCGGCGCGCCATGCGGTGTTTGTCATCGAAGCCGGGCGTGCACGCCAGGTTGCCGTGCAGCTGGGCGCGCGCAACGGCGCCATGGCCTGGATCCGCGGCGGGCTGGCGCGCGGCGCCCAGGTCATCGTCTACCCGCCGGCATCGGTGCGTGACGGGGTGCGGGTCGCGGCACGCAAGGTGTAGCCGCACCGCAGCCGGGGAACCGGTTGCGGCGGACAAGCCTGACCAGAATCGCGGGTTCCGGCCCGAGCGCGCAGAACTATCGGCCGCTCAGCCTTCTGCCACCTCGGCAAACAACTGGCCAGCGGTCAATGTCAATGTGACGCTGGCCAGTTCGACGGCCTGGCCACGGGCAAACGGATGCAGCACCCACAAACCGTCGGCGCCCTTGCGGTAGCAGTCGGTGACGCGGGTATCCAGATCGACCAGCAGGTATTCCTCGAGGCTTGGCAGTGTGCGGTAGTGACTGAACTTGAGCCCGCGGTCGTATGCTGCGGTGGTTGGCGAGAGTACTTCCGCGATCAGCTTGGGTTCACTCTTGACCATGGCGCTGGCCTGGTCCAGCGCACTGCAGGTCACCAGCACGTCGGGGTAGAAATAGCTGTTGGCGGCGGCGACATGCAGCCGCATGTCGCTCATGTAGGTGCGGCAGGCGCTGCCGCTCAGGTGCTGGCGCAGGGCAAACGCCAGATTCATGGTCGCTGTGACGTGCCGGTCTTCCGCCCCGGCCATGGCAAATACCTCGCCGTCGATATATTCATGGCGTTCCGGTTGCTTGGCTTCCCAGACCAGGTAGTCGGCAGCGGAAAAAATGGGGGGTTGTGCGGCGCGTCCCATGGGCTGGTCCTCGTTGGCACGGAAGTGCTCCATTATGAATGCAGGGCTGGGAGCAGCAAGGCCACCGGGTCCAACAGGGAGCGATCCTGTTGTGCAACATGCAATTAATCAGCGCGCACAACATGCGCAACATCAACACGATACTGACCTTTCCACTCGCCCACCGGTCAGTCTCAAGCCATCGGGCCATCGGGCCATCGGGCCGTCGGCCGATCAGCCCACTGCCACCTTCGTCTTGATAGCGTTGATGAAATCACTTTGATTCAGCAGGAGTGTCGGATTTCTTTGCTTCGGGTGTTCTCCATATCCACCGATCCGCCTCTAATCGCTTTGGTAACAAGCCATTGCGAATCTGGCCCGGATCGTGCTTTGTGACGGCGACGGACTCCGAGATGAGCCGTTACGGCGACTTCGCTGGGGATTCCTAGTTTCGGATAGGGGGTGTTATGCAAACCTTTAAATTGATGCCAGCGCTGGCTGCGCTGGCTATATCGACTGCGGCGCACGCGGTCGTGCTCGTTCAGACAAGCAATTCCGGCTTCTATAACAACAGCATCGGTACGAGCCTGAACGGAACCAATGGCGGTGAATCGGGGCCTTTCCCAGTATCGAACGATTCGAACTTGATCTTTACAGCAGCGCCCGACCTTAGCGCGGCAAGTGGCGCGCTTGGAAACTGGCTCACAGATCCGCTGCACCTAAACGCCAACTGGAGTTTCCTAGCTGTTATTCCCAACAGTTGGACACCGGGGACCGAGGTCGCGGTCATGTATCAGTTCAATACCCTCGGTGCCACGAACGTATCGGCGAGCTTTGGCGTGGACAACGGGATTTTCGTCTGGCTTGACGGCAACTATCTTTTCGGCGGCCGAGGCCCCGGCAGCGTTGCGGCGGGCGAATATGTTGTGCCCGTGGGCGACCTCACTGCCGGAACACATTTCCTGCAACTGTTGTTAGAGGATCATGGTGCGGTGAACGGCTACGCGGTCACGATCACCGCGGACACTTTCATTCCGGATCCAGGCGGCGGAACGGTGCCAGAACCGGCAACGCTTGGCTTGTTGGGCATCGGGCTGGCTGGAATCGGTTGGTTCCGACGCGGACGGCGACCGCCACTGACTTGAGTTGCACGTCCCGACCCGGCGCGAGGAAAGCCTTGAGGACGGGTTGCAGCGCGATCGAGTCACCGCGTGTCGAGCCGCGGTGCAGTAGGCCAGCATCAAATTGAACGCGCTGGCGTCGCTTCGTCAGCAGAGTGACATCGACGGCGACGCCGCGCCGGCTAACCGCAGTCAGGCGATCCCAGTTTCGATCGGCATTTGACGCACCTATTGCCGGGGCGGTGTATCAGAATGCGTCCGCCACACCGGCCAACCGATGGCTCAACCGCGCCACCGCCGCCGCCGGCCGTGTCCGATAGATGTCTTCGCTGCCGCTGCCCCGATCGACCCAGTCCAGTTCCAGCGCCTCGTACACCGGCCGCCAGCCGTCGCGCTGGCGCAGCAGCATGGCCGGATTGGGCAGGTAGTGCCCATTGCGCGTGCGCGCCCACAGTTTGCGCGCCGGCTTGTAGCTGCTGTCGACTTCGGCGCGTGCCAGCACCTGATTGACGTAGCTGCGCTTGCGCCGGACTTCCTTCCACAGATGAACCGGCAATGCCTCCAGCACCTGATGCAATTGCTCGGCGAAGAAGCCTTGAGCGTACTTCCAGCTCGGGTGGGGCCGCGCGGCGCAATGCGACCATTGGGTCTTGAACCCGGCCAGCATCAACGTGAGCACCCAATACTCGCCTTGATGATGCTCGACGCGCACCAGTCGGCCGTCCACCTGCACGTCGATGCCTGCCGGCGCGATGCGCTCGAACAGCGGTGCCAGTGCCGCCTTGGCGAAGGCGGGGTCGTCGATCGAGCGGTTGACGGCGTGCTGCCACGCGCAGTGCCCAAACTCGTCTTCGGCCGCCGGATCCGCGCCCTTGTCGAGCAGGGCCTGCACCAGCGCTGCGTTGCCGGCGCGCGCGGCCAGCATCAACGGCGTACCGCCCACCGGCGTCAGATGGTCGACACCGTGGGCGTCGCACAGCCGCAGGATGTCCTTGAAGCTTTTCGCGGCAAAGGGCTGCAAGTGGCGCTGCCTCACCGCGGCTACCGCGCGCAGTGACAGCTCCTGCTGCTTCTTCCAATCGGGCAGTTGCGCGCCGAGCATCGCCGCATCGCCGATCCAGCCGAAGTCCCCGTCAGGCGCCAGGCTGCGAGCCGCCTGGAAGTTGGCGCGCGCGAGTTGCTCCACCCAGGCTTGCTGACCGTGCCATAGCGCGTAGTCCAGCACCAACTGCTTCAGTCTGGCGCTTGGATTGCTGCGGTCCAGCACTTTGGGCGCAAGGCCTTCGATGAGCCGGCGACTCCACGGGGTCCACGGCACCGGCTTGCTCTGCAGGAAGGTGTCGCGGATCGCGCGAGCCTGCTCTTCCTTGCCCTGCAGTTCGAGCTTGCGCGCTTCCTGTGCCCATTCTTCCTTGCTGGATGTGTGTGCCGGCGCGACACGGGTCTCGCCGAACTTCAGTCCGAGCAGGCTGAGCAGCGGATGACCGGCGTCTGATTCGACGATCGTCAGGCTTTCCACGGCCCGCGTCATCGCCACGTACAGCGCATTGACATAGAACTTGTACAGCTCGAGCGCCTTGTCGCCCTTGTCCTTGGCCCGACGGTAGTCGAGTTCGTCGCGTTCGAGGTCCTGCGCGGTGACGCCGTCGCAGACCTCGGCATAGGCCGAGCGCTGGCCCGAGACGATGCCCAGCAGGATCACATGCGGGTACTCCAGACCCTTGGCTTCATGCACCGAGAACACCAGCGGTGTGTGGAACTGCGATCGTGCCGCCGGCTTGTCTTCGTCGCGCAGCACGATCACGGCGTGACGCGCCGACGCGCGCGTGGCGGCGTCGAGCTGCCTGAGCGCGGCGTCCTTGGCCTGAATCAGGGTCACCTCGCCCGGCTCGCTGGAGCTGCTGTGCACCAGGAAATTGCTCTCGCGGTCGATCGAGCCAAAGCGCGCCTGCTTGATCTTGAGCAGCGTGTTGGCCAACTGCGTCACCGCCAGCGTGTTGCGAAAGTTCGCCTGCAGCACGTGCAGCTGCTGGCGCTGCGCGGCCTGGCCGACCAGGCCGGTCCAGAACAGCGTCTTGACGGCCGCCCAGGAGAAGAAGTTCGGGTGCACGATCTGGTTGGAGTCGCCGCACAGCAGAAACTGGCCCGGCGCCTTGAGGCAGGCCAGCACCAGGGCGAGCTGGACGGCGGTCAGGTCTTGCACCTCGTCGATGACGATGAAGTCGTAGCTCGGACTTGCCAGTGCCTGCCAGTCGTGGGCGACCAGGTTCAGGTCGAACAGGCCGGCTTCGCTCAGCCATTGCCGGTAGCGGCCGAACAGGGTGTGCGCGGCCTGTCGCGCCGCCGGCGGCAGCAGGCTCTGGCGGATGCCAAGCGCCAGATAGTCGTGCAGGCCCAGTGGTCCGGCGCTGTGGGCGCCGATGACGCCGCGGAACTCCTCGAACAGCGCATGGGCATCGATGTCACCGAGCGCCCGGATGGCGTCGCGGTGCCGATCGAACCAGCCGCGGAAGGCGTTGAAATCGAGCTCGCGTCCCTTGGGCACCCGCAGCGTTTCGAGGAACTCGCGGTAGCTCAGGAATTCGGTCTCCTGTGCCGGATTGTCATAGCCGTGGGCGTCATACAAGGCGCGCGCCGACTGCGCCAGGTACGCCGACTGGGTTACATAGAGCACCCGGCCTTGGGCTTCGCGCAGCTTGACCAAGGTGACGGCCGTCTTGCCCGAACCGGCCGAGCCGACCAGTACCACCGGCGCCGGCAGGCGTCGCACGGCTTCCTGCGCGTCGTCAAAGACGATCGGCTTGTCGAGCAGTTCGAACTTGCTTCGCGTGGCGTGCAACCAGCGCAGCGGCAGTGCCTCGGCGACGAACTGGGCCGGATCGAGGTCCGGCTCGTGATCGATCTTGGCCTCGTCGACGGGCGCACCGCGCAGGAAGCGCGACTTGTCGTAAGCATGGTTCTCGATGACCTCGAGCGCCAGACACACCGTTTCGCCAGCGTGGCGTGCGAATTGCACAAGCAGGCGGTTGCTGTAATCGAGCTTGGCACGGTAATAGGCACCGATGTGCAACTTCTTGACATCCGCGCTCCTGAAATCACCGGCTTCGATGGCGGCGCGCACCTTGGCGAAAGCGGGTTTGACCCGTCGCAGATCCAGGTCCTTGTATTGCAGCAGGCGCATGGGATGGGGTCGCGAAGCGGCAGCGGGCCGATGTTGCCGAACACCGACGGCTACCGCAGGTTCAGGGGCTGAACAGGAAGTTCATCACGTCGCCATCCTTGACGACATATTCCTTGCCTTCGGCGCGCATCTTGCCGGCATCCTTGGCCCCCTGTTCACCCTTGTAGGCGATGAAGTCGTCGAAGGCGATGGTCTGGGCGCGGATGTAGCCTTTTTCAAAATCGGTATGGATCACGCCGGCCGCTTGCGGGCCGGTGTCACCGACGTGGATGGTCCAGGCGCGCACTTCCTTCGCGCCGGCGGTGAAATAGGTCTGCAGGCCGAGCAGCTTGAAAGCGGCGCGGATCAGCCGGTTCAGGCCGGGTTCGCTCTGGCCGAGTTCCTCCAGGAACATCTGCCGGTCTTCGTCGCTCATCTCGGCCATCTCCGCCTCGAGCTTGGCGCAGATCGCGATCACTGGCGCGTTCTGCCTGGCAGCGTATTCCTGCAGCCGGTCGAGCAGCGGGTTGTTCTCGAAGCCGTCCTCCGAGACGTTGGCCACGAACATCGCCGGTTTGGCGGTGATCAGGCAAAACGGCGCGAGCACCGCCAGCTCTTCCTTGCTGAAGTCGATCGTGCGCACCGGCTTGGCTTCGTTGAGCACCGCCTGGCACTTCGAGAGTACGGCCACGATGCGCGCGGCTTCCTTGTCGTTGCCCGATTTGGCGGCCTTGGTATAGCGCACCAGGCTCTTGTCGACGGTGGACAGGTCGGCCAGGCACAGCTCGGTCTGGATCACTTCGACGTCGGAGATCGGGTCGATCTTGCCGGCCACGTGGATCACGTTGTCGTCCTCGAAGCAACGCACCACGTTGACGGTGGCATCGGTCTCGCGGATGTGGGCCAGGAACTTGTTGCCCAGGCCCTCGCCCGTGCTCGCGCCAGCCACCAGACCCGCAATGTCGACAAACTCGACGATGGCGGGAACGATCTTTTCCGGCTTGACGATCTCGGCCAGCTGGGCCAGCCGCGGGTCGGGCAACTCGACCACGCCGACGTTGGGTTCGATGGTGCAGAAGGGGTAGTTCTCCGCCGCGATGCCCGCCTTGGTCAAGGCGTTGAACAGCGTGGATTTACCCACATTGGGCAGGCCCACGATGCCACACTTCAGACTCATGAAACTTCCTTTTAAATCTATCCCCGCTGCACCATCGAACCCAACGTCGGCGTGGTCGAGGCACCCGAAAGGCGTGCAAGGCGATGGACGTGGGACCACTCACAACCGGGCACTGGATAGCTCTTGGATCGCAGGCTTTGACCTCGTTTTGCCCCGGGGAAACTGCTGGCGATTGTACTGATCACCGAATCGCTGCTGCTGCGAAACACGGTGACCGATGGGCGCATCGCCAACGCGGACCGTACCCGTGCCATGGATTCGAGCGTACAGGGAGGATCGACTTCCTCGCCGGGTTCGACCAACTTGGTGCGAAGACTGTCTTCGGGACGACGCGCGCGTGTGCCCTCAGGGGGTTCACCTCGATCACCATCGTCGTCGTAGTCGCGGCGGCAGGACAGCGCCCAGAACAGGGCTTCCCCGTGGTCAAGGAACGTGCGTGTCCAGCGTCAAACCGAATCAACTTCTTCGGTGGCAAAGCCTGCGGGAAGCACCACTTCCAGCATCTCTATGTCGTCGCTGTGTCCGAGCTCGCGGTGAAGAATACCCGGAGGTTGATGAACGCAGGACCCGGCTTCGAGGCGCACGATCCCTTGCCCTTCGTACTCAAACTCGATCCAGCCCTTGAGGATGTAGACCATCTGAAACGAGGTCTTGTGCAGGTGCGGTTGGCTGGAAAAATCCTTGCCCGCGGCCGCACGGATGACGTGAGCATCGACGCGACCTTCAGTCGCACTCTTGATTCCCAAGTCGCGGTACTCGTAGAACGAGCGCAGGCCGCGCTCGAACTTGGCTTCCTTGGCGTGTGACGCAACAAACCCTTGTGTGGTCATGGTTTGGTCCTTCGAAGGGGGCGGTATGAGAAAGCAGCGTTTGCGCGGCCTGACGCCGGCGATGACCCGTGTTAGTCGGGTCGATCAACCAGTTAAACCGAAGCATCACGGAACGCCCTCAATACTGTGTTGATGCGCGTTTGATAGCCCGTACCTTGTGCCTTAAACCATTCGAGCACATCCTGATCTACTCGCAGCGAAATGGATGCTTTGGAGGGCAGTGGCTTCACGCCCTTGCGCACGATCCCGCGAACAATGTGCCTTACATCTGCTTCAGGATGTTCCGCCGATGGCTTTACGTCGGCGGCGCCAGACTTCAGGCGAGCCCAATCAGTTTTGGATTTCATCG
This sequence comes from uncultured Rhodoferax sp., assembly GCA_964558425.1. Lineage (GTDB taxonomy): Bacteria > Pseudomonadota > Gammaproteobacteria > Burkholderiales > Burkholderiaceae_C > CAISIP01. Next base: position 8,092 of record CAZLDV010000031.1, on the reverse strand, counting down.
AAGCAGATTTCCGACTCGCGCTTGGAAGCTTTTCGGAACGAGATGACGCGGATTTCATATTCATTCTCCGTATGTACGACTGAAACAGCAACTCCAGCGAGCATGCCAAGCGTAACGAAGCGCTGCTCGCCGCAGGAGAATCGGTCGTCCTCAAACGTAAACGTCAGGCCTTCAAAAACGCTTCCAGCATCCAGGAAGTCAAGGCCATGGGCCTTGATATTGGCAGCACGCTTCGCTTCTGATCAAGTAAGCTCCATGCGTTGTTTGTATATACGATACGTAATTACACAAGCGGAACCACCGTCTGCGGTCTATCGCGATACATACCAAGACCTGCTCGAAAAGCTGGGCGCTGCTCGATAAAACGGACATGCAGTTCTCCTGGGAGGCGCTCGATACCCCGGGAAAACGGGCGCCCCGTGTAAGTCATCGCCCAGATCGGGCCTGCCGTGCTGCCGCCGCCCGTCAGTCGAACTGCAGCGTACCCGTCACCGCCTGGCCGACGCGCAGCACCCGATCCTGCCCTTCGATCGTGATGGCGTTCATGCCGAACGTGACGCCATCCACTCGCGGATCGACCCGGTAGGTCTGCAACATGTCGCCCACATCGGTCGTGCTGGTTGCGGTTTGCGGGTCGATGTTGGGTATCGGGCAGCGGGCGCAGGGTTTGACCGGGCGCAAGGTGACCGGGCCGTCGTCGGTGGTGATGTGCAGCGCTTCGACGCGGTCTTCGTCGTGTTCGTCGATGCCGCCCAGCACGATATTGGGCCGAAAACGCTCCATCGTGACCGGCGCCAGGCCGCGGGCCTGCAACCGGCGGTTCAGGCCGTCCAGCGATGCGGTGCCGGTCACCAGCAATGGATAGGCGTCGCTGAACTGGTTCTGTGCCTCGACTCCGCCGGTCCATGTGAGGTTGGACAAGCGGCGCTGCTCGGGGTCGAAGCGCACCAACCGGTACGGACGCGGCGGCGCGCCGTCGGCGCGTTGCGGAGCCAGAAAGTCGCTGAACCATTGCGCGGCGGTGTCGCCCATGTCGTAACAGGCCACCACGTCGTTCCAGATGCGGGCCTGGGCCACCGTCTCGACCACATCGGCCCGCAGGTGCAGCGCCAGCATGCCGGGGGCGCGCAGGATGACCGCGTCGCCCTTGATCTGCGGCCGGATCAGCGCCATGCGGGGCACATCGCGCTGCGTGACGAACATGCCGCCGTCTTCCACCACCATCCAGCTGCGGTCCAGGTCGAAGCCGGTTTCGGTCAACAGCGCCTCGGTCAGCTCGACGCCGGCGCAGGACTTGATCGGATAGATGAACAGGCGGGCGATGTGGCCCTGGATATCGGGCGCGGTGGGCAGGGCAGGGTTCACGGCAGGGATGCGCGGCAGGCAGTGTGCTGGGGAAGGCGCCATTGTGCACCGGCCGGGAGCGGTGCAGGCGCCGCCGGGCGCTGGCGCGCGGCCCTGCACGCCCGGGGTCCGTAGAATCGCAGCGATGGCGCGCATTCTGGATGTCTGTATACGGGGCGGTGGCATCGTCGGTCATGTACTGGCGTTGCTTCTGGCGCGCGAGCGTCTGCGCGTGGGGCTGGTGGTGGCGCCGCCGCCGGCAGGGTCTGACGTACGGGCGTATGCGCTGAACCAGCGCTCGCGCTCCATGCTCGAGCGTTTGCGTTGCTGGCCGCAGGGCTTGGACGTGACGGCGGTGACCAGCATGCAGGTGCATGAGGCCGGGGGCGCCGACGTGCGTTTCGATGCCGCTGCACTGGCGGTGCCCGCGCTGGCCTGGATCGTCGATGTGCCGGCGCTCGAACGCCAGCTGGCGCAGGCCGTGCAGTTCCAGCCGCAGATCGAGGTGCTGGATGCGCCGCGCGGTGCGCGTCTGACGGTTGTCTGCGAGGGACGCGCCAGCGATACCCGCCGGCAGTTCGGCATCGAACAGGATGTGACCGCGTATCCGCATTGGGCAATTGCCACGCGCCTGGCGTGTGCATTGCCGCACCAGCAGGTGGCCTGCCAATGGTTCACACCGCAAGACATCCTGGGTTTGTTGCCGCTGGGCGGCCCGAACGGGAACTTGGTGGCCGCCGTGTGGTCCATCCCGGTGGAGCGCAAGAGCGAGCGGATGGAGGTGTCGGACGACATGTTTGCTGAGCAGGTACAGGCGGCGTGTGGCAGTCGGTTTGGACGCATGGCCGTGGTCGGCCCCCGCGCTGCCTGGCCCTTGCAATTGGCCATGGCCAAGCGCTGGAGCGGCCAGCATGAGGGCAGGGCCTGGGTGCTGGCCGGCGACGCCGCGCATGCGGTGCATCCGCTGGCAGGCCAGGGGCTGAACCTGGGCCTGGGCGATGCGCAGGTGCTGGCCGCCACCATCCACGGGCGCGACTACTGGCGTGGCGTGGACGATGCACGTGCGCTGCGGCGCTATGAACGCGCCCGCAAGGCCGAGGTCGCCGTGATGGCCGCTGCAACCGACGGTCTGCAGCAGTTGTTCGGGCGCCCCGGCGACCCGTGGCAGAGCTTGCGACACTGGGGCATGCGCGGCTTCAACAACAGCGGCCTGCTCAAGGCGTGGGTGGCACGCCAGGCCATGGGGCTGTCGGCGCCGCTATCGGATACCCAGGGGCCCGCTGGCCCCCTACCATTGACAGGACCGACATGAATTTCTCCAAGTGCCTGGCGACCTCGATCGTGCTGGCGATCGTTCTGCCGGCGTTCGCGCAGGAGGCGGTGATTCGCAAGAATCTGGTCGAGCGTATTCCGCAGTTGCAGAAGATCGATGAGGTCAGCAAGAGCCCGATGCCTGGCCTGTACGAGATCCGCGTCAATGGCACCGACATCTTCTACACCGACGCCGAGGGCAATTTCCTGATCCAGGGGAACCTGATCGATACCCGCGCGCGCCGCAACCTGACCGAGGAACGGATCGACAAGCTGTCGGCGGTGCATTTCGATTCCTTGCCCCTCAAGGACGCGTTCACGATCGTGCGCGGCAACGGCAAGCGCAAACTCGCGGTGTTCGAGGACCCCAATTGCGGCTATTGCAAACGCTTCGAGCGCGATCTGCAAAGCGTCGACAACATCACCATCCACATGTTCCTGTACCCGATCCTGGGCGCCGATTCGGTCGACAAGGCCAGGAAGATCTGGTGCGCGAAAGACCCCGGCAAGACCTGGCAGGACCTGATGGTGCGCGACCAGCCTGTCGGTGGTGCGCTGGCCGCAGGTTGCGACGTGAGCGCGATCACGCGCAATGTCGAACTCGGTCGCAAGCACAAGGTCAGCGGCACCCCCACCCTGGTCTTTGCCGACGGCACCCGTGTTCCCGGCGCCATCAAGGCGGCCCAGGTTGAAAAGTTCCTCGCCGATGCGAATTGACGCGCCCGATCCGACCGCACGTGCGCATGCACTGACACGCACATGAAGGGCCCGTCCGGTCGCGATGCAGCGGTGCAGTGCCGGGTGGAGATGCCCGACCCGCACACGCATCTGTACCGGGTCACGATGACCGTGGCGCGCCCGCAGGCGCTGCAGCGGCTGGCGTTGCCGGTATGGATTCCCGGCAGTTACCTGGTGCGGGAGTTTTCCCGGAATCTCCAGAACCTGGTGGCGCGCCAGTCCGACCAGGCCTGCGAACTGCGGCAGCTGGACAAGTGCCATTGGGAGGTGCGCTGCGAACCGGGCCTGGCGCTCGAACTGCACTACGAGGTGTATGCGCTGGACAACTCCGTTCGCACCGCCTGGCTCGATTCCCAACGCGGGTTTTTCAACGGCACCAGCCTGTTCCTGCAGGCCGACGGCCTTGCCGATCAGCCCCATGCGCTGGAGCTGGTGGGAGGGCCGCAGCGCTTGTTGTGGCAGGTGGCAACCGGCCTGACGCCGGCCAAGGTCGACCGGCGCGGCTGGGGCCACTACCTGGCGCAGGATTACGACGAATTGGTCGACTGCCCGGTCGAGATGGGCGTGTTCTGGAGTGGCGGCTTTGTTGCCGGTGGTGTGCTCCATCGCATGGTGGTTGCCGGTGCGACCGCCGGGTTCGACGGTCAGCGGCTGCTGGTCGATTGCCAGCGCCTTTGTGAAGCGGCGATCCGCCTGTGGCACGGACACGGCCGCGGCAAGGGCGGCAAGCCGCCACACCGAAACTACGTGTTCATGCTCAACGCGGTCGACGACGCCTATGGGGGTCTGGAGCACCGCAATTGCACCGCACTGATCGCCGCGCGCAAGGACCTGCCCCGACTTGCGGTTGCAGGCGCCGCGCAGCGACAGTCGGACGGCTACACCACCTTGCTGGGCCTGATCAGCCATGAATATTTCCACACCTGGAATATCAAACGACTGCGTCCGGCCGAATTCACGTCCGTTGACTACGGCCAGGAAAACTACACCCGGCTGTTGTGGTTCTTCGAGGGTTTCACCAGCTATTACGACGACCTGTTGTTGCGCCGTGCGCATCTGGTCGACGACGCGCACTATTTGCGCCTGTTGACCAAGACGGTGAACCAGGTCTTGCAGGCGCCCGGGCGCCTGGTGCAAAGCGTGGCGCAGGCCAGTTTCGACGCCTGGGTCAAGTTTTACCGACAGGACGAAAACACCGCCAATGCGACGGTGAGCTATTACACCAAGGGCGCCTGTATCGCGTTGTGCCTGGACCTGAGCCTGCGCTCGCAAGGCACGGCCACGCTCGATGAGCTGATGCGTGGCATGTGGCGGCGCTGCGCGGGTGGGCCGATGACCGAGCAGGATCTGCTCGACGAACTGCGCGAACTGACCGGCAGACCGTGGGACCGCGAGATCGCCGCCTGGGTGCACGGCAAACGCGACCTGCCGTTGCAGGACCTGCTCACGCTGCACGGGGTCGCCGTGCTGCAGGAACCGTCACAACCGGCGCAGGCACTGGGTTTGCGGGTTGTCGAGCACGGCGCTGGCATCCAGATCAAGGCCGTGCTGCGCGGGGGCGCAGCGGAACGCGCCGGGTTCGCCGCTGGCGACGAATGGTTGGCCATCGAGGTGCGGCGTGGCCGTGTGGCAAGTGGCTGGCGGCTCACGCGGCTGGACGACCTGGCGCTGTATGCCGGAACGGCGCGTTCGGTGACGGCGCTGGTGGCCCGCGACCGGCGCATGCTGCGCCTCGAATTGCGCCTGCCGCAGGGCCAGACCACCTGGCGACTGGCGGTGCGTGACGCCAAGCAGCTGGCGCACTGGCTCGACGACGCAGCCTGAGTCCGACCCAGCCGGCGGTCGCGGACCAGCGGCCGCGACACTGTCTTCACGCGCCGGCCCTGCGCCCGTGTCAGCCGGCGGGCAGCACCATTCCCTTGATCTGCGTGCTCTTGCCACGAAACACGGCCACCAGCGCACCGTGCTGGTTGCGAACCTGCATGTCGTAGATGCCGTGGCGCCCTTGCAGCGCCTGTTCCTGTCCGACACAGGTCAGGATGTCGCCCAGGTGAGCCGGCTGCAGGTATTCGATGCTGCAGCCCGACGCCACCGTGGCCCGGTTGTAGCTGTTGCAGGCGTAGGCGAAGGTCGAATCGGCCAGTGTGAAAATGAAACCGCCATGGCAGATCTTGTGGCCGTTGAGCAGTTCGGCGCGCACGGTCATGCGCATCGTCGCACTGCCGGGCGCGCATTCCAGCAAGTCCATCTGCATGAACGCGCGTGATGCGGTGTCGGATGCAAACATCGCGGCGCCGACCTGGTCTGCCAGTGCCTGCGGATCGGCCGTGCTCGGTGTGTCGAGGTGGCGGCCATGGGCCGCCGGATCGGCGTGCATGGCTTATTGGCCGGTGAACTTGGGCGCGCGCTTCTCCAGAAACGCCATCACGCCTTCGATGTAGTCATGGGTGGCGCCCATCGCCGACTGGGTGTCGCGCTCCACCGGCAGATGGTCCTCCAGCGAGCGGGTTTGCGCACCGTGCAACAACGCGCGGGTGGCCACCAGGGCCTTGGTCGGCATGTCGGCCAGTCGTTGCGCCAATCCAATGGCCGCCGCCAGCGGATCGTCGGCGACATCCCAGATCAGGCCCCAGTCACGCGCCTGGGTGGCTGGCAGTTTGTCGCCCGTCAGCGCCAACCCCATGGCGCGCGCCAGGCCCAGCCGTTGTGGCAGGAACCAGCTGCCGCCCGCATCCGGTACCAGGCCGATCTTGCTGAACGCCTGGATGAAGCTGGCGGCCGGGGCAGCAATGGCGATGTCGCAGGTCATGGCCAGTGAGGCGCCCGCACCGGCGGCCACGCCGTTGACCGCTGCGATGCTCGGCATGCGCAGCGCCTGCAGCCGACGCACCGTCGGGTTGAACTGCAGTTCGACGATCGGCCCGGGATCGGCGCGCTTGACGAGGTCGGGCCCCGGCGTGAAGTCGAAGTCGGACAGGTCGGCGCCGGCGCAAAAGCCGCGTCCGGTGCCGGTGATCACCAGGGCCCGGATGTTGGCATTGCCTTCGGCCTTGTCCAGCGCCGCGCGCAGGTCCTGGTGCATCTGGCGGTTGAAGCTGTTCAGCGACTGCGGGCGATTCAAGGTGGCAATCGCCACCGCGCCCTGTTCTTCATACAACACGGTCGAATCGGACATGGAGGAGCTTCCTGTGAAACAGGGCAATTTACCATCGAACCCTGCCGGCAGCGCGCTGCTTATCCCTTAGCATGGCAGCTTGCAGTATTTCCGTGGAGAACCCCCTATGAGTCATGAAATGATCCAGGTCCGCACCGAAGGCGGCAAGGTCGGCGTGGTGACGCTGAACCGTCCCAAGCAGCTCAATGCGCTGAACGACCAGCTGATGGACGAGCTGGGCGCCGCGCTCAAGGCGTTCGATGCCGACCCGGCCATCGGCTGCATGATCGTCACCGGCAGCGAGAAGGCATTTGCCGCCGGTGCCGATATCGGCGCGATGGCCACGTACCGATTCGCCGACGTCTACAAAGGCGACTACATCACGCGCAACTGGGAGCAGATCCGCCAGATCCGCAAGCCGGTGATCGCCGCGGTCAGCGGTTTTGCCCTGGGCGGCGGCTGCGAGCTGGCCATGATGTGCGATTTCATCATCGCGGCCGACAACGCACGTTTCGGCCAGCCCGAGATCAAGCTGGGCATCATCCCCGGCGCCGGCGGCACGCAGCGCCTGCCACGCGCGGTCGGCAAGGCCAAGGCGATGGACCTGGCGCTCACCGGGCGCATGATGGATGCCGCCGAGGCCGAGCGCGCCGGCCTGGTCAGCCGCGTGGTGGCATTGGACAAGCTCATGGAAGAGACGCTGGCCGCGGCCTTGTTGATCTGCGACTACTCGCAGCTCGCCGTGATGGCCGCCAAGGAGTCGGTGAACCGCTCCTTCGAAGGCACATTGTCCGACGGCATCATGTTCGAGCGGCGCATGTTCCACGCCTTGTTCGCCACCGACGACCAGAAGGAGGGCATGGACGCGTTCGTGAACAAGCGCAAGGCGGTGTTCCGCCACCAATAGCCACCGCCTTGCACAGGCGCGGCCAATGGGAAAAGCGGCGTCAATCCGTGGTTATAATTTCCGGCTGTCGCGCGCCGGGTTCGGCGCATGACGGCCCCAACAACGGCGCTTTAGCTCAGTCGGTTAGAGCGATGGAATCATAATCCACAGGTCCGCGGTTCGAATCCGTGAAGCGCCACCAAATTTTCCTCGTCAGATAACGAAAGCCGCTGCCTTATTGATAGCGGGCTTGTTTCTTGGTGCTAGTTTTTTTCACCGCGTAGCCGCAAACCTCGGGCTTTTGTAGCGGATCGACGCCGGATTCTGCCGCAGTCGAGCACAGCCACGATTACCGCCTGCGCCATCTCCAGTCGGCGCTGCGCGAGGACCTCGGCATGCCACGCCAGACTGGGGTTATGCCATGGGTCGTGGCTCAGCGAATCCCACGGCACCCCCCTCGCCGCAATGCTTTCGATATGTCTGCGGGCTGGCGAACGGCGACGCGCCTGGCGCGCCGATGCTGCGCCAAGATCATGTGGATTGCACCGGCAGCAGTGGGTTTCGAGACATTCTTCGACGCCCGATTGGCACGGCGATTCCTGCTACGCCTCAATCAAGTCGGAGTCGGCCCATCCCCGAAACAGGGGGGACATCAGAGA
>CAZLDV010000030.1:0-36520 GCA_964558425.1 uncultured Rhodoferax sp. | reverse complement strand
TGTCGGGCTGGGTTGGATTCGTAGTGTGCCATGCGTGGCCAACGCAGGCATCAGGCATCCTCCATGCTGCGCATTGCGGAATTCGCCCTTGGGAACGGCCCGGCGGTGCTCATCAGGCAACGTCACCCAGTTCGAGGAAGCGCTCGTAGATCGCCAATGTCTCCCGCACGGCTGCCTCGCCCTGTCCCGGGTACCACACCGTTGCCGGTGTCGTGGTGACAATCGCCTTGCCCGGGACCAGATCGCGCGCGGCGGTCAGACCATCGGCAAGCATGTCGGCCGGACCAGCACAGATGAGCGCAGGCCTGCGCAGCAAGGGCAGGCGTGCCCGGGTGTCGTACTCGAAGGCGGCGCGGTAGGTCCGGTGGTATGTCGCGCCGCTGGTGAGCAGACCGATGGTCCAGTCGTGCAGGAACCCGGGTTGCGGGATGGCAAGCGGCCGTGCCGCCGCCCGTTTGGCACGGTACCAGGGCCAGAACAGGAACATGTCGCGACGCATGTTCCAGGCCTGCTGCAGGTACAGACCCCAACCATCGGGCTTGAGTTCGGGGAAGTAGTTGGCCAGCAGGTCGGCGGTGAATGCCGGCTCCAGCAGCGGTGGCGCCTCGAGGATGACGCGGCCAACCCGATCGGGCGCCTGGATGGCGACTTCCAGCGCAATCAGCGCGCCGGTGTGGGTGCCCCAGAGGTCAAACTTGCCGACGCCGATCGCATCGGCGAGCGCAACCGTGTCGCGCGCCAATGTTGCAATGTCGACGCGCGCGTCGGGCTTGGCAGAGTCGCCATTGCCGATGAAATCGGGCGCTATCACCCGCCGCGCTGTTCCGAGGCCGGCGAGCAGGGGTCGCAACGGCGCCGCCGATCCGGGCGCCGAATGCAGCGCGATGACAGGCCGGCGCTCGGGACCGCTCAAGCGCAGATGCATGCGCCCACGCGGCGTATCGGCATAGTCGCGCCAGATCGAATCCATGGGTGAAGGGCGCGGCATGTCGCCTGCCGGACGGCGCGCTGCGCCACGCAGGAGGTGGAGCGCGCCATCGAGCGTTGCGTTGCCCTGCGCACCGAGCGTCCCGGTCGCGGCGCAGCAGATGGACCAGAGCGCTGCGTAGGCCTGCGGCCGGACTCCGGCCGTCACGATCATGGCATCGAGTTCGTCCGGGCTGGGGAGCGGGTCGCCTTCGCGCGCCGCGTGCCGACCGGTCTGCGCATCGAGTAGCTGTGCGTCGCGCAGGTGCGCGAACAGAGCGTTGAGGTGGGTTCCGTCGGCGCGGGGTGTCAGGTCCGGCGGCATCAGCGGCCGGCGTGCCCAGGCGCGCGCCTGGTCAAGATTCACGAGCACGCTGCTTGCGTCGAGTTGCAGCGCGATGGGCGCGGCAAGATCGAAGGCCAGTATCGGTGCGCTGTCCAGACCCGAGAGCGCAATGACCCCCCGCAGTGCGCCGGCGATCTGCGCCAGGGATTCGCACGGGATATCCGCGGAGCCGCCGACTCCGGGCAGCTCGATGACGTGAAACGCGTGCGTCGGCGCGCTGGCGGCCAACCGCTGCGCCACCACGCTCGCTGCCTGAACCAGGCCGGGCAACACCACGACAGGTGTGCCTTGCCCCGCGCTCCAGATGCGCAACTGGCCGTTCGGCCCGGTGACGAAATGGGGCTTCACTGGCGCAGTCACACGCCCAGGCCAAGCGCACCGGGGTTCATCAGCCCGCGCGGATCGACCGCCTGTTTGACGCCAGCCAGCAGCGCGCGCGTCTCTGGCTTGAGCAGATCGATGAATGGATAGTCCCGCGCGACCTGCCATGAAACGCCGCCCAGACTCGCGTAAAGTTCCTGCGTGTCGCGGCGCAGCTGGATCACCGCGTTGCGGGCGCCCGGATTGGCCGGCCGGTCGCGCCATGGCTTGACCACGTCCTCGCCCACGCTCTGAACATGCAGCGGCGTGATTTCGTCCATCCAATAGAACGCAGGCTCGAGAAAGAACGCGTGACCCGTGGTCATGGTCATCACCGAATAGACAATGCCGTGCTGGCGCAGCATGGGCAGGCGTTCGGCGAAGAATGCTTCGTTGGCATCGAGCACGCGCTGGGCATCGCCGAGCGGGAACACCGCGTGAATCGGCACCCATCGTTCGCCGTTGCGACCCAGCATGCCGCGCACCGGTCCGAACGGACGCGTGCGCATCACCCGCGGAACCGAATTGGTGATTTCGACACCCTGGTGGCGCTTGCCAATGCCGCGCAGCCGGAGCATGGCCGAGGCGAGTTCCGCCGCATCGTCCTGCTCGACCACCAGGTGCAACGTGTACGCGTGGTCCTTGAGAAACCCGGTGCCGCCAACGGCAACGCCCAATGCGTCCTTGAGACCACCCAAAGTGGACTTGCCGCTGGCTGCGACCTTGCCCAGGATCTGCAGCCCTTCGCTGATGCGGTTGACGCTGGCGGAATGCTCGGCCTTGTTGCGGTCGATGCCGAAGCCCTCGGCGACCAACCGGGTGCGTGCCATTTCGGTCTGGGCCTCGCCCATCGACTGGATGCTCGGGAAGCCGAATGACAGGAAGTCGACCGCTGTGGGAGCCACGGCCAGTTTGATGGTCGCCGCGGCCTTGATCCCCATTGCGCCGGTATCGCCCAGGAACAGACCGGTGAGGTCGGGACCACCTTCGCGCGTGAACGGCTTGGCGCCGCTGCGACCACCTGAGCCCGTGGTGACGATGCTGCCGTCGGCCAGCACGACGGTGACACCCAGCACGCACTCAGCGACCGTGCCGTTCAGCGCCGACCCGAAAAAGGCGCTGTTCTGAGAGAGCGCGCCACCGACGGTGGCGTTGATGCCCGAAAGCGGGCCCCAGTAGGGCGTACGCAGGCCGGTGCCCTCCAGCGCCTCATTGAGCGCGGCCCAGGTGCAGCCCGCCTCGACCGTCACGTATAGATCGGCCTTGTTGATCTCCAACACCCGGTTCAGCCGGCGCGTGTCGATGACGATCGATCGGGCATGGATGGGCAGGTAGCCCTTCGTGTAAGACATCGCGCCGCCCCGTGGAACCACGGCGACACCGGCCTGCGTCGCCGTCCGAACGGTGGCCGCCAGTTCCTCGCGCGTCGATGGGCAGACGATGGCCAGCGGCTCGATGCCGGGCTGCCAGAACACATCATTGGCATAGAAACGGCGGCTTGCGTCGTCGTCCAGCACGGCCTCGGCGGCCACTACCGAGCGCAGCCTCGCTCCGATTTCCGATGCTTCCATTTCGTTGATCGCGTTTGACATCGACATCTCCTTCAAATTGCGGGATCGAGCGGGCCGAAGCTGATGCCCACTCTCGTGTCAGGCACTGGGCCCGCGCCAGCACCACCGATCATTGCCGACCCGGACTGATCGCGGCAATGGCTGCTATTTCAATTCTGATTTCATCGGAAACCAAACGGCCCACCTCGGTTGTCGAGGATACGGGCGGTGCACTGGGCCAGATCTCGTTGCGTATTGCCTGAACAGCCGCCACGTCTGTGATGTCTTTCAGAAAGACCGTCATCGATACCACGTCCTGCAGTGATGCTCCGGCCTCTTCAAGAATTCCACCCAGCAACGCAAAGACCCTTCGCGTCTGGACTTCGATGTCGTGCGGCCCGACGATCGCGCCGTTCACATCGCGGGCCGTCAGGCCGGTCGTGAACACCAGCGAATCGCCTGCGGGCACCACCGCCGCCGCTGACCAGGGCGAATAGTCACTGGGGCGCTTGAACAAATTCGTGGAAAGCATCTTTCTGGTCATTTCTCCATCCATCCTTGTCTTTCAATCGGTGCCGCGCTTGATTGCTTGGCATCGATAGCCGCAGCGGCGATCTGGCCGCGAAGCCTTGCCCTTGTCGCCCATGGTTTCAGGTCGTCGATCGTGCGGGACCAGGAGGGCTGATTCACATGCCGGTGGCGAGCGGAATGAAGCTGAAGTCCGATCCCTTTCGGGCGATCCGTCCAGCGTGTGGAACGCCGGCATGTGCGGGAAACAGAATGGCATTGGTTTCCGCGGCTTGTTCGAACAGCGCGCGGCGCGTGGCGTTGGCCACTTCGGGTCGCTCGCAGAACCGACTGCTCCAATCGGGGCGGTAGACCTGCATCGGCTGGTGAAAGCTGTCGCCGGTGAACAACGCGGTCTCGCCGCGCGACGTGACACGCACAGCCAACTGCCCCGCGGTGTGGCCCTGCAGCGGCTGCACCGAGATGCCTGGCAGGATTTCCTCGTGAAAGTCGATCAGATCGACCAGGCCGGCGTCGATCACCGGATCGATGCTGTCGGCAATCACCTCGGCGCCCATCGGGTGGACGAGAAGGCCACCCTGCGGATCCCGCCAATGGGCCAGTTCAGCGCGGCCCATGATGTAACGCGCGTTGGGAAACGTAGGCACCCAAAGGCCGCCTTCGAGGCGCGTGTTCCAACCCACATGGTCGACATGCAGGTGGGTATTGATCACCAGCGTCACGTCTTGCGGCCGCACGCCGCATTCGGCAAGCCGGTCGAGATACGGCAACTGCAGCATGTGAAAGCGCGCAAATGCGGGATAGGAGCGCACCTTGTCGTTGCCGCACGCGGTGTCGATCAGAATGATGCGTTCGCCCACCCGCAGCAGCCAGGAATGCATGCTCGACATCAGCTTGCCCGAGGCTTCGTGAAAGAAGTTGGACCCGGCCAGTTGCGGATGCTGCTTCAGGACTTCGCCATCGTAGTCAGGGAAGAGAAATGCCGGATCGAAGCCAGGGGTCAGCATTTCCTCGACACGCAACACCTCGACGTCACCAATTCGCGTTCGCCACATCGTCTGTTCTCCTGTCCCGATTGCGCTATGCCAGATACGCGTCGCGCACACCGGCATCGTCACGCAGCGCGGCGCCCGTTCCTTCGCCCACGATAGCCCCGCGCTTCATCAGATAGGCGTAGTCGCAGACAGAAAGCGCAATCTCGGCGTTCTGTTCGACCAGCAGGATCGACTGGCCCTGGCGATGCAGCGTCACGATCGCCTGAAAGACAATATCGATGATGGAGGGCGCCAAACCCATCGACGGCTCGTCGAGCAGCAGCATGCGTGGCTCGGTCACGAGGGCGCGGCCGATGGCCAGCATCTGCTGTTCGCCGCCGCTCATCAGGCCGGCGGTCTGGCCGCGCCGTTCCTTCAGACGCGGGAACAGGTCGTAGACCCGCGCGAGCAGGTCGCGCTCGACGCCACGTCCGGCATAGGAACTGAGCCTCAGATTCTCTTCCACTGTGAGCGGCGCGACGATCAAGCGACCCTCCGGCACCAGCGCAAGACCGCGCCGCACGACGCGATGGGTCGCAAGAGTCGATATCTCTTGGCCATCGAGCTTGACGGACCCGCCCACCGGCCGGTGCAGGCCAGCGATGCTGCGCAAAGTCGTCGACTTGCCGGCGCCGTTGGCGCCCAGGATGGCGACCATGCGCCCACTGCCCACTTCGAAAGTGAGGTCAGTGACGGCGCGGATGGCGCCGTAGCTAGCGCAGAGTCCGGATACGCTCAGCATCGGCGGTCTTTCCAAAATAGGCAGCCTGCACGTCGGGATGGGCCATGCATTCGGCTGGGGTGCCCTGGGCCAGCAGACGGCCGAAATTCATGACCGTGACGTGGTCGCAGAAATCCTTGACCAACTGCACATTGTGTTCAACGATCAGCACGGTCAAACCGCCATCGCGCAGGCTGTGCACCAGCGTGCCGATCTCGTTGGACTCCTGCGCGTTCATGCCGGCCGTGGGCTCGTCCAGCAGCAGCAACCGAGGCGAGGTGCCCAGCGCGCGTGCAATCTCGACGCGCCGCTGTTCACCGTACGACAGCGTTTCCGCCAACAGATGCGCGCGATGACTCAGCTGGACCCGTGCGAGAAGTTCAAGTGCGTGGCGCTCCACCCGCTTCTGGGCCGCGCGAGCCTTTGGCAAGCCCAGGAACGATGCCCACAGCGAGATGCCGCGCCGGACGTAGCAGCCGGCCATGACCTGCTCAAGCACAGTCATGCCGCTGAACAGCCGCACATTCTGGTAGGTTCGTGCGATACCCTGCGCGGCGATGACATGGGCCGCGCTGCGCGCAATATCGACACCGGCAAAGCGGATGCTGCCGCTGTCCGACGGCAGCAGCCCGCTGATGAGATTGACCAAGGTGGTCTTGCCAGCGCCGTTTGGACCCATGAGCCCGGCCACGCTGCCGCTTCGAACCACCATGGACAGCTCGGACACTGCGGCCACTCCGCCGAAATTCTTGCCGATGGCCGCCAGCTCCAACAGCGGCGCGGACGCGACCGATTCGCCCGCGCGCTTCAAGTCGCACCTCCGCCCGCGCGTGCCGCAACCTGGGCAGGCGCCTGCGCCAGCGCGTTGCGCGCGCCTCTGCGCAGGCGAATCGCACGCGGATCGACGAGGCCCCGTGGCAGGAAGATCATGATCAACAGCAGCACGACGCCGTTCGCCACGTCCTGAAACTCCGGGACGATTGCCTGCGCAATCACCGGCAACGCGGTGAATACGGCCGCGCCGATGATGGCTCCAATCCAGTGGTAGGAGCCGCCCAGTACCACGGCGGCGATCATCGTGAAGGCGATGTTGACAAAATATGTATCGGGAGACAGGTACTGCAACACACCGGCCAGCAACATGCCACCCAAGCCGCCGACCGCGCCCGAGATCACGAAGGCGATGGTCTGGATGGAGCGCGGTGCGATGCCCAGGCTCGACGCGACGGCCGGGTCCTCGCGCACTGCCTGCGCCGCGATTCCGTACCAGGATGCCGACAGCCGCCAGAACACAAGGCCCCCAACGACCAGCAGCAGGCCCAGCAATTCGAGCGACAGATGCATCGGCACGCTCATTCCGACCACACCTCCCGTGACGCTCGGTACGTTGATGACAATGACTCGGGTGATCAGGATCAGCGCCAGACTGGCCAGCGCCATCCAGTGGCTCTCCAGACGCAGGAACAACAGGGCTATCACATAGCTCAGGATGGCTCCGGCTGCAGCGGCGGCTGGCAGGGCGATCATGGGATCAACCCCGGTCATCAGTACCAGCCGAGCGCCAAGGAAGCCGCCAAAGGCAGCGTAGGTCACCGTGGCGAAGCTCAGGATGCCGGCCGCCAGCACCGCATAGGTACTCAGTCCGAAGAACGAATTGACGATCGCAAACGCGAGCGTGCTTCGGTAAGCCGCCCAGAAATCAGCTAGTGCTTGCATGGCGTTCAGGCGCGCGAGTAGCTCAAGCTGCCAAACAGGCCACGTGGGCGCAGCAGCAGGAAGCCCAGCAGCAATGCGTAGGTGATGCCGTCACGCAGGCCAGACGAGAGGTATTGCGAAGTCATCACCTCGAGCACGCCGAGCGCGACGCCGGCTACCGCCGTGCCACGCACGTCGTCATAGCCGCCGACCACCACCGCGGCAAATCCCTTGAGCAGCAGGGCCTCGCCGAGCAAGAACGAGACGTTGTGGGTGGTGATGCCGCCCAGCACGCCTGCAAACCCCGAGGTCGCCCCGGCCAGAAGAGCCGTGATCACGACCACATGGCGAGGATTGACGCCGCCCAGCGAGGCTGCAGTCTGGTTCCAGCCGACAGCTCGCATTGCCGCACCGAAACGCGTGTGACGAATCAGCACGTGCAAGCCCACGGTCACTGCCAGCATGGAGACGATCGTGATGATCTGCATTGCGGGCAGCGGAATCGAACCGAGCTGGAACATCGTGGACGGATAGCTCCCGCGCGGGAAGCTCAGACTGTTGTGCCCGGTCGCGGTGCCGGCAAGGCTGTCGAGAATGATCCAGCACGCTATGCTGGTGATCAGCGCCCCCAGCATGCCGGCGCTGCCCGTGCCACGCCGGCGCAGCGGCTGGAACGCAACCTGGTCCACGATCAGCGCGATCACCCCGGCTGCCGCAACGCCTACCAGCAGAGCCGGGATGAACGGCAACTTGTACTGTTCAACGGCGGCCAGCGCAACGATGGCAGCCCAACTCGCGTAGGTCCCATGGGCAGCATTCAGTATGCCGAGCGTGGCGAATACGATGCCGAATCCGAGCCCGAACAAGGCATAGAGCGACCCCAGCGCAACACCGTTGATGAGTTGCGCGACGAACAGTTCCATCGTGTCGCCCGGTTACTTGGACGGTTTCCAGGGGACGAGCTTGCCGTCCGCCGTCCAGTTCACCACCAGCGTGCCGGTTGTTTCGGCCTGGCCGTTCTTCACTTCCTCGCCGCCATAGATTTGATGTTCGATCTTCGTCACCTTGGCCAGCGCCGCGCTCAGTGATTCGCGCGTAGGAGTACCGGAGATCGATTTCAAGCCCTGTGCAATGAACCAGACCGTCTGGTAGCCCTGGGCCGAGTAGATGTCTGGCGCGGTATTGAACTTCGCCTGGTACCCGGTCACGAAGGCCTTGGCTTCGGGCGAATCGGCAAGCGTTGCGGAGAAGCTGACCGGGAACGGCACGCCGACGACCGATGCGCCCATCTTCTTGAAGATGCTATCGGGCGACAGCACGTCATTGCCGATGATGGTGTTCGTGAAACCACGGTCGCGCAGCGACGTGATCGCGCCGGCTGCGGCCTGTTGGGTTGTATAGATCAGGATCACGTCGGGCTTGAGGCCCATGGCCTGCGTCGCCGCAGCCGTGAAATCGGTGTCCTTCGTGAGCACGCTGACGATACCCGCGGTTGCGATGCCCTTGGCCTCCAGCGTCTTTTGCGTCGCTACCATGCGACCCTTGAAGGCATCGTTGTCGGCAGCCAGGATGTAGGCGGCGGTCTTCGGCTTCAGGGCATCGGTGACCGTGACGGCGGTGGCGACATCCTTCGGTCCGGGCAGGATGGTCATGCTGTAGACCCACGGCACCTGCGGCAGGCCGGCGGCAGTGGCGCCATAGATCACCAACGGGATCTTCGCGGCGACCACAACCGGCTTCACGGAACCCGCAACCCCTGACAGGATGCAGCAGGTTGTCGCCAATATCGAACGGTCGGCGATGAACTGGTTTATCGCCTGGATGGCCCGCGCCGCGTCGCTGGCGGCCTCCTTGGGTTCGAGCACGATAGAGGAAGCGCCCAGATATTTGGAGGTCTTGACTTCTTCGGACGCCAGTTGCGCGCCGGCCCAGAACGATTGGCCGGCCTGGGCGATCGGGCCGGTATTGGCGGTAATGAATCCAATCTTGTATTCACCGGGCGCCAATCCCTGTGCCGACGCTGGTGCGACGTGCATGGCAATTGCGCTCAGGCTGGCGCAGAGCCAAAATCCGATCCGACTACGAGTAAGCATGGTTGTCTCCTTTGGTTGATTAGTTTGCGACGGGGGTGGTGTCGTAATTCATGAATTGCTTCTGCAATGCATCGATGCGGTTGAATCCGATGAAGTCATTGAAATCGTGCAGCCCGGTGACAGACTGCGGCAATGTCTTGGTTGACTTGGACTTGGCCAGCGCCGTCAGATTCTGGCGCATCGCCTGTGTGGCAGTCATCAGCGCGACCAGGGGATAGGTGGCGATGGCCGCAACCTGCTCGATCTGCTTGCGCTCCAGGTCCGATTCAAGCCAGCCCAGCAGTTGCAGCGAAAGCGGCACGCCGCAGCCCTGCCGCATGGCCTGCAGTCCGGCGAAGTTCTTGAAGCATTTCGAGATTGGCTGAATGATGTCGGCGCCAGCGGCCACATAGGCCTTGCCGCGGCGGATTGCCTCTTGCGGGTCGACCGCATCGGTTCGCGCAATGATCAGCAGATCGGGGTTCTTTCGCACCGAAACAATGGCCCTGATCTTGTTGACTCCCTCCTCCAGCGTGATGATGTCCAGCGTGTCGACCGAACACGGGCAGCGCTTGGGCGATACCTGATCCTCCATGATGACCGCGGATGCGCCGGCGTTCTCGAATTCGCGCATGGTTCGCATCGCGCTGATGGGATTGCCATAGCCGGTGTCGATATCCGCGATGACCGGAATGGTCACTGCATTGCAAACGTTGCGCACCACCGCCAGGTTCTCGGTCATCGTGTAGAGCTCGGTGTCTGGCTCACCAAGCAGCGACGAGGAAATGCCATAGCCGGAGGTCAGCAGCGCATCGAAACCGGCCTCCTGGATCAGCCGCGCGCTGAGCGCGTCAAACGCGCCGGCAGCCCAGACGGTGCCGTTTTGCTTGACGAGTTGTTTGAGACTGGTCATGTGATGTTCTCCGTGCTTTTCTGGATCGATAGCCGCTTCTTCAGATAGTTTTCGAGGCCACCGGCCTCCAGCATTTCCAGGTCCGCGCGCGGCAGCGGCTCGAAGCCCAGCGCGGTTCCCCGGGTCAGATTGCGCACGACGCCCGCGCCCCAGTCCACCTCCAGTTCATCCCAGCGCTGGACGAATCCAAGAATGCCGGGGCAGGAAACCTGCGGAAAGCCCATGCTGATTTCTCCACGCCAATAGCCCGGCGAGAACGATTCAGCGATCACGCCGGCAATGCCGAGATGGCGCATGGCTTTCATCGGCGGGTAGTGCGGATGGCCATAGCCGAAGTTGTGATTGCCGACCAGCAAGTCTCCGGGTTTGACCAGCTTGGCGAAGTCCGTGTCATAGGTCTGCATCGCGGCCTTGGCCAACTCAAGGATATCGGTGGTCTTCATGTTCTTGACGCCGACGATCTGGTCGACATCAAAGTCGCGTTCGTCGAAAACGAAGGCGACGCGGCCTCGCAAGTTTGTCAGAGCCATGTCGAATCCTTCAAGCAGGCAGGTAGGGGCGCGGATCGGCGATGCGACCTTCGATGGCTGACGCCGCTATGACGGCCGCATTGCACAAGTAAATCTCCGAGTCGGGACTACCCATCCGACCGCGTACGTTGAGCGTTCCGGTGGACACCGCCCGCTGGCCCGGCGCCATCGTCGCAATACGACCATAGCAGTAGTCGCAGGAAGGTGACGACACAAACGCACCGGCTTCGACCAAGGTCTCGATCAACCCTTCGCGCGCCGCGGCCAGCATGATCTCCTGACTGGTCGGAACCACGTACAAGGCAAATCCCGGCGCGACCTTGCGACCTTTGAGCACTTGCGCGGCTGCGCGCAAGTCCTCTATCCGGCCCGAGGCGCAGGACCCCAGATACCCGGTCTGGACTTGCAGCCCGAGGAAGTCCTTGAGGTCGCGCGTATTGGCGGGACTGGGTGGAATCACGACAATCGGCTCTAGCCTGGAGAGGTCGATCTCGTGGCGTGCCGCGTACACCGCATCGTCGTCACTGGATACGGGTTCGAGCTTCTTGCGCGCGCGCGGCAGCGCGTATTCCAGCCGTCTGGCATCGGGATTCACGATCGCCGTCAGAGCACCGGTGAACATGGCCAGACCGGTGATGGTCTGCAATGCATCATTGGACATCTCGGCTACCGCCGGCCCGCCGATTTCCAGCACCTGGAAACGGCAGGAGGCGGGCCCCAGAATCCGCACCATCTGGTGGAACACATCGCGTGCCATGACCCCTGGTTGAAGCCTGCCCACCAGATCGACCCGCGTCGTCTGGGGAACGCGGATCGACACGCGCTCCATGGCAAACGCCTCGAGCACATTGCGCCGCAGGCCCATTGCCAGGGTGCCGAACGTACCCAACTGACTCACGTGCCCATCGAAGTGCACGACGAACGCGCCCGGCGTTGCAAAGCCGACTTCGGAGGCGACCTGGTGACCGATACCCTTGCGTTCGTACAGCGCTACGTCATTGACCTTGGTCCACTCGCGCGTGCCGATGTGCAGGTGCTCCTCGGCTGCCGTGGCGGTGGGCACCATGTGGTCGATGAAGATGCCGAACCGATCAGGTTCGGGCATCTTCTCCATGCCGAAGTCGTCCTTCAACTGCTTGAAGATGACATCCGTGTAGCCAGGGAAATCGTATGCCAGCACGTAATCGGGCTTGGCCATGACTTCATCGCCGGCCTTGACCGATTCCAGACCTGCCGCGCGCGCCAGGATTTTCTCCGTGATCGTGAATCCCATGGTGGCTCTCTTCAATTGGTGCGTACTGGCACGGCGTCAGCCTTCGGCAGCGCTTCCTTGTACGACTTCTGTTGTGCGAAATCAGAGACCCGATTCCGCTTTCAATCCTGCTTCCTGTCGAACGCCTCAAACCCGGATGTGCGAAGGTTACAAGGCCAGCATCATCTTGTCAATAGACGTAAAGCATTTCATTGGATGACATGATAAGATAAATCTCGATGCGGATGGATTTGTCGACGACCGCACCGCGCGACAAGTGTTGAACCCGTGACGCCGCGCGTGCGTCCGTGCCCTGCATGATGGGTCGCGACTGTTCCATCCGTTGCGAGAAATGCTTTGCGATCGCGCGAAGTGGCCGTTTAATCCACCGATTGATCAAGGCAGGAAATGAAAATAGCGCACCAGCCACATCCAGATCCTGATCAGGAAAAGCTGTCGTCGCGTACGGTCCGGGCCGTGTCTCGCGCGTTGGCACTTCTCAAGGCATTCGAAGGAAGCGAGAAGCTGCAGTTGCGCGAGGTCGCAGCCAAGGCCGATCTGGACCGGGCCACCGCACGTCGATTGCTTCTGACACTGATGGAAGAAGGCATGGTCTTTCAACATGCGGACAGCGGGCATTACTCACTCGGCCCCATGATTCGACGCCTTGCACGGTCGTTCGTCGAAGTGGATCTGCGGCAGTTGGCGGAAGCGCGGCTGGATCGACTGGCCGCCGAACTGGGACTGACCGTGTTTCTGTCGGAGTACCGCGATCACAACGCGGTTTGCCTGGACCGGTATCACGACCGCAAGAGCATGGAGGTGCATGTCTGGTCCATCGGTGGCACGCTTCCAGCCAATTGTGGCGGCGCGCCAAAGTTGTTGCTGGCTTGGCAATCAGCCGCGGACATCGATCTCGTGTTGAGCAAGCCTCTGACGGCGCTGACGGCCGAGAGCTGTGTCGATCGCGCAAAACTCAAGACCCGCTTGAAGTTGATCCGAAAGCGCGGTTGGGAGTTTGCGGTGGACGATGTGGTCATCGGCCTTGCCGCGTTGGCCGTACCACTGCTGACCGTCAATGGCGAGTTGCGCGGTTGCATCAGTGTCGCCGGCCTAGGCTCCCAAATGGTGTTGAACGGCAAGCCCGTCCACCTCGGCCATCTGCTCGCGGCGGCCGACGATCTCCAACCGATGCTGGCTTAGCTGCCGAACAATGACTCCCGAAGCTCAAACCCGCGCGGCATTGCGCGACATCGTCGGGTCGGCCTTCGTGGTGACCGATGCCGGTGATCTGGAAAAGTACCTGCGCGACTGGCGTGGTCGGTATCGAAGCACAACCCTTTGTGCAGTGCGACCGGCCAATGCGCACCAGGTGGCCGCCATCGTCACTTACTGCAAGGCAGCGCGATTGGCTGTCGTGCCGCAAGGTGGCAATACCGGCATGTCGGCAGCGGCCTTGCCGCCAGTGGGACTGGCCAATGTCGTGTTGTGCCTCGACCGCATGAACAAGGTGCGGGAAGTGGACCTGGTCAGCAATACGGTGACTGTGGAGGCGGGATGCACGCTGGCATCCATTCAAGCATTGGCCAATGACGCGGATCGCCTGTTTCCGTTGGCATTGGGCAGCCAAGGTTCTTGTCAGATCGGCGGCAACATTTCCACCAACGCTGGCGGTACCGCCGTGCTGCGCTTTGGCAACATGCGCGAACTGGTGCTGGGCCTGGAGGTTGTCTTGCCCGATGGCCGTCTGTGGAATGGACTGCGAAAATTGCGCAAGGACAATACAGGCTACGACCTGAAGCAGTTGTTCATAGGCGCCGAAGGCACACTGGGCGTGGTTACGGCCGCGGTACTGAAGCTGTTTGCCCGTCCGCGCGTGCGCGTGGCCGCATGGGTTGCAGCACATGATCTTGACGATGCGATCAAGTTGCTCGGCCGCCTGCAGGCCAGCTGCGGCGAACGTCTGACCAGCTTCGAGGCCATGTCGCGCGGGCAGCTCGATCTCGTGCTGCGCCACATCCCGGGCACCCGTGATCCATTGCAGGGCGCCTATCCATGGGCGCTCCTGATCGAGGCAACCGATTCGCGCGGCGATAGTGACTTGGCACTTCACATCGAGAAAGTGCTGAGTGCGGCACTCGATGACGGATTGGCCCTGGATGCGGCCCTTGCCTCCAACGAGCGGCAGCTGGCAGATTTCTGGCGGTTGCGCGACAGCGTCTCGCAAGCCAATCGCAATGCGGGATACAGCGTTTCACACGACACTTCCGTACCGATCGCGATGATTCCGGAGTTCGTTCGATGTGCCACGGCCGCGTTACGCGCGCGCCAGTCGAACCCCGCGGTAGTGGCGGTAGGCCATGTGGGCGATGGAAATATCCATCTGGTGGCGATATTCGAGCGCATGGGCAAGGAACCGGCCGAACTGCGAAGGGAGGCAGATGCAGCCAGCATGGAGGTCCATCGGATCGCCGCGGACCTGGGCGGCAGCATCAGCGCAGAGCATGGCATAGGCAGTACAAAACGTGATGAGCTCCTGCTGCACAAGGACGCGGTCGAACTTGACCTGATGAAGGGCCTCAAGCATCTGCTCGATGCTGGCAACCTGATGAATCCCGGCAAGTTGTTCGACCTGCCCAGCGACGCCCACAACGCATGATGTCACCGTCCATGTGCAGCCAACCGCTGGTTGCGCGGGGCAATGGCGCGCGCCGCGCGCGATTGCCACTACCCGAACGCACGCATGGGCTGGGCAGGATCGGATTGGCCAATCGCACGTCACCGCTGCGCGCGGCGCTGCAACCGCACGTGCATCGGTTGCTCGAACACCGCGCCACCTGCGCCGCCGCGCGCTTCGAAGCGCTTGCGCACCTCGGCCATCGTCGCTGCATCCAGCTGATGGTCGGCATAGGTCTGGCGGATCATGCGCTGCTCGAACGCGGCGACATGGATGGGCTGGCAAAGTGAGATTGCTGCGCGAACATCGCGCATCGGCACAGGCCGACATTCGAGCATAACGCCGATACGGATCACGATCCACCGCCGCGGCTGCGCGGCTTCACTGCAACTGGCTGGTGCCCACGGCCTGGTACAGCGCCACCGTGTTGGTGATGCGCCGCGCCTGCTGTTCGAACAGGTCCATGCGGGTGCGCTGCGCCTGTTGCTGGGCCAGCAGCAGTTGCAGGTAGCTGACCGCGCCCAGCGCATATTGGCGTTGCACCAGCTGCAGCGATTGCCGGGCGGACAGGTCCGCGCTGGCCATCGACTGCTGCGCCAGCGCATCGTGTTCCACGCTGCGCAAGACATCGGCGACTTCGCGCAGTGACTGCAGCACGGTTTGCTGGTAGTTGGCCAGTGCCGCCTGCGCTGCTGCTTCGGCGGCCTTGGCCTGGGACTTCAGTCCAGGCGTGAACAAGGGCTGTACCAGTTGCCCGCCCAGTCCCCAGACCAGCGACCCGGCGCCAAACAGGCTGGCGGCCGTCAAGGCCTGCGATCCCAGGCTTGCGCTGAGCGTGAGTTGCGGGTAGAGCTTGGCAAGCGCAGCCCCGTGTTGCGCGGTGGCAGCCTGCAGCAGGGCTTCCGATGCGCGCACGTCGGGCCGATGCCGGGCCAGTTCCGATGGCAGGCTGACTGGCAGCTGCGCGGGCAGGGCGAAGTCCTGCAGCTCGAATTCGGGCAGCGTCGACGCGCCCGGCGCCTGTCCGGCCAGTATCGCCAACAGGTGGCGCGTCTGCGCGTGGCGCTTGTGCAGCGATGGCAGGCTGGCCTGCAGCTGATCCAGCTGGGTTTGCAGTGCCAGCACTTCGAGTTCGGTGCCGGCGCCCAGCGCCAGTCGGTGTCGGGTCAGCGCCAGCTGTTCCTGCTGCATGGCGAGCAGGACTTCGGTGGCACCGATCTGCGCGCGCAACTGCGCCTGCGTGATCGCCGTCAGTGTCAGGTTGGCCGCCAGATTCAGACCTGCGGCTTCGAGCTGATAGGACTGGTAGTCGGCCTGTGCCGCAAGGGCCTCCAGCGCACGCCGGTTGCCACCTGCCAGATCGAGGTCGTAGCTGATCGCCACACTGGCGCTGTAAAGACCGTAGGTGCGCTCGCCGCCCGGCATACCCGCAGCCGCCGTGTTGGTGGCCATGCGCTGGGCGCCCGCCTTTGCATGCACCTGTGGCAACTGCGTCGCACCGGCGGACGCCTCCAGGCTGTATCGCGCCTGGCGCAGCGTGGCCTGGGCAGCGGCCAGCGTCGGGCTGTTGGCCTGGGCCCGCTCGACCAGAGCGGTGAGTTTGTCCGATTGAAATTCGGTCCACCAGTGGTTGGGCGCGCGCGCCTGGACAAAGCGCTGGCTGGCACCCAACGGCCCCGGGCTGGAGACCGTCGACTGCGGCAACGCGGCCGCCGTGTAGCGGGTTGCAGCGACGGGCGGCGGATGCTGGAACGCCGGGTTGGCGGCACAACCGGCCAGCAGCACGATCAACGCGGTTGGCAGCTGCCGGCCCAGCGCGGAATCAATCATCTGCGCCCCCTTCAATCGGGCCACGCCATTGCACGCACGCACCTTGCTCCGGCACGCTCACGTCCCAGCCATGTTCGGCGCGCAGCCGCTCGGCAAACGCAAGCGCTGTGCTCGATTCACCATGCACCACGAAGGTACGCGCCGGTGGCTTGCGAAAGTGGGCGGACCAGCCCAGCAATGCGGGCAAATCCGCGTGCGCCGACAAGCCACCCACGGTGTGGATCGCCGCGCGCACGGGGATGTCCTGGCCGAAGATGCGCACCCGCTTTGCACCATCGACCAGGCGCCGGCCGAGCGTGCCCTCGGCCTGGAATCCGGTGATCAGGACGCCGCATTCCCGCCTGGGAAGGCCATGGCGCAGATGGTGCCTGATGCGCCCGGCGTCGCACATGCCGCTGGCGGACAGGATGATCGCACCCGAGCGGATCTGGTTCAGGGCCATGGACTCTTCGGCGCTCGCGGTGAAATGCAGCTCGGGCAGGTTCCTGCCCTGGGCGTACCAGCGCGCCAGGCTTTTGGCTGCATCGTCGAACAGTTCCAGATAGTGGCGGGTGATGCGCGTGGCTTCGGCGGCCATGGGCGAATCGACAAACAGCTTGAGATTGCGCAATCGGCCTTCACGGGTCAGCCGGTACAGGTGGTACAGGATTTCCTGGGTGCGGCCGACCGCGAACGCCGGCACGATCAGGTTGCCTGCCTGCTTGTGCAAGGTGCGCCCGATGATCTCGACCAGTTCGTCCTCGCTCGCTGCCATGTCCTTGTGTGCGCGGTTGCCATAGGTCGACTCGATGATCAGCAGGTCCGCCTGCGCGATCGGCGTCGGATCGCGCAGGATCGGGCGCCCCGGCTGGCCCAGATCGCCGCTGAAAACGAGCTTGATGGTCTTGCCGTGTTCGGTGATCCAGACTTCGATGATGGCCGAGCCGAGGATATGGCCTGCGTCGCGAAACCGGCAGCGCACGCCGGTGTGCGGCGCCAGGTCCTGGTCATAGTCGATGGACTGCACCTGGCGCAGGCAGTTGCGGGCGTCGTCCATCGTATACAGAGGCTTGGTCGGGATGCCCCTGCGCTGCGCCGACTTGGCATCGCGCTGGGCCCGCTTCGCATCGCTCTCCTGGATATGCGCGCTGTCGGGCAACATCACCTGCAGCAGATCGGTGGTTGCCGTGGTGGCATGGATAGCCCCCTGGAAGCCCGCGCGGGTGAGCTTGGGAAGCAAGCCGCTGTGGTCGATATGCGCGTGCGTGAGCAATACGAAATCAATGGATCGCGGATCAAACGCGAACGGCTTGCGGTTGCGCGCCGGTGCGTCGCGCCCACCCTGCACCATGCCGCAGTCGACCAGGAAGCGGGTGTCCGCGGTCTGCACCAGGAAGCACGAGCCGGTGACCTCGCGCGCTGCGCCCAGGAATGTGATGTTCATGCGACCCATTGCCCACGACGGCGCCACGCGATGGCGGCGATGACGATCCACACCACGGTGCGAAGGCCCATTGCGAAGACCGTGCGTTGCTCGAACGGCGTGCCCGACAGGATCATGAAGCCCAGCGCCACCGATGCCAGCGCCGTCGCGGCCGCGATCACGACCGCCAGGCTGCTTGCCCAGCGCTGCTGCAGCCACAGTCCGATGCCGGCGACGACGTAGGCGAAGCCGGCCAGGAAGTTGAACCAGACGACAAAGGGGATGTAGTTGCCGGCCGCCGCGCGCGCCTCGCCGATGCCCAATACCACCGAGCCGCCTTCCTTGATCGTCATCAGCCCGAACACGAGTGCGATGGCCGAGATGACCCAAACCGACAGGCTGCGTTTGTGTGTAGTCGATGTCATGAAGTTCTCCAGAAAATGAGATGAGCAGGCTGCTTCGAATTGCCGCGCCTACGGCGCAAGCTTCTTGCCATGGAAATGCGCGACGAATGGCTCGCGAAACGCGGTGTGGCAACCCAGGCAGCTGGACTGCAGTTGCCCGAACGCGCGGATCACGGCCTGTCCATCGACGGCCCTGGCCGCGGCAGCCGCCGCCAGTGCGTGGTCATGGGTTTCTGTGTCGTACCCCTTGAACCGGCCCATCTCGGCACCGAAGAGGGCGATGATCCGCGCCTTTTCTTCGGCGGGCGGCTGGGGATGGTCGGCGACCAGTGCTGCTGCCTTCTCGACCTGCTTCCAGTCGCTGCGGGAAATGCCGTCGGTGATGAGCTGCATGTTCTTGCCCATGTCCTGCATGATCGTGCGCAAGGCCAGTGGTGTGACGCTCGCTGTGTCATCGGCCAGGCACGCTGCGCTGGCGGCCAGCAGCAGCGCACCTGCCGCGCCAACGGTGAACAGCCTGGGGTGCTTGTAGGGAACGTTCATGGGATTCTCCGGGTCGTTGAACAAGGTGGGGGTTTCAGTCGATGCCACGGCCTTCGCCCACTTCTTCCTGCGTCACGCCGTCGCGGATGTGGTAAATGCGCTTGAAGGTGGGGATGATCTTTTCGTCGTGGGTGACGACGATGATCGCGGTGTCGAATTGGCGCGCCATCTGGTTCAGGATGCGGATGACGGCCAGCGCGCGTTCGCTGTCCAGCGGCGCCGTCGGTTCGTCGGCCAGGATCACCGGCGGTCGGTTGATCAGGCCGCGCGCGATCGACACCCTTTGCTGCTCGCCGCCGGAGAGTTGCGAGGGCATGGCCTTGGCGCGGTGGTGCACGTCGAGCGCGGTCAGCAGTTCCACGGCACGCTGGCGCGCCTGGGCGTTGGATACGCCGGCCAGCATCGGCAACAAGGCGACGTTGTCGGTCACATCCAGGAACGGGATCAGGTAGGGCGCCTGGAACACGAAGCCGATCTTGTCACGCCGCAAGGCCCGCAGGTCGGTGATTTTCCATGCGTTGTCGTAGATCACATCCTGACCGAGCACCATGCGCCCGGCGCTGGGTTCGATCACCGCGCCCAGGCACTTGAGCAAGGTGCTCTTGCCCGATCCGGACGGGCCGATCAGGCCGACCACTTCACCGGGACCCACCACCATGCTGACGTTCTTGAGCGCCTCGACCGCGGTGTCGCCGCTGCCGTACACCTTGCGCAGGCCTTCGATGCGGATGCCGCGGCCGGGCGACGATGGGGCTTGCGCTTCAGCCACCGATCGCCTCCGCCGGGTCGACCTTGAGCGCGGCGCGGATCGCCAGGATGCTGGCGAGCACGCAGATCAGCACCACCGCGACGAATCCGCGCAACGCGTCCCCGGTCTCGAGCAACACGTATTTGGGAAAGATCGGCGCCCAGAAGGTGGCCGACACCTTGCCTACGACAAAGCCGATCAAACCCAGCGCGATGGCTTGCTGCATGATCATCCAGGCGATCGTGCGGTTGCGGGTGCCGATCAGCTTGAGCACCGCGATCTCGCGGATCTTGCCCATGGTCAACGTGTAGATGATGAAGGCCACGATGGCGGCACTGACGACGGCCAGGATCACCAGGAACATGGCGATCTGGCGCGCCGCCGTTGCAATCAGCTTGTCGATCAGGATCGTGTGCATCTGCGCCCGGGTGTAGACCGACAGGCGCTTCCAGCGCCGGATCGGCTCGGCCACCGCGTCCGGGTCGGCGCCGGGCGCGATCTGCACCAGTATGGCGTTGACCGAGTTGTTGCTCGATTGCGAGGCGATGACGGCGTCGAGCAGACCCGGCACGCCGGGGCGGTTCAGCGCCGGGTTCTGCGCGGTGCGTTCGCGCTGGCGCACGATGGCGTCGTTGTCCTTGAGGAACTGGGCCTGCTGCGCGTCCTTGATCGGGATGAACACCATCGGGTCGCCACCCGAGGACACCATGCGCCGCGTCAGACCGACCACCGTATAGGCGTCGCGCCGGATCCGGATGCGCTGGCCGAGCTTGAAGCCGGTGGCGAGATCGGCGACCGCCTCGTAGTGCCCGCGCGTGAGATGGCGCCCATCGACCAGGTAACCCGGTTGGCCGGGATGCCCGGCGCCGTCAGGCGTGATGCCCACCACCATCGCCCGCACGTCCTGCGCCTGGCTGTCGTCCACCGGCCGCACCTGCATCGTCAGGTAGGTGACGTTGGCGGCGCGCGCGACGCCAGCCATGCCGAGAATGGCGCGGTAGCTGTCGTCGGGCAAGCTGGATGACTCGGCATACGGTCCCTGGGTGTCCTGCTGCACCACCCACAGATCGGCGCCGCTGTTGTCGAGCAGGGCCTTGGCGTCGTCGACCATGCCGCGGTAGACGCCCGCCATCGTCAATGTGACGCCGATCAGCAGGCCCAGGCCGATGCCGGTGAACACGAACTTGCTCCAGGAGTGGGCGATGTCGCGTCCGGCCAGACTGATCATGGCTTGTTCCCGACGATCCGCTCGACCAGCTTGATACGGCTGTGGGTCGTCAAGGCCTGCTGGCTGTACACGACCAGCTGTTCGCCGCCCGAGAGTCCGTCGCGTATCTGCACATTGCCGTCCAGATCGCTGGCGCCGATCTGCACCGGTGCAAACCGCAACGCGCCGGCATCGACCAGCCAGACGCCCATCTGCCCGTCGATACGGTGCATGCTGGCGTTGGGGACGACCGGCCCGCTGGCCACCGGCTCCAGCGTCACCGTGACCTCGGCCAGTTCGCCGATCGGTGGCGGGACCTGCGGCTGTTGGTCGAAGGCGACCTTGGCCAACACCTCTTCGGTGACGGCATCCGCATGTGGCTCGACCCGCAGCAGCTGGCCCGCCAGCACGGTGCTGCCCTGCGAACGCAGCAGGATCCGGGCCGGCAACTGTGCGCGCAGGCCCTGCGCGCGTTGCTGGTCGAATCGCACATGGATCCACAACCGGGACGGCTCGACCACCTCCACCACGGCTTGTCCGGCCACCACGGTGGTGCCGCTGTCCGCATTGCGGCGCGTGACCAGGCCATTGATCGGCGAGACCAGGCGCAGCTGGGCGCGTTGTTGCGTCAGCGCCGCCAGGTCGGCGTCGGCACGCAGCTGTTCTTGCCGCGATGCGTCCTGATTGGCACGCACTGCCGCCTGCGCGGCCTGGGCGATCTGCAGTTCCTGCCGCTTGGCCTCGGTGGCTTCTGCGCTGACCGTGCGCGCTGCCAGCAACTGCTCGTACCGCTGCGCCTGGCCTTGCGCGAACGCCGTGCGCGCCTGGGCTTCGAGCAATTGCGCCTGGGCCGCCAGCAGATTGGCCTCGGCGCGCTTGCGGGCGGCCAGCAGTGCGCCGATACGCTGGTCCATGTCGACCGGGTCCATCTGACCGAGCAACTGGCCCGCCTTGACGCTATCGCCCGGCTGCACCAGCACGGCCATGACGCGTCCGGCCGCCACCGGACCGATCTTGTGTGTAAACGGGGCTTCGACGGTTCCGATACCGAACAAGGCCGGGTGGATGGCGCGCTTTTCGACCGTGACCACCTGCACCGCAACCGGTGCCAACGGGCCGGTGCGCAGTGCGACATACGCCAGCAGCCCCACCATCAACAGCAGGACGACACCGATCGAGAGTGTGCGCAGGCGCGACGCCAGTGCGGGCTTCATGCGCCTGCCCGCAGGCCGCGCGCAAATGCGGCGAACACACCGGGGGCATCCCGGCGCAGGTGCGTGATGTCGCCCGAAAGCAGTGACTGCATCACCAGCCCCTGCAGCATGCCGACGAACAGGATCGCGCTGGAGCGGGTATCCACCTCGGGCGCGATCTCGCCGCTGGTCTTTCCTTGCTCCAGGCGGGATGCGATCCGTTCGGAATAGCGCTGGATCAGCGCCTGTGCCAGCCGCTTGGCCGGGGTCGTCGCTGCATTCTGCAACTGGCCGAACATCATGCGTGGCACGCCCGGATGGTCCGCGACGAAGTCCACATGGGCCATGAACATGGCCTTGAGGGCCTGCACCGGCGAATCGATGCCGCGCGCGGCACTGTCGATGCGCGACATCAGGCGTTCGCTGACCCACTCCATGACCGACTGCCAGATGGCGTCCTTGGTGGAGAAATGGCGAAACAACGAGCCTTGGGTCACATGCATCTGGCGGGCGATGTCGGCAGTGGTGATGTCGTTGGGGTTCTTCTCACCGGCCAATGCGATCACCGCTTCCACGGTCACGGCGCGTCGTTCCTCGGCTGGCAGATGCTTGGCGCTGATGCTCACGGGCGGTCCTTCGTGGTTGAAGATAGTAATTGGTTGCTATCTTAAGCCTGAAATCGATCCATGCCAACCGCTGATTTCCAAAGAGGCGAATCCCGCCTGGATTGAAATATGATCGGACCGAACGCGCCACCGCCTGTGGCCAGCGCAGCCCACCCTTCATTGATGCAATACGTTCCCGTTCCCATTGATCTGCTGGAGATCGGCAAGACCATCCCGGTGGACCTGTGGGACAAGACCGGCAAATTGCTGTTGCGCCGCGGCCACAGCCTGCAGTCCGAGCAACATCGGCAGATGCTCGCGGCCCATGAAGCCGCGATGACCGAAGGCGACGCGCTGGCCTGGACCCGTGGCTATGAACGGATGTTGCATGAGATGCTGCGCGACGGCAGCAGCGCGGAAGAAATCTCCCGCCTGACCATGCCGGGTGAAATCCCGGAATCCGACTTCCTCGACGAGCCCGATGCATTGGCTGGCGGATGGTTGATGTTGCGCGATCGCCTGCAAGGCATCCTGTACCACCCGCAATCGGCCAGCGGGGCCGTCGGTGCCATCGGAGCCATCGGGCAACTGGAGCGTCTGCGCCATCAGTCGCTGGAATTGCTCTCGCGTGAGCCTGACCAATGCCTGTTCGTGTTGTTTCAGGCGCTCGCCGATCCGGCATTGGGCTATTGCGCGACCCATGCGCTGCTGTCGGCGGTGGTGTGCGAACTCACCGCCGCCAAGGTCGGCATTGGCGCGGCGCAGCGCAAATCGCTGTTCCGTGCCGCGCTGGTGATGAACATCGGCATGGCGCGCGCGCAAGACAACCTGGCAACGCAGAACGTGATCCCCAGCGAGGCGCAGCGCACCCTGATCCGGGAGCATCCCCAACTTGGCGTGGACCTGTTGCATGGCCTGGGCCTGGACGATTTCGACGCACTGGACATCGTGCGCTGGCACCATGAGCCCGACGCCGGATCGGCGCGGCCGGGCAATCTGCAATTGCGCCACCTGCTGCGGGTGGCCGACATGTTCGTGGCCAAGCTGGCGGCTCGCAAGACGCGGCTGGCGATGTCGCCGCTGGGTGCGGCGCGCTCCATGGTGCTCGATGCGTCCGGTGTCGCGCCGGTGCTGGGCTCGGCCGTGGCCACCGCGGTCGGCTTTTATCCGCCAGGCACCTATGTGCAACTGGTCAACGGTGAACGTGCCGTCGTGGCCGCGCGGGGCCAGCGCGCGCACGATGCGCATGTGATCAGCATCGTCAACGCCGGTGGCATGCCCTTGCTCAAGTACCTGTACCGCGATGTGCGCGAATCACGCTACGCGATCCGAGCGCCGGTCAATGCCGAGAAGATCAAGGTGCTGGTGGATTTCGAGCGGGCCTGCCAGGCACTGGCCGAAGGCCGCGCTGGATAGCGCCTTTCAAGGCTCCTGGGCCAGGCGGTACTCACACCCCGTACGGCACCCAGACGTTCTTCACCTGGCTGGCCTGGCGCAGGAATTCCAGACCCCGCCCCTGGCCGGGTTTGCCCCAGTCACGGCCGCGTCCGCCGCTGACCCAGGTGCGTTTGAGGTTGCCGGCGGAGCATTTCTCGACCTCGGCGCAACCGGCCGCATCGCCGTCATGGCGCCATACCGCGTCGACGTCGGCATGCTCGGCCAGCACCCTGCACAGGCTCTTGCCGGCGTCGGTGACGATGTTGACCACGCCGTCGGGGATGTCCGAGGTGTCCAGCACCTGGTACAGGTCGGTGGCGATCAGCGGCAGGTGCGTCGAGGGCAGCACGACGACCCGGTTGCCCAGTGCAATCGCCGGGGCGACCAGGGCCAGCAGTCCCAGCAGCGGCGCTTCGTCGGGGCAGACGATGCCGATCACCCCCAGCGGTTCGTTGAGCGCGGTGACGATGCCATGCATCGGCGGCTGGTGCACCTGGCCGTCGAACTTGTCGGCCCAGGCGGCGTAGTGGAACAGTGTCTCGATCGCGGCATCGAACTCCTGCGCCGCCTGGTGTGCGGTTTGCACCAGGCCCAGTGTCGTGACGAATCGGTCGCGCTGCGCCTGCAGGTTCTCCGCCAGGAAGTACAACACCTGCGCGCGGGCGTGCGCCGCCGCGCGTTCCCATCCGGTGGCCTTGCGCGCGGCCTCGACCGCATTGCGGATGTCCTTGCGGTTGCCTTCGGGCATGACCGCCACCGGTCGGCCGTTCAGCGTCAACGTGCGGCTGTATCCCCCGTCCGCACGCACCTGTTTGCCGCCGATGTAGAGCTTGGCGGTGCGGTCGATTTCCGCTGGCGCGGCGATCAGGCTGGACGCCTTGGAGGCGCGCGGCTTGGCAGGACGGGCATCATCGTCGCGCGCCACCAGGTATTCCAGCAGACCTTCGCGGCCGCCTTCACGGCCGAAGCCCGACTCGCGGTAACCGCCGAAGCCGCAGCTGGCGTCGAACTGGTTGGCGCTGTTGATCCACACCACACCGGACTTGAGCCGGGGCGCCACGTCCAGTGCCAGGCTGATCGACTCGCTCCAGATGCTGGCGGCCAGTCCATAGACCGTGTTGTTGGCCAGCTCGACGGCCTCGGAAGGTGTGCGAAACGGCAGCACCACCAGCACCGGGCCGAAGATTTCTTCCTGCACGACCACGCTGGCGCTGCCGACATCGGAGATCAGCGTGGGCGGGTAGAAGCAGCCGCCTTCGGGAAGGCGGGCATCGGACTGCCAGACGGTGGCGCCATCGTCACGTGCCAATGCCACATAGCGTGCGACCCGCTGGTGCTGGCTGGCATCGACCAGCGCGCCCATGTCGGTGGACTTGTCCAGCGGGTCGCCAATCCGGATCGTGCGCATCCGCGCGCGCAGCTTGTCCAGCAAGCGCTGTTGGATGCCTTCCTGCACCAGCAGACGCGAACCGGCGCAGCAGACCTGCCCCTGGTTGAACCAGATGCTGTCGACCACCCCTTCGACTGCGCTGTCCAGGTCGGCGTCGGCAAACACGATGTTGGGCGATTTGCCGCCCAGCTCCAGGCTGAGCTTCTTGCCGCTGCCGGCGCTGGCCTGCCGGATCTGGCGCCCGACCTCGGTCGAACCGGTGAACGCGATCTTGCCGATACCGGGATGGTTCACGATCGCCTGTCCGGTGCGACCGTCGCCGGTGACGATGTTGACGACCCCCGCTGGCAGCCCGACTTCGGTGCAGACCTGTGCGAACAGCAGCGCGCTCAACGGGGTGAACTCGGCCGGCTTGAACACCACGGTATTGCCGCAGGCCAGTGCCGGCGCAATCTTCCAGGCCAGCATCAGCAGCGGGAAGTTCCACGGCACGATCTGGCCGACCACACCGATGGCGCGGTATTGCAGCAGATCGGTGTCCAGCAGCTGCGCCCAGCCCGCGTGGTGGTAGAAGTGGCGGATCGCCAGCGGGATGTCGATGTCGCGCGTCTCGCGGATCGGTTTGCCGTTGTCCAGGCATTCGAGCACCGCGAACAGCCGGCTGTGTTTCTGCAGCGCGCGTGCCAGTGCATACAGGTGCCGCGCACGGCCGTGGCAACCCAGTGCCTGCCAGGGAGCGAGCGCGGCGGTGGCGGCGCCAACTGCGGCGTCGACATCGCGCACGCTGCCCTGGCCGACCCGCGCCAGCAATGCGCCGCTGGCCGGATTGCGTGTCTCGAACGATTCCTTGGCCGCAGTCCAGTGGCCGCCGATCCAGTGGCCGAACTGTTTCTTGTATCCGGCCAGCCAGGCCAGTGCGACGTCGGGCGATTCGGGAGACGGGCCGTAATCCATGGTGCTGAGAATGTCTGCGATGGTGGGCATGGTGGTGGGCGCGAAAAGGGTTCGACTCAGGGCATCGCGTGCCGGTGCGCGGCCGAATACCGGCCGGTGACGAAGTGTTCGAGCTGGCGTTCGATGTCGGTCAGCAGGCTCGACGCGCCAAACCGGAACAAGCCCGGTTGCAGCCAGGGGTCGCCGAGTTCTTCCTTCATCAGCGAGAGGTACTGCAACGCCGCCTTGGCACTGGAGATGCCTCCGGCCGGCTTGTAGCCGACCTGACAACCGCTGAGTGCCAGGTAATCGCGGATCGCGCGCACCATCACCATGGAGACCTCGGGTGTGGCGTTCACGCCTTCCTTGCCGGTGGAGGTCTTGATGAAATCGGCGCCGCCCATCATGCAGATCCACGACGCACGCGCCACGTTGTCCAGCGTCTGCAGCTCTCCGGTGGCCAGGATGGCCTTGACGTGGGCGTCGCCGCACGCCGCGCGGAAGGCCTGCATCTCGGCATACAGCGCGGCCCAGTCGCGCATCAGCACATGGCGCCGGCTGATGACGATGTCGATCTCGCGCGCGCCGGCCTGCACCGACAGCGCGATTTCGCGCAGCCGGGTTTCCAGGCTCGACAAGCCGGCCGGAAACCCGGTCGATACCGCCGCCACCGGGATGCCATGGCCGTGCAGCGCCTGCACCGCCGGCGCAACCATCTCGTGGTAGACACAGACCGCGCCGACGTGCAGCGACGGCAGTCCCAGCGCGGCCAGCAGGTCGGGGCGCAGCGGCTGGCGCGCCTTGGCGCACAGCCGCGCCACGCGGCCCGGCGTGTCGTCGCCGGACAGCGTGGTCAGGTCCATGCACGCGATCGCGCGCACCAGCCAGGCGGCCTGGAATTCCTTCTTCTGCGAGCGGCGCGCTGCCAGCGACACCACGCGGCGGTTCACCGCGTTGGCGTTCACCCGCAGCGACTCGATCAGGGCCAGATCCAGCGGCATGCCGGTGTTGCGGGTGGTGGAATTCATGGCTTCGGTTGCGGGGGTAGGTTTTCTTGGGCGCGCGTTACAGGCCCTCGCGCGACAGCATGCCGTGTTTCAGCCGCCGGCCGTGAGTCGCTGCAGGTAGGCCGGCACCAGACGCAGCAGGTCTTTGGCGCCGATGGCTGCGTGGTGCAGGGTCTGTTCGTGCGACAGTGGCTGGTCGGACATGCCTTCGGCAAGGTTGGTGACCGTGGCAATCGCCAGTACCTTCAAGCCGCAATGGCGCGCCGAGATGACTTCGGGCACGGTCGACATGCCGACCACATCGGCGCCCAGTGTGCGCATCATGCGGATCTCGGCCGGCGTCTCGAAACTCGGCCCGCTGGTGGCCAGGTAGACCCCCTCGTGCCAGCGGATACCCAGTGCCTGGGCCGATTGCCGCACGGTCTGGCGCAGGTCCGCGTCATACGCATTGGCCATGCTCATGAAGCGCGGCCCGAAGTGGTCATCGTTCGGGCCGATCAACGGGTTGCCTGGCAGCAGGTTGATGTGGTCGCTCAGCGCGACCAGGCTGCCCGGGCCTGCGTCAGAGCGCAAGGAGCCGGCCGCGCAGGTCAGCAACAACGATTCGCAGCCGATCTCCTTGAATGTGCGGATCGCCGAGGTCATCACGGCGGCACCCTTGCCTTCGTAGAAATGGCTGCGGCCCTTCATGCACAGCACCGGCACACCACCGAGGTGGCCACACACCAGTTCGCCGGCATGGCCCACGACGGTCGAGACAGGGAACCCCGGCAGATCGCGGTACGGGATGCTGACGGCGTTTGCGATCGCGTCTGCCAGGCCGCCCAGGCCCGAACCCAGCACGATCGCCACCCGCGGTGACAAACCGGGTGTCTTGCGGCGCAGCACCGCGACTGCGTCCTCTACCAGGCTGCGCGCGGATGCGGGTATGGATGCGGCGTCGGAGTCGATCATGCGGCGGATGATGAAAAACAGTCGGGTGTACAGACTATGCCGAGGGCTGCGCAGGCTGTCATCGGCATTGACCCTGAGGCGTCGGCCATACCTGTCCGGCAGGCCTGGCCGTTTTCAGGCGTCGGCCGCAGGCGGTTTGCTTGCGGCGGTCTTGCGAGGCCGACGGGTGTTGCCCGCTGTCTTGCGCGGCGCTTTGGCGGCTGGCGCAGGCGCGTCGGTGCTTTCGTGGTTCGCGGCGCTGACCTCTGCAGCGCCCGCATCCGCTGCCTCCCGGGTCTGTGCGTTGGCCGGGATCGGCTCGACAGGCGATCCTGCGGCCGCATCGCTGGTTGGCTTGGCGTTGCCACGACCGCCACGGCTGCCTCTGCGCCGCGGTTCACGCCGCTCGCCATGGGTGTCGCTGGCGTGGCTATCACTGGCGTGGCTATCACTGGCGTGGGTGTCGGCCTGCGACGGGCTCACGGCTTCGGTGACAGGGGCCTGGCCTGCCGCCGTTGGCGATGGCGGGTTGCCTGCCATGTCCGTTGCCGCGGCGCTGCGGTAGACATAGGCCCCTGATTTGTCGTCTCGCCCAAATGCAAGAAAACCGCGTGCCTGCGCCTCCTCCAGCAGGTTTCCGAAGGCGCGAAAGCCATAGTTCGATTCGCTGAAGTCCGGCTTGCGGCGCTTGATCGCCTCCTTGAGTACCGAGGCCCAGATCTTGCCGGTATCGCCGCGTTCGGATACCAGCGCATCGAAGGTCTGCACCGCCAGTTCGATGCCGGCGCGCCGGCGGCCTTCGAGTTCGTCCTTGCGCTTGCGTTCTTCGTCGGGCGAGCGTCGCGTGGTTGACTGGTTCTCCGGGCGTTCGCGGCGTGCCTGCGAGCGCTGGTTCTCGCGCACCAGGTCGTCATAGAAGATGAACTCGTCGCAATTGGCGATCAGCAGATCCGAGGTGGACTGGCGCACGCCGACGCCGATCACCTGCTTGGCGTTTTCTCGCAGCTTGGACACCAGCGGCGAAAAGTCGGAGTCCCCGCTGATGATCACGAAGGTGTTGACATGCGCCTTGGTGTAGCACAGGTCCAGCGCGTCCACCACCAGACGGATGTCGGCTGAATTCTTGCCGGACTGGCGCACATGGGGAATCTCGATCAGTTCGAAGTTGGCCTCGTGCATCGTGGCCTTGAAAGCCTTGTAGCGATCCCAGTCGCAATACGCCTTCTTGACGACAATGTTGCCCTTGAGCAACAAACGCTCGAGGACCGGCTTGATGTCGAATCGTTCATGGCCGAGGTCGCGTACACCGAGGGCGACGTTTTCGAAGTCGCAGAACAGCGCCATGCTGAGGTCGTCGTGGTTGGATGCCATGGAATTTTCTCGATTGCGGTACAAAGGGCGATCATCACACAGAACGGTCGCCAGGCCGCCAGCGGCGCGCCTGCACAATAGAGCTCGGCACGTCAGTGCCGCAAATGGGGGAACCATGGGGATGATGTCTCGACACGACCAGAACGCAAGGAACGAGGGCGCACCACGCGACGGCGCAACCGCGTCCGCAGCGGCCATGCCGCCCGGCGGCGAGAGCTGGGCATTTGCGCAGACACTGATCCATTCGCGGCGCAACGTGACGCCGCGCCGCCTGGTGGAGCCGGGGCCGGACGAAGCCCAATTGCAGGCGTTGCTGGCCTTGGCCGCTGCCGCCCCCGATCACGGCCAGCTCACGCCCTGGCGCTTCGTGGTCGTGCCGCACGACCAGCGCCATCGGTTGGCGCAGGTGTTTGCGCTGGCCTTGGCCGAGCGTGATCCGTCCGCCACGCAGGCACAGATTGCGTCGGCCCGCGAGAAGGCGTTTCGCGCGCCGCTGCTGCTGGTGGCGGTGGCCTGCCTGGGGCCACGCGAGCCCGATACACCGCCATTGGAACGGATGGTGTCGATGGGCGCCGCGATCCAGAACATGCTGCTGGGCGCCCACGCGATGGGATTCGGATCGGGCCTGACCAGCGGCAAGGCGATGGCATCGCCAAGACTGCGCGCATTGCTGGAACTGGATGACGACGAGCAGCCGGTGTGTTGCGTCAATATCGGTGCGGTCACGCGCAACAAGCCGCGCGACGGCCTGCGACCCGAGCCATCGGCTTTCGTGCAGACGCTGGGGCCCGGCGCGTGAAGCGCAGTCCGTCCGACAGCCGCACGCCGTGTCCCTGCGGCTCGGGCGATGTCTATGCCGATTGTTGCGGCCGCTGGCATGCCGGCCTGGCGTCAGGCGAACACGCGCCGACGCCCGAGGCCTTGATGCGCTCGCGTTACAGCGCCTATGCGCGCGGTCTGCCGGAGTACCTGCTGGCGACCTGGCATGCGTCGACCGCACCCGGCGATCTGGAACTGTTCCCGGTCAAGTGGCTCGGACTCGAAGTGCGCCACAGCGCGGAACAAGGCGATGCCGGCCTGGTCGAGTTCGTTGCGCGCTGCCGCAGTGCCGACGGCGCACAACGCATGCACGAAAGCAGCCGCTTCGTGCGCGAGCAGGGGCGGTGGTTCTACATCGACGGGCAGCTGCCGCCGCAGTAGCGTGCGTTCCCGCGCGTGACGGGGGTGCGCATCCCTCAGACGACGAACAGCGTCGCGGGCCGCTCCAGCCGCGCCCGAATGGCCTGAATGAAGCGGGCGGCGTCCTGGCCATCGACGACCCGGTGGTCGAACGACGAGGACAGGTTCATCATCTTGCGCGCCACAAAGGCGCCACCAACGACCATCGGCCGCTCGACGATCCGGTTCACGCCGACGATGGCCACTTCGGGTGCGTTGATGATGGGTGTGGAGACGATGCCGCCCAATGCGCCCAGACTGGTCAGTGTGATGGTCGAGCCGGTGAGTTCGCCGCGGGTGGCCGCGCCCGATCGGGTCATGTCGGCCAGCTGGCGAATGGCACGGGCATGGGCCCACGGATCACCGCTTTGCGCGTGGCGCAGCACCGGGACCATCAGGCCCGCATCGGTCTGGGTCGCGATGCCCAGGTGGACCGCACGGTGGCGGGTGATGATGCCGGCCTCGTCGTCGAACAGCGCATTGACCTGCGGAAACTCCGCCACGGCCAGCACCATGGCGCGCACCAGGAACGGCAACAGGTTGAGTTTGCCACGGGATGCGCCGTGCTGGGCATTGAGCTGCGCGCGCAGCAGCTCCAGTTCGGTCACGTCGCACTCTTCGACGTAGGCGAAATGCGGTATCCGGCGTTTGGCGTCCTGCATCTTCTGCGCGATGCGCCTGCGCAATCCGATCACCTTGATGTGTTCAAGTGTGTCTTGCGCGTTGGCGACCGGCTGCACCGGCACCGTGGCAGCCGCATCGGCTGCTGCTGTGCCGTGGCGCGCGACATGGGCGTCCAGATCAGCCTGCATGATGCGCCCGCCGGCACCGGTTGGCGCCACCTGGCGCAAGTCCACGCCAAGCTCCCAGGCACGGCGGCGCAGTGCCGGCGAAGCGATCGGCCTGTCGGCACCGTCGGCGGAACCAACCCCGCCACCGGCGCCGTCAACCGCAGCGCGGTGCAATGGGTGGCCGTTCCCGCTCGCCATGGGGGAGGGCAAGCGGCTGGCCGCGCGTTCCGTGGGTCGGTCGGCTGCGCCGGGCGCGGCCGCGTTCGATGCGATTTGCCCGACTGCGGGCCCTGCAGCATCGTCGACGGCAATGCTGATCAACGGGGCGCCGACCGCCATGACCTGGCCCACTGCGCCACCGAGCGTGGCCACGACACCGGCCACCGGCGACGGTATTTCCACGGTGGCCTTGTCGGTCATCACGTCGGCCAGGGGCTGGTCTTCCGCCACGGTGTCGCCGACCTGCACGCGCCAGGCGACGACTTCGACCTCGGTGATGCCTTCGCCCAGATCGGGCATCCGCACGGTATGGGTGGCCATCGTCGTCATGCCTCCATGGTGCGCTTGAGCGCCGCACCCACGCGTTGCGGGCCGGGAAAATACGCCCATTCCTGGGCATGCGGGTACGGTGTGTCCCAGCCGGTGACCCGTTCTATCGGCGCCTCCAGGTGGTAGAAGCAGTGCTCCTGCACCAGCGCTGCGAGTTCAGCGCCAAAGCCGCTGGTGCGGGTGGCTTCATGCACGATCACGCAACGCCCGGTCTTCCTGACCGAGGCCACGATGGCGGGCAAGTCCAGCGGCCAGATGCTGCGCAGGTCGATGATGTCGGCATCGATGCCACTCTCGTTGACGGCGGCTTCCGAGACATACACCATGGTGCCGTAGGTGAGGATGGTCAGGTCGCGGCCCTGGCGGTACACCTTGGCGCTGTCCAGAGGCACCGTGTAGTGGCCCTCGGGAACCTCGGCCAGTGGGTGGCCGGCCCACGCAGTCGCGGGCTTGTCGTGGTGGCCGTCGAACGGCCCGTTGTACAGGCGTTTGGGTTCCAGGAAGATGACGGGATCGTTGTTTTCGATGCAGCTGATCAACAGGCCCTTGGCGTCGTACGGGTTGGAAGGCATCACCGTGCGCAGGCCGCTCACATGGGTGAACAAGGCCTCCGGGCTCTGGCTGTGCGTCTGGCCGCCAAAGATGCCACCTCCACACGGCA
Organism: uncultured Rhodoferax sp.; assembly: GCA_964558425.1. Taxonomy (GTDB): domain Bacteria; phylum Pseudomonadota; class Gammaproteobacteria; order Burkholderiales; family Burkholderiaceae_C; genus CAISIP01. Next base: position 3,654 of record CAZLDV010000030.1, on the reverse strand, counting down.
TGCGGATCGTCAGCGGGGCAGTGAAGTCGCCGGCCGAGCGGTAACGCAGCCGCGCTGCCTCGGACACGATCTGGTCGCAGGCCGGATAGAAATAGTCGGCGAACTGCACCTCGACCACTGGCCGCAAACCGTAGGCGGCCATGCCGATCGCGGTGCCGACGATGCCGCCCTCCGAGATCGGAGCGTCGAAGACCCGCGTCTTGCCGTATTTTTTCTGCAAGCCGTCGGTACAGCGGAACACGCCACCAAAATAGCCGACGTCCTGGCCATAGACGACGACGTCGTGATCGCGCTCCAGCATCACGTCCATCGCCGAACGCAGAGCCTGGATCATGGTCATCTGCATGTCATTGCCCCATCAACTGGTCACGCTGCATGCGCAGATGGGCCGGGACGGTTTCAAATACATCGTCGAACATCGTTGCCGCGCCGGCCATCTGGCCCTTGCTGAGGGACCCGTACGACTCCGCCTGCTTGAGCGCTGCGCCGACCTCGGCGTCGAGTTGCTGCCGCGTGGCTTCGTGCTCCTCCTTCGACCAGGCGCCGAGCAGCTCCAGGTGCTGCGCCAGCCGCGGGACCGGATCGCCGAGAGGGTAATGCGACCAGTCGTCGGCCGGACGGTAGCGCGACGGATCGTCGGAGGTGGAGTGGGCGCCACCCCGGTAGGTGACCCATTCGATCAGCGTCGGGCCCAGGTTGTTGCGCGCCCGTTCGGCCGCCCACTGCGATGCCGCGTACACCGCCAGGAAGTCGTTGCCGTCGACCCGCAACGAGGCGATGCCGCAACCGACGCCGCGCGCGGCAAAGGTGGTCGACTCGCCGCCGGCGATGGCCTGGAAGGTCGAGATCGCCCACTGGTTGTTCACTACATTGAGGATCACCGGCGCCCGGTAGACATGGGCAAAGGTGAGTGCGGTGTGGAAGTCGGCTTCGGCGGTGGCGCCGTCACCGATCCAGGCCGACGCGATCTTGCTGTCGCCCTTGATCGCCGAGGCCATGGCCCAGCCCACCGCCTGGATGAACTGGGTGGCCAGATTGCCCGAGATCGTGAAGAACCCGGCGCGCTTGTAGGAATACATCACCGGCAGCTGGCGACCCTTGAGCGGATCGCGTTCGTTCGACATCAACTGGCAGATCATCTCGACCAGGTCGATGTCGTCGCGCGCCAGCAGCAGGCCTTGCTGACGGTAGCTCGGAAAGCACATGTCGCCCTGCTGCAGCGCCTGCGCATGGGCCACGGCGATCGCCTCTTCGCCGAGGCACTGCATATAGAACGAAATCTTCTTCTGGCGCTGCGCGATCATCATGCGCGCGTCATAGGCGCGGGTCTTGAGCATGGCACGCATGCCGGCGCGCAGCTGGTCGGTGCCGACATCGGGGGCCCACGGACCCTGCGCCGTGCCCTGGTCGTCGAGCACCCGGATCAGGCTGTACGCCAGGTCGCCGGTATCGGCCGGCGCCGCGTTCACCGCAGGCCGTCGCACGGTACCGGCCTTGGACAGGTGCAGGTAGGAAAAATCGGTGGCGTGACCGGGTCGTCCCGTCGGTTCGGGTACATGCAGCCGGAGCACCGGTGCCTGGGTCATGGTCTGTCCTCCTGCGGGCATCCTAACGCGCGCGCGACGCAACCGCAAACGGATGGCAATACTGCAGGCTCGCCGATCCCGGTGCATCCGACGCGGTCGATGGCCTGCGTTGATAATGCGCCGATGACCCAGCCGTTTTCCGTTGCACAACCGAGTCGGGCCGACATCGACGCATCTTCGGGTTCGACCCTGCTGCAGTTCGGCACCGATTGGTGTGGCCATTGCAAGGCCGCGGCGCCGGCCGTGGCGCAGGCCCTGGCCGATCATCCCGGCGTGCACCACGTCAAGGTCGAGGACGGCCCGGGTCGGGTGCTCGGGCGTTCTTTTTCCGTCAAGCTGTGGCCGACCCTGGTGTTTCTGCACAATGGTCGCGAGGTGGGACGGCTGGTGCGGCCGGTGACGAGCGGGCCGATCAGTGCCATGCTCGATCGGCTGGCCTCCAGCGCCCGCTGAAAGTCTGCGCTGGCAGAAAGTTTGCGCTCCAGCCTGCGCTAGCCTGCCGGCGGCCCCGGCCTGACCTGAACGCGGGCTGCCGCCGGCATTCGACTGTGGATGGTGCGCAACACCGACACTCCGATTGACACTCTATTCGATGGGGGCATGCCCCACGCACGTCGCTTCGCCGCACGATGCGCAGATAATCAGGGTATTCCCTAATACGGGTTTACCCTAGTAACGAACCGTCTGCTGCGAAGCGGGCGTGCTGCCATCATGAACCATCTATTTTTCTTCTGGTCCGCCTTGCGGTCCATGCAACAGGCATACAGCCGCCGTGCGGACAGCCAGGAACAACGCGCCATGGAGGCGTATTTGTCCGGGTCGCAATCAGTCTATGAGCTGGAATTCCGCGAGCGTCAGTGGCTGCGCGCGCATAGCTGAACCGTCGGCACCCGGTTTGCCACTTCTCCTTCCCAGGCACCATCATGAGCATCCTGCTTTTCTTCAAGTCCCTTTTTGCCCAGCCGCGTTTTGAATCCGGCGCGCGCGTGAACCATGTTCGCGCCGGATCGATCCAGCGTACCGATGGGTATGTCGTCGGCCAGACCGAGTTCGGTGTCTGGGTCGAGTGGCCACGCGGTGGGCGCAGCCTGCTCCCGGGCACCGAGCTCTCGCAGATCTGCTGATCTGTCAGGTCGGCTTACCAGGCCGACCAGCCGCCGTCGACCGTCAGGTTCTGGCCGGTGATCCACTTGCCGGACGCAGAGGCGAACAGTGCCACCGCGCCCTTGAGGTCGCTTGGCTCACCGAGCCGTCCGAGCGGCACCATGTTGCGGAAATTTTCGCGCGTGAACGCATTGAGCGTCGGCTTCGGAATCTGCCCCGGACTGATGCAATTGACCGTGATGTCGTGCTGCGCCCATTCGCAGGCCAGCGCCCGTGTCAGGTTCAGGATCGCACCCTTGGACGCATGGTAAGACTGGGTCGAACGTTGGTAACCCGGTTCGTACAGGCGGGGATCGCTGCCCAGCGTGGCGTGCAGCGATCCGACCGTGATGATGGCGCCACTGCGCCGCACCATCATCGCCCGCGCGGCACTTTGTGCGCTGACCAGCGTGGTCGTCACGTTCATGCGCAGCGTGGCCTCCAGATCGGCCACCGAGATGTTGGGCGCCATTGCGCTGCCAAACGCGCCGCCGGCATTGCACACCATGACGTCGATCCGGCCGTGTTGGCGCAGGATGGCCTGCACCACCTGTTCCATCGCCGCTTCGTCGGCGGCATCGGCGCTGACCGCCTGCGCCGCCAGGCCACGCGCGGTCAGCGCGGCCGCGCTGGCCTGAACCACATCGATGCGCCGCCCCAGCAGGTGCACGGTAGCTCCGAGTTCGGCCAGAGCGGTGGCCATCGCCAGCCCGAGATGGGTGCCACCGCCGGTGATGACGGCAACCTGGCCGTGCAGCGACAACCAGTCGGGCAGAGCAGGGCGACCGTGATCCGGCCCGGCGGTGCTCATCAGGCATCCTCCATGCTGCGCATTGCGGAATTCGCCCTTGGGAACGGCCCGGCGGTGCTCATCAGGAATCCTCCATGCTGCGCATTGCGGAATTCGCCCTTGGGAACGGCCCGG
>CAZLDV010000029.1:0-36521 GCA_964558425.1 uncultured Rhodoferax sp. | reverse complement strand
AGCCATGCGAACCAGACTCGACTGGTGGCAGGCGAGGGCGGACGACGTCGCAGTGGCCCTGCTCGCTGCGATGTTCCTTGCCTTCGTCGTGCAGATCACCGCACGTTACATCGTCAACTACCCCTTGCCCTGGTCACTGGAACTGAGCCTGACCACCTGGCTGTGGACTGTGCTGTGGGCTTCGGCGCTGTGCATGCGCAACCAGGACCATATCGTGTTCGACATGGTCTACAACCTGGTCGGTCCGCGCACGCGCAAGGTGTTCGGCATCCTCTCGTCGCTGGCCATCATCGTGGGCATGCTGGTGGCGTTGCCGGCAACCTGGAACTGGGTCAGTTTCCTGACCATCAAGAAAAGCGCAACGCTGCGCATCCCGCTGGCCTATGTGTTCAGCCTGTTCCTGCTGTTCATGGTCGCAAGCATCGTGATCTACAGCCTGCGCCTGAGGAAGATTCTGCGTAACGAGCTCGAGCCACCGCAGTCAGACGCGGCGCCTGGAAAATGACGCTTGCCTTCACCCTGTGCCTGGTGGTGCTGTTTGCACTGGCCGCCATCGGCACCCCGATTGCACATTCGATCTTCATCGGTGCCCTGGTCTACCTTGCGCTCAAGGGCCAGGATCTGGGCATTGCCGCCGAACAGGTGAGCTACGGCCTGTACGACAGCTTCGTCCTGCTGGCCGTGCCCTTGTTCATCGTTGCGGCCAACATCATGAACGCCGGTGCGATCAGCGAGCGTTTGCTGCGCTTCTGCATTGGCGTGGTCGGCCGATTCAAGGGCGGACTGGGCCATGTCAACATCGTGGCCAGCCTGATCTTTTCCGGCATGTCCGGTTCCGCCGTAGCAGACGCCGCGGGTTTGGGCAAGGTCATCATCGAGATGATGATCAAGGACAACCGCTACAGCCGCGGTTACGCCGCCGCCATCACCGCTGCGTCGGCCACGATCGGACCGATCATTCCGCCCTCGATCCCGATGGTGCTGTATGCCTTGGTGTCCGACACCTCCATCGGTTACCTGTTTCTGGGTGGTATCTTGCCCGGCCTGTTGATGGGTCTGGTGCTGATGATGATGAACGCCTATATCTCCCACCGGCGGGGCTTCGCTGCGGATGAGGTGGTGCCGATCCGTGAGATTCCCGCGCTGACGGTCAAGGCGTTTCCCGCGTTGTTGATGCCGGTGATCCTGCTGTACGGCATCTATGGCGGCGCGACCACACCAACCGAAGCGGCGGCGGTGGCTGCCTTCTATGCGTTGCTGCTGGCCGCCTTCTTCTACCGTTCCTTGTCGGTCCAGACCCTGCGCTCGATCATGCTCGACAGCGTCAAATCGTCGGCGTCGGTGGGGCTGGTGATTGGCGGCGCATTGATCCTGAACTACATCGTCGCCTCCGAGAATATCCCGGCGATCATGGCCTACCATATGGTGGGCCTGCAGATATCTCCGCTGGCATTCCTGCTGGGCGTGAACCTGCTGCTGCTGTTGCTCGGATGCATTCTCGATGCCACGACCATCATCCTGGTGATCATCCCCTTGTTCGTGACATCGGCCAGGGCCCTGGGCATTGACCTCGTCCATTTTGGTGTCGTGGCTGTCGTCAACTGCATGATCGGTTTGATCACGCCACCGTACGGCGTGCTGCTGTTCGTCATCAACGGCACCACCGGCATCCCGCTGATCGAGATGATCCGCGAGATCGTGCCGTTTCTGATTGCGCTGCTGTTCGCGCTGGTGCTGCTCATCTTCTTTCCGGCGATCGTGCTATGGGTGCCGATGATGTTCGGCTATGTCGGATGACGCAGGTATCGGGCAGCGGCTTGTGCGCAGGGCCGCCTGCCTTATCCGTGTCCCTGTAGTTCGTCCAGACGCCGATCCTGACGACGCACCAGGCGCGCGATGTCGGCCGCGTCTGCCGCCGACAGCCTGGGCCCGGGCTTGCGCACCATCGCCGATGCGATGGCGCCGCGCTGCACCATCAGGTGCTTGCGCACCGCCAGTCCGATGCCGGCTTGTTGTTCGTAGCGCGCCAACGGCAAGTAGGCGTCGAACAGGTCGTGGGCACGTTCCACATCGCCCGCCGCATGCGCCTTGCAGACATCCACCATCATTTCCGGATAGGCGAAGCCGGTCATGGCGCCGTCTGCGCCGCGACTGAGTTCCTCGGGCAGGAACAGGCCGCCACCATTGCCGGCCAGGATGGCGGGGCGCGCCAGTTCACCTCGGTCGCTGGCGGCACGCAAGGCCGACAACTTGGCCAGTCCGGGGCTGTCTTCGTGCTTGAGCATCACGCAGTTGTCGGCCCGCTGCAGGATCTTCAGCACCACCGGTGTCGCCATCTGCACGCCGGTGGACACCGGATGGTCCTGCAGGACCCACGGAACATCGGCGCCGACGGTTTCGGCCACCATGTCGAAATAGGCCAGGATCTGGTCGTCGGTGCGCACGCTGCCCGCCGGCGCGACCATCACGCCGGATGCACCCAGGTCCATCACGCTGCGGGTGAGTTCGGCCATCGGTGCAAATCCGGCCGCCGATGCGCCGACGACCACCGGGACCTTGCCGTCGACGCGGCGCAGCACCTGGCGCACGAACTGGCGCGATTCCTCGGCCGTGAGTTTGGTGGCCTCGCCCATGATGCCCAAAATGGTCAGACCGTTGGCACCCCGATCGAGATAGAAGTCGACCATGCGGTCGGTGCTGGAGAGGTCGAGTTCGCCCGAGTCAGTGAACGGTGTCACGGTGATCAGGTAGACGCCCCTGGCGTTGCGGTCGAGCGTGTTCATGTTGTCGTGACTCCGATGGGGCCGTTGCAGGTCTGGCGGGTGAGCTTATCACCGTCGCGGGCCGATGGGAGCGAGCTGTTCGGACATGCTCCGCAATGGCCGGCGCCGTGTACAGTGGCCCTCCATGCCTGCAGCACCTGCCACTGCCTTGATCGTCGAGTCCGAAGTCGAGACCACGGCGGTGCGCGCGCAGGGCGCGGGTGGCCAAAACGTCAACAAGGTTTCCAGCGCGATCCATCTGCGCTTTGACATTCCGGCCTCCAGCCTGCCGGACGACGTCAAGCAGCGCTTGCTGGCCTTGCGTGACAAGCGGATCACGCAACTGGGCGTGGTGGTCATCAAGGCCCAATCGCATCGCACGCAGGACCAGAACCGACTCGACGCGTTTGCCCGCCTGCACGAACTGGTCCAGAGCGTGGCGGTGGCGCCGACGGTCCGCCGTGCGACGCGCCCGACACGGGCCTCGGTGCGGCGGCGGCTGCAGGACAAGGCCCAACGCGCCGAGACCAAGGCGGCGCGTGCCAGACTATCCGATTGAACGCCCGATGCGCAGACCTGACCCCCTGCCTGACGCACCGGATGCGGGCAGCGCAACCGGCACCTCGTGATGGACCAGACCGCCAGCACCGCAGCGCCCGGCGTCGACGATTTCTTCGCCGCGTTGCCCTTGCTGTCGCAGGCCAGCGCAACCTTCGACGACGCAGCCTACCGCCCGGCGCCAGACGACTGGGAGCTGGTCGTGACGGACATCGTCGGCTCCACGCAGGCGGTTGCCGCGGGCAAGCACAAGACCGTCAATTTTGTCGCCGCGATGGCCATTGCCGCGCTCAAGAACCTGTGCGCGCCGACCCGTCTGCCCTTTCTGTTTGGCGGTGACGGGTCGGTGGTGATGGTGCCGCCCGCGCATGCGCAGGCCGCGCGCCAGACCCTCGCGCGCGTGCGCGGATTCGCTGAGCGCGAGTTCGGCATGCGCTTGCGGGTCGGCATCTGTCCGGTGGCGGTATTGCGCCAACACGGCAGCGAGGTGCGGGTTGGCCGGTTCGAGCCCACGCCCGGAAACAGCTTCGGCGTGTTTGCGGGCGGCGGCGTGGGACTGCTGGAAGCTGCCGCGCGCGGCAAGGGCGATGCCGAGCTGATCGCGCGGGTCGCCGTGCCACCGTCGCTCGACGATGGCGTGCCGGTCGACCTCGATGGCTTGTCCTGTCGCTGGAATGCCTTGGAGTCGGGTCGTGGCCGGATGTTGACGCTGATCATCCAGGGGGCAACCGATCCGGGGGCGGTACACGCCCACGTGATGCAACTCGCACGCCAGGGTGGTGCCGCCGCCGCGGTGCGCCCTGAAACCTTGTCGACCCGCTGGCCGCCCAAGGGAATGCTGCTCGAGGCGCAGGCCAGCCGGCGCGGCGGGCCATTGTGGAAGGCGGTGTTGCGGGTCCTGGCGCAATCTTTGCTGGCCCGACTGATCTTCGCGGTCGGCAAGCCGATTGGCGGTTTTGACCCGAAGCAGTATGTCCAGGAGGTAGCGAGCAACACCGACTTCTGCAAACATGACGACACCGTGAGTTTCGTCATCGATTGCCCGCACGACTGCATCGCAGGCATCCAGGCATACCTCGAGCAACAGCAGGCCACCGGTCGGCTGCGTTACGGCATCAACGTGTCCGACACGGCGCTGATGACCTGCCTGGTCACGGCCGCCTCTGGTGGCCTGCATGTGCATTTCGTCGACGGGGGCGATGGGGGTTACACCAGCGCGGCAAAGACCATGAAGGCGCAGGTGGTACCGCCGCCTTCGGTTGGCATGGCGGTCTGACACGCACGTGACACGGCGCTGGCAGACCCGCGGCTGATTGGAGTTTTATACTGGCCGATTGAAATCGTGCGCCAAGTCCGTGCGGTCGCATCAGGTTCGGGGAACCTGAACCAGACACAGGAGCACAACATGATCGTCGTTCACCACCTCAACGACTCGCGGTCGCAGCGGGTGCTTTGGTTGCTCGAAGAGCTGGGTCTGCCATACCAGATCAAGCATTACCAGCGTGATGCCGTCACCCGGTTGGCGCCGCCCGCCCTCAAGGCCGTGCATCCGCTGGGCAAGTCGCCGGTGCTCGTCGATGACGGACAGACCGTGTTCGAATCGGGCGCGATCATCGACTACCTGATCCGCCACCACGGTGACGGGCGCCTGCAACCGTCGGTAGGATGGCCTGAGTACGAGACCTACCAGCAGTGGCTGCATTACGCCGAAGGCTCCGCGATGCTGCCGCTGCTGCTCAAGCTGAATGTCGGCAGGCTGGGCGAAGCGGGCGCGCCATTGATGCCGCGCATCGACAGCGAGATCGCAAACCACCTCGGTTTCGTGGACGGGTCGCTGCGGGGGCGTGAGTGGCTGGTCGGAGACCATCTCACCGGCGCCGACATCCAGATGAGTTTCGTCGGCGAAGCCGCTCGCGGATTGCGTGCGCAATTTCCGCATATCGACGCCTGGGTAGCGCGGTTCCAGGCGCGTGCGGCGTATCGTCGCGCGCTCGAGCGCGGTGGCCCTTACGCGCTGGCGGGTTGAGCGGGTCGCTGGTGATGCCGCACAGGCCTCACAGCAGCATCAGGACGACGATGATGACCAGGCCAAGAAACAGATTGGCCAGCACCCAGAGCCGGATCGACCCCAGCGCGGCGCCACCGGCCGACCATGCACTGCCGACCAGCGCACGCTGCAGCCGCTTGTAGAGCACGAAGCGGATATGGCCGTAGATGGCCATCATCAGCAGGCCCAGGGTTGCCATCACCATCCAGCTCAGCGGCATCGGCACCCCACTGTCGGCGCCATCGCCACGGGCAAATTCGACCATCATCCATAGCCCGCTTGCCAGCACGATGACGATCGATGCCGAAACAGCGCCGAAAAAGCGCCGCAGCACATCGTGCATCAACCGGATGCGCTCGGGTGGCTGCAAGTTGCCCAGCGCCGGGCGCAGGAAAAACAGCACGAAGGCCATGCCGCCGACCCACAGGATGATGGACAACAGGTGCAGGGTCTTGAGGATGGCGTAAAGCATGGAGTGAGCCGCGCCGAGGCGCCCGTGCGTGAATGTGAAGTGGCCAGTATGCCAGCCTGGCGCGGGCAGTGCGCGCCAGGCCATGCACCAGATCGCTACCGCCAGCGCCTCACGCGTAGTCCGCCATCGGCACGCAGCTGCAGAACAGGTTGCGGTCGCCATGGACGTTGTCGATGCGCCCAACGGGTGGCCAGTACTTGGCCTGCTTCAGGCCCGGCAGCGGAAATGCGCCGGTCGCGCGCGAATAGGGTCGCTCCCAGCTGTCGCCGATGACCGAGGCCGCGGTATGCGGTGCGTGTTTCAGCGGATTGTTGTCCTGCGGCCATTCGCCGCGTTCGACTGTGCGAATCTCGTCGCGGATCGCGATCATGGCGTCGATGAATCGGTCCAGTTCGTAGAGCGTCTCGCTCTCCGTGGGCTCGACCATCAGCGTGCCGGGCACCGGGAAACTCAGCGTGGGCGCGTGGAAGCCGTAGTCCATCAGGCGCTTGGCCACGTCTTCGGCGCTGATGCCCTGGGCGCCACCGCTCGACTCCTTGAGTGGACGCAGGTCCAGAATGCATTCGTGCGCGACACGGCCATTGGCGCCGGCGTACAAGGTCGGGTAGTGGTCGCGCAGCCGGACACTGATGTAATTGGCACTCAGGATCGCGATCTCGGTGGCCGCCTTCAGGCCCTCGGGCCCCATCATGCGGCAGTACATCCAGCTGATCGGCAACACCGCCGCATTGCCCAAAGGCGCTGCGGATATGGCCCCCACGCTTGCCGCTGCGCTGCCCGGCGGCAGTCCGCCAGTGACGTGGCCCGGAAGAAACGGTACGAGGTCTTCGACCACGCAGACCGGGCCGACACCCGGTCCGCCGCCGCCGTGCGGAATGCAGAAGGTCTTGTGCAGGTTCAGGTGGCTGACGTCGCCGCCGAACTCGCCTGGTGCGGCGATGCCGACCAGCGCGTTCATGTTGGCGCCGTCGACGTAGACCCGCCCGCCGTGCTGGTGCACCAGCGCGCACAACGCCTTGACCTGGGTTTCGAACACACCGTGTGTGCTCGGATAGGTGATCATCGCAGCGGCCAGGTTGGCGCTGTGCTTCTCGCATTGCGCCTGCAGATCGGCCATGTCGACGTTGCCGTTGCCGTCGCAGGCAACGACGACGACACTCAGGCCCGCCATCTGTGCGCTGGCCGGATTGGTGCCATGCGCGCTCGACGGGATCAGACAGACCGTGCGCCGGGTTTCGCCGCGCGACGCATGGTAGGCCCGGATCGCCAGCAGGCCGGCATATTCGCCCTGGCTGCCAGCGTTGGGTTGCAGGCTGACGGCGGCATAGCCGGTGGCCTGGCACAACCAGGCGCACAACTGGCGGTCCAGCTCCGCGTACCCCAGGCGCTGGTTGGCCGGTGCGAACGGGTGGATGTTGGCGAACTGCGGCCAGGTGATCGGGATCATCTCGCTGGTGGCGTTGAGCTTCATCGTGCAGCTGCCCAGCGGGATCATGCAGCGGTCCAGCGCCAGGTCCTTGTCGGCCAGGCTGCGGATATAGCGCAGCATCGCGGTTTCGCTGTGGTGCCGGTTGAACACCGGATGGGTCAGGAAGGCGCTGCGCCTGGCCAAGCCATCGGGCAGCAGCGATGGCGGGCCGTCCAGCAGCGAGGCGATCGTTGGTGGTGTCTGATCCAGCGGCGCGAACAGGCCCAGCAGCAGTTCCAGATCGGCGCGTGTCGTGGTTTCGTCGAGTGACACCGCCAGCGCGGCCTCATGCAAGGGTCGCAGGTTCACCCGCGCCTGTGTCGCGCGATCGTGTATGTGCGCGGTCGCGGCGCCGGTCACCACCGTCAGCGTATCGAATGCCCAGGCATGGCCATTGGCCAGCGGATAGCCGAGTCGTTGCAGCCCGCGCGCGAGCATGGCCGTGAACAGGGCCACCCGGCGCGCGATGCGGGTCAGGCCGACCGGTCCATGGTAGAGCGCATACATGCTGGCGACCACGGCCGGCAAGACCTGGGCCGTGCAGATGTTGGAGGTCGCCTTTTCTCGCCGGATATGCTGTTCGCGTGTCTGCAGTGCGAGTCGATAAGCCGGGTTGCCGTGGGTGTCGATGCTCACGCCCGCCAGCCGCCCCGGCATGGAACGCTTGAAGTCGTCGCGGCAGGCCAGGTAGGCGGCGTGCGGACCGCCATTGCACAAGGGCATGCCGAAACGCTGCGTGGTGCCGACCACGATGTCCGCGCCCCATTCGCCCGGCGGCGCCAGCAGGCACAGTGCCAGCAGATCGGCGGCGACGCAGAACGCCGCATGGATCGAGTGGGCCGTGTCGGCCAACGGGCGCAGGTCGTGGACGGTGCCGGTGCTGGCCGGGTATTGCGCCAACACGCCGAAGTAATCATCGGCAGCCATCAGCTCTGCAAGCGTTCCGACCTGCACCGTGATGCCCAACGGCGCGGCGCGGGTCTGGATCACCTCGATCGTCTGGGGATGGCAGTCGTCGGCCACCAGAAAGCGGCTGCTCTTGTTCTTCACGCTGCGCTTGGCCAGCGTCATCGCCTCCGCCGCGGCGGTGGCCTCGTCGAGCATCGATGCATTGGCAATCGCCATGCCGGTCAGATCGCAGACCATGGTCTGGAAATTGATCAGTGCCTCCAGTCGGCCCTGCGAGATCTCGGCCTGGTACGGCGTGTAGGCGGTGTACCAGGCCGGGTTTTCCAGCACGTTGCGCAAAATGACGTTTGGCGTGTGGGTACCGTAGTAGCCCTGCCCGATGAAGCTGCGCAGCACCTGGTTGCGGTCGGCGATGGCGCGCATCTCGTCCAGTGCCGCCGCTTCGCTGATGGCCGCCGGGATCTGCATCGGCTGGCGCCGCACGATCGACGCTGGCACGATGCCGTCGATCAGCGCCTGTCGGCTGGCTGCTCCAACCACCGACAGCATGTGCACCTCGTCGGCAGCGCCGATGCCGATGTGGCGATCGACGAATTCGCTCGGATGTTCGAGCATATGCAGTGCTTCAAAGGATGACGACATGCAGGACTCACTCAATGGGCGTGGAAGGGAGCAGGGCAGGCTGCTGGTGGCAGGCGCGTTGGCGCTTGTCAGCGATCGTTTGGCCGGTGGTCAGGCCTTGGCCGAGAAACGGCCGTATGCGGTCTCGTCCATCAGGGCGTCGAGTTGTGACGCATCCGACAGTTTGATCTTGAAGAACCAGCCGCTGCCCATCGGATCGGAGTTGGCCAGCGACGGGTCGGCACGCAGCGCTTCGTTCACCTCGGTGATCTCGCCACTGACCGGCATGTAGACGTCGGCCGCCGCCTTGACCGATTCCACGACACCGGCAATGGCCTTGGCGTCGATCTGCTTGCCGACCTCGGGCAGATCGACGAACACCACGTCGCCCAAGGCGTCCTGCGCGTGTTGGGTGATGCCGACAGTGGCATGGGGGCCTTCGACGGCGAGCCATTCGTGGTCTTCGGTGTATTTCAGTGCCATGGGTGTCTCCGGTTGCGGGGTTGGTGGTCGATGGGTGCGGCACGACAGTGCGCGTGTCGGGGCATTCAGCCGCGGTGATAACGGGTGGGGACGAAGGGCATCACGACGACCTCCATCGGCACCGGCTTGCCACGCACCAGGGCGTGCAGGCGGGTGCCCGGAACGGCGCAGTCGCTGTTGACATAGGCCATGGCGATCGGCTCGTTGATCGTGGGTCCCAGCAGGCCGCTGGTGACCTCGCCCACCGGCTTGCCGCTCGGGTCCTGCAGCAGCGCGTGCTCGCGCACCGGGATCCGCTGCAGCGCCCGGAGTCCGACGCGCCGGCGTCTGGGTGCGCTGTCGCCGCCGGCGAGCTGGGCCAGCACCACGGCCGCACCGGGAAATCCGCCGGCGCGCGCGCCACCGGTGCGGCGTACTTTCTGGATCGCCCAGTTCAGGCCAGCCTCGACGGGTGTGGTGGTCACGTCCAGGTCATTGCCATACAGGCACAGGCCGGCTTCCAGGCGCAACGCGTTGCGCGCACCCAGCCCGACGGGCTTGACCTGCGGCTGCGCGAGCAGCAGTCGGGCCAGTGCTTCGGCGCGCTGTGCGTGGACCGAGATCTCGAAGCCGTCTTCGCCGGTGTAGCCGCTGCGGGTTGCGTAGATGTCGATCGGCGGATCTGCAGGGTCACGGCCCTGCATGCTGAAATGGCCACCGGTCATGAAGGTCAGTGACTCGATGCCCGGTGCCAGGCGCCGCAACACGTCGACGGCCTGCGGTCCCTGCAAGGCCAGCAGCGCCAGTTCGGGGCACGCAATGACCTCGCAACGCTGGCCGATACGGCGCTCGATATGCGCCAGGTCCGCCGCCTTGCAGGCGCCGTTGACGATGACGAACAGGTCGCCACCGTTGTGCAGGTCGCGGTTCACGAACATCAGGTCGTCCAGGATGCCGCCGGCATCGTTGAGCAGCAGGCCATAGCGCTGCTTGCCCACCGGCAGATCGATCACGTCCACCGGCATCAGTGATTCGAATGCGTCAGCAGCGTAGCGGCCGACCAGGCGCAACTGGCCCATGTGCGAAATATCGAACAGCCCGGCGGCGGCGCGGGTGTGGTGGTGTTCGGCGATCAGGCCGCCGGGGTACTGCACCGGCATGGAGTAGCCGGCAAATGGCACCATGCGGGCACCCAATTCCAGGTGCAGCGCATGCAGCGGAGTCTGGCGCAAGGTTTCGGTGGAATCGGACAAGCGGTTCTCCTGGGGCTAGGCGATGTCCATGGTTGTGACCATGGGCTGCCCCCGCTGTCCCTGGTACCTGAGAGATTCACCGCCGTACCCGGTTTGCGCCGGATGCCGTATGCGGCTTGCTCCTTCGGTGGGGCACCTGAGCGGCGCCCTCTCTCCAGTGGGGAAACACCGTATCGGCATCGCTGCCCGACGGCGGTTGCCAGTCCTTTTGCCTGAGCGTTCGACCCGCTGCGATCAGCCGGTGCTGCGCCTTCGGCGGCCTTGCATGGGCAAGGCTCTCTCCTGACGGGGTGGATTGTATCGCCGGAAACGCTGGCCATCGCGCAGCGGACCTGCCATGTCCGCCGCGCGACGCACGAGCGCCTCACATGCCCGCGTAGTTGGGGCCGCCGCCGCCTTCGGGCGTGACCCAGACGATGTTCTGCGTCGGGTCCTTGATGTCGCAGGTCTTGCAGTGCACGCAGTTTTGCGCATTGATCTGCAAGCGGTCTGTGTTGTCCGGCGCCTTGACGAATTCATACACCCCGGCCGGGCAATAGCGCGCTTCCGGTCCGGCGTAGGTGGCCAGGTTGATGGCCACCGGCACGGTTGGATCCCTGAGGGTCAGATGCGGCGGTTGCTGCTCTTCATGGTTGGTGTTGCTGATGAACACGCTGGAGAGCCGGTCGAACGTCAATTTGCCATCGGGCTTGGGATAGACGATGGGCTTGCATTGGGCTGCGGGCTTGAGGAAGACATGGTCGGGCTTGTTGCGGTGCAGCGTCCACGGAACATTGCCGCGCAGCACGAACTGCTCGATGCCGTTCATCACCGTGGCAACCGTCAGCCCCTTCTTGAACCAGGTCTTGAAATTGCGGGCCTTGTTCAGTTCGGCATGCAGCCAGCTCTTCTCGAACGCCTGCGGATACGCGCTCAGTTCATCATGCTGGCGCCCGGCAACGATGGCGTCGAATGCGGCTTGCGCGGCCAGCATGCCGGTCTTGATGGCCGCATGGCTGCCCTTGATGCGGCTGACATTGAGGTAACCGGCTTCGCAGCCCACCAACGCGCCACCCCGAAAGACTGTCTTGGGCAGGCTGAGCAGGCCGCCCGCGGTGATGGCGCGTGCGCCGTAGGAGAGCCGTTTGCCGGGCTTGATGCCCCGGGCTTCGTCGCCTTCGAGGTAGTAGCGGATGTTGGGGTGGGTCTTCCAGCGCTGGAATTCCTCGAACGGACTCAGGTAGGGATTGCTGTAGTCGAGCCCGGTGATGAAGCCCAGCGCCACCTTGTTGTCGTCGAAGTGGTACAGGAAGGCACCGCCATAGGTGTCGTTGTCCATCGGCCAGCCGGCGGTGTGCAGTACGAAGCCGGGAACATGGCGCTGCGGGTCGATCTCCCACAACTCCTTGACGCCGATGCCGTAGGTCTGTGGATCGCTGTCGGCATCGAGATTGAAACGCGCGATCAGCTGGCGGCCCAGGTGGCCGCGCGCGCCTTCGGCGAAGATGGTGTATTTGGCATGCAGCTCCATGCCGAGCTGAAAGTTCTCGCCCGGTTCACCGTCCTTGCCCACGCCCATGTTGCCGGTGGCCACGCCCTTGACCGACCCGTCGTCGTTGTACAGGACCTCGGCGGCCGGGAAGCCCGGAAAGATCTCGACGCCCAGCGTCTCGGCTTGAGCGGCCATCCAGCGGGTAACCTCACCCAGGCTCACGATGTAGTTGCCGTGGTTGTGCAGGCAGGCCGGCAGCAGAAAGTTGGGTGTGCGAAATGACGCCTTCTCGCCCAGGAACACCATGGCGTCGTCGGTGACCTGCTGGTTCAGCGGCGCTCCGCGGGCTTTCCAGTCGGGAATCAGTTCGGTCAGGGCCTTCGGGTCCATGATGGCCCCGGACAGGATATGCGCACCGGGCTCGGAGCCTTTTTCGAGCACCACGACGGACAGTTCCTTTTGCGCGCTGGCCGCCAGCTGCTTGAGATGGATCGCGGTGGCCAGGCCAGCGGGCCCGCCGCCCACGACGACGACGTCGTACTCCATGGCCTCGCGTGGGCCGAATTGTTCGAGGATGGCTTCTGGTGTCATGGGCTGGGCTTTCAATGGAGGCAATGGCACTGTCACGTGGGAGTCGCAATTTTAGGCGGCGCTTGCAGGGGCAACGCCATAATCATCCTATGAAACTCGTTTGTGGAGACTGAGCCATGGCATACAGCATCGATCTTTCGGGCCGCGTGGCCTTCATCACCGGCGCCTCCGGTGGCCTGGGCGCCCAGTTTGCGCGCACCTTGGCCAGCGCCGGCGCCGCCGTCGTGCTGGCGAGCCGGCGTCTGGAAAAGCTCAAGGAACTGCGGGCGCAGATCGAAGGCGCCGGTGGCGACGCCCATGTGGTGGAACTCGATGTGACCGACCATGATTCGATCAAGTCGGCGGTGGCCCATGCCGAGACCGAGGTCGGATCGATCGACATCCTGGTCAACAACTCCGGGGTCAGCACCACGCAGCGGCTGCAGGACGTCAGCGAGGACGATTACGACTTCATCTTCGACACCAATGTCAAGGGTGCATTTTTCGTCGCGCAGGAGGTGGCCAAACGCATGCTCGCGCGCGCCAGTGGCGCCGCACCCGGCACCTACATTGGGGGGCGCATCGTCAATATCGCGTCGATGGCCGGACTGCGGGTGTTGCCGCAGATCGGCGTCTATTGCATGAGCAAGGCGGCGGTGGTGCAGATGACGCGCGCGATGGCAGTCGAGTGGGGCCGATTCGGCATCAACGTCAATGCGATCTGTCCAGGCTACATCGATACCGAGCTCAACCACCACCACTGGGCCACCGAACAGGGGCGCAAGCTGGTCCAGATGTTGCCGCGCAAGCGGGTCGGCGAGGTGCAGGACCTGGACGCGATCCTGGTGATGCTGTGCGCCAAGGAAAGCCATTTCGTCAACGGCGCCGTCATCGCGGCCGACGACGGGTACACGGCATGAGGTACACGCTGCCCGAACGCAAGCGGCAGGTGTTCGAGATCGTCATCCCGATCCGCTGGGGTGACATGGACGCGATGGGCCATCTGAACAACACCAGTTACTTCCGCTACATGGAGGTGTGTCGCATCGACTGGATGGCCTCCGTCACCCCCGTGCCGAACGGGACGAACGAGGGCATCGTGATCGTCAACGCCTTCTGCAACTTCTACCGCCAACTCGCCTACCCGGGTGACGTCCGACTCACCATGTACGCCAGCGATCCGGCGCGCACGACTTTCGAAACCTGGGTCACGATGGAACGTGTCGACGCGCCCGGCGAGATCTGCGCCGAAGGTGGCGCAACGACGATCTGGGTCGATATCCCGAACCAGAAGGCCAAGGCCCTGCCGGGCTGGGTGCGCGCGCTCGTGGCCTGACCGGTTCCTATTTTTGCCGCGGCACCCGACCCAACAGGTAGAACTCGGGGTTGGGCATCATGCCGCTCATGTTGGCGATGCGGTTGGAGAGACCGAAAAATGCGGTGATGGCACCGATGTCCCAGATGTCTTCGTCATTCAGGCCATGCGCATGCAACGCCTCGAAATCCGCGTCTTCGAGTGTGTCGGCCTGCTGGCAGACCTTCATCGCGAAATCGAGGATGGCGCGCTGGCGCGGCGTGATGTCGGCCTTGCGGTAGTTCACCGCGACCTGGTCGGCCACCAGTGGCTTCTTTTCGTAGATGCGCAGGATCGCGCCGTGGGCGACCACGCAATACAGGCAGTTGTTCGCCGCGCTGGTGGTGGTGACGATCATCTCGCGCTCGCCCTTGGTCAGATTCGACTCCTCACGCAGCATCAGGGCATCGTGGTACGCGAAGAAAGCGCGCCACTCGGCTGGGCGGCGGGCCAGGCCAAGGAACACGTTCGGAATGAATCCGGATTTCTCCTGTACCTCCAGGATGCGCGCCTGGATGTCCGGTGGCAGGTCCTTGAGTTCAGGGGTGGGGTAGCGGGTCATGGTGGTACCTCGATGTGGGTTCAAGAAGATGCACCGACAGCGCGCTACCTGCCAGGCAATGCGCGCGTCGGGGCGTCAGCCGCCGATCAGCTTGTGGACCAGGTCGGCGGTGGTGGTCGCGGCATATTTTCGCATCAGGCGCGCACGGTAGATTTCCACCGTGCGGTGGCTGATCGCCAGTGCGCGCCCGATCTGCTTGCTGGTCAGGCCGTCCATCAGATGCGCGGCGACCTCGCGTTCGCGTGCGGTCAGTTCGGCCTTGACCGGACGGCGCGAGGACAGATCCATGAAGGTCCAGATGCCGGCTGCGTGCGGTTCGTCGCGGTTCAGCGCGCGCCCGGTCACATGGCACCAGAACGTCTCGCCGCTGCCGCGCTTCATGATCCGGTCATCTGCATAGTGGCCGTTGGCATTGAGAATGGGCGCGATGCGATCGCCGGTGCGTTCGTATTCCTGCTGGCTCGGGTACAGCACCTGGAAGGTCTGGCCGATCAGCAATTCGTGCGACAGGCCGAACATCTCGCACAGGCGCGCATTGCAGTCGACGATGGCGCGGTGGCGCGACAGCACCAGTCCGATCGGCGCCAGGTCGAAAGCCTGCTGGTAGTCGATCTGCTGCGCCGATGGGCCGCGTGCGTCGCCCGGCGGTTGTGCGGGTGGTCGGGTGCTGGCAAGATGCATGCGTGTCCGGGGCGGTACGAAATACTACGTATGGGGTTACGTAGTATCGTTCAGGGCCCATCATCAGGAGACGCGCGTGAACAAGATCTATCCCTCTGCCGCCAAGGCACTCGAAGGCATCGTCAAGGATGGTCAGCTGTTGGCCGTTGGTGGATTCGGCCTGTGTGGCATTCCCGAGGCGCTGATCGACGCTCTGCGCGACAGCGGCACCAAGGGTCTGACGGTGATCTCCAACAACGCCGGCGTCGACGGTTTTGGCCTGGGCAGATTGCTGGAGACACGCCAGATCAAGCGCATGATTTCCAGCTATGTCGGCGAGAACAAGGAGTTCGAACGCCAGTACCTGGCCGGCGAACTGGAACTCGAATTCACGCCGCAGGGCACGCTGGCGGAAAAGCTGCGCGCCGGTGGCGCCGGCATTCCCGCGTTTTTCACCAAGACCGGCGTCGGCACGCTGGTCGCCGAAGGCAAGGAATTGCGCGAGTTTGACGGCCAGACCTATGTGATGGAGCGTTCGCTGGTGCCCGATGTGGCGCTGGTCAAGGCGCACCGGGCCGACAGATCGGGCAACCTGCAGTTTCGCTTTACCGCGCGCAACTTCAATCCGGCTGCAGCGATGGCGGGCCGGATCACGGTGGTCGAGGTCGAGGAGATCGTCGAGAACGGCGCGATTGCTCCCGATCAGGTGCATCTGCCGGGCATCTATGTGCACCGCATCGTGCTCAATGCCCAGCCGGAAAAGCGTATCGAGAAGCGCACCGTGCGCGAGAAGGCTGCCGCCTGAATCCGCCGAACACAACGCATACCGGAGAAGAATCAATGGCCTGGACTCAAGATCAGATGGCAGCACGTGCTGCCAGGGAATTGCAAGACGGTTTTTACGTGAACCTGGGCATCGGCATTCCGACGCAGGTGGCCAACCATGTGCCGCCCGACATGGAGGTGTGGCTGCAGTCGGAAAACGGCATGCTCGGCATCGGTCCGTTTCCGACCGAAGACGAGGTCGATGCCGACCTGATCAACGCCGGCAAGCAAACCGTGACCACGATGGCCGGCAGCTCGATCTTCGGCAGCCACGACAGCTTTGCGATGATCCGCGGTGGCAAGATCAACCTGTCCATCCTGGGGGCGATGCAGGTCAGTGCCAAAGGCGACCTGGCCAACTGGATGATTCCCGGCAAGATGGTCAAGGGCATGGGCGGCGCGATGGATCTGGTGGCTGGCGTCAAGCGCGTGATCATCCTGATGGAGCATGTCGCGCGCAGGAAAGATGGCGGCTTCGACCTGAAGATCCTGCCCGAATGCACCTTGCCGTTGACTGGCGTGGGCGTCGTCAACCGCATCATCACCGACTTGGCGGTGATGGACGTCACACCGGCCGGTCTCAAGCTGGTCGAACTGGCGCCGGACGTAAGCCGTGAACAGGTGCAGGAGCGCACCGGCGTTGCGCTGATCTGAGCACGGCGGCCGCTGGCTGCGCGAACCCCGCGGGTGGTGTGCACCCGAGCTGCGGGCGGCGTGCCACCCGCAGGCGCATTCCGGCCGTCGATCGGATGCGCCGTCTATCGCCTCTTGCGCGCGACCACTGGCGCTGATGGGCCGGCGGGGTTTCTCGCCGCAGTGGGCAACAGCAGCTCGGCGCATTGGTCTCTTTTGGTTTGGCGAAGGGCGCGCACCACCTGCCGGCAGGCTCTGGACGCGGCTTGCGGCAACGACGCGCCTCTAAGCCAGTGCCCGGTCATCGCGGCGCTGAACAGGTCGCCGGTTCCCTTGGGCGCGATCGCGACACGCGGGTGCGTCACGACCCTGGATTGCGTGCGTGTGACGAGAACAACCTTCATCTGGCCAGCGTCCCAGCTGTCGGGCGCCGCGCTGGTGACCGCGACCCATTCGGTACGGCCGCTCAACAGGGAGCGGGCGGCGGCGACCACGCTGTCGACATCATTGACCGACTGTCCTGTCAGGTGCGCCAGTTCGAAACTGTTCGGCGCCAATCCATGGGCCAACGGCATCAGGTGCTGGCGGTACGCCTGTGCCAACCCCGGATCGACGTAGATGCCATGGTCATCGTCGCCCATCACGGGATCGACGACAACCCGCAGACCGGGGTGCAGCGCCAACAACGGTTTGACCCACTTCGCCAGCGCCAGCGCCTGCGCCGGGCTACCCAGGTAGCCGACCAGGATGGCCCGCAGATGCTGCAGTGCGCCGCGCGCCGACAAGTCATTCAGATAGCCGCGGAACCATGCAATCGGGATCGCGCCACCGTGCATCGTCGGGTAATGCGGGGTATTGCTGTACAGCACGGTCGGCACCGCGGCGACCGTCAGGCCCATGGCTTCCAGCGTGGGACGCGCGACGTTGTTGCCGACCCGGCCGTAGATCACCTGCGATTGCACCGAGACCACATCGTGCATCAAAGGGTGCTGCGCAGCGGAGGGTGTCGCGTCGTTCACGGCATGTTCCTTGTGCGGACGGACCTCATGATGGCGTGGCGGCACCAGGCGTACTGGACGGCCAGTAGTGACTGTCCGGCAAGGCCCGCGCGCCGAAGATCGCCTGCCCGACACGCACCACGGTCGCACCTTCTTCGATCGCGATCTCGAAGTCGCCTGACATGCCCATCGACAGTTCATCCATGCCGATGCCTGCGGGGGCGCTCTCGCGCAGTTGGTCGCGCAGCGTGCGAAGAAGGATGAAGCATTCGCGCACCCGCTGCGACTCGGCCGAAAACAGTGCCAGCGTCATGAGACCGCGCACGCGCAGCGCTGAAAAGGCCGGCAGTTGTTTGACGAAGCCGGGAACATCCGCTGGTGCCAGGCCGTACTTGCTGGCCTCGCCGGACGTGTTGACCTGGACGAAGACGTCCAGCGAGCGCCCTTCGGTCTGCAAGCGGCGGTCCAGCGCCTCGGCTACACGCAGGCTGTCCAGCGCCTGGAATTCAGACGCGAACTGCGCCACCAGCCTGGCCTTGTTGGTCTGCAGGTGGCCGATCACCGACCAGCGCAGATCGGTCAGGTCCTGCATGGCTTCCCATTTGTGATGCGCCTCCTGCGGCTTGTTCTCGCCGAGTTGGCGGCATCCGGCCGCGTAGGCCAGGCGCAAGATGGCTTCCGGTTTGGTCTTGCTGACCGGCAGCAGGCGCACCGTTGCGGTGTCACGGCCGACACGTTGGCAGGCTGCGTCGATGCGTGCATGAACGGCACTCAGGTTGTGCTGGAAATCCTCAACCGTACTGGCCTGCGGGTACTGGCCGTGCTGGTCGTGCCGGGTGGGTGTATCGGATCGGATGGGCATCGGTTGTTCAACGGGCA
The DNA here is from genome assembly GCA_964558425.1 of uncultured Rhodoferax sp. Taxonomy (GTDB): domain Bacteria; phylum Pseudomonadota; class Gammaproteobacteria; order Burkholderiales; family Burkholderiaceae_C; genus CAISIP01. The sequence continues at coordinate 18,017 of CAZLDV010000029.1, read as the reverse complement.
AGGTAACGCATCAATCGGTTGCCACTTCAGCATGTCTCGCACGCCCCCAGGGCATGGAGACAGAAATCGATCCGGCGCCGCGCAATGGATCCTGGGGTCAGAAGACGGCGGGTCGCCACTTGCGCAAGTACGTCGATCGGCGCTTTGGATGATATGACAGTGCAAGCCCCATGGCATGGTTTGCTGCGGGCGCGGTGTGAGAAGCTGGCCACGGCGCGCTCGTCGCAGGTGCTGGAAGCACTCCGACGGCGCGGCGTGATTCGAGCGTGAATGCACCAGCGACATAATGCGGCACAGAGAATTTTTGCCAACTGCCCGGGACCCAACGCCGCATGCTCGACGACATCAAGAAGACACTCTGGGCCACCGCGGACAAGCTGCGCGCCAACATGGACGCGGCGGAGTACAAGCACCTGGTGCTCGGCCTGATCTTCGTCAAGTACATCTCCGACAGCTTCGCAGCGCGCCGGGCCGAGCTGACGACACGGCTGGCGAACGCGGTGGTCAGTTCTACACCCCGGCCTCGATCGTCAAGACGCTGGTGGCGGTGCTCAATCCGCACCACGGCAAGGTGTACGACCCCTGCTGCGGCTCGGGCGGCATGTTCGTGCAGAGCGAAAAATTCATCGAGGCCCACGGCGGCACGATCGGCGACGTGGCCATCTACGGGCAGGAGGCCAATCCCACCACCTGGCGGCTGGCCGCGTTTCACAGTGCCAAGACGATCGAGCAGTTCAACTTCAATGCCGCGGCCTCCCTGAACCGCGCCCTGATCAACGACCTGATGACGTGCCGCTTCATCCACGAGAACGCGCCGGTACACATCGTCGGACCGGTGGGCACCGGCAAGAGCCACCTGGCGCAGGCGATCGGCCACCAGGCCGTGCGTCAGGGCCATGAGGTGCACTTCGCCACGCAGTCGCAGTTCTTTGCTGCCCTGCACCGTTCGCGCCTGTCTGGCGTGCACGGCCGGCGAATGAAGATGCTGTGCCGGGTCCGCTTGTTGATCATCGACGACTTCGCCCTCAAACCCATTCGCTCACCCCAGGACGATGACCTACACGAGATCATCGCGCAGCGCTACGAGCGGCTGCCGATCATCGTGACCAGCAACCTGGCGCTGGACGAATGGCACGAGGCGTTTGCCGACAACAAGTTGCTGGGCGCCGCCACCATCGATCGGCTCAAGCATGGCGCATACACGGTCACGCTCGATGGTCCAAGCCACCGCACGCCCAGAACCGTGGTGCCGACCACGCCGGCGACGCCGGCAAAGTCAGCCCAGAAAGCCAAGTCGTAGGCGCGCCGGGCTGTGGATTTGATGGACAGTCGGCTGCGCCGATTCCCGCCTGATCGCGCAAGCGCGATCCCCCGTGGACAAGTGGTGGAAAGCACTTTGTGCTTCCCACCACTTGCCCACCGGTCGGCGGCTGTCCACAAGCTCCACAGCCCCCAAACATAGGCCGCAAAAACAATGATCTGAACGGGGCCGCAATGCACCCCACCAGACATCCAAAAAACCGTCAAAATCGCACTGCCGAAAAGCCCAGAACGAGCACCTCAGCTGGCTCCATTAAGGGCGATCATGGGTGGCTCCATTAGGGCGGTCAGTGACACCGCGCAAACCTTGATGCCGCGCCCGCCGTACCGGTCGTAGCTGTCGCAACTATTGCAGTTGCAGCGAGACTTCATCGCCCGCCAAATTCTGTAGATGCGGCTTTGCTGGTTCTTGCCGCTGTGCTTGGTGTGCTCATGCTGCTCAAACATGGCTCACCCCGATTCGGCTGTTACAAATGTGCAGCAAAAATGTGAATCCGTAGCCTATTCCGCGTCCATCCGTAGACGGTCGGCGGCGGCTCTCACTGGGGAAATGCCCTGTGCGACAGGGACTTGCGATGAGCGGGTGAAGGGAATCGAACCCTCGTATGCAGCTTGGGAAGCTGCCGTTCTGCCATTGAACTACACCCGCGTGGGTAGCGAGTTTACGCGATCGGTTTGCGATGGCACGCGCCAAGCGCCGGTGCAATGGGTTGTCGCATCGGCATCCATCGTGTTGTCGTTGCAATCTGCGCTGCGCAGCACCTCGGGCGCCCTGGAGCGGTCCCCGTAAAATCCCCGGTTTGCGTTGAAATTCAACAATGGCGCACAGCCAGTCATTCCCGCCCGCGAGTTTCAATCGTTCTCCGCTGGTTCAACTGCTTGCCAGCCTTCAGATCCCTGGTGGTGCCGATTCTGCGCAGACTTTTGCGGAGAAGCTGAGCCATTGGGTTGCCTGGAAGGATGCCATTGGTCTGTCCAGCGCGTTGGACGCCAGCCCGGCTGCCAGGCGGTCGGTTGAACCGATCGACCAGACCGCGGTCGCCGGCATCATCGACCAGGTCCGGCGCGTGCGCGGCGAGCTCGTTGCCGCGATTGCGGATGATGCCTGGCTCGCCGCGGATGCACCGGATACGGTGCGCCGTCCGGGCGCCATGGCGAACGCGACGCAGGATGAACCACCCATGATGGAATTTGCCAGTTACCGCCACCGTTACATGACGCACCAACGAACGATGGACGAGCGCATCGACCCTTTGCGCGCGCATGTGCGCGCAGCATTGACGCTTGCGTCTCCGGCGCTTGGCCGGCTGGCCGCGCTCGATCACGCGATGGAGCAGGCATTGTCCGCGCACCAACGCCGTGTGTTGGGTCAGGTGGCGACCGTGCTGGAGAAGCATTTCAAGCGCCAGCACCTGCCCCGCGCCTGTTTGCCCGCGCAGCGCCAAGGCCGCATCAACCCAGGGTCGCAGCAGCCGCCGGTGGCGGTGGGTCCGACGTTGCAACAGATCCTGCTGGCCGAGCTTGCGCTGCGCATGCAGCCGGTTGTCGGCATGGTCGAGGCATTTGGCGCCAGCGCCGCACGACACGCATGAACAGGGCTCTCGGCCTGACCGCCTTTGTTGCCGGACTGGGCGTCGTTGCCTGGATCGCTGCCGGTTACCGGGGCTCCCATGCGCTGGCGCTCACGATGACGCTGTCGATCGGCGCCTTCTACCTGATGGGCGCGATGGAGCTGCGGCGTTTCCAGCAGGCCACGGCCAGCTTGCGCGCGGCATTGGCGCTGCTCGGTGATGCCGCACCGCAACTGGGCCAGTGGTTGGCGACCGTGCCTGCGACGCTGCAGAACCCGGTGCGCCTGCGCATCGAGGGCGAGCGTGCCGGCTTGCCGGGCCCGGCGCTCACGCCGTATCTGGTCGGGCTGCTGGTGCTGCTTGGGATGTTGGGGACCTTTCTGGGCATGGTGGTCACGCTCAACGGTGCGGTCATGGCGCTGGAAAGCACCACCGACCTGGCGACCATTCGCGCCGCGCTGGCGGCGCCGATCAAGGGTCTGGGGCTGGCGTTCGGCACTTCGGTGGCCGGCGTGGCGGCGTCGGCGATGCTCGGTCTGATGTCCGTGCTGGCGCGGCGCGAACGGCTGCAGGTGGCGCAATTGCTCGATGCGCGCATTGCCACCCAATTGCGCGGTTTCTCGCGTGCCCATCAGCGCGAGCAGACGCTCGAGAGCCTGCAGTTGCAGGCCCGCGCGGTGCCGGCGCTGGTGGAGACCTTGCAGACGATGGTGGCGCGGCTGGATCAGCAGCAGGACCATCTGAACCAGCGCCTGATCGCTGACCAGGAGCGCTTCCACCAGCATGCACAAACAGCTTATGGCGCACTGGCCGCAGCGGTCGACCAGTCGCTCAAGCACAGCCTGAGCGAAAGCGCCCGACTGGCTGGCGCGACGATACAGCCGGTGGTCGAAGCCTCCATGGCGCATATCGTGCGCGAGACCGGCGCTTTTCAGGCCAGCATGGCCGCTGCGGTGGGTCAGCAGCTCGACGGCATGGGCCGCCGTTTCGAGACCACCGTCACGGCGGTGGCCGACGCCTGGAAGGGCGTTCTGGGCCAACACGCACGCAGCAGCGAGGCACTGGTGGCCGACGTGCGCCAGTCCCTGGTTGGCTTCACCGAACAGTTCGTGCAGGGCACCGATGCGCTGCTGGTGTCGGTGGATGAACGGCATGCCGCATCGGAGCGCGAGCGGGCCGCTGCCCTGACGGCGATGGAACGACAAACGGTGCAGCTGCACGCCGCACTGCAGGCCGATCTGGCCGGCAGCGACCGGCAGCGGCTGGATGCCTGGACCGGTTCGCTGGACGCGATGGCGGTGTCGATGCGCGAACGGTTGCAACAGACAGGCGACTTGGCGTTGGCGCAGCAGCAGCAGATCTGCCAGACGCTGGATCAGACGGCGCGCGCCATCCAGACGCAGGCCCGGGCGCATGCGCAGGACACGATCGCCGAGATGTCCCGCCTCATCACCGCCGCATCCGAGGCGCCCCGGGCAGCCGCCGAGGTGGTTGGCGCGTTGCGTGAGCAGCTGTCCGACAGCATGGTGCGCGACACCGCGATGCTCGATGAGCGCAGCCGCATCATGCAGACCCTGGGCACGCTGCTGGATGCGGTCAACCGGGCCGCTACCGAGCAGCGCCATGCGATCGACACACTGGTGGCAGCTTCCGCCTCGATGCTCGAGCGCCTGGCAGCGCAGTTCGGCGCGCAGGTGGCGCAGGAGTCGGGCAAGATGGAAGCGGTCGCCACCCAGGTCACCGTCAGCGCGGTCGAGATGGCCAGCATGGGCGAGGCATTTGCCGCCGCGGTGCAGCTGTTCGGCCAGTCGAGCCAGGCCTTGTCCGACCAGTTGCAACGCATCGAGACGGCGCTGGACGCAGCGTCGACACGCAGCGACGAACAGCTCGCGTATTACGTGGCGCAGGCGCGCGAGATTGTCGATCTGAGCATCTCCTCCCAAAGGCAGATCGTCGACGACCTCCAGCAACTGGCGATCCGCCAGTCCGCGGCAAGCAGCATGGCAAGCTGATGGACGACATCGATGCCAGCGTCGAGCAAACCGCGCCGATCTGGGCCGTATTCGGCGATCTGATGTCCGGCCTGCTGGGCGCGTTTGTGCTGTTGTTGGTTGCCGTCGTCGGAGTACAGCTGGAGCTGGCCAGTTCGCTGCAGGCCGAGGTGCACAAGCGCCAGATCGAGGAGCAAAGGCGCATCACGCTGGAGCAGGCGCTTGCGGGACCGCTGGCCGCCGGGCGGGTGACCTTGAACAACGGCCGTATCGGCATCAGTGGCAGCGTCTTGTTCTCGCTGAACTCCGACCAGCTTCAGCCCGAGGGCCGGCAGTTGCTCAAGAGCCTGGCCGCACCACTGTCAAGCTATCTGCACGAGCGGGACGAATTGCTGATGGTCAGCGGCTTTACCGATGACCGCCTGGTGCATGACGGCAACCGCCGATTTGCCGACAACCTGGAGTTGTCGGCGCAGCGGGCACTGACGGTGACCCGGGCGCTGATCGACGACGGTCTGCCGTCTGCCTCGGTATTCGCCGCCGCTTTCGGTCCCGAACAACCGGTGGCATCCAACGCGGGTGCGGCGGGGCGGTCATTGAACCGACGCGTGGAAATGGCTCCGGTACCCCGATCGTCCAATGCAATCAAGAGCAAGCCCGGCCATTGAGCGAGGCGGGAGCGCGCCAGCCGAAGGCGCGCGACCGGTGGTCGAAGCCCATGGCGCGCTTGCGGCATTGCGCGCACAGGGCGCCGATCGGCTCGATCCGATCCGGTTTCGGTACCTGGAGGCATTGGCGCGTCGGGTCTGCGTGCTGCAGGGCGAACCCCGGCGCGTGCTCGATGGAAAACTGACCCGGTTGCTGGCGGCGGCTGCGCTGCAGATCGATGCGCTGCGCGCCGAACGGGACCAATTGCTCGGCGCTCTGGCGCAGCGGCATCCGCTGGCCGAACCGCTGCTGCGCCAGCGTGACGTCGACAGTGATGTCAGGGCGCTGCGCAGACGGCTGGCACGGCACGATGGCCAGTCGCGCAGTGGCCTGCTGGGTAGTCTGCTCACGCATATCGAACGACAGGCACAGGAGCCAGCGCAGCCGGGGGCCGAGAAGAACAGTGTCGTCGCCGGTTCGCTTGCTGCGCCGCCCGCCACGCTCAAGGCGGTGCAGCGGCACCAGGATGTCTGGTCGCGATTGCGGGTCGATCGACAACTGGCCCGGTCACATGCAAAGGCGCCGGAGAATCCCGGGCCACTGAATTCCCATCTGCTCGTGCTGCGATCGCTGCGCCGGATGCAGGACATTGCGCCGGCCTACCTCGCGCAGTTCATGTCCTATGCCGAGACCTTGTTGTGGTTGGACCAGGCCGGTCCGGGTCAAGCGCCGGTGTCGGGCAAAACGGTACGCCCCGCGCCCGGACGCAGGAAACCTGTCCGTGGCCGCGGCAAGTCGGCCTGAGGGCTGCGCTGCGTCAGTGGCCGCCTTTATCCCCGATCGCGGTCAATGTCTTTTCCAGTTCCAGGCCGATCGTCTGCAAGACTGCCTTGAGCCCTTTGCTGCGGTCAACGGCATCGGGCGCGGATGACTGGCGCAAGGTGTTCAACTCTCCGGCCAGTCGGTCGTGGTCTTTCTCGAGCCGGTTCAGCTGGGCCAGATGGTGTGGCGCTACATTGGATTGCATGCGTGCCGCACGCGCCTTGGCCAGCAACTCATCGATATGGCGCATGTGCGACTCGGATTCAAGAATGTGTTGTTCTATCAGGTGGTCGATGGCACTCATGGTGGTCTCCTGTGGTACGGCTGTGCCATTGTGGCATCGCGGGCGCAATGTTGCCATCGGCTGCCACGGTGTCGACACGCGCTCGGTGCGTGCTCGGCGCCGACCGTTACCATCGACGCTGCGCCGGAGGCTTGGCTCACCGGTGGTTCGCTCCCCTGCAATCGCCCACTCTTGAAGGAGGCAGACCTCATGAACGCCGCCCAGAACTGGATCGCCTTCGGCATCAGTACGCTGATTTTTGTCGTGTACGAGATCTGGGTCTTGTTCATGGGCCTGCGACATCCGGACCGGATCGCGCGTTCCGCCCATGCCGCCTTGCGTGTGCACTGGGTCGATGCACTGAGTCGCCAACCGGGCTTCGAGATCGTTGCGGTGCAGGCGCTGCGCAATTCACTGATGTCGGCGACGATCGCCGCATCCACGGCGGCGCTGGCGCTGATGGGCACCATCAGCCTGGCGAGCAGCAATATCGAAGCGGCAACCTTTGACGGTACGCCGCCGCTGCGCATCGTGCTCGAAGTCCTGCTGATGGCCACGCTGTTCGCCTCCTATGTCTGTTCGGCCATGGCGATGCGCTTTTTCAGCCATGCCGGCTTCGTGATGTCCATGCCGGTGGCGGCGAAGGAGCGGGCTCCGCTGAACCCGATGGCCAAGGAATACGTCAAACGGGCCGGCCTGTTGTACAGCTGGGCGCTGCGCTTCTTCCTGATCATCTCGCCCCTGGTCGTGGGCATGGTGCGCCCGCTGGGCATGCCGTTCATGACCGTGGCCCTGGTGGTGGCGCTGTGGTTTTTCGATCGGCCGCCCCGATCGCCGACGGCCATGGAACTGACGAACAACTGATCACCAACGGCCCTTCACCCGCATGACCTCAAGCCCCTCAGACCCCTCACAACGCCGCTGGATCCTGGCCGCCTTGATGATGACGCTCATGCTGGCGGCGATGGACATCACCATCGTGTCGACCGCGATTCCGCAGATCGTTGGCGATCTCGGCGGCTTCGCCTTGTTCAGCTGGGTTTTCTCGATCTACCTGCTGGCACAAACCGCGACGATTCCGATCTACGGCAAATTGGCCGACACCTTCGGGCGCAAGCCGATCCTGATCGTTGGCACGGTGGTCTTTCTGGCGGGCTCGGTGGCGTCGGCGCTGGCCTGGGACATGGTGGCGCTGATCGTGTTCCGTGGCCTGCAAGGGCTGGGCGCGGGCTCGATCATGGCCACGGTCAACACGCTGGCCGGCGATCTGTATTCGGTGCGCGATCGTGCGCGTATCCAGGGCTGGTTGTCCAGTGTCTGGGGCGTGGCTGCCCTGGTCGGCCCATTGCTGGGCGGCGCGTTTGCCGATTACGCTTCGTGGCGCTGGATCTTCCTGATCAATCTGCCGATCGGCGTGGTGTCGATCGCGCTGATCGCCCGCTTTCTGCACGAAAAGCCCAGCCATCGGCAGCACCGCATCGATTACGCAGGTGCGGGGCTGATGCTGCTTGCGGGCGGCAGCCTGGTTTTCGGCTTGCTGCAGGGCGGACAAGCCTGGCCGTGGCTGTCCACGCCCAGCGTCGTCATCTTCTCGCTCGCCGCGGTGCTCGTCGCCGCGACGGTTGTCGTGGAGCGGCGAGCCAGCGAACCGATCATGCCCGGCTGGTTGTGGCGCAAACCCGTGTTGGCCGGAACCAACCTGGCGATGATCGGCATGGGGCTGGCGATGATCGGACCGAGCACCTATCTGCCGATCTTCGGTCAATCGGTGCTGGGCCTGGGCGCCATTGCCGCGGGGTTCGTGCTGGCCAGCATGAGCATCGGATGGCCCGTGGCCTCGTCGTTGTCAGGGCATCTGTACCTGCGCATCGGGTTTCGCGATGCCGCGCTGGCCGGCGCGGTGCTGGTCGTGCTCGCCTCGGTCGGATTTCTGCTGCTGCCGTATCCGACGTCGGTGTGGCTGGTGGTGCTCGATCAGATCGTGCTCGGCGCCGGCTTCGGCCTGCTGTCCACACCGTTGCTGGTGGGCGTGCAATCGACCATCACCTGGCGCGACCGCGGCGTGGTCACCGGCGCCAACATCTTTTCGCGCTATCTGGGGCAAAGCCTGGGGGCTGCGATTTTCGGAGCGATCTTCAACAGCGCCGTGGCAGCCGAGCTCGCACGCGCGCCGGAGCCGCTCAAGCTGCACCTGCCGCGGCATGTCGACGCCGTGATCGGCGCCCTGCACAAGGGCATTGCGGACCGCGCGGCCGAAGACTACCTGCGCCATGCCATGGACATTGCGACCCGCCACATCTATATCGGCATGGTTGTGGTTTCCTTGTGCACACTCGTCGTGGTATTGCTGACGCCGCGACATTTCGAGCAGGTCAACGAGGCGCCTGCTGGCTGAACTGAACCGTGCCGCCGCTGCAATGGCGGCGTTACACAGGCTGTTGCAGCAGCCACCTGGGTGGCCATGGCTGGCCTGCACAGCAGGTAAAATCGCCCGGTCTCGCAACCCGGCGGACAGGGTCTCCACGCTTGCAGTGGCAACCACTTCGCGCCTCGCCTTGTCCCTCACGCCCTCATGACCACTACGCCAGCCATTTCCGTTGCCGATATCCGCCAGATATTCCTGGACTTTTTCGCCTCCAAGGGCCATGCCGTGGTGGCCTCCAGTCCGCTGGTGCCGGGCAACGATCCGACCCTGATGTTCACCAACTCGGGCATGGTGCAGTTCAAGGATGTGTTCCTCGGGACCGACAAGCGTTCCTACGTCCGCGCCGCGTCCGTCCAGGCCTGCCTGCGCGCCGGCGGCAAGCACAACGATTTGGAGAACGTGGGTTACACCGCGCGCCACCACACCTTTTTCGAGATGCTGGGCAACTGGAGCTTTGGCGACTATTTCAAGCGCGAGAGCCTGAAGTGGGGCTGGGAACTGCTGACCCAGGTCTACAAGCTGCCGGTCGAACGCCTGATGGCCACGGTCTACATCGACGACCAGGAGGCCTACGACATCTGGACGAAAGAGATCGGCCTGCCCCCCGAGCGCGTCGTGCGCATCGGTGACAACAAGGGCAGGAAATACGCGTCCGACAATTTCTGGATGATGGCCGACACCGGCCCCTGCGGACCGTGCTCCGAGATCTTCTACGACCATGGACCGGAAATTGCGGGCGGGCCTCCGGGCAGCCCGGGCGAGGATGGCGACCGTTTCATCGAGATCTGGAACCATGTGTTCATGCAGTTCGACATGCAGAGCGACGGCAGCCTGGTCCCGCTGCCCGCGCCGTGCGTCGATACCGGCATGGGGCTGGAACGGCTGGCGGCCATCCTGCAGCACCACCACAGCAACTATGAGATCGACCTGTTCCAGGTGCTGATTGCCGCAGCGGCCCGGGAAACCGGCTGCAGCGACCTATCCAATCCCTCGCTCAAGGTGATCGCCGACCATATCCGCGCAACCGCCTTCCTGGTCAGCGACGGCGTGATTCCCGGCAGTGAGGGACGCGGCTACGTCCAGCGGCGCATCATCCGGCGCGCGATCCGCCATGGCTACAAGCTGGGCTGCAAGAAGCCGTTTTTCCACAAGCTGGTGGCCGACCTGGTCGCTGTCATGGGCGAGGCCTATCCACGCCTGGCAGCGCAGCAGGATCGCATCACCGAGGTGTTGCGCGTCGAGGAGGAACGCTTCTACGAGACGCTGGAGACCGGCATGGGCATCCTGGATGCGGCGCTGGCAGGGGGCGTGCAGGTATTGCCGGGCGATGTGGCGTTCAAGCTGCACGACACCTTCGGTTTTCCGCTCGATCTCTCGGCCGACGTCTGTCGTGAACGCGGCCTGTCCGTCGACGAGGCCGGTTTCGCCGCGGCGATGGACAAGCAGAAAACCCAGGCCCGGGCAGCCGGCAAGTTCCGCATGGACAAGGCGCTGGAGTATTCCGGCGCCGCCAATGACTTTGTCGGGTACGAGCATTTGACGCAGGACAGCAGCATCGTGGCGCTGTATGCCGAGGGCGCACCGGTGCAGACCCTGTCGGCCGGCCAGAGCGGTGTGGTTGTTCTCGACAGCACGCCGTTCTATTCGGAAAGCGGCGGCCAGGTCGGCGACAAGGGAGCGATTTTTTCCGGCCACGCGATGTTCGAGGTGGCCGACACCCAGAAGATCAAGGCCGATGTGTTTGCCCACCATGGTGCGGCCACCTCCGGCAGCCTGCAGGTCGGCGACACCGTGACGGCCCATGTCGACAGTGGCACGCGCGCGGCTACCGTGCGCAACCATTCCGCGACCCACCTGATGCACAAGGCCTTGCGCACCGTGCTGGGCGACCATGTGCAGCAAAAGGGCAGCCTGGTCAACGCTGAGCGCACCCGTTTCGATTTCACGCACAACGCTCCGCTGACCGAGCCGCAGATCCACGACATCGAGTCGCTGGTCAATGCCGAGATCCTGGCCAATCTGCCGACCTCGGCGCGCCTGATGGATATCGAGTCCGCCAAGCAGACCGGCGCCATGATGCTGTTCGGCGAAAAATATGGCGAGATCGTGCGGGTGCTCGACATCGGCAGCACCACCGAGTTGTGTGGCGGCACCCATGTGCAGCGCACCGGCGACATCGGCTTGTTCAAGGTCGTGGCCGAGGGCGGTGTCGCCGCGGGCGTGCGGCGTATCGAGGCTGTCACCGGCACGGCCGCGCTGGCTTACCTGCAGCAACTCGAGGCGACCGTGCACCAGGTCGCTGGTGCGGTCAAGGCGCCGGTGGCGGAGCTGCAGGGCCGCGTCAACCAGGTGCTCGACCATGTCCGGCAGCTCGAGAAGGAAATCGCCGCGCTCAAGGGCAGGCTGGCATCCAGCCAGGGCGACGAGCTGGTCGGGCAGGCAGTCGATGTCAAGGGCGCCAAGTTGCTGGCGGTGCGCATGGACGGCGCCGACAGCCGGGCGCTGCGCGAGAGCATGGACAAGCTCAAGGACAAGCTCAAGTCGGCGATCATCGTGCTGGCGGCAGTGGATGGCACCAAGGTGCAACTGGCTGCCGGCGTGACGGCCGACCTGATCGGCAAGATCAAGGCCGGTGACCTGGTCAACCACGTGGCCAGCCAGGTCGGTGGCAAGGGCGGTGGCAAGCCCGACATGGCCATGGCCGGCGGGACCGAAGCCAGTGCGTTGCCGCAGGCGCTGGCCGGCGTGCGCGCCTGGGTTGAAGCGCGGTTGTGAAGCAACGGCCGTCGGCCGTGCCGATGGGGTTGGTCGCGTGTGTGGCTTCAGCCGCTGTCGAACACCGGCTCGCAGACGATCTCCGAACGCACCGAATTGGCGATGAAACATGCTTCATGCGCCTGGTGGTGCAGGGCGCGGATCGTATCGGCGTTCGGCCGCTGGGTTCCCGAGAAACGGACCTGCGGGCGCAGGGTGACGCGGCTGATATGCAACCTGCCGCTGCCATTGCGTGTCATGACACCTTCGGCATGGTCCTGGTAGCGGTCGACACACAACGACTGCTGCGCGGCGATCGACAGGAACCACAACATGTGGCAACTGGCGATCGATGCAACAAACGCCTCTTCCGGATCGACAGCGTGCGGGTCCGACCAGGGCAAGGGCACGACATGGGGTGATGACGAGCCGGCAATGTCGAGCCCGCCGTCGAAGCGCCAGCGGTGCGCCCGGCTGTAGCGGCCGGCGCAGAAGTCCTGTTCGCCGCGGTCCCATTGGATTTCTGCACGGTAGTCGTGGCCCATCGTGGCTCCCGGTCAATTGGCGCCCGACCCGCAGCGGTGTGGGTCTGCGCTGACGCAAGATTGTGCCAGCGTCGGCGCGTCGCAAAGGGACGCAACCGGTGGCGATTCAGCGCGTCGGTACCGCGCCCAACCCGGGCCACCAGGGTGTATCGGAATTGGTCAGTGCGTCTGGCGCGGGGCTTGCAAACAGGACCCAGACCGCCGCCGATCCCATCGCGATGGCCAATACCAGGGCCGCCGCCGCCATCGGGACGATGAACTGGCGTTTGGTGAAGCGGCGACGGCGATTCATGGTGTCAACTACCCACGCGCAATTGGTTGTCGACAGATACTACTCCGTTGACCGCCTGCGCGCTGGATGCTGCGCGATCCCGGGCTGCGTCATTGGGCGCGGTGCCCTTGAGGACCACCTTGCCGGCGACGGTGTCCACATCGATCTTGAGCGCGCTCAGTTCCGGGTCGCGCGCCAGATCGGCATTGATCTGGGTGGTGATTGCAGCGTCGCGCGCCTTGTCTGCAGCGGTATCCATGGCTTTCGCGGCGCTGTCCTTGGCTGTCTCCATTCCTTGTTTCACCTCGGCCCCGACAGCGTCGGCCTTTTTCTCCATCGTGTTGATGGCCGCATCGACCTTTTCCCCGGTGGTGGCCTGCGGGCTGGGCTTGTCGCACGCTGTCAGCCCGAGCAACGTGGCGCAGGCCAGCGCTGCCAGGGAGAGACGTGTTGTTGTGTGATGTGCCATGGTTTTCCTCCTTGATTGGCCGATGTGTGCGGCTTGGGCGGGAGTGTCCGTCGGGTGCGCAGCAGCCACCATAGGCTGCGGGCGGTTCCTGCTGTGGGAATTTTCCGACGCGCGCCGTGTGCTGGGCACCACGGCTGCGCGTGGTCAGACGCGTTGCTTCTTGTGCCGGTACATGGCCGCGTCGCTGCGATGCGTCAATGTCTCGACGGTATCGCCGGCCTGGGCGGTTGCCACCCCGACGCTGATGCTGGACTGCAAACCGGCGGCGATCGACGACCAGTCGAACGACCGCACCGCCTCTGCGATCCGCTCGCAGACCTGGCGCGCCACCGCCGGCTCGGCGTTCTTGAAGACGATCACGAATTCGTCGCCGGCCAGTCGCGCGGCCATGTCTTCCTCACGGATGTGCGAGCGCAGGATCAGCGCAATGCGCTTGAGCACCTCGTCTCCGACCTGGTGCGAAAAGTTGTCGTTGATCAGCTTGAACTTGTCGACATCGATCAGCGCCACACAGGGCGGCAGCCCCCGTTCGGTGGCACCGCGCAGCAGTTCGCAGGCATACAGCTCGAAGTTGCGCCGGTTCGGAATGCCGGTCAAGGTGTCTTCGAGGGAGAGCTTTTCCAGCTGGCGCGAGGTGATCTCCAGCCGCTGCACGTGCTGCTGGCGCAGGCGCAGGTCGACCTGCCATTCGATCACCTTCTCGCGGGTCTCCAGGCTGTCGGTGCGGATCAGCTGCTCGCGCAGGCGCAGGCGGCGCATCTCGTCAAGCGCCCGGCCATTCTGCCCTTGTGCCACATGCAGTTGCGAGGCAAGCAGATGGCCCAGACAGGCCAATTGCTCGTGCTCCACCTCGACTGCAGTCGCGATCATGCGCGCGGACTGCTGCATGGCTGTTGGCCAATCCTCAACCGCCCAGGCGATCTCGGCACGCGCCCAGCTCTCGAGCGCCGTCAACCAGGTCACCGACTGGTAACGCGCGGCCCATTGGGCCAGCACTTCGACGTCCAGCCGCGCCTGCCCGACACGGCCATGCCAGATCTGTTCCAGACACAGGCCGAATTGCAGCACGGCCTCGGTGGTGATGTGCGTGCCGGGCGAGGTGTGGCCGGCGTCGCCGCGGGCGATCCGCGCGATGATGGCTTCACGGCGGCTGCGCAATTGCTTGAGCGGCGGGAACGCGCCGATGTAATAGCGCTCGTGGAACATCCGCACCAGTTCGGTCCACCATTGGTTGACTCTTGGCTGGAATGTGCCCAGTGCCGGTTGGGCCTGTTCGGCTATCTGGATCGCGGTATCGAGCGCCTGATCGGCCTTGTCGAACCCACTGCTCCAGAAATAGGCCACGCCAAGCGCGTTATAGGACAAGACGCTGTGTTCAGCGTTTTCCAGGAACTGGCTCAGTCGCACGCTCAGCAGCGCGGCCTCCAGCGCCTCTTCATTGCGCCCCAGCGTCACCGACACGATGGCATGGGTGGTCAGCGCCATCACCTCGCCCGAGGTGTCACCCAGCAACTGGAAATGGTGGGCCGCGCGCTGGCTGGCCCGGTGTGCGCGCCGGTAGCGCGACAACATGCGGTCGCAATGCGCCAGGCACAGCAGCGCCTTGGCCTCATAGCGCGGATTCGACAGCCCTTCTGCCGCCTTGAGTACCCTGTGTGACGTTGCACGGCCCGCTTGCACATCGCCACGGTCCAACGCGGCGTGGGCATCGCGCAGCAACGCCTCCAGGCCATCGTTGCGGCGTGGCTGGGGCGGGGTGGACATGGGCTGATTTTGCGTCAAAGTGCAGTCGTTGCAATCGTGCAACGTGGACACTGACGATGTCGACCTTCCGGTCCATGCGGCGAATCACCTCTGCTGCGGACGATTGGGCATCGCCTTGGTGCGCGCCGAACGCGCTGTGACCGCGGTCGCGGCGTGGTGTCGCTGTCAGCCAGCGCTCTGGATGAGCCCGATCGGCGCGCCCAGGGGGTCCATCACGATGGAAAAGCGTCCGGTGTGCTCGACCTCCGTCGGCGGGGCGATGGTCTGCTGTGCCCCGAGCTGCATTGCCTTGCCGGTGGCGGCGTCACAGTCAGCGACTTCGATGTAGGGCAGCCAGCTCGACGGCGCCTGGACACCGGACTCCTGCTGCAGGATGCCACCACGCCGCGCGCCGCCGCTGTCCTTGAGAATGGTGTAGATGCCAGCCGCTCCCATGTCCATCGCTTCGTGCGCCAATCCGAAAACGCTGGTGTAAAACGCTACCGCCGCCTTGGCGTCCTTGGCGTGCAGCTCGTTCCAGCACCAACCGCCGACCGGCGTCCTGCCGACGTCGGCCGGATCATCGCGTGCACCTGTCCACAGACTGAGCCGTGCGCCAGTCGGATCGGTCACGACTGCGCCGCGGCCCGCCTGGCCATAGTCCATCGGCCCGGTGACTGCCTTGGCGCCGGCCGCCAGCGCGGCCGCGAACGCCTTGTCGACATCGGGCACCGACAGGTAGCACGCCCAGCAGGCGTGCTGGCCGGGTTCTGCCTTTCGGTAACCGCCGATGCCAGTGCCCGCGTTGGTGATGGTGTCGTAGGTCTGCTCGCCCATCGGCACAGACTGCGTCGTCCAGCCGCACAGGCCTTCGTAGAACCTGCGCGCCTGCGCGGGATCGGTCGAGACATGTTCGAACCAGACGAATTTTCCGGGTAGTTGGGTCATGCTGCTTCCTTGTTGGTGATGTGATCGGTCCACGGTGGGTGGTCCTGTGTCAAGGCTCGGTCGCTGTGAAGCTGGGGCGTTGGGCCATGCGTGCATGCGCGCGCACCACGTTCGGGTATTGCGCCATCACGCCGCGGCCTTGTGGCATGTGCTGCACGTAGGCCAGGATCGGCGCCAGGAACAGGTCGGCCGCCGTCACGCAGTTGCCGGCGAGGTAGTCGCGTTGCCCGTAGGCGGCTTCCAGTGCCGCAAACTGGGGCGCCATCTCGGTCAGGGCCTTGTCGATCACGGCTGCATCGGGCTTGCCATCGTCGCCCTTGGGAAAGAGGAACTGCAACACGAAGCGCCGCACCATGGTGTCGTACAGATAGCTGTTGATGCTGCCGATCCACTGGCTGCAACGGGTGCGTTCGATGATGCTGCCCGGTCGCAGGGCGGTGCCGGTGTCGAAGCACTCGTCCAGGTAGTTGACGATGGCGTCGGTCTCCCAGATCGCAATGTCGCCGTCGCGCAGTGCAGGCATGCGGCCAAACGGATTGACCGCCAGCAAGTCCGGTGTGTGCGGGCCGCAGGCATGCATCGTGTAGGCGATGCGCTTTTCGGCCAGCGCCATGCGGGCGGTGCGGGTGTAGCTGCTGCGTACGTCGCCGAGCAGCGTGATGGTGCCCGCGCTGCCTTGCGGATCGAGCGCGTCGCTGAGCCGGTTGACGGTCGAGCTCCATCCCTGCAGGTGGCTGTCGCGCGCCGCGGCGGCAGGGAAACCGCTGTGGGTCATGCGCATGTCGGTGCCGCCGTCCTGTTCAAGCAGTTCGACCTCGACCAGCGTTTCCACGCCAGGCATGGGGCTGCGTTCTCCCTTCCATTCCCAGGTGAAAGCCAGGCTGGACGGAGGCTGCAATTGGGTGAAATGACCGCCAACCACAAACAGGCTGCCGTCGCGCGCCTGCATCTCGACCTGCCAGAGGCCACCCGGCTCTGCCTTGGCCTGCGCTCGGTTGACGTGCATGCCGCGTGGGCCCATCCAGGACGCCAGGCCGGCCTCGGTGGTGAATGCGGCGAAGACCTTGTCTCGGGGCGCGCGGATGAAGCGGTTCATCTGCAGCATGAAGCGATCTGGAGCGTTCATGGTTTCTTCCTCCTGTTGTGAATGGGTGCGCGTCGTGCCGTTGGCGCGGTGGCGGCGCGGTCGTGGCCTTGCGGGTTGGGCTGCGGGGCGGATGTCGTCCCGGTATCTGGCTGGCGGGGCGCGGCGGTCGGGCTGGTTTGGGCATCGGACTGTTCAAGTACGTCGACCAACCGGTTCAGACTGTCGTCCCAGAACGCGCGGTATTGCGACAACCAGTCGTTGGCCCGCTGCAGACCTGGCGCATGCAGGCGACAGATGCGCCATTGGGCGTCGGCCTTGCGCTCGATCAGCTGCGCATGCTCCAGCACCCGCAGGTGGCGCGAAACCGCCGGCCCGGAGATCGGAAACGGCTTGACCAGTTCGCCCACGGGTGCCTCGCCTCGTGCCAACCGCGCCAGGATGGCGCGGCGCGTCGGATCGGCCAGCGCTGCGAAGGTGGCGCTGAGGGCATCGGTTGCGGCGTCATGCATGATTCAATTTAACCAACTGGTTAAATGAATGTCAAGCAGCAAATCGCCCTAGTTGCAATTGGCAAGGTCTTAACATGAGGCCGTCCGTTACCCATCCGCAGGAGACAGTCATGGCCCTTTCCGATATCGCGATCGCGCAAGCCGCCACGCTCAAGCCGGTGCTGCAAATGGCGCAGGAGCGGCTGGGCATCCCGCCCGAGGCGCTGGAGCCGTACGGCCACTACAAGGCCAAGATCGACCTGGCGTGGTTGCACCGGCAGACCGGGCCCGACGGCAAGCTGGTGCTGGTCACCGCGATCAGTCCGACGCCGGCCGGAGAAGGCAAGACCACCACCACGGTGGGCCTGGGCGATGGGCTCAACCGGATCGGCAAGCGCACGGTGATTGCGCTGCGTGAGCCGTCGATGGGGCCGGTGTTCGGCATGAAGGGCGGAGCGGCCGGCGGCGGTTACGCACAGGTCGTGCCGATGGAAGACATCAACCTGCATTTCACCGGTGACTTCAGCGCGATTGCGCTGGCGCACAATCTGCTGGCCGCGCTGATGGACAACCACATCCATCACGGCAATGCGCTGGGCTTCGACCTGCGGCGCATCGTCTGGCGCCGGGTCATGGACATGAACGACCGCGC